>CAKZOD010000079.1 GCA_937136055.1 uncultured Oceanospirillaceae bacterium | reverse complement strand
ACTAATACCGGCATTTGACGGAAGAAGAAGGTCAATAGCAAAGTACGGATGTGTGATCCATCGACGTCGGCATCGGTCATGATAATGATGCGATGGTAACGCAATTTATCAACATTGAACTCATCACGGCCGATACTGGTACCTAGCGCTGTAATAAGTGTTCCTACTTCTTGGGAACCAAGCATTTTATCAAAACGTGCTTTTTCAACGTTTAAGATCTTACCTTTAAGCGGCAAGATAGCTTGGGTTTTACGTGCACGGCCCTGTTTGGCAGATCCGCCAGCTGAGTCACCCTCCACCAAGTAGAGTTCTGAAAGTGCAGGATCTTTCTCTTGGCAATCAGCCAATTTTCCTGGCAAACCTGCAATATCTAATGCACCTTTACGACGTGTCATTTCACGGGCTTTACGCGCCGCATCACGTGCGCGAGCAGCATCGATCATTTTATTAACAATCGATTTAGCATCTTGCGGGTTCTCTTGTAAGAAATCACTAAATAGCTGTGCAAAGCTTTGCTCTACCGCTGTTTTAACTTCTGAAGAAACCAATTTATCTTTGGTTTGAGAAGAAAACTTAGGATCTGGAACTTTTACCGAAATAATAGCAACCAGCCCTTCTCGACAGTCATCCCCAGAAGTTGCTGTTTTGCTATTTTTGTTCATGCTTTCACTTTCAATATAGTTATTCAAGGTGCGCGTTAACGCCCCGCGAAAACCAGATAAGTGAGTACCACCATCGCGCTGTGGAATATTGTTAGTAAAGCAGTAAATACCCTCTTGGTATGAGTCGTTCCACTGCAATGCAATCTCAACGCCAACACCGTTTTCGTGCATCGTATTAAGATGTGCAATTTGGCTAACAGGCGATTTGTTTTTGTTTAAGTAAGAGACAAATTCCGCTAAACCACCTTCATAGGAGAACTTATCAGTACGCCCATCACGCTCATCGGTTAATACGATACAAACGCCTGAGTTCAAAAATGATAGCTCACGTAATCGTTTAGCTAATTGATCATAAACAAACAAAACATTGCTGAATGTTTCAGCAGATGCGGTGAACACAACCTGTGTCCCCGATGTATCTGTTTCACCTACAACAGCTAATGGCGCTTGCGGCTCGCCATGCACGTAACTTTGCTCGTGTACTTGGCCGTTGCGGCGGATTGTAATATCTAAATTACTCGACAGTGCGTTTACAACTGAAACACCAACACCGTGTAAACCACCCGAAACCTTATAGCTGTTATCGTCAAACTTACCACCGGCGTGTAATACTGTCATGATAACTTCAGCAGCTGAAACGCCTTCTTCTGGGTGGATGTCTGTCGGAATACCACGGCCGTTATCGCTGACCATGACAGTATCATCTGAGCGGATCACAACATTTATCTCGCTACAGTGACCTGCTAATGCTTCATCGATAGAGTTATCGACGATCTCGAATACCATGTGATGTAGGCCTGTGCCATCATCTGTATCTCCGATATACATACCTGGGCGTTTTCTTACCGCATCTAGTCCTTTTAAGACCTTGATACTATCGGCACCGTATTCTTGTTCTTCACCACTCATGGCTATCTCCTAGCTGTTACTCAGCACTGCTGATAATTCATCAGGGCTGTGCATCTTGAATTCTATCAATAATAACCCTTAGTTAATCTAAAGCTTGGGCTGAACGACTGAGCGGGTTATCTATTTACTCATCGTCTATAATTTGCCCTTTAAATCTCTTTGGCTTGCTGGTCATCACTTGTGATCAACTGCCCAGCTTGCATTTTAAAGCTTTGCAGTGCGGTATCTTCCTGCCAATACTTGGCTAAACTTTCTGGCTCAACACAAGTAATGAAACACTGGCTTCCCATTTGCTCTAAATACTGGCAAAAAAGCTGGCAATGTTTAGCATCTAATTCTGAGGGTAGATCATCTATCAAATAGATGCAGTTATCCTCTTTAAAACGGTTATACACAACACCTTGCGCTAGCTTCAACGCACTAACCACTAGCTTCTTTTGACCTCTGGAAAGGCGCTCGCTTGCGCTGACACCGTCCACTTTTATGCGCATATCGGCACGCTGCGGCCCGGCGGCGGTATAACCTTGTTTCAAATCTCGCGGCAATTGCTCTTCTAACAATTCATCTAAAGCGCGTTTTTGATCCCAACCTGGTGAGAATGATAAGCTCAAATCTATCTCTCCCATCAAGCGTTGCGAGATGGCCAAGAAGTCAGGTAACAGTTGATCAATATAGCGCTGGCGCATCTGGGTAATTTGCTGAGCGTACTTAACTAATTCAGCATCCCAAACACCACGGATTTGCGGATCTATTTTACCACACTTTAATAGAGAATTACGCTGTTGTAATACACGTTTAAAGCTTCTCCACGCCTTTATATAGCTTTGATCTGCATGAAAGCAGCCCCAATCGATAAACTGACGCCTAATCGAAGGACTTCCCTCTAATATTTGGAAGCTATCAGTGTTAATTACCAACAGTGGTACAAGGCTTGCTAGCTGTGAAATATCAATATTTGTGGCTGTATATCTAATATTTACATTGCCACTGGTATCACGGCTCACACCTAAAGGTTGTAGTGAATGATCACCTGGAGATTGTAGCTGCGCGAAAACCAGTGATTCTTTTTGCTCATGAGTGACAAGATAAGCAAACTTTCGAGTGCGAAAAGAGCGTGCCAAACCGAGAAAGTTGATCGCTTCTAATAGCGATGTTTTGCCGCTACCGTTAACACCATAAATTAAATTAACAGCGTCAGATGGTTCCAGCTCTACATGATCTAGATTGCGGATATTTTGAATTTTTAGTGATTTTATCGACATCTTTAATGCAATTGCCTTAATAACTTTCGCCTTAGCGCTAAGCTCACATCACGAGTATGTGTCTTTTGAGGGCGTTTTTTTAACAAGGCTTATCACCAAATTGGATACTTACGAAGGGTTGTTCTAGATAAAACAGCAAAGCTCAGGCTGCTAGCCTGAGCTTTAGAGCGTGTATTTACATACGCATCGGCATCACAACAAAGACACTGCCTTCTTCGTCATAGCCTTCTACAAGTGCACTGCTGTTTGAATCAGACAAAGTGAAACGCACAATGTCTGAATTGATGATAGATAACACATCAATCAAATAGTTAACATTGAAGCCAATTTCTAAAGAATCACCTTGATAATCGATTGCGATAGTTTCTTCTGCTTCTTCTTGTTCAGGGTTGTTCGCCATTACTTTTAAGAAGCCGCTGGTCAGCGTTAAACGCACTCCACGGTACTTCTCGTTAGATAGAATCGCGATACGGCTAAACACTTGGCGTAACTCTTGACGATTACCCAGTACTGTTTTATCACCACCACGTGGAATAACGCGCTGATAATCAGGGAACTTACCGTCAACTAGCTTAGATGTGAAGATAAAGTCATCAACATGAGCGCGCACATGGCTGCTGCCAACGACTAATTTAACAGGGTTTTCATGACCTTGTAATAATCTAGCAAGCTCTAAAATACCCTTGCGAGGAATAATGATCTGCTCGGCTGTTTCATTCGCTGTTTGTGCAACAGTTACACTTGTCGCTAGGCGGTGCCCGTCTGTTGCCACTGTACGCAACATGCCATCACTTACTTCAATCATCAGACCATTTAGGTAATAGCGAACATCTTGTTGCGCCATGGAAAAACCAGTTTGATCAATCAAATGACGCAGTTTTTCCTGTGGCAAACTTAACTCGTAGCTTTGATCACAATCTTCAACATTAGGGAACTCAGTAGCAGGCAAGGTTGTTAAGCTAAAACGGCTTCGCCCCGCTTTAATGACAACTTTGCTCTCTTCAAGCTTCATTTCGATAATGGCGTTATCAGGTAAAGATTTGCAGATATCCATTAACTTACGTGCAGGAACCGTGATCGAACCCGGCTGCGCAGGCTCATCTAATGTTACTCTACCAACCAGTTCAACTTCCAAGTCAGTACCTGTCATAGAAAGCTGATCACCCTCTGCCACCAATAAAATATTTGATAGTACAGGCAAAGTCTGACGACGCTCAACAACACCCGCTACAAGTTGTAACGGCTTAATTAGTGCTTCACGGGAAATGACAAATCTCATGTTTTCGCTACCTTTTTAATCAATGCTACGCGGTTAAATGGCGTAGTAGATTTTGATAATCTTCACGGATATCCGCATCGGATTCACGCAGTTCTTTAATTTTTCTACAAGCATGCAATACAGTTGTATGGTCTCTGCCACCAAATGCATCACCTATTTCAGGTAGCGAATGATTGGTTAGCTCTTTAGCCAAACTCATTGCTACTTGGCGTGGTCTTGCCACCGAGCGATTACGTCTTTTTGACAGTAAATCCGCTATTTTAATTTTGTAATACTCTGCTACAACTCTTTGTATATTATCAATACTAACTTGTTTATCTTGTAAAGCTAGTAAGTCTTTAAGAGATTCTTTGATAAAGGCTGTTGTAATCGCATTGCCCGTAAAATGCGCATTGGCGATAACACGCTTTAAGGCTCCTTCTAACTCACGAACGTTAGAGCGAATCTTCTGCGCTAAAAAGAACGCAGCATCATCAGGTAGCATTACACCGGCTTCTTGTGCTTTTTTCATCACAATAGCAACACGGGTTTCTAGCTCTGGTGGCTCAATAGCAACGGTTAAGCCCCAGCCAAAGCGTGATTTCAAACGATCTTCAACGCCGGCAATCTCTTTAGGATAGCGATCACTGGTTAAAATCATCTGCTGACCACCTTCAAGTAATGCATTGAAAGTGTGAAAAAACTCTTCTTGAGAGCGCTCCTTGCCAGCAAAAAATTGAATATCATCGATAAGTAGCGCATCAACCGAACGGTAATAGCGCTTAAAATCATTGATCGCATTGAGCTGTAATGCTTTAACCATATCCGCAACGAAACGTTCTGAGTGTAAATAAACGATACGTGCATTTGGGTTCTTCTTTAACAGCTCCATACCTACAGCGTGCATTAAGTGGGTTTTACCCAAGCCAACACCGCCGTAGATAAAGAGAGGATTGTAAGAACCACCTGGGTTATCACTCACTTGCTGTGCTGCAGCTAATGCTAATTGATTCGATTTACCTTGAACAAACGATTCAAAAATAAAAGCTTCGTTTAAATTCGATTGATGGCGTAAACCGCCTTCAACATCCACAACACGATGACCTTTACCAAAATCGCCCACATCAAGTTCTAATTGCGGCTTTGGCTCATCAAAAGAGGCCGCAGGCGGTGCTGGAACCGGGAGAGGATCATTATCCCCTGCGTGGAAGTTTTGATTCAGACTCACTCTAGGAGAAGGTCGAATACGCGGCTGCACAACTGGCATACTAATAGGAGCAGCGCCTTGTCTTTGCCTTACTTCTAAACGAACAACAAAACCTGCATCACCCACTACATCACAAACAACTTGGGTAATACGTGATAAAAATTTATCGTTAACCCAATCGCGAACAAATCTGTTTGGAGCAATCAATACTAAACTAGTTTCCGCCACTTCTGCTTGAAGAGGTTTAATCCAAGTATTGAATTGCTGAGCGGGGAATTCATTTTGCAAACTTTGCAAACAACGCTCCCACAACTCTATCGACATATATATGTGCTCCAAAAATAAACGACTAATAAATTGCCAACTATAATAAGAAGGAAGTGCGACAGTCAGATTAAAATAACCATCATTAAATCAAATCGATTCATCTAATAAGGTTTTAATCATTCATCATGCTGACAAATAAGGGCGCCATTCTACCTCTCTTTTTTTAGGTTATCCACATATTCACATTTTTTTTCAATACTCTTTTTAAATGCTCCTTTTTTCACCAAGATAGCTGGTTTTATCAGCATTTTTGTCTATTTTTATAGGAAATTTTATTCAATGAACGGGTTGTTAAATATTTTATTAACAAGTTAAATTATTGAAAATATTAAACAAAATACACTTAATAACATATTTTTGCCGCTTTTTTGTGCACAAAGCTATGCTAATCTAGCTCTAGATTACACCTAAATACATGCAAAATAATTACACTATCTTTAGGAAAAGGTTTGAACTTTGCGCCGATTCTCTATAAAATCTCGCGACTAAATTTTGCTATGTGGGCATCAGACCACTAAACAAATAATCGTTCAGAGGACTGACAAATGAAAAGAACTTTCCAACCAAGCGTTTTAAAGCGTGCACGTACTCATGGTTTCCGCGCTCGTATGGCGACTAAAAGCGGCCGTGCTATTATTAACCGTCGTCGTGCTAAAGGCCGCAAGAAGCTTTCTGCTTAATATTGCGAACTGAATACAGATGCATAATTATCCCCGCGAGTTAAGACTTTTATCGAGTGGGGATTTTCAACAAGTCTTCGACGATGTTGAAATAAAAATACCAGATCAGCGCATTTTAATCCTCTCTCGCGCTAATGGACTCGATCATCCTAGGATCGGCTTCATCATTTCTAAAAAAAATATTCGCAGAGCAGTGAAACGTAATTTAGTTAGACGTATCATTCGTGAATCTTTTCGTCTCAACCAAAATAATCTCCCTGCCCAAGATATGATCGTCATGGTGCGCAAAGGCGCCGATGAGCTTGGCAATGAGAATTTACATAAGCTGGCGAAGAAATGTTGGTCTCGATTAAACAAAAAAGTTAAAAACGCACATTCCGTCAAATAAGGGTTGCAAATTCCATGGATTTTCAGCGAATAATTTTAGGCTCCACTCTAGCGGTTATTACTTATATGCTAGTACTACAGTGGAATGCAGATTACGGTACTAAGCCGGTTGCAGTAGAACAGAGCGCAAGCGTTTCTGCTTACGGCAGCACTGAACCGACGACAGGTGATTTACCTGCTGCAGCTAAAGCTACAACGACAACCGATGTACCTGCAAGCAACACAGCTGCAGCACCTGTTGAAAACGTAGTGAACGGCCAGTTAATCAGCGTAAAAACAGATGTACTTAATGTCATTATCGACTCGAAAGGCGGTGATATCATTGAGGTAACTTTACCTAAGCAGAAAGCGCAGTTAGGTCTTGAACTCCCGTTTGTTTTACTTGAGCAAAATGCAGAGCGTACCTACATCGCACAGAGTGGATTAGTCGGCACTAACGGTCCTGATGCTTCTCCGGATGGCCGCCCTACTTACTCTTCAGACAGCACTAGCTACACAATGAGCGGCGATACGCTAGAAGTGAACTTAATGCTGGTTAAAGACGGCGTTACTATCACGAAGCGCTATACCTTTAGACAAGGTCAATACGCTGTCGGTCTGAACTACATTATCGACAACCAGACGAGCCAAAACTGGCAGTCTAGCTTGTTCGCACAAATCAAACGCAGTAACTTTGCCGATCCGACTTCACAGACAGATATGGGCATGCAGTCTTACTTAGGTCCTGTGTTCTCAACCGCTGAAGACAACTACCAAAAGTACGATTTCGATGATATCGACGACGGCAACTTCAAGAAGAAGAGTGTCGATGGTTGGGTTGCAATGGTACAGCACTACTTCGTAAGCGCTTGGATACCTGCACCTGGAGCTGAGTACACTTACAGCACTCGTAAGTCAGGTAACAACTACATTGCAGGTTTTGTTTCACCTGCAATCAATGTAGCACCAGGTAGCACGAGCGAAGTATCAGCAACGTTCTTTGCAGGTCCCAAAGACCAAGCACAAATGGAAGCTACCGCACCTGCGCTTAACCTAACCGTAGATTACGGCTGGTTATGGTGGATCGCTTCACCGCTATACTGGTTGCTAACGACTATCCACGGCTTCTTAGGAAACTGGGGTCTAGCGATCATCGGTATCACGGTTGTTGTTAAAGCAGCGCTTTTCCACCTTAACGCTAAAGCCTTTAGATCAATGGCGAAAATGCGTAAATTCGGTCCTGTTATTGCCAGCTTAAAAGAAAAGCACGGCGATGATAAACAAGGCATGTCTAAGGAAATGATGGAGCTCTACAAAAAAGAGAAAATCAATCCTCTAGGCGGCTGTTTACCGATCGTTGCGCAAATGCCAATCTTCATCGCCCTCTACTGGGTACTGATGGAGTCTGTTGAGCTACGCCACGCAAGCTTCTTATACATCAATGACTTATCTGTTCAAGATCCATATTTCATCCTACCTATTCTGATGGGTGCTAGTATGTTCATTCAGCAGTCTTTAAACCCTGCGCCACCTGATCCGATGCAAGCGAAGATCATGAAAATGCTACCAATCATTTTCACATTCTTCTTCTTGTGGTTCCCAGCTGGTCTGACCCTATACTGGGTAGTGAACAACATCTTGTCGATCGCTCAGCAATACGTGATCAACAAACAGATCGAAAATGAAACTTAAGTCATTCACTGAGTGACAAGTTATCCAAACAAGGCTCCTTCGGGGGCCTTGTTTTTTTTAGATACCCTTTTACACTTAGCAAAACGCTTTTAACGGAGCTCCTGATTATGTCTTTAATCTCACAAGATACTATTGCCGCACAAGCGACTGCACCTGGCCGTGGAGGCGTGGGAATTATTCGTGTTTCAGGACCCGCTGCAAGCGAAGTTGCCAAGGCAGTTGTCGGTGAGCTACCCAAGGCACGCTACGCTCACTACGGCCCTTTCCTCGATGAAAACGGCGCTGAGTTAGATGAAGGGATAGCGCTGTATTTCCCCGGTCCAAACTCTTTCACAGGTGAAGACGTGCTTGAGCTACAAGGGCACGGCGGCCCGATAGTAATGGACTTCCTACTGCAGCGTGTACAAGCACTCGGATGTCGCTTAGCCAACCCAGGTGAATTCTCGGAGCGTGCATTTTTAAACGACAAGCTGGATTTAGCACAAGCTGAAGCGATTGCCGATCTAATTGACAGCTCATCCCAACAAGCGGCCAAATGCGCACTGCGCTCTTTACAAGGTGAGTTTTCCAACCGTATCCACACCCTTGTAGAGCAGCTTACTAACTTACGCATTTATGTGGAAGCAGCCATCGACTTCCCAGAAGAGGAAATTGATTTTCTCGCCGATGGCATAGTGCAAAATCGCTTAGAAAAAGTCATCGCACTATTGAGTGATGTAAAAAATGAAGCTAAGCAAGGCAGCTTGATTCGCGAGGGTATGAACGTTGTAATTGCCGGTCGCCCCAATGCTGGGAAGTCGAGCTTACTCAATGCATTAGCCGGCAAAGAAGCCGCTATTGTCACCGATATTGCAGGCACTACCCGTGATGTATTGCGCGAGCATATCCACATCGATGGCATGCCATTGCACATTATCGATACCGCAGGTTTACGCGATGCTCCCGATGAAGTTGAGCGCATCGGTATTTCAAGGGCGTGGCAGGAAATCCAAACAGCCGATCGTATCTTATTAATGGTTGATAGCACTCAAACAGCGGCGGATGACCCCCAACAAATCTGGCCTGAATTTGTCGAACAGTTAGAAAACCTCGACAAAATCACCATTATTCGCAACAAAGCCGATTTGACCGGTGAAGAAATCGGTATGCAATCTGGTCACCCTACCCCGCTAATTAACCTATCGGCGAAAGCAGATCTAGGTGTTAACGTATTGCGCGAGCATTTAAAAACTTGCATGGGATATCAAGCGACTGCTGAGGGCGGTTTCTTAGCTAGAAGACGCCACCTTGATGCCATTGATCGCGCACAAGAGCTGTTGGATTTAGGCTTAGCGCAACTTATTCACAACAATGCAGGTGAGTTACTAGCTGAGGATTTACGCCAAGCGCAGCAAGCGCTCGGTGAGATTACGGGCGATGTCAGCAGCGATGAACTGCTCGGTAAGATATTCTCAAGTTTTTGTATTGGTAAATAGCTACAAGCTTATTAGAGAGCTTGTAGCTTGTATTGCAAAGATTTTTATTCTTCTACTAAGGCTATTGAGCAGCGATAGCCTCAATTTCAAACATCAGTTCAGGCAGCGCTAAGCGGGCTACCCCTAGCAATGTCATTGGCGCTGCTACTTGAGCAGCACCAAAGCGCGCGCCCAATAAATCAAAGTGCTTCATTGCCTCATCAACGTCTGTTGTGTAAATAACGAGTTTAGTTATATCCTTTAAACCCATATCAGCAGCTTTTAAAACAGCCTCTAGATTATTCAGTGCAACGCTGATCTGAGCGCGCATATCCCCCGAGTGCTGAGGCTGGCCTTTTTCATTAACAGATGTTTGTCCTGCACAATTTAGCTGCCTGCTAGCTCCTTGAATGAGCTCTGCTTGGTTATAGCCTAGTTGTTGTGACCAATCCCAAGGGTTAACGGCTGTACGTTTCATTCTGTTTCTCCTATTGATTTACTAATAAGAACCCATCCTGTCACGAACCACTGACAACCCTGTGTCAGGAGCATTTAGGGTATATCTAAAAATACCCGTTATTATTTTTGCCAATGCTCAAATAGTTGTTGCGAAAACTGCTTCAAAGCAACTTTAATCGCATCTCCCTTAAGCACTTCAACTTCATTTGTGTACTGTAATAACCAACGTGCCATGTACTCAGGTAGGGCAGTCAAGAAACGCATTTTGACCTTACCCTGAAACTGCTCTTCATCGATAAAACCAAAGAAGTAACGCTGCTCCTCGACAAATTTAGCCGCTTGATGTGAAAACAGTAATTCAACCTCTTGCAAAGACTCACGCTCTTTCCTGCTATTCAAGTACTGCTGTAGTGTTAAACGACTATGACGCGCAAACTGCTCCTTTAAAGGCGTGAATGATCGCACTCGATCAAGCCTAAAATCTCGATAGCCTTGGCGAAGTCTACACCAAGCAATTAAATGCCAGTGCCAGTTGTAATAGAACAGCCCTATAGGCTCAATAGTGCGATCACTCGCTTGCTGGTTTTGACTCATGGCAAGATAACAAATATCGACAACTTGGCGCTGTAACAAAGCACTCCGACACTCGCTTAACCAAGGATCAGCACTGTAATGACTATCGCTAGCGCCTGGGAGCTGCCCGCCATCGAGAGGGAAATGACTACTCACTGGCAGTACTTGAATTTGATCATCAAGAGAGCTTAATCGGTCTTTATCAGTGTTATCGATGACGGCTCGAACCTTATGTAGCGCTTGCTTAAAATCAGCCAAAGCATTCACATCTAAGCTCTTAGCTAAAAACTTTTCACCTAACAACAGCGCTGATGCCTCTTCTATACTAAAGCTCACTGGCGCTAAGTGATAACTCTTTTCAAGAAAATAGCCAACCCCAGGCTCCGCACCGATGGGCACTCCTGCTGTTTCTAGCGCCCTGATATCACGATAAATTGTTCGCTCCGATACTTCAAAATTCTGGGCCAAAAATTGAGCGGTAACCACTGACCTTGTTTGCAACAACAGCAATATTGCTGTCACTCTATCAAATCGTTTCACAACCTCTCCGTTTTGTTAGGGAAACAGGGAACATCTAGGGACTTATTCACTGTTTCCTCTGTTTTTCAAGCAATTAGACGAACTCTATTACAGAGAATACTCCGAACAAAAGAGTATACGATCTATCTTTGAGAAAACAGTACACATATCCAAAACGGCTTTCATGCTCTAAACAATGCGGCAAAGAACGCCTTAGAGTTGTTCACTAATTCCTCTAAGAGCCTTTAGTTTATTAACCCTTTATAAACTAAGTGATTTTCTGCAGCCTGTTGCTGTAGCTTAAGGAACATGAGATTAAGTCCCAAACACCTCTGGCGTACAGGATTTTTCGTGATTGACGCAATACTTACAGGCGGGCTGGTTGCCCGGCGAAAAGCATTAACGAAGAGCACGGAATATCCTGTACGCCCCGTAGGGTGGATATCTAAGGGGCCATCTCCTTTGTCAAAACACTTGTAAAGGACTGGCCATTCACTGCGTATTTTTCCGCGGATCTGGCCCCTTAGTTATCCACAGAGAAGATTTGCGGACTTGATCGCATGCTCCTTAATCTTGGGTATATAGCTCATTTGAAGTTTGTAGCTTTTAACCATCGTTTTAACAAAACCGTAATAATGTATCTATAAAGTAACATTTAGATTGAAAATTCGAATTTAAGTATTCGTCTTTCAATTAGGTAGCGGCGCAAAACTGTCGTATCTTTATGATTTTAAAGTGTTATTTAAATTATAAATAATAACTAAGTATTAACCATAATTTGGTTATTATTCGATTGCTGAAACCTTAAATCACCTCAACCAGCTATTGTTATTAGAGGTTTATTATGAAGCTAACAAATATAATATAAATATAAGCCTCTTAATTAAATCTAGTAGCTTGGTTTTACTTAGGAATACATAATAACTATGCAGTTATTTAATTCACTTACCATAAAAAGACTACTCATCATTCTATGTACTATTGCATTAAGCTCACTGGCTTTAATTATTTTCAGTACTATTTTCCAGCTACTTTCAATTAAAAAAGAGCTTGTTAATGTAGCCGAAAAGGATATCCCTCTGACTGGCATGGTGACAGAAATCGCATTGAAGCAGCTTGAGCAGTCCATCGTATTTGAAAGAGCTTTGCACTACGGCATAATGAAAGATATTGATGAAAACAGCAGTAAAGCTTACCAAAAGTTCGAAGATGCCAAAGAGAAGTTCTCCACACTATCAGAAGACGTCAACAACACATTTAAAGAAGCTGAGCATTTTATTGAAACAGCCACTAAAAGCATCGACATAGAGAGTGATAAACTAAAACTCACTGAATTCTTAGCCAAACTAGAAATATTAGATCAATCTCACAAACAATACGAACAACACGCCTTGGATGTTGTAGCACTGCTTAATCAAAACGATGCATTAGAAGCACAAAATATGGCATTTTCTGTTGAGCAAGAAGAAGACACTCTCAACCATGCTATCGAAACACTCCTGAGGCAACTTGAAGCATTTACCCAAGCTGCTAGTTTGAGAGCAGAAGAGCATGAGAAATCAGCTATCAATTATGTGATTGCAATAGGAAGTTCAGCAGCGCTATTGATCATCATACTCGGCACCTGTATTTCTAAAACAATCATCAATCAGATAAATGGCACACGCTCTATCATCGCGAAAATCGTTTCAGATTTAGATCTAACCATTCGTTTGAAAGATGCAGGGAATAATGAACTCTCACAGCTAGGCCAAGACCTTAACTTTTTGTTTCAAAAATTGAATGATGCTATTAGCAATGTCATTGTGAGTTCAAATCAACTGGCATCGGCCTCTGAAGAACTCTCCGCTATCTCTATCCAAAATGCAGCGTCGGTATCACAACAGTATAAAGAGATTAACCTAGTCACCAATGCCATTGATGAGTTGTCAGCAACAGCAACAGATGTTGCAAACGTCACCTTAAACGCATCAAAAATGGTGTCTGATACAGAAACTGTCGTCGATACTGGCAGCAATGTTGTCGAACAAAGTTTGCAGTCAATGCAAAGTTTAGGTGACAAAATCAATGCTACTAACACGGTTGTTGAGCAACTAAACTCATATTCAAATGGTATTGCAACTGTATTAGATACTATTCAATCAGTGGCCGATCAAACAAACTTGCTGGCACTGAATGCCGCTATTGAAGCTGCTCGTGCAGGAGATGCAGGAAGAGGCTTTGCAGTAGTCGCAGGGGAAGTACGAACTCTCGCCAGTAACACCCACGCCTTAACGGATCAAATCCGAGAACTCATTGATAATTTACAAAACGGCTCACACAAAGCCATCGACATGATGCACTCCAGTCAGCAAAGTGCCGATAAAGCCCTGAGCACGTCTGCGGATGCCGATAGTGTCTTGCAGAAAATATCTCTGGCTATCTCCAGCATGACTGATTCTAACACCCAGATATCATCTGCAGCGGAACAACAAAGTGCTGTTACTCAAGAGATAAGCCAAAACATGTCAAATATTCGCAACATTGCCATGGAAAACTCCTGCATTAGCGAGCAGACCACAAAATCCAGTGAAGAGCTTGCCAGCCTAGCCTCAGTGCTTTATCAAAGCAGTGTTCAGTTTAAAGTGAGTTAAATAAAAGCGAGCTAAATTAAAAAATTAGTAAGACAATGATAGGGGTTGGTGACGTTTGTTCATTTGCCCCTGTAAATACAGCTCAGTAATAATAAGGTTAGGCACCCAGCACAACCAAGCGACGGTTTGATAGACTTGCTCAAAATCTGCATCTGTTGTGATCAACAAACCAGGTAGCCAAAGCCT
>CAKZOD010000078.1 GCA_937136055.1 uncultured Oceanospirillaceae bacterium | reverse complement strand
ACCGATGACAATTTAATCGCCGTGCAAAATGCGATTCAAGCTACTAATGTGAACGGTAGTGAGGTGGATACAATCGCTGAGCTTCAAGCATTAGTGACCACAACAGCAGGTGAAGTGAGCACGGCACTGGATGCGATTAAAGCGGCAGCACTGGGGAATTCGGCAAATGATAGTAGCCCAAGTGCCGCGGTGTATAGCACTGGCGGTGTGAGTAATGTCGATGCTAGTAACCTCGCTGCACTCAACTCTGCACTTAATACTACCAGTGTGAATGATGTATCGGTGGATAGCATTGGCAAAATACAAATCCTCGTCAATAGCTACAATACGATTTTGGCGGTGGCTGATGGCAGTGCGAATAACGCGGCGGATCCAAGCCAGCAAGATTATCTCAACATAGGTGTCACGGGATTAAACACCGCAGGGGAGCTAGCGCTGGCAGGAGACTTAATCGACAGTTTAGCGCGTACGGCTGTGGATCGTGCGGCAAAAATTCAGTTGTTATCGGATGCTGTGCAAGCAGTGATGGATGGAGCTTCGGGTACGAGTAATACCCCGAGCAAAGCGCAACTTGAAAGCTTAGGTATTACAGATGTAACCGATGACAATTTAATCGCCGTGCAAAATGCGATTCAAGCTACTAATGTGAACGGTAGTGAGGTGGATACAATCGCTGAACTTCAAGCATTAGTGACCACAACAGCAGGTGAAGTGAGCACGGCACTGGATGCGATTAAAGCGGCAGCGTTGGGGAATTCGGCAACGGATAGCAGCCCAAGTGTCGCAGTGTATAGCGCTGGCGGTGTGAGTAATGTCGATGCTAGTAACCTCGCTGCACTCAACTCTGCACTTAATACAGCCAGTGTGAATGATGTATCGGTGGATAGCATTGGCAAAATACAAACTCTCGTCAATAGCTACAATACGATTTTGGCCGCGGCTGATGGCATTGCGAATAACGCGGCGGATCCAAGCCAGCAAGATTATCTCAACATAGGTGTCACGGGATTAAACACTGCAGGGGAGCTTGCGCTGGCAGGAGACTTAATCGATAGTTTAGCGCGTACGGCTGTGGATCGTGCAGTAAAGATTCAGTTGTTATCGGATGCTGTACAAGCGGTGATGGATGGAGCTGCAGGCAGTACAGCGACCCCGAGTAAAGCACAGCTAGAGACCTTGGGGATCACCGGGGTGACAGATGATAACTTAATTGCTGTCCAAAATGCGATTCAAGCTACCAACAACAATGGTACAGAGGTCGATACGTTAGCGGAACTGCAAGCGTTAGTCAGCACTACAGCAACGGAGGTGACTACAGCCGTCAATAAAATTAAAAGCGCTGCTGATAATAATGATGCGATAGCCACTTCACCGAGCGTACAAGATTATACCAATGCTGGAGTTAGTGATGTGGAGAGCGCTAACTTAGCAGCCATCAACTCTGCGTTAAATACAGCCTTGGTTGATGGGGATGCTGTGGATAGTGTCGCAAAAATACAAACCTTAGTGAATAGTTATGAGTCAATCCTAAATGCTGCTGATGGTATTGGCGGCAATGCCCCAGATCCAACCTTAGTCGATTACACTAATATAGGGGTTATAGGAGTCAACACGGCTGTTGAAGGTAACTTGTTAGGCGATGTCATTGACGCTAAAAACACAGTGGATGTTGATACTACCGGTAAAATTCAAGCCCTAGGCATTGCAGTACAAGCGGTAATGGATGCCGCAGGTGGTACAACAGATACACCAAGCAAAGCACAACTTGAGAGTTTAGGAATAATAGGGGTGACTGACGCTAACCTAACAATCATGCAAAATGCTATTCGAGGTACTGCTAATGATGGTTCAGGTGTGGATACTTTAAGTGAGCTTCAAGCGCTTATTACAACAACAGCCAATACGGTGATTGTTGCAATTAACAAAATTAAGGATTCTGCCGAGAGCAACAACGCAACAGCCACTTCACCGAATGTGCAGGACTATCTAGATGCAACCATCAGTGGTGTCAACAATGGGAATTTATCATCGATAAACTCTGCGTTAAATACTGCTTTAGTGGATGGCGCTGCAACGGATACAGCGGCTGAAATCCAAGCTTTGGTTAGCAGCTATGCCACTATTTTAAATGCCGCTGACGGAAATGATGATAATGATACAAATCCATTGCAAGCCGATTATAGTCGCATAGGTGTGACGGGGATTGATACAAGCCAAGAGCAGAGCTTGTTAGGAGACGTAATTGACATCCAATCAAATGCTGATGTGGATACAGTTGCTGAAGTACAGGCACTAGCTAATGCAGTGCAAGCTGTTATGAATGCAGCATCTGGGGCCTTGGGCGTGCCATCAAAAGCAGAGCTTGAGTTGTTGGGCATAACTGGTGTGACTGATCCTAATATGGATGCGCTTCAGACATTGCTTCGAAATACGTTGGATGATGGTAGCGAACTGGATACCTTGTTGAAACTTCAAACTAAAATAGACTCGTTGGGACAAGCTCCAGAGACAACGGGAGAAGTCATTAAATTTACCGAATCGACTGGGGAAGGCGTCGCTCAAGCAACTGAGTTCGAAGCTCATGGCGGCTTAGTAGGCCGGCAATTGACTTCTCAAGTGACTGAGTTTGAAGATGGATCATATGTGGTGACCTCTCAAGGAGAGGCTACTGCTTTCTGGCAAAAATATGATGCAGTCGGGGTCGCAGTTGGCCCGGAAGTAAGTGTCTCCGGCTCTCAACTATATACACATACGGCTGTGCTTAACGATGGCACTGTGATTGTAACCAGTGGTACTTATGATGGAACTTCAAATTTTAGGCATTATGATTCTGATGGGAGTCCCTTAAGCCCATTGATACCATTACCTAATAATGGTACTGCAAGCATCGCTAGCCTGCATGCACTTTCCAATGGCGGCTTTGCTGTTACAACAGACTCCTTCGGCATTGCTATTCCCAAAAAATTATTTGTGAATAGGTACGATAAAGATGGCGTTCTTGAAAATACAGCTGAGATTAATCCCACAATTGATGCGCCCAATATTCATGTTTCCGAGCCTTCAGTTATAGAGCTTGATAACGGAGATCTGAGAGTAGTTTGGGTCGAGCAAGATTCTAATATTAATAGGTCCACAATTTATACCAATACATTTGATAGTAATGGTAATAGCGGCACGTTGGAAGTACTGCGAACCGGGGTATTAGAGCATCCTTATGTGAAATTGGACTTGCTAGATGATGGTGGCTATGCAGTTACTTGGATAGATGGTTTTATTGCCAACCCGCCTGCCTACCATGTTTATACACAGATTTACAATGAAGATGGCAGTGCCCGTACCGCAGCTGTACAAGTAGATGATATCGGTTTACTTGGGACGACTTCTTATGGGCAAGTTATCTCAACTGCTGTCTTAGAAGACGGTAATATTGTCATTGCATGGATGGAAGTGGTAGATGGAGGAGATTTTTTTACTGTTGGTGACGTTAATCTACTGGTTCGAGTAATGGCGCCCGATGGTACTCCTGTCAGTGATCCTATTCCTGTCCATGCTGATACATTAGGGGAAAGAGCTAGCCCGAATCTTGAAGCTATGCCTGACGGCAGCTTTATAGTTACTTGGGCAAATTACACATCAGTTACATCGTCAGGAGATATAAAAGTCAGGAGGTTTGATGGCGATGGCAGTGAATACACTGGGCTAAGAGATCGCATAGATGAAGATACAACAGTTACAGTAGATGTATTAGCAAACGATTCCGATCCGCAAGGTGATACCTTATCTGTCACAAAAATTAACGGCCAGGCAGCGGCTTCGGGTGAGGTTATTACTATCTTAGATACCGACGGGCTTACTGTAATTGGCCAGGCGCAAATAGTAGCAAGCAAATTAGTATTCACACCGGGAAATGAGCTTGATAAGTTAGCCGCGGGTGAGTCGAAAATCATTGCTATTGAATACTCTGTTTCAGATGGCACCTTTGAAACCGTAGCTACCGCTAGCTTGAATGTTGCCGGTGCTAACGATGCGCCGGTGATAACAGTGATTAACGATACGCTTGTAAGCGGGCAGCCAAATTATGTTGTTGCGAATATTCAGGATATCGACAATGGCAGTGATCTGATCCAAAGTACGTTTAGCGCAGTAAATGGAACCGTTGCTATCGCGGCTAATGGCGATGTGGTTTATACCCCTAACCTTGGTTTTTCAGGCGCCGATACCTTAACCATAAATGCAATCGACAACAACGATGTGCAGACTCAGCAAATTATTCCTATCACTTTAAGTCTGGATTCCGATGGTGACGGTGTTTTAAATGTTGATGATCTCGATGATGATAACGATGGCATTTTAGATGTAGATGAACAGGGTTCTGACGTTGGAGATAATGCTTACAATATCGCTTCTGCACAGTTAAGTTCTAGCCATTCTGTTGCTAGTGAACATAGTGTTCCGTCTGGTATTTCTTTCAACACTGATGGCACCAAAATGTTTATAGTTGGTCAGGGCACTTCCGTCATGCATCAATACTCATTAACTTCGCCGTTTGATATCGCTAGTGCTACGGTTGAAAAAACTCTAAACATTGGTGCTTATTCGACTAGTTTAACTAAAGTCGTTTTCAGTGATGATGGCACTAAAATGTTTTTGAACAGTTATGGGGATAAAGAAATTGAGGAATTCGAGCTTGCAACTCCCTTCGATATTGGCTCAGTAACTCATATACGAACTGTTGGAACCGCTGGCTTTGACCCTACTGTAACAGATGCCATATTTAATGAAGACGGCACTAAATTATTTTTACTGGAGTTTCAGTCAAGCGTAATAACGCAGTTCTCTTTGCCCGTACCATACTCTCTTGAGGTGATGAACATTGAGGTGCCATCTTTATCCATTGGCGCTGAAGAGTCTAGCCCCCACGGCATGTCGTTTAATCATGATGGCTCTATGTTATTTGTAATAGGCCATGGTAGTGAAGAGGTAAATGCCTATCAATTAAATACCCCCTACGATGTAAGCGCTGGAGCTAGTCATGTGGGTGTGTTCGACGTAGGCGCCCAAGAGGGGCAGCCATCAGATTTGGCATTTAATAATGATGGCACTCAAATGTATGTCGTTGGCTTTAATGCAGATAGCGTCATTACATATGACATTGATAAAGGTGTCGTTACTAACGACATCGATGGTGATGGCATCATTAACTCTCTCGATCTGGATAGTGATAATGATGGTATTGCAGATAATATAGAGGCGCAGAGCACTGCAGGTTACATTGCTCCATCGGGTACCGATGCAGACAACGATGGTCTAGATGATGCTTACGATGCGAATACCAGTGACCAAAGCGCCGCAGCCTCTATCGGCTTAATAGCAGTGAATACGGATGGTGATGGATTAGCTGATTATAAAGATACCAATAGTGATAACGATGACAAATTAGACTCCGTTGAGTCTGGTTTAGCTGCAGTGAGCGATGCTACTTATGATGATGTAAATGGCAGTCTCAATAACCCGGCAGCTCAATTAAATGATACTAACTCCGGGGGAGAGGTAGATTACAGAGATGCTACGGTAACGCCATTAATTCTCGATCTCGATGGTGATGGCGTCGAGACTTTATCAAAGGATGCTGGGACTAATTTTGATATTGATGCCGATGGCTATTTTGATTTAACCGGTTGGGTGGGTAAAGATGACGCACTGTTGGTATGGGATAAAAATGGCAATGGCGTGATTGATGATGCCAGCGAGTTATTTGGTGAGCACAGTATCAATGCTGATGGTCGCAAAGCGGGGGACGGTTTTGCTGCGCTTAGCGATTTAGATACTAATAATGATGGTGTATTTGATAAAAAGGATAGCACTTACAGCCAGTTACAGCTCTGGCAAGATGAAAACAGCGATGCAGTTAGCCAAGCATCTGAGTTAGTTAGCTTGCAAGCTGCAGGGGTTGCATCAATCGACTTAAATCATCAACAAGTCAGTGAGCAAAACAATGGTAACTGGAGTGGCTTGCGCTCAAGCTGGAGTGATGCAGAGGGTGAGCAACATATTATCGACGATGTCTGGTTTAGTTATCAATCAGGCGCTGGCGATGAAGCTAATCCAGCCAATAGTACATCTTTGTTGTTCGAAGCAGAGTTTATTATTGATCCTGAAAAGCTGACTTCTCAAGCGTTAGCAAACACTGTTAAACAAGCCCAGTCAGCAGGTGCTTGGTTACTTTCATTACAAGATATCTTGGAAGAAGATCAAAGCGAGTTTGAACAGATGTTCGCTCAGTTTGAAGCTGTAGCTATAGGCGATGAACTCAGTGCTGAGCTATTTTCAGATGCACAATCCAATATTGAGGTTCTTGAGGAGAGTGAGTCATTAGTTTTAGATAGCGAAGAAATGATGAGACTTACCCAAATGCTAGAGTCAGTCAAGTTGCCAGATATTGATGGGTAGCCAAGAACTAAGAGCTGTAAGTTATTGAGCTAAAAGCATTAAATAACAGGCGCAGGGATTAGTGAAAGTGCTAGTTCCTGTGCATCAGGAGCTAAGCTCAATCCCTATAATTCAATATATAGGCCACTAGATTGTGGCCTAGAGACACATAAGCACATTTTCCCTGATGCCCTTTCTGTCTCGCTTAAGCAGCTATCTAAATGTGCAATCTCAGCGTCAGAGGAGACTTGAACAACACAGCTTTTGCAACGGCCCGATTTACAACTATGAGGTACTTCTACGCCTTCGTCTAACAGTGCATCTAGCAGGGATTGATCACTGGCAACGGCAATTGTTTTGTTAGATTTCGTTAAGGTGAGCTGCACGGCCTGCGCGCTAGAATTGGGTGATGCAGCAAACTGCTCGTAATGAATCTGCTCATCGGCAATTGCAGCTGCTTTGGCGCCTTTTACAAAATCGTTAAGCATCTCATTAGGGCCGCAAAAATAATATTGAGTGGGAGGCATTTGGGAATTAGTTGGGCGACTAATCTGCGTGGATAGTAAGCTATCAATCGATAGTTTTTTTCCTGTGTTAGAGGGATATAAATGTAATCTGTTGCCGAGTAACTCAGAGAGCTCATCTACATAAATCATCTCGCTTTTGCTGCGCGCTGCAAAATGTAATTCAAAAGGTTGAGCTTTTTCAAGTAAGGTGAGTGCCATTGGAATAATGGGCGTAATACCGATACCTGCTGCAATTAATACAGTGTGTGCCTCTTTTTCGCTCTCGTTCAAAGCAAAAAAGTTTTGTGGTGGTTTACATTGCAGCGATAATCCGAGTTGATACTGTTGATGAAGTGCTATTGAACCGCCTTTACCTTCATCTATGCGCTTTACCGCAATCTCGTAATAAGCGTTAGGTGAGTTATGATCGCTTTGCGCATTGAGTATGGAATAGCTTCGCCATACTGTTTTTTGATTACCCTGCTTGTTTTTTAAATGAGTGCTTAAAGAGTCGTTAATAGTGACAGGTACTTGAAGGTGAGCGCCAGCGGTAATTGCTGGTAAAGGCTCACCTGTTGAGTTGCTCAATTGATAAGCCCGGATGTCTTTAGTGAGTTGGCGTATGCCTGTAATCTTTAAGCTAAACTTATCGTCACTTATGTTCTCATCCTTATGTTTATCTTTGCTCTCACCTTTAACCTCATATTTAACCTCACCTCTAACCTCATTTTTAGCCTCAGCTTTGCTGTCACTCAAGGTGTTTGTGTCGCTATCAACAGATACCGTAGTTGATTGTTGGTTAAGTTTTTCCTTAAGTGATTTTATCTCCTCTTGCAGTGGAGAGATCAAGGAGGCAAGTTGGTCTTCGCTATATCTAGAGGTGATATGCTGTGGGCAGTTCCAATCGAAAGCGGTGATTTTAATCACAAATGCACGCTCTACACGCGCTCGATAATGGTCGTCTTCTAATGCCACTTGAGTATTCCAATCATCGGCAGCAACTTGCGAAATATGCCCCAGGATCTTTAAGCGGCGGCGGTTTGCATAATCCATGAGTATTAAAGAGACTTTATCATTAGTTCTGAAATTGCCAGTGCTTATGTATTGGCGGTTACCGCTATAATCCGAAAAGCCTAGTGTCTGTGCATCAATTATCTTCAAAAAACCTTTAGGGCCGCCACGGTGCTGAACATAGGGCCAATCGGTTTCGCTGACACTCGCCATGTAAAAGCTATCTCGCTGTTGAATAAAATTACTTTCTTCTTGTGAAAGCATAAAATTGTAGTCTTCACCGTTATCCATGCTGGCATAACCGCTGCGGCTGTTTTGCTCGTTTTGAACTTGTCTTACAGACGGGGTGAATGCAATCTGTGCATATTGGTGAGCCATTTTTATGTCCTCATCATGGAAAGTTTGTAGTGGTACAGTTATCTTTATTAAATAAAGCAAAGAAAGAAATATGGGGGTATGTACCGCTCCTATCTCTCTCTTTCTCTTATCTTTTTGCTTTTAGCTGTTATTAAGATGCTTTTTGTAAATCAACTTTTGGAAAGTCGATTTCAACACGGCTGGCTTTACCCAAAATATTGGTTAAAAGGTTCATTCCAACATGAGTGATTATTTCTACAATTTCAGCATCGCTATAGCCTGCATTACGAATCTCTAGTAATTCTGCGGTAGAAACTTCACCATTGTTTTGGGCGAGAGACCGTGCAAACTTCACCGCTACTGCAGCTTTAGCGTCTTGGCTAGTACCTGAGCGGTTAGCTAAAATTTCATCACTGGATAAGCCCGCTTTTTTACCGATGGCGGTATGCGCGGATACGCAGTATTGGCAGGCATTTTGTTCCGCTAATCCCAGTGCAATTCGCTCTTTAGTTTTGCCCTCTAGGTCTCCTTCGTTAGCGATGCTGTGCAAGCCTATAAATGCTTGTAGTGCAGCAGGGGAGTTTGCAAATACTTTCAGGAAGTTTGGCACCATGCCTAGCTGTTGCTCTATTGCATTAAAAAGTTCGAGTTGTTGCGCGTTCGCTTGTTCGTTAGTGACTAAGTTGATTCTGCTCATCATTCTTTCCTCTTTAAATCAGTTTTGGAAATTTAATCTCTTTAAATAAGAGTACAAATATTGTGCAGCAAAACGTTTTAAGGAAGAATAAGCAGAATATACAATTCACTGTTTCATAAAATGGAATAATAAGATGGACCAAATACAGCTTATGCGTGTTTTTGTGGCAGTGGCACAAACTCAAGGTTTTGCCGCCGCTAGCCGCCAGCTAAATATGTCTCCTCCGACAGTGACTAGAGCCATAGCACAGCTTGAAGAACACTTAGCAGTAAAGCTCTTCACTCGAACGACAAGGTATGTACGCGTAACTGATGCAGGTGCCCGCTACCTCGATGATGTAAGGCCTATCCTTGAAGCGGTGCAGGTGGCGAATGAGGCGGCTAGGGGCCTTAATGCAGTGCCTCAAGGTAAGATCAGTGTTACAGCGCCTGTATTGTTCGGGCAGCAGTGTGTTGTCCCGTCTGTTTTGGAGTACTTGGACCTATTCCCTGAAACACAGGTAAATGCTGTCTTTTTAGATCGCATCGTTAACTTATTAGAAGAGGATTACGATGTTGGGGTGCGTATTGGTGAGCTGGCAGATTCATCAATGCGTGCGAGAAAAGTGGGCTCCGTTCGCTTTGGTCTTATCGCTTCCCCTGAATACCTTGAGCGAGCGGGAATACCACAGCATTTTTCTGAGCTGACAGCACATTCTCTGATTACAGTACAAGCGGGGAATCTCAGCCCCCAATGGAAGTTTGTCGAACAAGGCAAGCAAATCAGTCAACGGATTCAATCAAGGCTGAGCGTATCCACCAACCAAGCAGCGATTAATGCCTGTGTTGCAGGTTTTGGAATAACAAGAGTTCTCTCCTATCAAGTTGCTCAAGAACTGGCGGATAATAAACTTAAGTTTGTATTAGAGTCTTTTGAACAGTCGCCATTACCTGTCAATATAGTGCACCGAGAGGATCGGTTATCCTCAACGAAAGTGCGCAGCTTTATTGATCTGTTGGCGGGTAATTTGTTGAATAATAAGTCGCTTAATTAGTAGGGCAGAAGCTGTAAAATTTAGATAATTACTATTTGTAATTGACTAGCTAACACTGAATCCTCTGCCGTTAATTTAAGTTTGAGAGTGATAGTTCATACGTATTTAGCCCACTAAAAACAACTCTTCTTTGAAGCGTATGATAAAGTTTGGCAGGTGCATGATGAAAGATTGAGTAAAAGTTAATAAAGACTGGCAGAGTTAATAGCACGTAAAATTTCGTTTTTGTGGGAGCTTATTTTCAATTATGTCTAACCGTATAGATGAAGAAATAACAAATCAGGCAATTGCACAAGCAAAGGCAATGAAAAAGGAACTAGCAAAGAATTTAATTGATCATCTGCCGGAAGAAGAAAGTGCTGTATCTGTTTTTATGGCTGGTTCTCCAGGAGCTGGAAAAACGGAAACAGCTAAAAGTATCATTTCTCAGTTTAAGCGCGAGCATAATGTTGAAGTTGTTCATATTGAAAATGATGAATTACGAAAAGAGTTTAAAGAGTACCAAGGGTTAAACTCTCCACTTTTTCAAAGACCTGCTACACTTTTAGTTGAAGCGATACACGATAGGGCACTTAAGAAAAAAGTAAGCTTCCTATTAGACTCAACGCTTTCTAGCTTTGAAAAAGCAAAGTCCAATATAGAGCGCTCACTAAAAAAAGACCGCTATGTACTCATTATCTTTGTTTATCAAGATCCAGAACAGGCTTGGTGTTTAGTTAAAGCTAGGGAGATTGTGGAGGGTAGGCGCGTGCCACCTGAGGTCTTTGTGGATCAATTCCTAGAGTCTCAAGTAGTTGTTAGTGAACTGAAAAAGATATTCATGAATCAAATTGATATAATTCTCATGGAGAAAAATCTTGACGGAACGAGGGAAAAGCCTCATTTTAATGTGACTAACATTGACGCAATACTTGGCAAAAAGTACAATCGCGCTTCACTTGAGGCTATTGTTGGCATAACAAATAAATAGGAGGACGGCATGTTTAAATCACGAGAAAAAGTAAAGTCGACACCTTTTACTGAGTTTGTTCGCAATAGCTCAGCCAAAGAAAAGCGTAAATTTTTTGATAAAGTGATAAGAGAAACTGTTGCTGCTCAACAAGCTATGATTGAAGAATCTAAGGCTTGTAATTAATTTATATCTAAAACTATTTTCTTTAAAGCCGCAGTATCAAGCGGCTTTTTTGTTTTTGGAGATTAGTTTATTCGTTAGCAATTTTTTGACTCTAACAACTCTTGATAAGCGCTCTTCAGCCCACTCCAACTATAGTCACCTTTCTTAGGCAATATCTTGCTGTAATCAACTCCTTCAGTAATGTTTTCCTTGATATTTAGTATCAAGGAGGTAGCAGCTTGTGCTTCATGGGATTGATCACTATTGCTCTCATACAAAAACTTTTCAGCGAATAACTCTGGGTAAACCAAACGATTGGGTAGCACTGGGATGCAGCCTAAATTAACGGCCTCTAGCACAGCTAAACCTTGAAATTCATGCTCAGCAGTAGAGAGGAAAATATCGCTGTGGCGCAGCCAAGCGAAGTACTCCGCTTGTGATTGTGCATAGCCGAACTGGTCAATACGGTGGCTAAATTGCTCACGTATTTGCTCGAACGCTTCAGGCACTTGGCGAAAAGATTGACCGAGAATCGCAAGGCGGTAATTGATTTTTTGGGTTTCTAAACAGCGAATAATCGCCAGTAATCTATCAGGGCCTTTATCGTATTCCCAACGTGCAGCCCAGCTAATGAGTATGGGTTTGTCTGCTGGTTTAACGGCTGCATATTGGTGCCAGCTGACGCTTTGCATTGCTTGTTGGTGGCTTTCACTATCAATGCTCACGGCTTTTAGAGGCACCGCAATGATAGCGCTTTTCGCCTTGATTAAATCAACCACATTGGCGGGTACTTGATCGGGTAACTTTCGCAGCAAGCGCGATGCACCGGTGATTAGTGTTTGGTAGTTGTACTGGCTGTTGAAAACCACCTTGTCGGCGCTAAGAGCGTTATAAAGATTGAGGATTTGCGGTTCCACATTGGCTCTTGCGTTGCCAGTGGTTGGGTAGTCAAATTGGTTTTCGTGGAAATAGACAATGCTTGGGGTGTTAGCAAGCGAGGGAACAAAGCCGCGTAAACTGGATAGATCTGTCATTGAGGTGGCGATTAGCAAATCATATTGCTGGCGCAGTATGTGACTTTGTTCGCCAAATGCCCAGCTCATACTGTTGCCGCGTATACGCCATGAAAAGTAGCGGGCAGGTAGTGTGAGAACTTGCCAATCGTGCTCTGGGAAGTTCTCTACTAAGCCTTTTCGCCAGTATTGATGGCTATCAGCATCGTATGCACTGAGTAACAGTATCTTCATGAATATCCTTGCGTTTATTTAGATTGCCTTGGCTTAATCGAGCGACCTGCCTTTTCGAGTAGCGGTTGATCAGGCCAGCGGTGCTTAGGGTATTTGCCGCGCATATCTTTGGCAACTTCAAAATAGGAGCTTTGCCAAAAATTGGCTAAATCGCTGGTAGTTTGTATAGGGCGCCTTGCAGGAGAAAGAAGCTCAAAAGTGATTGCCGTAGTGCCCTTGCCAATACGCGGGCTTGCCAGTTCGCCAAACATCTCTTGTAAGACAACAGATACAAAGGGATCCCTGTGCGAATCATAGCTGATAGGGATCGATTTATTACTGGGAGTTTTGTAATGGGTTGGTGCTTCACGCTCCAAGAGTTGCTGTTGCTCCCAGCTTAAACACTGTTGCAAAATATCTAGCAGGTTAATATTTTTGAGTGCTTTAATTGAGGATACCTGAGTTAAATAAGGCATTAACCAGTGATCTATATCGCGACATAAGCTCGCTTTTGAAAGATCGGGAAAATCTGCAACTTTACTACTTAGCCACTGTGCTCTAGCTAGCCAGTGCAGGCAGCGCTCGCTCCATTGCAGTATGTCGAGCTCTGTTTGTGCTAACACATCTTTTAAGCACTGCTCAAAGATTGCATGAGGGATATCAGTAAGGGGCTCGGTTTTAAGATTAAGCGCCCGGTAGTTGGTGCTTTGGGATGCGCTAATTTGCTGTTTCTTTGCATCGTATTCAAAGTGCTCTCGCGTCGAGAAATAAGCTTTTAATAGTGGTTCAAATTGAGCAAAAGAAATGGCGGCGGCATTGAAAATTCGACCTTCTTTGCTCTGCGCATCGCAGTCGGCAATCACTAACCATTGAGCATTGAAGAGTGGGTCATCAGGATATAAAAAGACGCCTTTACCATTGGCCATTTGATAGCGGCCAGATTGCTTGTCACGCCGTTTTGCTAGGCGCTCTGGATAGCAGTAAAGCAGTAATGATGGGCAGTGGGTTTGCAGCTGATCAAGTGTATAAGGTTCATGATGACTAACATTGAGCTGTTTTTTGAGGCGTTTCGCGGTACTGAGTAATTGTTCTATCGCCGCTCGTTTAATGGGATAGTTGCCCATAGCAGTTGTGCGATCACGCTTGTAATCTTGCAGCGCGAGCAAGCGATAAATAATATCGACCCCGAAGTGATTATTGCCTTTTGTGGCGCTGAAAATATCTCTGTCAGCGAGCAAGCTGGCAAGTTCGCAGGCCATAGCAGCGTGCTTTCCTTGCTGAGCGCTAAGTAGCAAGGTTGCGAGTCTGATGGGTAAACCTAAGCCTATTGCTTTTTCGCCTAGTGCTGTTGCGCAACCTTTGTCGTCCATTAAATGTAACGCTTGAAGTGCTTGGCGTGCGGAGAAAAAATGGGCCTTAGGGGGCGCTGTTAACCATTCAATATTGTCATAATCAGTGTTGCCCCAAATGCTTAGCTCAAGTACTAGGTCAATCAAATCCGCGCGAAGGATTTCTTCACTTTGAAATTCCGCCAGTGCTTGGTGTTGTTGCTCGCCCCATAAGCGAATGCAGTGCCCTGCTTGGGTTCGCCCTGCACGGCCAGCTCTTTGCGATGCAGATGCTTTTGAAATATTGATATTGTGCAGTGCGGTCATGGCGCTGTTAGGCTCGTACATCAATACTTTTTCTAAACCGCTATCGATAACACAGCCAATATTCTCAATGGTTAAACTGGTCTCTGCGATATTCGTTGAGAAAATAATGCGCCTTTTACCTAGTGGATCACGCTGCAGCGCTTGCTCTTGTTGATCGAGTGATAAGCTTCCGAAAAGTGGCAGGAAGCGCAGCTGGGAATTATCTTCAAACGCCTCTTTGGCCGTTTGCATACAGTGCAAGATTTCACCTTGGCCACTGAGAAAGACGAGTATATCGCCGTTATCAGATTGGTTCAGTGCTACATGGAGTGCGTTGATCACAGCGTTGACTAAATTGTGCCTAACAGAGCCTTGTTTCGCCATTGGCAGGTACTGGGTGGTCACCGGATAGCAACTGCCCGGGCACTCAATTATTTGGGAAGTACCGATATAATTGGCGATAAGCTGTGTATCTATAGTTGCTGACATCACTAATAGCTTTAGATCATCTCTGATACTTTGCTGTACCTCGAGGCAAAGCATGAGTGCTAAATCTGCGTGGAGTGAGCGCTCGTGAAATTCATCGAAGATAATGAGTGCAGTGTCATTTAACTCAGGATCTTGCTGTAATCGTCGCGTTAAAATGCCCTCGGTTACAATTTCAAGCTGGGTACTCTGAGAGATTTTTCGATCATTTTTGATTTGGTAGCCGATGCGCTGGCCAACACTCTCACCTAATTGTTTGGCGAGGTAATGGGCAATGGATTTTGCCGCTATTCGGCGCGGTTCAAGCATGACTATCTTTCTGCCTTGTAAGAAGCCAGCATCAAGTAAACTCAAAGGAAGAGCGGTAGATTTACCAGCACCAGGCTCTGCTTGCAATACGACATTCCCCTCACTTAGTGCATGGCATATTTGATCGAGATAAGGCGTGATTGGCAGCGAGTTAGTTGTTGAGTGAGAGGTAGTAATGATTGAGCTCCACAAAGCACAGAAGTGATGAGTGCTATTCTAAAGCTTGTGAGGTAGATCGCCAATACAAAGCGCAGTATATTACCTTCCTAAACCTTGTTGAGCTTTGCTCTACAGATTTAGAAAGGTATCACAAAGCTGCTATTGCGAAAGCAAAAGTGGCGCTTTACTTGGAAGCGCTTTAATCCCTTCCAAGCCCAGTTGATAGTACTGTACGTGGCTGGCAGTGACTCGGGTTTGGCTGGAGAAAATGATCACTGTGGTATTTGGTAAAATCCCTTTAATGCCCATTAGTAAGTCATTTATCTCATCGATATTGCGCCCGGGCAAAGCATTGTGCATCAAGAGTATTTCAGGGCGCTTAATTAAAGAGCGCATCAGCTGTATATTCTGTTTGGCTATTTGTGGCAAACGCTCGCCGCGAATACCTACTTGTGAGAGCGAAATAACAATTAACACAAGCGCTTCAGCTTGGTTTTCTATTAGTGCTTGCTCGACAATATCAACCAGTTTTTGATGTTGGATATAGTTGTTTGGCTCGCGCTCAAACCCCCATAGCAAGTTTTCCATAACCGTTAAGCGATGGTTCAATCGACCTTTGCGCAGCGGCTCAAAGTAATCTGAGAAACTGCTGATAGGGGAAGAAATTAGCCGGCTGCGCAGCTGCAATAGTTGCTGCTTAATCGCTTCACTAATCCATTGATCACCGTGCAAACTTGTACATAACCCCAGTGCCATGCTGAGTAAAAATTCACAGCTTGGCATATTGTCGGGCTGGCCAATGCACATCGATAATCCTTTGCGAATGCAATCGACATCGTAGAAGCGAAAGTTGTTATTGAGTTGGCTGTGAGGTCCGGATTCTTCCATTTGCTGGATGATATGAAAAGCTAGTTTTTCACCTACATCACGCAGCTTTTTATAAAGGCCTGTCTCTTTTAGTATCTCGACGAACTGGGCATGATTGGCAATGGCTTGCACGGTTGTCTGCTCATCTTGATTATCCATTAAGCCAAAGGCAACGTTCTCGATAACACTTAAGTGATCACTGTACTTGTGAATGTCAAAACGCTCGATTAGCTCATCGGCCTCCATGCCTCTAAGGTTGGTAAATAAGTCCTCTTTGGTGAGGGAGAACTTGTCGTGAATGGTCGGTGCAATCGCCAGTGGATCAATATGATCTTTGAGGCCAAACTCAAACACCGTTCGACGAGCGCCGATAGCAGAGAGAACATCCTGCAACCACAGTGATAGCTGGGTCCAGTTATCAACACCTGCCATGTTAAAGTCTGTCCAAATATCTTCAATACTATCAGTGCTGTTTCCCGATGCACTTGATTCATTAATGGCGTCGAGTTGAGCAGGGCTAAGTAGCGAAGGGTTTGTCTCTGGTGGAAGTTGGCGCAAACCATAGTTTATATTTTGTAAAATAGTCCCTTCGATTAAAAAAGGTTCAGGGCCTATGTAAGCCACCTTCCTGCTAAAAACTTCACTTGATAGCTGCTCGATACGCTGGCCACCAATTTGGATACTGCCCACCGCAATCGGCTCCAAGCGCATGATGCTCATTGCTAAACGCTTCAGTAATACCTCACCGTCACTATTAATGTTGACGTGGCTACCCGGTTGAATATCGAGATTGATATTTTGGCTTATATAGTCTCCGCGCTCATTTTTAATATATAGGTTTTCAAAGCGCAGACCTTCATTAAATAGCGGTAGGTTGTACTCAGAATTAGCGACGTGTTCAGTTAATCCTTGAGGATTGAAATGTTCTTGGATGAATTCGTAGCGTACTTTTGAATCTTGGTATTGCTGATAATAAGCTAACAACTCTTTCCACGGCGACACCAAATCTTTATAGGCAGCAAGTGCTGCAACCAGTGCGCCAATACTTAACTGGCCTTTTATGACTAATATGCCACCGACTGCATAAAACAAAATTGGGGGAAGTTGATTCAGGAAGTTGTTGATAAACTTCATGAAGAATTTCTGCTTGAAAATATCGAAGCGGACTTTAAATAAGCGCCCTAAAGTGTGCGAAAACTGCGCTAAATGGTAGCGCTGAGTGCCATGTAATTTGATATCGCGTTGACCATCAACCACTTCACCTATTTGCCCAGAGAACTGCCTAACAATAGAGACACGCTTTTTCTTTAATTTGTTAAGCTTCTTTTGCATCTTCGGGATGATATAAGCTTGCAGGGGAATCATTGATATCGAGACAAGCCCCAATACTGGATCTTGCATAAACATGAAGATCAGAATGGTCAGCATGGTACCGCCCTGGAACAGCGGCTGCGCTAAACTATCTCCTATAAAACCTGCTAATGGCTCGGTTTCAGAGGTCACAGTTGAAATAATTTCACCTTGAGAAATGCGCTGAAAATGTGGGGCTGGAAAACGCATTACATGTGAAAGCAACTGGTAGCGTAAACGCCTAACCATGCGCTCACCAATAATACCTTTGTAGGTATTAATACGCATTTTAAAGGCACCGTTGAATAATACCGTAACCAGTAGTACGCCGCACAACATGAGTAAAAAGCTGATTGGGTCAAATTCCATGCCCATCAAGTCGCGCTGGCCTTCTCCTGAAATCGCTTCGTTGATAATGACTTTAGGTAGCTCAAGAGAGAAATACAGAATAGGGAAAACCATTAAGGTGAGTAGTAACACCTTAATTTGTTCTTTCCCACTGTATTTAAGGATAAAATTCTTGAGTTTTGATTCCATTTAGGTGTTTCCAAAAACGTAGCGTGGTGGCGCTAAAAAGGTTGTGTGTTAAATATACGCTATGCTGCCCCGAAAGCAATTTTGCAATAGCATCAGGGCTGAGCTGGTTGTCTAGGTGATTGAAGAGCAGCTGAATATGGGGGTCAAGTGGTGTAATTCAACACCACGTTTGCTATTGATGCGATTTATTTAATCCTGATGATGAATCAGCAAGTTATGCTGTGCATAAGCTGCATTAAAAGCAGGCTGTTGGAACTTCTTTAAGCCAAGATCGGCAACAGATACATCGATAGGATTACGCTTAAACATTTCCTTGATGACAGTGGTGTTGATTAACTCAACAGGTAACTCAAGAAGCTGAATTGCCGCTTCAAGTTTAAAGCTTGTTGCGCTGCCAGCAAACTTGCCTTTTTGCATGCGCTCTGTAATCACAACTTGCTCAATTTTGTAATCTTCAATCAACTTCGAGAATGCGAACTGGAACTGGCGAATTCCTTGTGTAGATTGGGCATCACTGACACTAAAAACGCGTTGTCTACAATCAGCCACGCTGAATGCCCCTTGATCGTAATCTAATAGACAGATAACTGCCTCTGAACCTTTGAGTTCGATGCCACAAATTCGCATGTGTATGCCTTTTTAAAAATGTTTTTGAAGTAGTGCTATTGTAACGTTAATTGTGTTGAATGTCAGAGAATTACGTGACAGCTTTACCTTTTATAGTAAGCAATGACACAATCGGGATAGGCAAAACATAAGGTTTAACAAGATGTCACAAATTAATATTCAATATTTTAAAAGCGAGTATGGAGAGCTAATAATTGGCGCATACCAGCAACAGCTATGCTTGTGCGATTGGCGCTATCGAAAAATGCGTAAACAAGTGGATATACGCGTGCAAAGGCTATTAGATGCCTGCTATGTTGAGCAGAGCGATCCGGTGATTGAGCAAACAGTTAGCCAGTTAGAAGAGTATTTTGCGGGTACACGACAATCTTTCTCAATGGATTTGTGCCTAGCAGGCACAGAGTTTCAGCAACAGGTTTGGCGCGAACTAATCGATATTGAGTATGGTCGACGAGCAACTTATACAGAGCTTGCAACTAAGATGGATAATATAAAAGCAATCCGTGCAGTCGCAGCAGCGAATGGGGCTAATGCGATTTCAATTATTGTTCCTTGCCATCGTATCATTGGTAGTGATGGCAAGCTTGTCGGCTATGCAGGAGGATTGGCGGCTAAGCAAAAATTGCTGGAGTTAGAATCACACACGATAGGCGCTGATGGAATGACCCAATCGATGTCATTATTTTGATATGAGATTTAATCTGCTATTGCAAAGACAACAGCAGATGATTGAAAAAGAAAGGAGGAAAAAAGCAATGAGATTAAGGCGCCTCTTTGTTCTCACTTTCTGTTTGAGTGGCCTCATTAGCAGCGCTCTCTTGCGCAGCCTGCTTTGCAGCACTATCTAGCTTGGCAAAGTGGTCTTTTAGGAAATGGTTTGTAGGCATATCAATAAAATGTGTCGCCTCTGGTGTTGTTTTATAGGCATCTTTCATTTCGTTTGCGGTTAAAGGGCGAATACCGCTTTCAGTTAAGCGCCCACCACAAACGTGATCGAGTATAACCTTGTATTCTCCCAGCACAATTTCTGATGCGTTGTACTGTCGCACGATAATAGCGCCGGTGCCTTTCATGCCCTCAAACAATGCCATTTTTATCAGCCCTATATCTGTTTCAAGGCCAACAGACTCCTTTTCGTCTAGGTATCTCAGTAGCGTACCGTCAGCCTTAACACCAAAATGATAGTGATCATCAGCACAGGTAACGTTTATTCGCTTGTCGCCTTCAAGGTATTCTGCAAGGTCAACTAAGTAGCTAAATGCTTGATCAATAAAAGACATATCGTATCTCTGGTTAATAAAAATTTAAAAGTATTCAATTTTTCTACTCTAATCAAAAAAATTGCCGAATGCGAATTCTTTGAGACTTAATAGAGAGTAAAACAATTCTTGTTAACACTCAGTTAATATATAGTATTAATAATTGACTGAATTATAGACTAAAAATATTCTTTAGCTCTTCGCTGGGAGTATTTTCGGATTTAAGCATAATTATCTAATTTGTAAAATTAGCTACATGAAATGGTTGGTTTAAATCTTAGTTAACAGGAGTATTTATGGTAGGTCGTTTGTTGTTTTGTTTTCCTCTTTTCTTGCTTGCTACAATTAGTCAGGCTGCCAGTGTTATTAATCTCAACATAGCGCCTAAATCCTACCCGCCTTTTTTTATACACGATAAAAATAAAGATACAGGAGTGTTTTTAGAAATCGTTGAAGAGATTGTTAAGCATCAAGGGAAACAGCTGAATTTAATGCGAATTCCTCGAAAACGCGGTAATGCTTGGGTTGCAAACGGCAGTGATAATGCAGTGGTAAGAGCTATAGAGTGGGTGCCAGATGCTGCTGAGTTTTCTTTCTCTGAGCCATTATTACAGTTTAAAAGTATTTTAATTTCACCTAAAAGTAAGCCTTTGGAATTTGATAACCTTGCTCAACTTAAGGGGAAAAAACTGCTCACTCGATTGGGGTTTAAATATCCACAGCTACAGCCCTTTTTTGATAATAAAATAATCACCAGAATAGATGTAGATGAACAGCTCAAAGTGTTCCAGCTGTTAAAAAGAGGGCGGGCAGATGCAGCTGTGATGAACGAGCAAGTGGCCTTATGGTTGATAAAGAAGCATCAGCTTAAAGGCCAGTTTAATCTCTCTCAATCAAGCTTTGGAGTATTTGATATCAGAGTGATGTTTAATAAAGCTAACAGTGTCAATCTAGCGGGTTTTAATCAATCGCTCGATACTATTAAGTCAAAGGGAGTTATCGAGCAAATTTTAAGGAAGTATCAATAATTTAAGCGACGCTTACGCTGCTCTGCACTGTGTACAAGAAAAATGCCAATTAATGCTGCGCAAATAAAGCCTGCTGCCAATGGAATGGTTGTTTGGTTGTAGTAACGCCCCGCAATCACAGAGAATACTACAGATACTAAGCTTGAAGATGACGCGATGATTGATGCGCCAAGCCCTGCAATATCACCTAATGTCTCCATTGCCATCGCGGTTAAATTACCGAACAAAATACCGATACAGCAAAAGCATAAAAAGCTGATCAACATAAACCACATTAGAGCCGGTTGACCATCGCTTATAATACTAGTGATTAACAGTAAGCTGCTAAAAATCCCTAAACAAAACAGCGCTGAAATTGACAGTCTATACATGCCATAGCGCATTACTAACTTACCGTTGAGGAAAGAAGAAACCCCAACGCCTGATGCTAGAATGGCGAAATAAATAGGAAACCTATCGACGATATTATAGATATCTTGGAATATAGGCTGCGCCATACCGATAAACAACAATAAAGCGCCAAATAAAACCCCCGCAGTCACTGCGTAAGCCATGATTATTGGAGCGCTTAGAATTTTCTTAGATGCTTTGGCAATCGCTTTAATTGAGAAGGGTATACGCTTCTCAGCTGTTAGTGTTTCTGCTTGGCGTACGCTAAACCAAATAGCCAGAATAAAAGTGATAGCTAAGAAGAATGCAAAAATCATATGCCAGCTGGAAAAATAGAGAATCAATTGGCCAAGAGCGGGGGCTAACATAGGTACTAGGATAAAGAACATCATAATAAACGACATGATGCGGGCCATTGCGGCGCCAGTATATTGATCACGAATAAGTGCTCGCGAAGCAATTTTAGGACCTGAAACCCCAAAGCCCTGAATCGCTCTACCAATTAGCAACCACTCAAAAGTCTCTGCGGTCATTGCAATGACACAGCCAATAGAGAAAATCACCATGCCGAGCAATATTGCGTATTTTCTACCTTTAGTGTCTGAAAGCGGTCCAAAAATTAACTCGCCAAATACCATCCCTAAAACAAGAGCACTGATAACGAGTTGCGTATCTTTGCTATCGCTCAATGCAAATGAGTTAGCAATCGCAGGGAACGCCGGTAGCATCGAATCGATAGATAGTGCGACAAGAGAAGTGATAAGCGCAAACATTGAAATGAATTCAACAGGGCCTAACATTGCTTTGTTAGAGGAAGTACTCGGCGAGCCATTCATATAAGTTGCGTGTCCAAATTGTGTTGATTATTCGCGATTCTGTCATCTCTAATTTGAGATTGTGCAGAGGTAAAACTGTGAGAAAAAAGGATGTATCAGCAGTCAAGGTCGTGTTCTAGGTGATTGCTACCTATTGTAAACTGCTCAATAGAAGTAATTACTTTCAATAGATTACAATGATATGGAAAGTTGCTAGCCATTACTAGCAACTATCAATTTTTGTCCGCTTTTTTAAAGATGTCTGGCTTATTTTAATTTGAATTTTGCCACTTGTCGGTTGAGGTCTAAAGAGAGTTCAAGCAACTGCTCACTAATTTTAGTCCCCTCTATAGCATCTTCGCTGGATTGATCTGCAACTCGGCTGATATTAACAACATTGATATTAATCTCATCGGCGGCCAAATTTTGCTGCTCGGCAGCTGAAGCTATTTGCCTGTTGAGTGCATCTAACTCCTCTATTTGAGTATTGATATTATCGAGCAGTTTAGAAACATCGATAACCTCTTGAGTTTTTTGGTCTGCCAAATCACTGACTTCTCGCATAGAGCTTACAGCGGCCTTAGCGTCCTTCTGAAGCCCTTCAATCGTTTGGTTTATTTGATCGATAGAATCTTGGGTGCGAGTCGCTAAAACTCTAACTTCATCGGCAACGACTGCAAAGCCGCGCCCGTGTTCACCTGCGCGAGCCGCTTCTATAGCAGCGTTTAATGCGAGCAAGTTAGTTTGCTCTGCGATTGATGTGATCATGTCCAAAATAGAGCCTACTTGCTCTGTTTTTTGGTTGAGTGAAGAAATTTTATCAGTGTTATGTTGCACAAAATCACGTAGTTGGATGATTCCTTGTTGTGTATTAGCAATCAAAGTTAAGCCATTTGAAGTGCTGGTATTGGCGAGCTCAGATTTTTCGGCAGCGCTTAATGTGCTCTGTTTAACTTCATTAGCTGAGGCATCTAATTCGTTAATCGCAGCAGCTACAGAATTTGTGCCAGACTTTTGAGTGAGTACCGCTTCTTTGGTGAGTTTGGCAATACTATCAACCTTCTTGGCTGCATCAATTAATTGATCGCTTGCATGGGAGACATCCAAAAAGCTCTGTTTAAACTTGCTCATCATGCTATTCAGGGCGATAGAAACAGCACCTAGTTCATCGTTGTAGTGCACTTTTATAGGCTGGTTTAAATCTAGATTCTCCTCAACGTTTTTGATGGTGGCGCGCAAGCGTTTTAAGCGCATCAAAATGAGCCGGGAAATAATAAGTTTAAGTAGCACAAAACAGATAGTGATAATCGCCAATTGTACTAGTGCCGTTTTAACAATAGAGTCTTGTATGCGGCTGGATAAATTACTTAAATCGTAACGAATTTTAACTGCACCTAGTACATCCCCCTCCTTGGATTGATGACAGCTTAAGCAATTTTCTCCCATATAGCTTTTGCCGCCTTTTAAAGGCATTACAAACTCGAGTACTGAGCCTTGATCATTTTCTATCAGCTGAAATTTTTTTACCCCAGTGAGTGCTTCTTTCTCTAGTGAAGTTTGAGCTATTTGGCCTGCATGGCCTTTACCGTAAAGTTTTACGACTTGCTCGCCACGAATGATTTTAGCTTCTAGGATGCCTTTTTGTTTAAGAATTTTTTCTTGTAAAATCTGTCGGTTGGCCATCATACCTGTGAGCATCATGGTGTTGATTGAGTCAAAGTAGTTAACGGCTAAGCTCTCTAGCTTGTCTTTTGCCAGAGTTGTCATCAACTGCTTTTCATCTTTACTAAACATGATCACGCTCGAACCTAATAGTACTAAGGCAATAGAAAATAGCGCGATATGGATCTTGCTAGAAAGTGATAATGACACTGAATTTAACATAGGTGTTTCCCGTGAGCTTTTGAAGCATTCTTTTATAGCAGTGCAATGCTAAAATTAAGAAAATGATAGAGGTGTTGAACTTAATTAATGGTAGTCGCTAAAAAACGACTTTGAGATCTTTTTATCGAAAACTAGATTTAAATCAATTTATTATAAAAAATGTATTATTACTTGAGGCGCAAAACACATAAGTCGTCAAATATATGCTGGCTAATCACATACACTATTATTGATGGTATTGATTAAGTGTTGTTTTAGTATGTCATTTATCGATTAATGGGTGTTTAATGAGATTAAATCGGGAGAATTTCCCGGTCGCTGGTGGTTATTTTTTTGAATTGGAGGTGTTTGTGCAAGAGTTGATAAAGTCAGTTATCAAAATAGCCTGCGAAGCGGGGCAAAAAATACTAACGGTTTACGATAGTGATTTCAGTGTAGAGCAAAAAGAAGATTGTAGCCCTATCACCCAAGCGGATTTGCTCGCGCACCAGCATATCAGCCGCCGTTTACATGAATTGACACCTGATATACCAATACTGTCAGAAGAGTCCAGTGAACAAGAGATAGCCAACCGTCTGTGTTGGCAACGCTATTGGTTAATTGACCCGTTAGATGGGACGAAAGAGTTTGTCTCACGTAACGGAGAGTTTACTGTTAACATTGCGTTGATCGAGAACGGCAAACCGGTGTTCGGTGTTGTTTTTGCACCTGTCTTGGATCTACTCTATTGGGGGAGTGAGTTTGGTGCGTTTAAGCAGCAAGGGCAAGCTGCTGCGCAACCAATCAGTGTCGCTGATACACCCAAAAGAGAAGATACCTGGCGTGTTTTGGTCAGTCGCAATCATTTGTCTGATGATACACTGCAATACCTTAAACAGTTTAGTTCTATTAAGCAGCGCAGTATTGGCAGTTCACTGAAGTTCTGCTTAGTTGCTCAAGGTAGTGCGGATTTATACCCGAGGTTTGCACCGACATGTGAATGGGATAGTGCCGCAGCACAAGCAGTGGTAGAAGCTGCTGGTGGTTGTGTTTTAGAGTATCCAACATTGAACCCACTGCGCTATAATCGCCGTAACACTTTGCTAAACCCCCATTTTTTAGTGTGTGCTGATACACCACTAAGTTGGGTTTGATAAAATATAAATTTTCGAGAACAAAAGAACCAATGGAAAATACGCTGTACAATTGGATGTTAAAAAATAATAAATCAATAAAATCGCTAACTAAAAAATCACTTTTCTGTGCTGCACTGACAAGTTTTACCTTGCCGGCTTATGCTTTTCAGTGCTCTATCTTTGAAGGTGACAGCTCTGAAATACCAAGCTTTAAAACCGAAATAGCAGAGCTGAAAAACCTCGATAAAAAAGGCCGACATATAAAAGTAATCGTGCCTGAAACAGGTCCCGTTCAAGAGTTCGATCTCGAGCTTTATATTCAAGGGTTAACAAGCACGGCAGAGATTAAAAACAGGCTCTCTAAGGTTGCGGGTGGGACTGTAGTGTATATCGATTTATACCCAGTAGAAAAACGTTATGAAATTCGCATGGGACGTTTAACGACAAACTTATCTAGGGTTATCGCACCCACTGTTTACGCTAATTTTGCCTATAATAAAGAGCATAATGAGGTATATGATTTACAGGGAAAAATAGCCGTTTTCTGTAATCATTAAAGAGATTAAATGACGGCGGAAGACGTCGTCATTTTTGCTTTATCCTGCTCGTAGAGTCACTCATCCATTATCCAAGTTGATAGTAATTTCCTGTAACTTTCCACCGCTAAACTCCTGCCATTGAGTATCTAAATCCTGCATTTCAGCTTTTATCCATTTGTGAAAATTTTGAATTTTTGGGTATTTAAAATTGTTTTCAGGTGCGACTAAGTAGTAGGAATAGCCGGACTGAAAGTAGAAAGGGAAAGGGCAAATCAGCTGCTTTTGGGCCAGTAATTCATACACCAAACTGAAGCGTAGCAAAGACATACCTTGCCTACACAATAGCGGTTCAATCAACATGGTAGAGTCACCAACGTGCAACTTAGAGGGGCGAGTATTTATGGCAATCCCTGTTTTTTCTATAAAGGGGCGCCACGCTTGTTCAATATCAACACCTTCATCGGTTAATAAGGGGATATTCGCAAGCTGTTCAGCCATATCTTTATCGGGATCTATTAGTTTTGGATGACACACCGGCAACAGGTAATCGTGCTGTAATAAATGCGATTCATATCCAGGGTAATCGCCTAATCCATAACGTACCGCTAAATCTAATTTGTTTTCACTGAATGACTCAATTTTTAGCGAAGGTGAGATACGGATACCTATCCCTTGATTTTTCTCTTGGAAGTCGATCAGCTTAGGCATTAACCAGCGGCTCGCAAAAGAGGGTAGTGTGGTGATTGTTAATAAATCCGGGTTGGGGTCGTCCCCTAAGCTTTTTAACCCTTCTTCAAATGCATCAAAGCCTTTAGTAACAAAAGGTAAAAGTTGCTTACCTTGCTCTGTTAGAACAACTTCACGATTGAGCCTTTCAAATAACTTAACGTTTAAGCTTTTCTCTAAACTCTTGATTTGTTGGCTCACAGCAGCTTGGGTGACAAACAGTTGTTCAGAGGCTGTTTTGAAGCTAAGTGATTGAGCTGCATGCTTAAAAAACTTCAGGCCAGTGAGAGAAATTCGTGTGTTCATATCAGTTAACTTTTTCTTAAGTGAGAATATTTTTTATCGTTTGTCAGTATTTACTAATTATTGAACAATAGCTACTCCAAGGCAGATAGTGTCATTAAATTTTAATAAATGGCAGGTAAATTAGCCGTTATTAATTAGTATAAAGGGATGTAATGAAATGAATCATACAATTGACTTAAGAAAAAGTAATTTATTTTCAAGCGTTGTAGTAAACGCAATTGATGTATTGCTAAGAAATTTAGACAAGTTTTTTTCTAGTAGCGTTGAAAAGTCAGTCGCTAAACAGAAAGCACAAATAGACTGTGATTTAAATAACTACTACGCTAGCGCACCTAAGCGTAATGCAAAGCCTACAAGCATCGAAAGAGAGCTCACCGCGAGTGGTAATTCATGGTAGTTTTTAAGTGCCCCGCTTTGAATTTGGCGGGGTTAATGGGTGTTTTTATCTAGCCAACATTTTGCAAGCCGTAGAGTTCATGAGGGCTATAAGATAGCTCAAGTGGCAAGCGCTCTTTTTTCGGTAACCCTTTGACAACTAAGGCATAAGAGTTATCAATCATTCTTTGGATTTCACCGTCAGGAATGCTGGAGTCTAATATCACTGTGTTCCACCAACGTTTGTTCATGTGATAGCCTGGAATTACCGCATCAAACACATCTCTGAGCATAATCGCCTCTTCTGGGTCACACTTTAAATTCATCTGTGTTATTTTTTGATCGGTATTAGCATCTTTCTTTTGCATTAATGTAGCAAACATTTTCCCTTTGATTTTAAAAACAGCGGTGTCGGGGCCAAAGGGAAAGTCTTCTCGAGCTTTGGGTTTGTTAAGTAAATATGTACGCGTTTCTTGGTAATCCATTGCCTATTCCTCAAACTATATACTACTAAACTTAGCACAGGATTTTGTATTTCATAGTCATCTTTAAGATTAATGGTAATAGACTTTGTAGGATATTCAGCGACCTAGCACTGTTTATATGCCAATAACTCTACAGTTCAAAAGGTTTTTAAGATAATAGGCTAGGGAAATGTTTTGGTTATGATTCATATAAATCGCCACAATGGGAAATTTATGTAGCATAATGGCGGCCAATAATGAGCGTTCGATGTGTGAGTAGAGATTAAGTGAAAGAGAGTGTCGTAAAGAGCAATGCTCAGTGGTTACTTGTTTTAGTAACTATCATCGCAGCGGGAGGTTGGCTATTCTCTAAAGAAGCACTTGAGGGGATGCCGCCACTGTTTTTTCTCGGTACGCGTTTCTTTTTAGCTGGTGTTGTTTTATTGGTTTTTTACCCTAAAGGGGTGAAGAGCTTAATGCCTGTAAAAATGGCTTTATCGACTCTGGCGCTTGGGTTGTTAATGTCTGTGGCGCTAGTGACATGGATATTGGGGCTAAGCGCCTCTGAACATTTAGGTGAAGGTGCTTTTATCAATAGCTTAGGGTTTATCTTTATCCCCGTATTAGGAAGAGTGTTATTTAAAGATAAAATAGCACTTTCACATTGGTTATCACTGCCTATCGCCATCGCAGGTTTAAGTTTTCTAAGCTTAGATTCTGGCTTCACTTTGCGTGCAGAGCAGCTATATTTCTTAGCGTCTAGCTCGCTGATAGCGCTGCATTTTACGCTAGTTTCTCGTTTCGCATCCCATGCCCCAGCCATCGCATTAGCAGGTGTGCAGCTCACTATTGTTGGTATTGTGGGGATTATCGTCTCTGCTAGTATTGAAACTTGGCCTGAGCAATTTAGCTTCTCAATTATTAGTTGGTTTTTAGCTAGTACATTAATCGCCACTAGCTTGCGCTTTAGCCTGCAAACTTTCGCACAAGGTTTAGCGCCCGCAAGCCATGTCGCACTGATCATGATTTTAGAACCAATTTGGACAGCACTTTTTGCAAGCTATTGGTTTGCAGAGAGCATGAGTGCTTCACAGCTTTTTGGCTGTGCATTGATCTTCGCGGCTATACTGGTGAGCCGCTGGCAGTGGTGCCGTAAAATATTGAACCGTTTTAGAGGTAAAAAATACCTTCAAGAGCAATGAACGGCTATCGCTTTAAACTGCTTTCTTCTAGCAGCCAATTAGCGAAATAGCGAGCGCCTTGGCTGAGGCTCTTACCACTTTGGTAACACAGGTAATAACTATTGGGCGTAGCCAAAGTGGTCGAAAAAGGCGAGGTGAGCTGTTTCGCCATTATTCCTTCACTGACAAACTCATCATAGAGCAAACATACCCCCATATCGTTAACTGCCATATTGGCTGCAATCGCATAGCTATCGATAAACTGAATTGAGTTGGCAGCTTCAAAGCTAACTTGCTGTTGCTCACACCACGCTTGCCATCCTTTTGGCGTACCGAATACATCGAGTAGTGCTAATTGCAAAATATCCTCTGCGTTACGCAATTTTTTAGCATTATCGATGCTGCAATAAACCCTTAAGCTCGGGGTGATTAAACGCTCACAGTGAAAGCCTTCCCATTGACCATTACCATACCTAATTTCTAGCTCAGCAGTAGAGGCTTTGAAATCACTCGACCAGTTAGTACCTTGTTGGCGCACCGAAATTTGTGGGTATAAAGAATGAAAGCGGTGCATGTGAGGTGCCAGCCACAACATGCTAAAAGCGCTGTTGACGCTTATATCGATCACTGCGCTTTGGCGCGGGGAGAATATTTGCGACGCCCCTGAATTTAACTGGTTAAAAGTATCGTTGATCAAAGGCAAGAATGCTTTGCCTGCATCCGTCAAATAAATACTACGTTTTTGACGTGTGAATAACTTGTGCCCGAGGTGATGCTCAAGCAATTGGATTTGCTGGCTGACCGCTGATTGACTCATGTTTAGCTCGCGGGCTGCAGCGGTAAAGCTCAGCAGCTTTCCAACGGTTTCAAAGGTGCGTAGCCAGTTAAGTTGAATGCTCGATGTGAGTAATTTTTCCATAAGTACAGCTTATCAATTGCCTTGTTTTAAATCGTTGGATTGGTCGATGGATACTATTTAACATGATTTCAAACAGTCAACAAGCAAACTGAGGCCTCAGCGTTGCACTTATGGGAATAGATAAATAATGAAAAAAAGCACAGATGTTCTCGTGATCGGCGGTGGTATAGCGGGTGTAAGCACTTTGTATCACCTCACACAAATGGGCCATAGCAATGTCATGCTAACTGAAAAGCTTGAGTTAACGGCCGGGTCAACATGGCACGCGGCGGGGAATTTGCCGCACTTTAGTAACAGTTACAACATCATGAAATTGCAGCAGTACAGCATAAGTTTGTATGCAAAGCTGCAAAAAGAAATTGAGTTTGGAGTCTCTCACCATCAAACAGGCGCAGTGCGTTTAGCGCATACTCAAGACCGAGTGGATGAGTTTGAACGTGTTGTTGCAATGGGCGAGTTAGCGGGACTAAAGCTAGAGATGATTAGCTTAGAGCGCTTAAAGGAGCTCTACCCGCACCTTAATACAGAAGGCTTAATGGGTGCTATGTGGGATCCAGATGATGGCCATATAGATCCGACTAGTGTAACCCAAGCAATGGCCAAGCGTGCACGTGAAGCAGGGGCGACTATTTTGCGCCAAAACCCTGTACACAAGATAGAGCAACAGGCTAATGGCCGCTGGTTAGTGACTACTGAACAAGGTGAAATAGACGCCGCGAAAATCGTCAATGCCGCAGGATTTAGAGCCAACGAAGTGGCCAAAATGGTGGGCCATCAGTTACCTATGGTTTCTATGGAACATCAATTTTTAGTCACCGATAATATCCCAGCACTTGAAGACAATAGCGAAATGTTACCTATGCTGCGCGACCCTGACGTGTCTTATTATTTGCGCCAAGAAGGCAAAGGGTTGATTTTGGGGCCTTATGAAAAAGGTGGCATTCCTTGGGCGGTTGATGGTGTACCTGCTGCGTTTGGTCAAGAATTACTTGCACCTGACATGGATAGAATTGAAGAGATCATTTGCACCGCGATGGAGCAAGTCGGCATCATCGGCGACGCTGGTATTAAAACCGTGGTGAATGGCCCTATTACTTACACCCCTGATGGACACCCGCTTATTGGCCCTGTGCAAGGTTATGATAATTACTATGTGTGCACCGGTTTTAACTTCGGCATCGTACAAGGTGGCGGGGCGGGTCACTTTATGGCGCAGTGGATTGTCGATGGTGAACCAGAGCTCGATCTCTTTGAATTAGATCCTCGCCGCTTTGGTGATTACGCTGATCACGAGTACACCGTTGCCAAAGCAACTGAAGTCTACGCGAACGAATACCAACTAGGCTTTGCCAATGAATACGCGATGCGTGATGCAAAGCGCGATAACAAAGTGAGCCCAGTCACACAGCGCTTACTTGAAAAAAATGCTGTATTAGGCGCATATTTTGGCTGGGAGCGGGCAAGTTGGTTTGCAAGTGAAGGGCAAGCACCAAAAGAGCAGCACAGCTTTAGACGCGGTAATTGGTTTGAAGCTGTCGCTCGTGAGTGTTATGCGGTTCAGCATCATGCGGGTGTTATTGATTTGTCGCCTTTTACTAAGTTTGAGGTAAAAGGCGCAGGCAGCTATCAATGGCTTGAGTCGTTCTCGCCTAACCAAACCCCACAGAAAATAGGCGCTATTACCCTCTCTCATCCTATTAGCGAGCGCGGCGGTGTTGCATGGGAATTTTCAATTACAAAAATCGCTGACGATCACTATTACATGATGGCACCAGCTGCGGCTGAGCTGTTGATTGAAGACTGGTTGCGCACAAGGCTGCCAAATGATGCCAGTGTAGCGCTAGAAAACATCACCCAACAGTACGGCACTTTAGTGATAGCAGGTCCTAAATCTAGAGAGATTTTAGCGAAAATTACCGATAGTCCGTTAGATAATGAAAGCTTCCCTTGGTTTAGCGGGCAAAATATCACGGTAGCCGGCGCCCCCGTACGCGCACTGCGAATGAACTTTGTCGGTGAGTTAGGCTGGGAGCTACATCATCCTATAGAGCATCAATTAGCTATTTACGATGCGCTTATGCAAGCAGGTAGTGAGTTTGGCTTAGTCGATTTCGGATTGCGGGCGATGGATAGTTTGCGATTAGAAAAAGGCTACCCAATGTGGGGGCACGATTTAAACCTTGAATTTAGCCCAATTCAAGCGAATCTCAGTTATTTCATTAAAACTCAAGAGCGTAATTTCAGTGGTCAATCAACCTTAGTTGATCAATCTGCTGAGGATGACTATCGACTTGTATTGTTAGATATCGAATCAGAGACGCTCGATGCTTGTAATGGAATGGAGCCGGTTTATTGCCAAGGAGAAATGGTCGGGCAAGTCACCTCTGGCGGCTTCGGTCATCGCTGTCAAAAGAGCTTAGCGCTCGCCTATATTCAACGAGACAAACTAGAGGGGCCTCTAGAAGTGAAAATCCTTGGAGAAGTCTTTAATGCCAGACGCATCAAAGGTTGCGCTTATGATAGCAAGAACGCTTTATTAAAAGATTAACTCCAGTTTGCCGGTCTCAATGACCGGTTTTTTTCGTCATAAGAGCCGTGATAATTATAAGAATTAACTGAAAAAAATTTAGGATTCACCCATAGCAACAATAACAATAATTGAGGCATTTATAGGCCTTATTAGGAGCTAAAATGAAACACTTAAATTCAAAAAAAATCCGCCATACACTATCTGCTGCGTTACTAAGTAGTGCAGCATTTTTAAGCCCTACAGCTGTGGCGATGGATGAAATTACCGTCGCTTATTTCCTTGAATGGCCTACCCCAAATTTATACGGAAAAAGCACTGGTGCTTATGAAAAAGCCATGGGTGTGAAAATCAAATGGGTATCGTTTGATTCAGGCACGGCAATGTCAGCGGCGATGGCATCTGGTGATGTGCAATTGGCTTTTTCTCAAGGCATTCCTCCTTTTGTGGTGGCTAAGTCAGCAGGGCAAGATCTACAAGTTGTCGATGTAGCAGTGGCCTATTCTGATAACGATAACTGTGTCGTACGTGAAGATTTAGAAATTGATAAAAACAATGCAAAAGAACTAGCGGGCAAAGAAGTCGGCGTACCTATTGGTACCGCAGCGCATTACGGCTTTCTAAAGCAAATGGAGCACTTCGGCGTTGATACTAAGGGTATGAAAGTAGTTGATATGGCCCCTGCTGATGGTGCAGCAGCTTTTGCCAATGGCAACCTAGATATGGTGTGTGGCTGGGGCGGTGCACTGGCGAGAATGAAAGAGCACGGTAATGTATTACTCACAGGCAGTGAAAAAGAAGCGCTTGGTATCAAAGTATTTGATGCCACAGTAACGCCAAGTGCTTTCGGGGAGGAGCATCCTGAACTGGTGAGTAAGTTTTTAGCAGTAACGGCGCAAATGAACAGCCAGTACAAAGCGGAACCAAGCAAAATGCTACCTGTGATTGCAAAAGCTGCAGGTATGTCTGAAGAAGCTGCTTTGGCAAGTTTGAATGCATTTACCTTTCCAAGTCGTGATACTCAGCTTAGCAAAGCTTGGTTAGATGGCGGCTTACAATCCTATTTGAAAGAAGTTGCCGATTTCTTTGTTGCGCAAGGTACTTTGAAAAAAGCACTGGCTAGCTACGATGATGCGGTCAACATTTCCTACCTTAAAGCAGCTAAGTAATTTGCTATGGGAGACTCTTTTGGGAAAGCGCGCAGTGACGTGCTTTCCCAATCTTAATTTAAGGAGATTGCATGGCAGGATTGACGATTGAAAATGTCAGTATGACATTTGCATTGCCCGACGGTAATAAAGTTGAGGCACTTAAAGATATAAATTTATCACTGGCACAAGGCGAGTTGCTCTCAGTATTAGGCCCCTCAGGCTGCGGCAAAAGCACCTTGCTAAATATACTAGCAGGCTTTTTAGCAGCGACAGCTGGGGTTGTTAGTGTGATTGATCAGCAAGGTACAACTCATCAAGTTCATGGGCCTAGCAGTGAGCGTGGGATGGTGTTTCAACAAGGTGCTTTATTTGAATGGATGAATGTGCGAGAAAACATTGGATTTGGGCCGCGCATGAAGAAAACCCCTGAGCATGAAATAGCTAAGCGTGTTAATGAGCTGCTACAAATTGTTGGCTTAAAAGATTTTGGGGACAAAATGGTTTATGAGCTTTCTGGGGGCATGCAGCAACGTGTTGCGCTTGCTCGCTGCCTTGCGAATGATCCGCAGATTATTTTAATGGATGAACCTCTAGGTGCACTGGATGCATTAACGCGCGAGAAGATGCAGAGCTTAGTGCTAGATATCTGGAAGAAAACAGGCAAGACAATCATTCTCATTACTCACTCCGTTGAAGAGGCATTACTACTGGGTGAGAGGTTACTTGTAATGGCACCAAGGCCTGGGCGTATCCATCGCGAATACCGCTTGCCTTTCGCTGAAATGGGGGTGAATCAAGATTTACGGGAAGTGAAAAAACATCCTGAGTTTGGTGAGAAACGTGAAGAAATTCTCAATATGATTTGGAACATGGAAGAGGAGATTATGGGAGGACAAGAAGCGTAATCCTTTTTTTAATGTGTTTCTAACTCAAGCACTGAACAGCTCTATTAAGGAGACTTAAGATGTGGCAAGAATTAATGGCATTAGCGTCAGGTACACTATCGTTAATGGTCGGTATAGCAGTGATTTTGGGAATCTACACCTTAATCAGCGCGCTGTGTTTTGCACTGTTTAACCAAGTGCAAAAAATGAAATTAAAAAATAACGATTTTACAAGTTTGAAAACAGTCACCTTTGGTGATGAAAGTGCAGTAACGGCCAATCGTGCTGCATCAATAGGCGGCGTTTTATCACTGTTCATCATTTGGGGAGCATTTACCGGTTCTAGCTGGGTGCCTATTCATGTGAGTGCACCTTTTGAAGGGGTGACACAGTTTCAGTACACGGCAGTCAATGCATCAGGGGAAAGTGCCACTGCAACAGCAACGGTCGCGATTGGGGATGTTGATACTAACCAAATTGAAAAGCCTGTTGAAGCAAGCGGTTTTGCAAAGAATGATTTCTTTACACAACGCAGCGGCAGAACCCGATTAATCAAAGTGCAAAAAAATGATTTAGGAGGGCGCGATGAAGGCTACAAAGTGACCGAAATTAATGGTCAGCCGATAACAGGTGGAGACATACTGGCTATCGATAACGGCAAAGTGCGCATGACAACCAAAGGGAGCTTATCTTTTAGTCCTGATAAAGGGCTGCAAATGGAGGCTATTTGGTTGCCACCACCGGAAGCCGTGGTTGAAAAGATCATCACTATTAGCCGCGATGGTTATCAAGATATTAGCTTAGGCCAAAACTTGGGCTGGTCTTTGATGCGTGTTGTGCTTGGCTTCTTGCTGGGTTGTTTGTTCGGTATCCCGTTAGGTTTTGCCATGGGGCTCAATGGTTGGATGCGTGGTTGGTTTGATCCAATTGTTGAATTTATGCGACCGGTACCACCGCTGGCCTTAATTCCACTGGTTATCATTTGGTTCGGCATTTGGGAGCAAGGGAAGATCAGTTTACTGTTCTTAGCGTCTTTATGGATAATGACAATCGCGGCACGCGCGGGTGTCTCTGGCGTTAATATCAGTAAGGTGCATGCGGCATACTCCCTCGGTGCTTCGAAGTATCAGGTGTTGATGAAGGTTATTTTGCCTAACTCTCTACCGGAGATATTTACCGGTGCGCGTGTGGCAATGGGTGTTTGTTGGGGAACAGTGGTGGCAGCTGAGCTGGTGGCCGCTGAAAAAGGCGCGGGTAAGATGATTATTGCTGCTTCTAAGTTTCAACAAACAGATATCGTTATCATGGGGATTATCTTAATTGGTGTGATTGGGTATGCGATTGAGATGTTGATGCGTAAAGCAGAAGTTAAGTTGATTCCATGGAAGGGGAAGCATTAATGGTATTGTTTAGGGCAGCTAGCGGGAGGCTAGCTGTTTCGCCTTTGGCGAGGGGAGTTTTCTTCTAGCTTGGAGTTTTTAATTATCTTTTAAGTTAACTGGTTATCAGTGTTTCGCCTGATGGCGAGCTCATTTCTTTTTGCGAAAAAAAGAAACGCAGCCAAAGAAAAGTTCGCCCAACGAGGGCCGAAAACTCCTTCGCAATCACTGAAATTAACGGCCGTTCAGATGCGCCATCCTTGGCGCAGCTGACCTTTGCGCGACGTCCTGTCGCTCCACTCGATAATTTAAGCAATTGCTCCGGCGGCCCTCTGAAGGGGTTCTGGCGGCTCCGTAGTGGGTTGTGAGCATTAAGTGCTAACGATTAAGTATTTATATCTTTAAATATTATTAGGTTATGAATTTACAGAAGTTGTCTTTAACGCTTTTAGTGTCCTGAATTTAGACTCTTGTACCATTCTCAAACGTGTCTTTAAATTACATCGAATAACATCCGAAGAACTTCATATGAAACGAAGTCTGCTTTTTGATTTGAATCAATTTATTTCGCTTTTTATACAAATTAATAGCAAAACCTATAACTAGTTGCAGGTTTATAAGTTGTTGATTTGTTGTAGGCTTATTTCTTAATCCCTAAACAGATAACACTGGCAGGTTCTTAGTGACTTAACCTGCTGCCCTCACTATTTTACTGCCTATTGAGATACAGATATGGAACAAACTGGTTCAGATTCAACAGCTCTTTGGATTTTCTTGTTTATTATCCTTCTTCCTTTATTTTTTGCTTGGCTTTCAAGGCGTAAAAGGAAAAGGATAGAAGTTACTCTTCATGAAGCTTTGGAAGAAAGCGCAGCTTGGAGATCAGAGTTAGCAAACGCAAACTCAAAAATTGATCAGCTAGAAGAAAAATATGGTTCGATCATAGACACTGAGAAGTTTGTCGCCCAATTAATTGATGAGTCAGAAGAAAGTGCAGCTTCTAGAAAACATGAGTCAGAAATAGAACTGATTAAAGCAAACCAGTTAGCTGAAGAGATAACTAAACAGGCACACAACAGAGCAAAAAAGACTATTTTTGATGCTGAGACTGAAGCAAGCAACCTTAGTTTAGAATCGAAAGAAAATAATAAAAAGGCTAATGAGAAGCTAGCAAAAGCAAGAGAGCAATCTTCAACCATTGTTGAAACTGCACATAAAGAATCAACAAGTATAATAAAACTTGCCAAAGTAGAAGCAATGCAAATTGCAGGAGATGCCTACGAGGCAAAAGAGAAAGCTGATTCTTATGAAGCCACCGCAAAAGCAATGCGAAATACCATTGAAGGCTATAAAGACGAATACATCGTACCTAACCATTCAGTTCTAGATGATTTAGCTGAAGATTATAGTTTTAGCGAAGCAGGTCAAGAGCTCAAGACTGTCAGAAAACGCATTAAAGATATGGTTAAAAATGGGCATGCTGGCGATTGTAACTATGTAGAGAATCATCGTAAAACATACGCGATCAACTTCATTGTTGATGCGTTTAATGGAAAAACAGATTCAGCTTTATCGAAAGTTAAGCATGATAATTTTGGGAAAATTTGCCAAGAAATTGATGATGCATTTGCTTTGGTAAACCACAACGGTGAGCCTTTTAGAAATGCACGGATCAAAAAAGAATACCTCAATACAAGGCAAGAAGAACTCAAATGGGCTGTCGCTACACACGAGCTAAGGCAAAAAGAACTTGCTGAACAAAGAGAGATCAAGCAGCAGATTCGCGAAGAAGAAAAAGCACGCCGAGAAATGGAAAAGGCGATTAAAGAAGCTGAAAAAGAAGAAAAACTAATACAAACAGCCCTGAATAAAGCACGCCAAGAGCTTGCTTCTGCCAGTGAAGAGCAGCGTCTAAAGTTTGAGCAACAACTTGAAGACCTAGAAGGCAAATTAGCGGATGCAGAAGCTAGGGGAGAGCGAGCATTATCAATGGCACAGCAAACCCGAAGAGGTCATGTTTATGTCATTAGTAACATCGGCAGTTTTGGTGAGAATGTATTTAAGATTGGTATGACTCGCCGCTTAGAGCCGATGGATCGCGTTAAAGAGCTAGGCGATGCATCAGTACCTTTCTCCTTTGATGTTCATGCAATGCTCTACAGCGAAGACGCACCAAGCCTAGAAAAGGAGCTGCATAAACGTTTTGAGTACGACTCTGTCAACAAAGTTAATTTCAGAAAAGAGTTCTTTAGAACTACTTTGGCTGAAATTAAACAAGCTGTTCAGCAACAAAACTTGACCGAAGTGCACTGGACGATGAAAGCAGAAGCAACTGAGTACAGAGAGTCGCTGGCAATAGAGAGTAAATTGAAAACTGAAAACGTTGCTTGATATTTATTTAAGGATCAATGGGTATGTCGATTCTGATTATCGAATGACTCTGCCTCTATTGATCTGTTTTGCTTCATTTATAAAAGTTAATCGAATTTATATAGGTAACAATATGGCAAAGGTCGTTTTTTCATATTCACATACAGATGAACAATTAAGAAATGAGTTAGAAAAACATCTGTCGCCGCTAAAACGTACGGGTCAGATCGAAACTTGGCATGATCGGCGAATTGATCCAGGTAGTGAGTTTGAATCTGCGATAGATTTGTACTTTGCTGAAGCTAACATCATTTTATTATTGGTAAGCCCTGATTTTATAGCGTCAGATTATTGTTATGATATCGAACTGAATAATGCTTTAGAGCGACATGAGCGTGGTGATGCGATTGTAATTCCGGTAATTCTGCGGCCTTGTGCGTGGCACAATCTACCTTTTGGTAAATTATTAGCTGCTACAACAGACGGCAAACCTATCGTTAAGTTTACCCATATCGATGACGGCTTTGTTGAGGTTGTGAAGGCTGTAGACAAAGCTGTTTATATTGTAAATGGCGCATCTCCATCCACAATTCAGAAACCATCGTTAACAAATATTTCTGTTGAAGCACAGCAGCCTGCTATTTCAAAACCTAGATCTGGGATACATAAAAAGGACACCCCAACTAATTTTGATCTCCATACGCTTCAGGAGTAACATATTGGCTACTTTTTGAAACGATTCAGAGAAAGTAGTCCTGA
>CAKZOD010000077.1 GCA_937136055.1 uncultured Oceanospirillaceae bacterium | reverse complement strand
CTTAAAGATGAGTTGATGCCTAAGTACGCTAACCTTATCTATAACGGATACTGGTGGTCTCCTGAGCGTGAAATGCTACAAGCGGCGATTGATAATACCCAGACTGTTGTAAACGGTGATGTTCGCCTTAAGCTTTATAAAGGTAACGTGATTGTTGTTGGTCGTCAGTCTGAAGATAGCTTGTTTGACGAAGCGATTGCAACGTTTGAAGACGACGCTGGCGCTTACGATCAGAAAGACGCTGCTGGCTTCATTAAATTGAATGCTTTACGTTTACGTACAGCTGCTAAGAAAGGCCGTAATCCTTTAGGGAAATAATCCCTTTAGATTCGAGCTTTATAATAAACCGCGCTACTAGAAATAGAGTGCGGTTTTTTTATGCCTGGCATTTGGGAGATGCTTGTATAAGCAATAAAATCAATGAATAGTAATAAAAAATAGTCTTTAAACTACTAACGGTGTGCTTAACAAATTATTGTCAATAAAGTCTTCGGTTTTGATGTGATTTTAGGTACTTAATTTCTTTCTCAATATTAGCTGCTAGTCTTAACAAATACTGTCTATATGGTAGATGCTATTTAAATGCCCAAACATTATTTAAAAAATGTACTTACATTTTTGATCCTAGTAGTGGTTTATGCTATTTCGGCTAAAATCGGACTTTTTTTAGCATTTGAACAGGTTAATACCAGCCCTGTATGGCCTCCTACTGGGGTGGCCATCGCGTGTGTTTTAATCTTTGGTTTTCGTATTTGGCCGGCCATTTTTTTAGGTTCTTTATGGGTTAATCTCGATATTAGCTCGAGCTTTTCGGTAGCGTCCAGTATTGCGGTGGGGAATACGTTAGAAGCCATTGTTGCTGTTTATATAATCTTGCATTTTGCAAGTGCTAAACCTTTCTCGAAAATTTCAGAAACTGTTGTTTTTATTCTCGCATTATTTTTCGCCACGATGATAAGTGCTTCTGTTGGCGTTGGTAGCTTATATATTGCAGATATCATCCCTCTAAAGGATACCTCATTACTTTGGGGAACTTGGTGGATTGGGAATTTAGTAGGCGGCTTGGTCGTGGCACCTTTTATCTTAGCTTGGGCTCATTGGCCTAAAGAGCCTTTTACAAAAAGGCAGTCAATTGAGGGGATTATTTTATTCCTGCTAACAATCAGTATTGTTAGCATTGTTTTTGGTCCTTGGCAGCTACTAGGTTCACCTGAAGAGCTTATGTTTTTTTCTTTACTGCCGGTTATTGCTTGGTCTGCATTACGTTTTCATCATTATGGAACGACCTTAATATTGATGATTATTGCAACCGCGGCGATTGTCGGGACATTACATAATAATGGTCCCTTTGTTCTAGAAACCCCAAATGAATCTTTACTGACGCTTCAGGCATATGTCGGGGCTGCTATGTTTACTGCCTTGCTTTTAATGGCAGCGCAAGAGGAATCATTAAGGGCATTTCGTGCACTTCGTTTGAGTGAAAAACACTTAGAGGCAAAGGTGGCAGTACGCACCCAAGAGTTAGAAGAATCGAATGAGTTGTTAGAAAAAGAAACGTATCAGCAAAAGCATCTAACAGATTCATTAACCACACTTTTATATGAGGTAGATAGGTCATCAGATGAAGATTTTTTTGCTCGCTGTACTCAATCAATGGCGCAGATATTTAAAGCGAAGTTTGCTTTTGTTGGTGTTTTTTCTGGAGACAATAAAGCATCGATCAAAACATTGGCTGTTTGTAGTAATGGAAAGCAAAAGGATAACTTCACCTACTCTCTCAAAGGCTCACCCTGTGAAACCGTATTAGGGACGGGGATGGAGTTTATTCCTGAGCAAGTGAGTAAACAGTATCCAGATGATGATTTATTGGTTGAAATGGGAGTTGAGGGTTACTTTGGTGCAGCATTAGTAAGTACCTCCGGAGATGTGTTGGGGATATTGGTTATCTTGGATGTGAAGCCTTTATCTGTTGATGAGGCATTAAAAACTGTTTTAGGATTATTTTCTAATAGAGTATCTTTCGAGCTGCAAAGGCGGATGGATACAGAAGAACTGGAATTAGCTGCAAGTGTATTTAAGGAAAGTTTAGAAGCGATCATGATCTGTGACTCTCAAAGTAATATTATTAGAGTGAACCCTGAATTCACAAATATTACAGGTTATAGCTTGGAAGAAGTAGTAGGTAAAAGACCAAATTTATGGGCGTCGGGAAAGCAATCGAAAGAGTTCTATCAATCACTGTGGGATGATTTAACTAACGATGGATTTTGGCAGGGAGAGCTTGTTAATAAGCGTAAAGATGGAACGCTATATAACTCTTGGCAGGTAATAAAAGCCGTCAAAGATGAAAATGGCAACGTACAGCAATTTATTAGCATCAGCAATGATATAACTGACAAAAAAAAGGATGAAGAAAAAATATACCAGCTGGCACACTATGACTTGATTACAAAGCTTCCCAATCGAGTATCTTTTCAGAAAGTACTAAAAAAATCGATTTTTGATGCCGCGCATTCGACTCACCGTTTAGCTGTTATGTTTATAGATCTAGATCATTTTAAGTTTATTAATGACACCTCAGGTCACCCTGTTGGTGATGAATTATTACAGGAGGTAGCAGCTCGATTTAAATCCGTTATTGGTGATAAAAATACGATCTCTAGATTTGGAGGAGATGAATTTACGGTAATGCTTCCCAATATCGAGTCTGTAGAAGAAGTCTCTGATGTCGCAACACGTATCTTAGAATCTTTATTAGTGCCAATCACGTTATCAAGTTGTGAAATTACAATTAGCGCGAGTATTGGGATAAGTATCTATCCTGATAATGGCCAAGATGCTTCGACGCTTCTTAGTTGTGCTGATAATGCGATGTATCGAGCAAAAGAAAGTGGTCGTGCAAGTTTTCAGTTTTATACCGATCAAATGCAGGTTGATGCGCAAGAGCGAGTTGCTTTAGAAAGAGAGCTGCGAGTTGCATTAAAAGAAAGCCAGTTTATTTTGCACTACCAGCCTCAAATTGACATTCATAGTCATTCTGTCATTGGTATGGAGGCGCTGATACGCTGGAAACACCCTAATAAAGGCCTTATTCCTCCTGATAAATTTATTCCTATTGCTGAAACAACAGGATTAATTGTGCCAATAGGAGAGTGGGTCATTGATGAAGCTTGCCGGCAACTGCAGCTTTGGTCAACGGCTGGATTTGATAACCTAACAATGGCCATCAACCTTTCAGCAAGGCAGTTATTTCAAAATGATTTGCTTGAGGTAATTGAAAGCTCTATTCACAAATACAATATTGAAGCGTCGAAATTAGAGTTCGAAATTACTGAAAGTATGATGATGCTAAATATTGAAGAAATTATTGATACTCTCAATATGATTAAGGCCTTGGGTGTGCAGTTATCAATAGATGACTTTGGTACGGGGTATTCATCCCTGTCTTATCTAAAGCGTTTTCCGTTGAATAAATTAAAGATAGATAAATCTTTTATCGATGGATTACCTGATGATAAAGATGATTTTGCTATTGTTCAGTCAATAATTGCGATTGGTCATGCATTAAAGCTTACCGTTATTGCCGAGGGGGTTGAGACTATAGAGCAGTATGAGGCTTTAGAGAATAATCAGTGTAATGAAATACAAGGTTATTATTTTAGTAAACCTTTGGCGGTAAGTGCTGCTAGTCAATTTCTGACCGAATTTTCTAAGCAGAGTTGATTTTTAATGTTGGGTTGAGCGGGATGATTTTAGATCTTTTTTCGTCACCAAAAGCGACTCATTGCTATAGGTAGTACATTGAGCATGAGTCGCTTTGATTGTTAGCCTTTCAGCTAACCCGCGCCGTACAAGCCACCTTGCATGTGCAAACACGCATAAGCGGTAACAAATGCAGGTTCTTGGAATTGC
>CAKZOD010000076.1 GCA_937136055.1 uncultured Oceanospirillaceae bacterium | reverse complement strand
TTACATCGTTTAGATCGCGTTACAGCAGGGTTAGTGATGTTTTCAGTAAACCCTGAAACCCGTGAGCATTATCATCAACTCTTCAAAACGCGACAGATTCAAAAAACCTACCATGCTATTGCTAACATTGGTGAAGACAATGATTTAATTGGGCAAGAGTGGGAAGTTAAAAACCGTATTGCTCATGATGAGCCGCGTTTTCGAATGCGAGTAGTAGAAGGTGCTGCGAACAGCCATTCTGTGATTCGCTGTTTGGCACAATCTGCGAGGCAAGGGTTATTCGAATTAAGCCCTATCACGGGCAAAACTCATCAACTACGAGTGCATATGCAAACGTTAGGTTGGCCTATTTTAAATGATAAATACTACCCGCACTTGCAGCCATTATCAGCGGATAACTATAGTGCTCCTTTGCAGTTGTTGGCAAAAGAACTCCAATTTGTTGATCCTATTACTCAGCAGAAAAGGCATTTTACTCATGATGTTAGCCTATCTTTGAATAACGTTTAAACGGTATTTTAACCGTTACAAGTGCTCTAACAACCGAAATCAAAAATTGATAGTAACTCTCAAGGTACATTAATGAATAAACAGCAGATAAAGCAATGTGGTGATGAGCTATTTGATGCCATGATGACACAGCAAACACTGGTACCTTTTACCCAGCGGTTTGCTAAGATCTCAATAGAAGATGCCTATAACATTTCACAGCGTATGATTGAGCGACGACTCATTGCAGGTGAAAAAATAGTGGGTAAGAAAATAGGGGCGACTTCTCAGGCGGTGCAGCAAATGCTGAATATTGATCAGCCAGATTTTGGTTTTTTGACTGATAGCATGGCTTACAACGATGCGCAGAACATCCCTATCAGTGAGTTATTAATTCAACCCAAAGCAGAGGGTGAAATCGCCTTTATCCTGAAAAAAGACATCATGGGACCGGGAGTGACGAATGCTGATGTGTTAGCGGCAACAGATTATATCGCGCCTTGTTTTGAAGTGGTTGACTCGCGTATCGAGAATTGGAATATTAAGATTGAAGATACAGTGGCGGATAATGCTTCATGCGGCCTGTATGTTCTAGGTGATGATACGGTTAGCCCTGAGCACTTTGATTTTGTAAATTGTGAGATGACAGTAGAGAAAAATGGTGTAGTCATTTCAACAGGCAAAGGCTCAGCTGCTTTAGGTAATCCCGTAAATTGTGTTACTTGGCTTGCAAATACCTTAGGTGACTTTGATATTGGGCTCAAAGTAGGTGACGTTATACTCTCAGGTTCACTGGTGCCCCTTGAGCCAATACAAGCAGGTGATAATATGCGGGTAAGCATTAGTGGTATTGGCACGGCTTCTGTGAATTTTGTGTAGAAAGCCTAGGAGACATAGCTCAGAGAGCGGCTAGTGCAGCTAATTGTTAAGAGCAGCGCGTTTGGCTTCTCTATGTTGCTCTTCGTTCAAGCCTCGTTTCCAGTAGCTACTAGCGTATACATCGCGCTTTGAAATACTCAACGTTTTGTAAAAATGATCTCGCAAATTTGCAATGGCATCAAATTCACAAGCACTCCAAACTGAAGGGGTGCCCTCAAGTAAAGGCAAATTTTTAATCTTGTGAAGCAGTGCAGATGTGTTGTGTAATTGTGTGTTTACCAACCAAATAAGCTCAAAGCCATCGGGGACTCTAAGCGCTTGAATATCGTCTTCACTGACGACTTCAACAACCCCATAACCTTTAGCGTCAGCAGGCAGCCTAGCTAAATTAGCGCTAATAGCGGGTAGTGCTGTCATATCGCCTAAGATCAAAAACCAATCTGCAGTAGGATCAATAAATTTTATCTTGCCAGGGCCTGCAATATACATCACATCGGACGTTACACAGCTCAGTGCCCATTGCGAAGCAGGGCCTATTTCATGAACCACAAAGTCGATATCAATCTCATTTAAATCAGAGCGTTGCTGGCAAATCGTATAAGTGCGAAGCAGTGGTCGACACTGTGTGTCTTCGCTTAAGATCTGTTTTTCAATATCGTTGTTTAAAACCCCAGGACGTGGAAAATGCAATTTAATGTAGCCGCCGTCTTGATTAGCAGGGAGGGGGTTGTTATCAGTTTGTTGCAAAGTAACTCGAAGCATATTTTGTGTAATGAATTGTTTATTGACGACTTTGAACTTTCTCGGTAATGCTCTGCTCATATACGTTCCTACTAATAATGCATCGATAATCGGAATATATAAGAGATCCGATAATAGAAGGGGGTAATCTTTACAAGCTGGATTCTAATTGATTTTCATTCTCATTTCTATTGATAAAGCAGTAATAAATACTAAAAAGCCTAAGCGCAATTCGCATAAGGGGATAGAGAAGTAGAGTGTTTGTCTGTGAAGCTAAAAGAGTTAGTAAAAGAGCGAATTATCCAGTGTGCCTGTGCCTTTAGGTATGAAGGGGCTTGGCTCTTTATTATGCGGGAAAAATTAGACGGGCAAAGGTTAAAGCAAGAGGCTATGGGTGATGCTATTAAAGAGCAATTAAAGAAAAGTATCAGCGGCTTCTTCGTGCCAAAGTGGATGTTTAGTCATCATTTTGGCATAAAGTCGGCTTTGTAATTGTGTGCTTAGCCATGCTTTAACGTTAGGGTAAGGCGCATTGGCAAACCACTTTCGATCAACCCGGCCAAACTGGCGCATAAAAGGAATGAAGGAGTAATCAGCTAAACTGGCACTATTGCCCACAAAATAGCTATTAGTGCTTAAGCGCTGTTCTAGCTCTTCAATAAAGGATTCACATTGTTCTCGCCAATGAATTTCGCTATCGCGATGATAGCGCTTTGCGGCGCGATACTGCTCTAAGGGGTGCTTAAACTCATCATCACCGCGCTGAATAAGCTTGATAATCGCTTGCTGGATATCAGGCTTATCTTGGGGTAATAAATTGTTGGGATCACTTTGTTCTAAAGCCCAAAGCATAATCTCCATGCTCTCTTCAATGACAGTACCATCCGTTAAAACCAAGACAGGTACTGTGCCTTTGGGAGAAGCTTTGAGCATTGTTTGGGGCTTATCTTTGAGTGTGATAGCACGGATAATAATATCTTGCTCAGATAGCAGTAGCGTTAAACGTGCCCGCATTGCATACGGGCAGTTTTGCAGAGAATACAAAACGGGCAGGGTGTTTTTAGGGCTCAGGTTTTTATCTAAATTCTTATCTGAAACTCTCTCAATCATAAGCCTTGGGTGTACTGTGCATTTGTCTTAATTTTAACCATGTTGTTTAGCTGAGCTTGAGCATTAGTGTAGATGTCGCTATCAGTACTTAGGCTATTTTCAAAATGTTTGAGTAGCTCAAGCTTATCTAGTGCTTCTTTTGAACCGCTGCCGATATCCGTTAAATCGATAAAGAACTCATCAAAAAGGTGTTCTAAATCGTTGATGATATCCAAGTTTAAAAATTGTTCATGGTTATAGATACTTGGATAGCCACCGCGCTGTTTATCAACGGCAAATGAGACACCTTTGACATTGGTAATAGTGGTTGCTTTAGTACATTTAAGCATGCAGCCATCTTCAATGATTGGCTTTTTACAGCCCACGGTTTGCTGGAAGAAACACTGGCGGCTTACCATCATCAATATAGGATGATAGATGCTGTAAATCATTTTAAAATTAGCAGGGCGGGCGATATTCTTAATTTGGCGGTGATTGATTTCGTTAGAAATAAAGGCACCTGCACAATTTAGCTCATCTTTAAGAGTCATTAGAGCATAGGAGTTAGTGGTATTTAAAAAAGGCCCTGCAATCCACTCAATGCCCATTTGATTGGCCACAAAAGCAATACCAGTATTGTTACTTACAATTTTCTTAGGCTTAACTTCTTCAAGGATTTTAACCGCTTCAATATAGTCCTTTCCGATCAGTACCGCCGGGAACCAAGGAATCAATTTAGGATTGGCGTTCAGAATATCGCTGTATTTTGGCGATTCTTTTTTATAGCTTTCTGGCAGTTTGAAGTAAACATCAGCATCTGTTTTATCTGCAAGATAGAAATCTTTTGGATCGCTGATCAAGATAGACAGTGTGGGTTTGTTCGCTGGCTGATTGTTTTCAAGTTTTGGATGAGAGACCAATTTAGGCAGTTCAACCGCTGCAATCACATCCTTTTCGCCATTTAAGTGATAGGCGATTTGGTTTCTTAAAACGCCTAATTCTTTAAAAGGAATACTCAGACCATCATCCATGTCAGTAAAATCAAAGCGCTCGATTGTATAGTCTGCGTTGTTGAATATTTTAAAGCGCTTTTCGAGTATTGCTTGATCAATAGGCGATTTGTCAGAGCTAATCATGCTTGAGTTTGAATGCGCAATAATAGGGGCATGACTGTTTTTAGCGTTCTCTTCGATAATAACCGTAACTGTTAAAGGCCTATCAAGTTTTGCTGCAAACTTAATAGTGATGTTCTGTTTGGCGATGCTCAGATACTTGATCTTATTTTCAAGGGTGGCGCCCAGTACTTGCTTTTCATTGTAAAGTGTTTGTGTCGCATCTTGAATCTGCACCGCAGAGATCGCATTGCTGTTTTGCACGGCATGCACAGCACTGTGATCACGGGGGTTATCAATAAACATGTCCTTGCTTAAATCACCGGTTAAGAAGGAGTTGGTGAAGTCACGGTTAAATACTTTATGTAAATTGGAGTCATCTTCACGTAACCTGCCGGTCTCAATAAACTGGTTAACGTTTTGGCGCCAACTATCAACCACCGTGTATACGTAATGTGCGCCTTTAATACGCCCTTCGATTTTTAAAGAATCAACCCCCGCTTCAACTAACTGCGGTAAATCAAAATAGGCGGAGTTGTCTTTTAGGTTCAATGGGAATTTATTACCCGTTGCAGTCGGCTCATATTCATCACGACATGCTTGGCTACAGCGGCCACGGTTACCTGAGTTTCCAACACTGACTGAGCTCGAATAACATTGGCCCGAAAACGCAATACACAAAGAGCCGTGCACAAACACTTCAGTTAACACTTGGTTTTCATGGGCGAGGGCGGTTAATGATTTTATCTCGCTAAGATTTAGCTCACGGGATAAGTTCACTCTCGATGCGCCTGCTTGCTTTAAAAATAATACTTGTCCCGGGTTGTGGGTCGTCATTTGTGTAGAGGCGTGGATATCTAGGCTTGGGAAGTATTTCTTGACCAGTGTAAAGAGGGCTAAATCTTGGACGATAATTCCGTCGATTGTCGTATTCACGAGCTTGTTCAATAGCTTAAACAGGCCTGCCATTTCATGCTCAAGAATCACTACGTTGATAGTTAAGAACACTTCACAGTTGTACTTGTGTGCAAGGCGCAATACACCGGTGAGTTGATCAAAAGAAATATTGGTTGCTCGGTTGCGGGCATTGAAGGTATCGAGACCGCAATACACGGCGTTGGCTCCAGCGACAATCGCGGCTTTTATTGCTTCAACATCGCCACCAGGGGCTAATAATTCAATCTTTTGAGTTGCAGTGCTCATGTAACGCAGATACCTAATTCTTGAGTTAAATAGTAGGACATAAAGGAGTGCGATTTTAGCTGGAAGTGAGCGCTAAAGCCATCTATCTGTGTATATTGCATTGATCAGCGGTAAAAGGCGGTGAGGGAATTACAATTATTATCTATTAATCTAAATCTAAATGATTTATATTCTCAATAAATGAATTATTGAGAACTCTCATGAAAAAGTACGTTTTCTTGCTACTCATCACTTTTGCATCGACACCTTTGCTTGCTAAGCCTCTTAAAATAGCGACGACTTTTACTATTTTTGCAGATATGGCAAAACAGGTCGGTGGTAAACACGTTGAAGTTGTATCTATCACAAAGCCTGGGGCTGATATCCACAACTACCAACCAACACCTAAAGATATTGTTAAGCTACAAGGTGCTGATTTGATTCTCTGGCACGGTTTAAATTTAGAATTATGGTTTGATAAGTTTTATCGAAATGTATCAAGTATTCCCAAAGTGTCTTTAACCAAGGGGATAGTGCCTTTAAGTATTGATGGGGGAGCTTATCACGATAAGCCAAATCCTCACGCTTGGATGTCTAGTGACAACGCTACTATTTATATCAATAGCATTGTTGAGGCTTTAACGGCTTTAGCGCCGCATCATGCAGAGGATTTTCAAGGCAATGCACAGCGTTATGAGCAACAAATCAAAAGCGCAATGGCCGGGTTTAAAAAACAACTTGCACAGATTCCTGCTGATCAGCGCTGGTTGGTTTCAAGTGAGGGAGCGTTTAGCTATTTAGCAGCAGAGCTTGGTTTGAAAGAGCTATTTATTTGGCCAATTAATGCAGATGCTCAAGGATCACCTAAACAAATTAAGCATGTCATTGATCAAGTGAGAGCGAACAAAATAGGTGCTGTATTTAGTGAAAGCACAGTCTCTGATAAACCAGCCAAACAAGTTGCGCGTGAGGCGAACAGCCGCTATGCCGGTGTGCTTTATGTGGATTCACTCAGTGGTCCGAAAGGCCCTGTTCCTAATTACTTATCACTTTTAACGGTAACCACACAAACAATAATCGACGGGCTGAATAAGGGAAGCCAAGATCGCAGTGGTGATGAAACTTTGGGTGCAAGTATGGGTGCAAGTAAGGGTGCAAGTAAGGGTGCAAGTAAGGGAATAGTGCAATGAATCAACCAAGACAACAGCCACAAAAGCAAGCAGTGCAATCAGCGGTTAAAGTGCGAGGAGTCAGTGTTGTTTATAACAATGGTCACAAAGCGATTGATAATGTCAGTTTTGATTTATACCGAGGTACTATTACTGCATTAGTGGGGGTGAATGGCAGCGGTAAATCGAGCTTATTTAAAGCAATGATGGGCTTTGTGCCACGAGTAAGTGGCAGTGTGCACATTCATCAATTAACGGTTAAACAAGCACTGCGTCAGAATATGCTGGCTTACGTGCCACAAAGTGAAGAAATTGATTGGGACTTTCCCGTATTGGTTGAAGATGTGGTGATGATGGGGCGATATGGACACATGAGCTTTTTACGACGCCCCAAAGATGCAGATCACCAAGCGGTAAATGAAGCTTTGCAGCGGGTGGATATGCAATCTTTTAGGCACCGGCAAATAGGTGAGCTTTCGGGAGGGCAGCGCAAACGGGTCTTTTTGGCTAGAGCTTTAGCACAGAAAAGCCGGGTGATTTTACTTGATGAGCCATTTACAGGTGTCGATGTAGGCACAGAAGATCAAATTATCGCATTGTTAAAGCGCTTAGCTGAGGACGGTTGTGTCATTTTAGTATCGACACACAATCTTGGCAGTGTGCCTCAGTTTTGTGATCGCTGTGTGTTACTCAATCGCACGGTACTGGCCGAGGGAGAGACAGAAGCTGTATTCAATTCTGAAAACTTACAAAAAGCCTTTGGGGGCGTGTTACGCCGCTTTGTATTATCTGCGGACACTTTGCATACCGATGCAGACCCAAGAGAGCTTACAGTGTTAAGTGATGATGAAAGTCCGTTAGTGCTCTATGGTGAAAAAGGCTCACAGTTATTGGCTTCCCAGCAGGATAATCAACGATGATGCAAATTCTGTTAGAGCCATTTACGTATCAATATATGGTTAATGCGATGCTACTAACTGCATTGATTGGCGCTGTGTGTGGGTTCTTATCGGCCTTTCTTATTTTGCGCGGCTGGGCCTTAATAGCGGACGCGCTTTCTCATGCCACTGTGCCGGGAGTTGCACTGGCATATTCTCTCGGTTTGCCTTTTGCATTAGGTGCTTTTGTGAGTGGTGCCTTAGCCGCTGCGGCTATTCTATTTATTCGCCAGCGCAGTGTGTTGAAAGAAGATGTGGTAATCGGTATTACTTTTACAAGCTTCTTTGCCGCTGGGTTGTTTATGTTATCAGTATCGCCCAGCGCGGTTGATATCCAGCAAATACTGATGGGCAATGTATTGGCAATAGCCCCTCAAGATAGTTTTCAAATGGTTATTATTTCCATAGCAACATTGGCATTTTTACTGGTTTTTTGGAAAGAGCTGCGCCTTGTCTTCTTTGATCACCAACACGCTTGGATAGCAGGTATTAACCCAAAGTTTTTTCACATTGCATTCTTTGCCTGCTTAAGCGCTACTATTTTAGCGGCATTGCAGGCAGTGGGCGCATTACTGGTGATTGCGGTTGTGGTTATTCCCGGTGCTTGCGCTTATCTTTGCAGTGATAAATTTGAGCAGATAATTAAATTGAGCGTTGCAATAGGCGCTAGTACGTCTTTTGTAGGCTGCTATGTGAGTTATTTTATTGATGGCGTCACAGGGGCAATTATCGTCTTGTTACAAAGTAGCTGCTTTGTCATCGCGCTACTGTTTGCGCCGAAAAAAGGATTGCTCGCCAGTGCCAAGCAGCGTAAAAAAGCTAAGCTATCAATGGATATAGCGGCGGAGGGTGTATGAGTATCGATGTGTTATTAGCACCCTTTGAATTTGTCTTTATGCAGCGTGCATTTCTTATCTCATTAATGATTGCACTGCCGATGGCTGTATTGTCTTGTTACATTGTGCTCAAAGGTTGGTCGTTGATGGGGGATGCGATTGCCCATGCCGTATTGCCAGGTATCGTGCTTGCTTATTTATTGGCGCTGCCATTGGCTGTGGGAGCGTTCGTTGCTGGAATAAGCTGTGCAGGTGCTACAAGTTATATCAAAAACAATACGAAATTGCGTGAAGATACTGTGATGGGAATAGTGTTTTCAACACTATTTGCCTTGGGAGTGGTGCTGTTTCACGCCGTTGATACAGACCTACATTTAACCCACTTACTATTGGGTGATTTATTGGGAGGGAGCGAGAGCGGGCTTTGGTATAGCGCTGCATTAAGCAGTGCAGTGATGAGCGTATTACTGTTGCGCCAACGTGATTTGCTTCTGTTGATCTTTGATCCAATACAGGCACAAATATGTGGTTTAAATCTGGCTTATTGGCGCTATGTGTTTCAAGCATTACTTGCATTGACGATTGTTGCAGCGCTGCAAAGTGTCGGTATGATTTTGGCTGTTGCGATGTTAATTACGCCGGGAGCTTGTGCGCTATTACTTTCTAAGCAGTTCACAACTGTGGTGCGAATAGCGGTTATTATTGCAATGAGCTGTTCGCTCCTCGGTGTTTATGCCAGCTTCTTCTTAGATGCTGCTCCTGCACCGACTATCGTGATGTTTATGACATTGGTGTTTGTGATTATTTTTACAAGCGTTTGTATTAAAAGTTATTTTAAAAAGCAACGCTCAGTTACGATCAAAAAGCGTGTTGAAAGGTTTTTACATCGTTATATCTTAGTGAGCTAACCCTTTGTTAAAGCTTTAGGGTTTAAGGTGAAAACTCCAGTTCAATATCAGTACAGCCCTTTGTGCAGCGCACGCCAGTGTGTGTTGCTTTTACCCCTTTAATGGGTGTTGTCAGCTTCAGTGGGTTGTTGCACTCATCACACAATACCGTGCCACCTTTCGCTATGTTTTTAATCATATTGCGCTGTGCTTTGAAAGAGAGTTGGGTGTGTTTGTTTATTGCAGAAAAATCAAGTTTGCTCATGTGCGTCATAAATTTAGTCAGAGTTGAGCGAGGGATTATTGCATATTGGTATCACTTGGCGAGCAATAATTCGCAAAAATCATTCAAAGAATAAATTGAAAAGAGCGATTTGTGACATTTGGTATGAAATTGATGTTATAAATCGAAGCTATGAGCGTACTAATAAAAATCAAGGTGAATGTATGTCACAGTTTAGTCAGCTAAACAATAGCTTATCTCTCAACCCAATCGACCAAGTTCGCCCGGATGCACCGCAACTTGCCAAGTTTGGTCAGTATTGTATTGGTGTGCAAACGATTGAACTGGTAAATAAAGATCAGCTTGATGTGCTATCGATTAATGATGCGAATCCATCCCCTCGTTATGATCGACCTTTAACACTCGAGGTATGGTATCCCTCAAAAACCTTAGATGCATCAACCTCGAAACAGCAGAGCAGAGGCGAGTACAAGGGCGTTTTTTTAAGAGATGGTGAAACTCAGGTTACTTTAACAGGTAGAGCTCAACGAAATGCTCCGCCCATTAAAACTGATAGTGCTTTTCCACTTATTATTATTTCTCACGGTTACCCCGGAAACCGTTTTTTGATGAGTCACTTAGGTGAAAATTTAGCATCAAAGGGCTATGTAGCTGTCTCCATAGAACACACTGAAAGTACCTACCAAAATAAAGCAGCATTTGGCAGTACCTTAGTCAATAGACCGCTGGATCAAATGTTTGTGTTGAATGAAATAACGCGTTTATCAAAGCTGCCCCAGCACTTTTTAGAAGGTTTAGTTGATACTGATAATACAGGACTAATCGGTTATTCAATGGGTGGCTATGGTGCGCTAATTTCAGCGGGAGCTGGCGTAACACAAAAGAGTATTGAATATGACTGGGGGGCACCAAATGAATCACTCAAAATGCACAAAGCAGGAAGCGAAGCCCATGCTGATTTGATCGATTCACGACTAAAAGCCGTGATCGCTTTTGCGCCTTGGGGGAGGAATCATGATTTTTGGGATGCAAAGGGCCTAGCCGGTATTAAAGTTCCAATTATGTATATTGCAGGTTCTGACGATGATGTGTCAGGTTATGAAACCGGAGTGAAAGCGCTATTTGAAGAAAGCGTGAATACGGATCGCTATTTATTGACTTATCAATATGCAAACCATAATGCAGGTGCCGCTATACCTGCACCCTACGAATCATGGAAAAAGAGTGAATCATTAGGCTATGCACCTTTTGAGCATTATGCCGACCCTGTGTGGGATAGCGTGAGAATGAACAATATAGCACAACATTTTTGTAGCGCTTTTATGGATCTCAAGCTTAAAAATAAACAGCAACAAGCGAGTTACTTAACACTAGTCAGCGATTCTGGTGAAGGAGTGTTTAGTGTTGATGATAATAACCAACCTACGCAAGCACATACTTATTGGAAAGGGTTTCCACAGGGATCAGCAAAGGGGTTAAGCTTTGCGTTTAAACCTAAGGAGTGATTAAGTTTAATTATAAGAAGAGCTATGCTACTAACAGGTTAAAAAGAGAATTGTTAGCAGCATAGTAATTAAAGGTCTTTGATCAATTTAAACTTTAAATTCGTTTAAGTTGTTGTCTTGAAGATCTGTTAAGTCGACCATCTTAGAGCATAAAGAAGATTGCTCTTTAGCGTTTTGTGCAACTTGCTGGCTGATATCGCGGATATTCGTGGTGTTACGGTTAATCTCTTCAGAAGTTGAGCTTTGCTCTTCTGCAGCAGTCGCGATATGAATAGTCATCTCAGAAATCTGGTGTATGCTGGTGCGTATGTCAAGTAAGGCGTTATTGGCTTCATCTGCTAATGCCTTGGTTTCACCGACCATGTTCTTACCTTGCAAGATAGTTTTCTCTGCATTAACAACACCGTTTTGCAGTTGATTAATCATGCCTTGAATTTCTTCAGTTGACTGCTGAGTTCTAGATGCGAGTGCTCTTACTTCATCGGCAACAACCGCAAAGCCACGTCCAGCTTCGCCAGCGCGGGCAGCTTCAATCGCTGCGTTCAAAGCAAGCAAGTTGGTTTGCTCTGAAATACCGGTGATAACATTAGTGATTGATTCAATATCTTTACTGTATTGTGCTAATTCATTTACTCGATCAACGGCGCTGTCCATATCAACGGAAAGCTTTTCAATAGCGACAGTCGTTTGGATCACAACGTTTGAGCCTTGCTCAGCGGCTTTATCAACTTGATTAGCGTTCATTGCCGTATCTTGTGCATGCTGTGCAACTTCTTGTGCAGTGGCTGACATTTCATGCATTGCAGAGGCTAAGTGTTCAAGTTCAGAGAGCTGCTCTTCAAGGCGAACTAGTGAAGTTTCAGATTTATTTGCTGTTTGCTCTGTATCATTACGAATATCTAAAGAGGTTACTTTGACGCTAGTAATTAAACTTTGTAGATGGCTTATAAAAGCATTGAAGTCGTTTGAAACTTCACCAAACTCATCGCGGCTAGTTACACTTAAGCGTTTTGTTAAATCACCATCACCTGAGTTAATGTCCGTTAAAGAGGTATGTAGTTCTTTTAAAGGAAGTAGCAATTTCACCACTGCCAAATAGAGAATGAATGAGCAAGCAAGGACACTTAAAAGAGTAATGAATAAAGCATTCCAGCCTTGTTTAGTCGCTTCTGCTAGTACCATTTCTTGATTAAGTACAATACCGATTGACCAGCGCGCACCAGGCAAATCTTGTATTTTAGTGAAGGATGCGAATACCGCTTCACCTTCTGCTTGTGCTTCTTGTAACTCAGATGTTAAAGCAGGTGTTGAACCATCAAATAAAGTGTTTATAGGCTGCCCAGAGTATTTCTCATTAGGATGGCTAATAATGTTGTTTTCATGATCCACCAAAAATGCGTAACCTGAACCATTAAAGTTTAAGGTGTTTAACGCATCAGAAATAGTTTTTAAGCTTAAGTCACCTCCAAAGGCGCCTCGTGTAGTGTTGTTTTGCGAAAATTTAGAAACAATTGAGACGATTAGTTCACCACTGGCTGCATCATTATAAGGTGCGGTTAGTGTTGCCTTATTATTATTCATCGCGATGTCATACCAAGGGCGTTGGCGAGCATCCCATCCAACAGGGTTCCAGCTAGGAGTGTTTGTTATGCGCTTCCCATCAGTGGAAAGCCCACCAAAAATGAGATCGAACTCTCTTGCTAGAGAGGGCATGTCGAATGCTTTTTGGATATTTTCAGCGCTATAATCGGCGTTGATGGATTCAGCTGTTAGATCAACTAACATTAGCTTTCCACTAAGCCAATTGCTAATTTGGTTAGCAAGCACGCCACTAGTTTCAATCACACTTTGTTGTGATTTATCGTAAAGCGCACTTTTCATGGCACTGTGTTGGATAATTGAAAAAACAGTAAATACTATCGTTATAACGATAGAGCCTACAACTGCAACTTTGACTGATGCTTTCACAGTAACTTCTCCTATTTAAGAATATAAAAGATAATAAGCTTAGATACGTGCAAAGGGGATATTAGGCAAAACATGCAATGATGCGGCAATATTTTATCGCAACATTGAAGTTATTATTGTTAGGAGTAGTCGTCTGCTTTATACGCCAAGTTGTGCGCGTGTGTTTGTGCTAAATCTTTCTTTGGTAAATGATCTTTTTAGTAAGATCAACTAAGGGCGCTAATATACAGCTATAAATCAGAGAATCAAGAAATAACCGCTTTCCAGGAAAAAGATATAGGAAAAAACCTTGGTTTATAAAATTTTATATTAATAATTGAAGACCTTTTAGGTCAGCCCATTTTTAAATTTACGAGAATGTTTATATTAAGTTAATTCATTGGGCTTGCAAATTATTATTAATTTAAGTGGCGTTAAGTTATTGATTATAAGTTAATTACTCTGGTTTTGTTTTTTATCATATATAATGTACTTTTTGATTGAGGATAATGAAAACCATTATCAGTTTTAAAATTAATAAAATAACGTTTGTCTTATTAATTTGTAGGATGGCTGTTATTCTTCAGTTTAAAATATTACTTACATAAGCACTTGATTTCTTTCACCCTGAAAAAACAACTTTAACAATTTCTTCATTAATCAAATTATGACAACAAATAACGCGGCCCAATACGATGACTAGAAAAACCTTATCGCTAAAAACCAAAAGAGTAAAAGAGATTAGACCGGCGAAAGTGGCTGTTGAGCAGGAAAAATCAATAGATCCTCAGAAGCGCTTTGCTGAGGGTGTTGCTATTAATCCAACTCAAATTATTCGCTTAGAGAGTGAGAGACCCTCAAATCTAACCACTCGCGCTATGGATTTAATTGCACCTATAGGCATGGGCCAACGAGGCTTAATAGTTGCGCCCCCAGGTTGTGGTAAAAGCACAATGCTAAAGCATGTTTGTCAATCAGTGAGTCTGTCGCACCCTGAGATAAAACTCTATGCATTGCTGATCGATGAAAGGCCAGAAGAAGTGACTGACTTTAAACGCAATGTTTCAGCGCAAGTGCACGCATCCTCTTGCGATGAAAGCTATGAGCAGCATGTGCGAGTGGCCGATAAACTACTGAATATAGCGCGTAAAGAAGCAGGAGAGGGGCATAATGTAATGATTGTAATTGACTCACTCACAAGGCTATCAAGGGTTCATAATGCTGAGCGAAAAAGCAGTGGTCGCACTATATCAGGTGGCTTAGATGCCAGGGCATTAGAAATACCACGCAAATTATTTGGCGCAGCGAGAAATATTGAAGATGGCGGCTCCTTAACTATTTTAGCGACTATCTTGGTAGATACCGGTAGTCAGATGGATCAGGTGATATTTGAAGAGTTTAAAGGCACCGGTAATATGGAAGTTGTACTCTCAAGAGAAGTTGCCCAGCAGCGTATTTTTCCTGCTTTAGATATCGCTAAAAGTAGTACACGCCGTGAAGAGTTACTGTTAAATCCTAAAGATATTCAAAAAATAACGGCACTGCGAAGATCGCTGACCACTCTTAAGCCTATAGAAGGGGCGCAAAAATTAGCGCTATTGTTAAAGAAATACCCAACAAATGAAGCGTTATTGAAAAGTTTGTAAGTAGGCTGAGGTAGGGAGATAACGAACAAATCATAACTAATCCATCTCAGACAGCCCAATGATATGTCGTTTACAGTGGGCTCTTCATTGCTCTTGATCAATCACCCATTTTTACACATTTAGCACTCTCAAAAACTACCCCTAATGGGGCATATACGATCCGACTTTTAGCAAGCTATTATAAACTGCGGCCGTAATATCCCCTTTGCAATCTCTTTGCACTGGCTGCAACAATATCTTTACCAAGCGCTTTGTGTTGCGCATATAGAATCGGAGTTAATAATGATAAAGCTAAATGATCCCTCGCTGTTTAAACAACAGGCGTACATTAATGGTCAATGGGTTGACAGTGCAGCAGGTTTAACTAAGCAGGTGCTTAACCCAGCAACGGGGGAGCAGATTGCAAGCGTACCAGACCTTGGTGTTGAAGAAACACAGCAAGCCATAGCAGCGGCTCATACAGCACTGGCGAGCTGGCGTAAAAATACTGCGAAAGCGCGTGCAGTTTTGTTGCGTAAATGGTTTGAGTTAATCGTTGAAGCAAAAGATGATTTAGCTAAGCTGATGACTTGGGAGCAAGGTAAGCCGCTCGTTGAAGCCGGTGGTGAAGTGCTATATGGCGCCTCTTTTGTTGAGTGGTACGCAGAAGAAGGAAAACGCGTTTACGGTGATATTATTCCAACCCATGCAGCAGATAAACGCATAATGGTCACACGCGAACCTATTGGTGTTGTTGCAGCTATCACACCTTGGAACTTCCCGAATGCAATGATTACGCGAAAATGTGCCCCAGCACTAGCGGCTGGCTGCACGATGGTGTTAAAGCCTGCTGAAGATACGCCGTTATCTGCGCTGGCATTAATGGTACTGGCTGAGCGGGCTGGGATTCCTGCTGGTGTGATAAACGTTGTCACGACAAGTAGGCCGATTGAAGTCGGAAAAACACTGACCGATAGCCCGATTGTTCGCAAACTTTCATTCACTGGGTCGACTGCTGTTGGTAAGCAGTTGATGCGCCAATGTGCAGATACCGTTAAGAAAATGTCTCTTGAATTAGGAGGTAACGCACCTTTTATCGTTTTTGATGATGCCAATATTGATAATGCGGTAGTGGGGGCTATTGCCTCTAAGTTTCGCAACGCCGGTCAAACTTGTGTGTGTGCAAACCGTGTTTTGGTACAAGCAGGTGTGTATGAGGAATTCAGCGCTAAGTACGCGCAAGCGGTCGCAAAAATGCAAACAGGTAACTGTTTAGAAGGTGATTTCGCACAAGGCCCAATGATCAATGAGGCTGCAATTAGCAAAGTTCAAGAGCTTTTGGATGATGCGGTATCAAAAGGTGCCAAGGTACTTTGCGGTGGTAAACCTCACGAGCTAGGTGGCAATTTCTACGAGCCGACAGTGCTGGGTGATGTGACTCCTGAGATGCGTTTAGCCAAAGAAGAAATTTTTGGCCCTATCGCACCGATCTTTCGTTTTGAAAGTGACCAGCAAGGGATAGATATGGCAAACGATACTGAGTATGGCTTGGCAGCTTACTTCTATGCCAATGATTTAGCTCGTGTATTTCGTGTCAGCGAAGGTCTTGAGTACGGAATGGTTGCGGTGAACGAAGGTATTTTATCAACTGAAGTTGCACCTTTTGGTGGTGTCAAAGAATCCGGTGTAGGTCGTGAAGGCTCTAAATACGGTATCGATGAATATCTAGAAATGAAGTATACCTTGCTAGGCGGTATGCACGTTTAAGTCGAGCACTTAATGTAAAGGGCATGTTCATCATGCCCGGTTTAACAAAGGTGACTGTGGTTAAGCGGCTTAATCAAAACTCGTACTCTGCCAAAGCAGACGGCTAGGGCCAAGCAAATGCGCTTTAATGATCGCCTTTGCATTCACAGTGTCTTTTTCAATCAGTGCATCAATTAAAGCATCGTGCTCTTTTTGGTTATCATCAAATACTGTGCGCTGTTGCATATTATCTTGCAGCCATAAATTACGGTAGCGCGATGCTTTTTCGTAAAGAGAGCGGCGCACATGTAGCAGTGTGGGTGATTCACAACCGCTGGCTATGGCGGTGTGGAAAGCTTGATGACGACGTTCCCACTCCTGTGGCTCTTGCTCTAATTTAGGGTGAAACTTGCGCATGCTATGCGCCGCCGCGATTATGCCTGCTTCCCAATCATCATTGCCGCGCTCAATCGCCAATTCAATGCATAACTGTTCGATGTGTGCACGTGTCTGATAAATATCAATCATTTCTGTTTTTGAAATCGGGTGGACTGTAAAGCCGCGCTGGTTCTCTACGATGACTAGCTGTTCAATCAACAATTGCGATAGTGCTTCTCGCAAAGGGCTAATGCCTACGTTGTAACGTTCTTTTAAACGATTCATGCGCAGCTTTTCCCCAGGCTTGAAGTAGCCATTGAGAATATCTTGCTTGAGTAACCCCATAATTTGCGCCGCACAATTATCAGTTTGCTTGGCACTATCAGCAGAGTTGATTGGTGTAGTTGTTGAGGAATCTGTCATCTTTGTTTGAATGCTCATTCAATGTTTTCCCCTATTTTAAGGCAAGCGATAACAATAGTTAAGAAAGATATTTAATAAAAATGTTGACGAAATATAAAAATGTCGACATTATTGTCTTATGTCGATCATCTATGGCAAAGCAATTGCCAATTACTTATTCCAAGAGGAAGAAAAAATGACTGCACAACTATCTGTAGCGCCAGCCATGGTTAATCCCATTGGCTTTTCAATTGAAAATCATGAATTGAGCGCGCGTTTACAAGTGGTCACTTTAAGTGAAGAAACGGTTCATCGCTTTAATGAACAAGTTGCACAATGGCCAGTACAAGCGCTGGAATATAAGCCATTTTTACGTTATCAAGTGGCGCATATCCTTGATGAAATCACTGAGAAAACATTAGGTGCAAGTTTAAATAGCATCATGACTAACCGAGCTCAGGCGGCTTTTTTGTTAAAGTATGACGGTCAGCCTGATATTGAAGTGGGTGAGTTGCGTACAGAGTTTGATGTCAAGTTATCAACGGCTATCTCTCATATGATTGGTATGCCTAACCACGACTCTATGTACGGTCAATACTATGCAAGATTCACCGTTCGTAATGTCGATAATTCAGATAGTTACTTACGCCAAGCGCATCGTCGTATGGAGTTGCACAACGATGGGACTTATGTCGATGAGCGCACCGACTTTGTTTTGATGCAAAAGCTTGCTGAAGAGAACATGCAAGGTGGCGAATCACTTATCTTGCATTTAGATGATTGGGAAGAGCTGGACAAGTTTTACAATCACCCAATGGCGAAACAAGACATTGTGTGGGGCGCACCTAAATCAAAAAATGTCGATAAAAAAGTGGTACATCCGGTGTTCTTCGAAGAAGACAAGCAAGGATTGCCGCACATGTTGTTTATCGATCAATTCGCTGAGCCGCAAAATATGGCACAGGGGCGCTACCTTTTTGAGATGGGCGAATCTCTTGAAGCCGACCCTAACTACTTAGCGATTCCTTTACCTCCAGGTGCTATGCTTGTTGTGCAGAACCACTGCTGGGTACATGGGCGTGATAAGTTTGTATCTCATCCAGATTTAATGCGTGAGCTACTGCGCCAGCGTGGACATTTCACCCAGTAATACTTTGAGCGTTTTGCGATTTATTCTTTTAGAATTAATCACAATACGCTAGCAACTGAGTTGTCGTGGCTCCAGCGACTAACTGATTCAGGACAAAGTGTTACACTTCGCGGGCTTGCATTTATGCGGCCCGTTTTTTGGTTTATGGCAAAGATAGAGAATTTTAATGACCTACGACTATATAATAATTGGCGGCGGCATCGTCGGCATGTCAACCGCTTGGCAATTACAGCAGCGTTTTCCAGAAAAGAGTATTTTACTGCTGGAAAAAGAGGCGAGTTATTCATCGCACCAAACAGGGCATAACAGTGGTGTTGTTCACGCCGGCGTTTATTATGCACCTGGCAGTTTGAAAGCGAAATTTTGTAAAGAAGGGGTCAATGCCACACTCTCGTTTTGCCGTGAGCACGACATTCCCTTTGAGCAATGCGGCAAGATGCTGGTGGCTACCAATGAGGTTGAGGTTGAGCGTATGCAGGCGCTGTATAAGCGTTGCCATGAAAACGGCATTGATGTTGAGCTGCTTGATGGCAAGCAACTGAAAGCGCGAGAGCCTAATATTATTGGCTTAGGTGGTATTTTTGTTAAAGAAACGGCGATTGTAAACTACCAAGTGATCACCACTAAGATGGCTGAGTGCTTTACCCAAAGCGGGGGAGATGCAAGGCTAAATCATAAGGTCGTTGGCCTTAAAGAAAGCGCTGATCAAGTAGAGGTGCAGGTAGACAACCTTGGTAAGCTTGAAACTTTTAACGGCCGTTTCTTGATTACTTGCTCAGGGTTAATGGCTGATCGCACTACCAAAATGTTGGGTATTGAAACAGATTTTCAGATCATTCCGTTTCGCGGTGAATATTATCGCTTGCCTAAAAAGTACAACGATATTGTCAATCACTTGATTTATCCAATTCCCGATCCAGAGCTTCCTTTTTTAGGCGTGCATTTAACGCGTATGATCGATGGTAGTGTGACTGTAGGCCCAAATGCTGTGCAGGGCTGGAAGCGTGAAGGCTATGGCAAAATCAATATTAGCGTTACTGATATTTGGGATATGGTGTGTTTTTCAGGTTTTTGGCGGGTGCTTAAAAAACATTTTGCCACAGGTATCGTAGAAACTAAGAACTCTTGGTACAAGCCTGGTTACTTAAAGCTCGTTCAGAAGTACTGCCCGCAACTCAAAGTCAGTGATTTGCAAGCGTACCCTGCAGGAGTAAGAGCACAGGCAGTGCTTAAAGATGGCACCTTAGTGCACGACTTTCTGTTTGCGCAAAGTGATCGCAGCTTACATGTGTGCAATGCACCTTCACCAGCGGCCACTTCTGCGATTCCGATTGGCAATTATATTTGCGATAAAGTGCTTCAAGCGCAGCAAAATTAATAGCAATTTTGCGCTTTTGGTGATCGATCAAAGCGCAAAAAATCCCCGCGTTTAATTCGTCTTTTTTTCGCCAGTACACATTTGCAAGATGTGCGATTTTTTGCGCTCAAAATTTGGCTAATAATACGCCAGCTTGTATCGCCTGAAATAATTGATTAAATATATTATATATAATTTACAATGACTTAAATGATATCCATACTATCCCCCTTTTGGGGTATATCCTAAACCAAACGTAGCAATAATAATGGCTTTAGAAATAGATCGAAAAAGCTATATCAGCTTGCTCAACAAATACAAAAAGGATGGCATCGTGAAAAGAAGAGACTTACTAAAAGCGTCATTAACAGGTATGGCACTAGCGCCCTTAGCAGCCGTTTCAACATCAGCAGCAGCCGGTGACAAAATGCGTTTACGCATGCAAACACTGTACGGTACTGAAACGGATGCTTTATATAAAGATTTTGCAAAAGGCATTAAATCAGCATCGCAAGGCTCCCTTGCTATTACACGTTTTCGTGGTGGTGAATTAGTACCTAACGATCAAATGTTAGATGCCGTTTCTAAAGGAACATTGGACATGTGCCAAGGCTATGGCGGTTACTGGTCTGGTCAGTTAGATATTGCCAAAATTGAATCTGGTGTACCTGGCGCTTGGACAAGCTATGACGAAGCAATGTACTTGCATCAATCAAAAGGTTTGTCGGATCTAATTAGCGAAGCTTATGCTGAGAAAGGTGTGCATTATTTAGGTCCTGTTTTTGGTGGTCCTTACGATCTGTTGACAACTAAGCCTGTTAAAAAGCTATCTGATCTTAAGAACATGAAGATTCGTGCAACGGCAACTGTTGCAGCTATCTTAGAAAAGTTTGGTATTCCTACGGTATACCTTCCAAGCCAAGAGCTGTATATCGCGCTTTCTACTGGTGCAATCGACGGTGTTATCTACGGTGGATCCCTGGAATATAAAGCCCTTAAACTGCACGAAACCGCTAAATACTACACCTCTTTAAACATGATTAACCCAGGCTATGCAGATGGCATGTTAATCAACAAGAAAAAGTGGGACAGCATGAGCAAGGATCAGCAAAAAGTGATTGAACTTGCAACGGCAAAACACGCTACCGATATGCATGCATGGAACGTTAATGGCTGCTTGGATGTAAACGCTGAAGGGATCTTTGAGTTCGCTTCATTAAGCGCGGAAGATTCAAATGCATTGACCCTTGCTGCACAGGATGTGTGGGAAGAAGAGGCGAAGAAGTCACCACGTAATGCTAAGGCGATTGAAGCGCTAAAGGCAACGGCTAAAGCAACAGGCCGCGCGTAATGACAAGACTCTCTCAATACCTCGCATTACAAAATAAGGTATCTGAGTGGGTGGGCAAGAGCGTCAGTTGGATGTGTCTTGCCATGATTGCAGTACTAGGCTATGAGGTGGCGGCGCGTTATTTATTTAACAGCCCAACCTCATGGGCGCACGAAAGTACCACTATGCTATACGGTACTTTCTGCATCCTTGCCGGTGTCTACACCCACCGATATCACGGCCATGTGCGCAGTGAGGTGATTTACAATTTATTCCCTTTACGTGTACGTGCATTAATGGATTGCTTAACGGGCATTCTCGGTTTAGTGGTTCTGGCTGTCTTTTTTGAAATCACCTTTCGCTACGCCGCTGATTCGTGGGCGATTAAGGAAGTGTCTTCAAAGAGCACCTGGGCCCCCATTATCTATCCCTTTAAATCTGTATTACCGCTCGCGGTTGCTCTGATGATATTGCAGAGTTTCGCTCATCTCATTGAAAACATTGCACGTTTGTGCGGTGCAGACATTGCACAACAAGATTAAAATAACTAGTAGGTACTTTTGTGGCTGATTTAGATCCACTCATCGTGACGCTGGGGATGTTTTTATCCATGCTCACGTTATTGGCGATGGGCGCTCCTTTGACATGGGCGCTGTTATCCGTTGGTGTTGGCTCCGCATATTTTTTGTGGGGACCAGCAGGGCTTGAGCTATTGGCAAGTAGCGCTTTTTCGGCGATGGACAATTTCTTGTTAGTCGCTCTGCCAATGTTTATTTTCATGGGGCTAATGCTGCAGCGATCTGGCATTACCGATGATCTGTTTGACATGATCAATAAGCTGATGGGTGGTTTCCCAGGTGGCTTAGGCATGGGCACTGTCATCATTTGTGCCATTATTGCTGCAATGGCTGGCGTATCAGGGGCTGCGACTGTAAGCCTTGGAATTATAGCGCTACCGGCCATGCTTAAGCGTGGTTATGATAAAAAGCTTGTTACCGGAACGATTATGGCAGGTGGTGCGCTGGGCTTTTTGATACCACCGAGTGTATTGATGATTGTGTATGCATTTTTAGCCCGTGAATCAGTCGGTAAGCTCTTCGCTGCAGGCTTGATGCCAGGGTTAATGCTGGCAGGCATATACATGATTTATATTTACTTTTTTGCAGTAAGGAACCCACAAGCAGCACCCTCAATCAGTAAAGAAGAGCGCGTTTATGGCATCGATAAAATTAAAGCTTTAAAGGCTTTAGTGTTGCCTGGTTTGCTCATTGGCACAGTACTCGGTTTTATCATTGGTGGCGTAACATCTCCCTCTGAAGCCTCAGCAGTTGGCGCGGCGGGCTCCTTGGTTTGCGCGGCTATTTATCGCACATTGAATTGGAAAATGCTCAAAGATGTGTTGCTAAATACTACGCAACTAATGGGAATGTTGCTGTGGATTACTATTGCCGCGGTGTTCTTTAGTAAAGTCTATATTGGTTTAGGCGCAGGTTCACTGATTACTGAACTGGTAGAAGATGCAGATTTATCGCCGTATTGGGTAATCATTGCAATGTTGGCAACTTACTTTATTTTAGGTATGTTCCTTGATGATTTCGCCATCGTCTTTATTACTGTGCCGCTATTTATCCCGGTAGTGCAAGAGCTTGGTTTTGATACGGTTTGGTTCGCGGTATTGTTTATTATCAGCATGCAAACGGCGTATTTAACCCCGCCCTTTGGCTATAATCTGTTTTATATGCGATCGGTGGCACCGCCGAGTATCACGATTTATGATCTGTATAAAGCCGTTATCCCGTTCATTATTTTGCAGGTGATTGGGCTGGCGCTGGTGGTTGCCTTTCCGCAAATAGCGTTGTGGTTACCCGAGTTAATCTTCGGTAGCTAATAGTTTGAAACAGATTCTGGCGATGAAGTGATCGCATCGCCAGATTTATCACTGCAGTGAATTAGCCAAACTTCTTTAAGTTCTTTCCATTAAAGCCTGTATCAATTCTCTTCATATATTCTTCATTTAACACAAAGTAAGTGCTCTATGCGTCTCTTGGCTTTAAATAATTAGTGAGTGGGTCAGCAGGGGAGTGAGGTGTCACCATTCTTAAAGAATCTATAAAGAGATGGAAAAGCTCGGCTTGGGAGCTAATGTCTAACTTAGAGTAGATATTCTTGCGGTGATGTTTGATCGTTTCTGTACTAATAGCCAGCTTGTGGGCAATGGATTTTACCGCATAACCGCGCAATACTAGCTGCAAAATTTGGCTTTCTCTTTGGGTCAAAACAGAGCTGCCAAAATGACGTAAGGCGCTTTCAAGGTGGGTATCTAAAAAGGTGTCTTTACTGTGTTGTTGCTTGGCATCCCACCATTTACGCAAAATAGCACTCACTGTTGAGAAAATGCGCTCAATCAAAGCAAGTTCAGTATTATTAAAACGGGGTTTGTCATTCTTGCGGCTCAGAGAGACTTGAATGCTTAATTCATCATTCACCGCGATCATTAGGCATATTTCGTCACCAAAATTAATCAAACGATAATAAACACGATAGAGTTCACTTTGCTTGAAGCCATCTGGTGCGACATCATTTAGGCTGTATACTCCAGAAGTCGGGGTTTCAGCAGCGAGACGATAGAAAGGGTCAAGCAAATAGGCGCTGTGTAAATATTGATCGATATGCTTCCAAGGGTCTTCCCCAGCTTCGCGCTTGCGATAAGGACATTGTGGTTGCGCACCTTTTGGATAAATGAGTAAGCAGCTTCCATCGGCATTTACCATTAAACGCAAAACATCTATTAGCTGATCAACAGCATTATCATCGCATTCCCCAGCTATTACCTCTGCAATTAAAGCATGCCATTGATTCATTGGAGGGTTTTTAATTGAGTGCAAAGTAGTCAATAGATGAGGCCTTTAAACAGGTTGAAATTTGGGGCTATTAGAGCGCATTTTGTTCCCTGAAACAATCATATTTTATTATCAGATACAGACTCTCAGGGAGCTATGGGGAAGAACATACATATCCTTTAAAATATTTTATATATGATTGCAGGGATGGGGATTTGCGCGTAGTTTGTGGAAAGTTAAAACAGGGTACAAATTTGTAGGTTGTTAGCTATTTAGCGAGACAATTTATCCTGATAGTGGAGTGCGGGAACATGCGAGAATATAAGTGAAGCGATTAACCAAAGCGCAGTTGAATGATTTACCTGCTTATCAAGGGTTAACTCTTGCGAACATCTGTATTGTTGAGAATGAACAAGATGCGGTGTTTGCATTAGAGACTCTTTCAAATGAAGAGATACTTGGGTTTGACACAGAGAGTAAGCCGACATTTAAAAAAGGGCAAAAAAGCGCAGGTCCAACCCTTATTCAGCTGGCGACAATCTCGCAAGGATTCTTGTTCCCGACTCGTTTTAGCTGTGCAGTACAAGCGGCAGGTGAGTTGTTAAGTAATCCCAGGATTAAAAAGGTAGGCTTTGGATTGAAAGGGGATAGGAAAATGCTCAATAGTCATCTGGGTATCACCCTTGAAAATAATCAAGATCTTGCTGTTGAACTGAAAAAGTTGATCGATGATAAAAATGAAATCGGTGCTAAAGCGGCGGTAGGTATGGTGTTAGGGAAGCGATTGTTAAAAGGTGCTCAATTATCAAATTGGGGCGCTTATCCATTAGCACAATCGCAAATTAGATATGCGGCAAATGACGCGCACGCTGCTGTTTGTGTCGCAACTAAAATCGGTATTTAACGCGTTGTTTATGATTGTGTTTAATTGGTTAAGAAATTACCAAACAGTGTTGCCGAGTAAAGGTAATATTCAGCTCAGTTAAGTCAATATGTTTGCAAGAATTACCTGCCATCTCAAATACTTGAACCTACAAGTTTAGTTTTAAGCACACCGATTTAGAGAAAACTTGTATGTTGTAATTACGGACGATATACATGTGCAATCAAATAGTGTTAAGCAGTGGGCCTTTCAGTAGGTTTTGGAACAGGTTTGCGCAGTATTTTTCGTTCGTAATGCTGGTTGGATTGTGCATTTCACGTCAACTCCTCTATGTTGCAATGACCGCTTTAGTATTTTTTACTTCTCCTGCTTACAGCCAACAAGACCTAGGAATAGAGTTTACCGCAGAAGAACGCCAGTGGCTTTCAAAAAAGACGCCGATTAAATTAGCTTTTGATGGTTATTTTCCGCCCTATAGTTTTTTAAATGATGACCAAGAGTTAGAAGGTTTTTCGGTTGATTTATTTAACTTGATTCGTCGCAAAACGGGTCTCAACTTCAAGGTTCACCCTCAATACAAATGGGATGAAATACTTGCCGCGGGTAAAATTCAGCAAACAGATGTCGTTGCAACAATGGTCAAGAATGATGAACGTTCAACCTGGTTTAATTTCACTCAACCCTATGTTTTTAAATCTTTGGTAATTACTTCGCGCGAAGATGATTCCCGAATAAATGAAAAATCTGATATTAAGGGAAAAACTGTTGCCCTAGTGAAAGGCTATCAATATGCGAATGAAATAGTCCAGCAGTTCCCAAGCATTAAACCTCTATATTACGAGACTATTTTGGATACTTTGAACGCGGTATCAGTCGGAGATGCGGATGCTGCGATCACTTTTTTTGGTGCGGGGCACTATCTTCGTAATAAATACTTGATCACAAATTTGAAATACGCGGCTATTTATAATGCACAAAGCGCGAATGAGCGAATTGCTGTTCGCAAAGATTTTCCGTTACTGGCATCCATTATCAGTAAAGCACTTTCAGCAATCAGCGAAGCTGAGTACCAAGCACTCAGAGCAAAGTGGCTTCCCGTCGATGATATGGAAGAATTAGTAGAAATAAAGCTAACTGAGAGCGAGCAGCAATGGCTTAAAGCGCACCCCAAAATTAGATTAGGAGCCGATCCTGAATACGCACCATTTGAGTTTGTCGAGGACCGTCAGTATAAAGGAATGGCTTCAGATTATGTCAAGTTGTTGAACCAGCGATTAAAGCTAAACATGCAGGTAGTTGAAGGCTTGAATTGGAATCAGGTAATCAACGGGGTTAAAAATGATAAAGTGGATGTATTGCCCGTTGTCAGTATTACTCCTGAGCGCAGTAAGTTCTTAGTATTTACTGAGCCTTATTTGAATTTTCATCGCGTGATCGTTACCCGGGAGAAAATGCCCTTTATCAGTGGTTTAAGCGATTTGAATGATAAAGTGATCGCCGCACAAGAAAACACTTCTCACTATGAGTTTTTGCTTAAAAACTCCGATATAAAACCGGTGCTTTATAAAGATTTACAGCAGTCGCTGCTCGCTGTATCAAGTGGTAAAGCAGATGCCTATGTTGGCAATGTGGCGGCTGCAACCTACTGGATTAGAAAACTCAATTTAACCAATTTAAAAATAGCAGCTCCAGCGTCCACACAAGTACAAAGCCTACGTTTCGCGGTGCGTAAAGATTGGCCTGAGCTAGCTTCAATTCTGCAGAAAGGGCTTGCGAGTATCAGCCAGCGGCAGAGGAAAATGATTTCGGAAAAGTGGTTGTCGATAGATTACGATCCGGGCATAAACTATTCTTTAGTATGGAAAATTATTGGCTTTTCCAGTTTGCTGTTAGCGGTGGTTTTGCTGTGGAATATCATTTTAAATAAGCGCGTGAAGGTGCGGACTTCACAACTGAGTTACAGTGCCAATTATGATAAATTGACGGATCTACCCAATCGCTTTTTAATGCTGGATCGTTTAACACAGTCGATAAATGAAGCGCATCTAAGTGCGCGAAAAATTGCCGTAATTTCTATCGAAATAGATGACTTCAAATCTATTAATAGCAATTTTGGCACCTCAGTGGGAGATGAAGTTTTAAAAACATTCGCCCAACGTTTGAAAAAATCATTGCGTGAGCACCAGCAAATAGGACGCTTAAGTGGTAATCACTTTTTAATGATTCAATCACATATTCACGATGCGATTGAGTCTGCCAGTTTAGCAGAGCAAATAATTACCTGTGCTAAAGCACCCCTTGAAGCCGTTTCACTGGCCAGTGATGATGGAGAAATTAGTAAAATCTCACTTAATTGCAGTATGGGTATCACGATTTATCCCGATGATGGTGGCCAAACTGAGCGTTTGTTGAAGCATGCAGATACCGCAAAACAGCATGCCAAACAGCGAGAGCAGGACAGTTATATCTATTACAGTGAACGTTTAAACTACAATCTTTCGCGTAAAGTTTTAATTGAGAAACATTTAAACAGTGCAATTGAGAATAATGAGTTTGAAGTTTATTACCAGCCTAAACTCGATCCTATAACGCGAAAGTCAGTGAGCTTTGAAGCTCTGTTACGCTGGAATAGTGAGGCGTTAGGCTCAGTGTCGCCGGCCGAATTTATTCCTATCGCTGAGAAGCATGAAATCATCAATCACATTGGGTTATTCGTAATTAAACAAGCACTACCTGCTTTACAGCAGTGGCAAAGTGAATACGCTGTGGAGTTTTCGATTGCGATTAATCTATCACCCGTACAGTTTCACGATGAAGATTTAATTGCGAATATCGAAAATGAGCTCAGTCATTATCAACTTAGACCAAATACGATTGAATTCGAGATAACCGAAGGTGTGTTACTTTCAAAACTGCCGGGTATCGAGGACAAACTCAGTAGGCTTGAAAAGCTAGGCGTCTCTTTGGCCATGGATGACTTTGGTTCAGGTTATTCATCGCTAAGCTATTTGCGCAAGTATCGCTTTGATACTTTAAAGATTGATAGAGAGTTTATTGCAGAGCTATCTCATTCTCGAGCGGATAAAAAACTGGTTTCAGCAATTATTGCAATGGCTCATGAATTAGACATGAAAGTTGTGGCAGAGGGGGTTGAAACACCTCAACAGCATACATTCTTAGTGGAACAGCAATGTGACTATGTGCAGGGGTGGCTTTACAGCAAAGCACTGAATAAAAGCGATTTAAAAGTATATTTAGATAAGCAGTTCGCCGTATATCAGGCTGGGCTATAAGTCAGTAGATGTTATGCATCAAGTGATCCTATGGATCACTTGATAGGAAGGCTAGTTACTTAAGCTTGTGCATTTCAGCGTTCAGTCCTTTATAGAGACTGACACACATCAGTAATAAAATAACAGCGAAAGGTAAGCCTGTTGCAACGGAGCCTGCTTGCAGAGCTGTCAGTGCTTGAGCCCCGCCTCCAAAGAGTAATACCCCAGCCACTAAACCTTGCACAGTCGCCCAAAAAACACGCTGACTAACAGGGTTGTCGATTTTACCACCGGATGTAATGCTATCGATAACCAGTGATCCCGAATCGGAAGAGGTGATAAAGAAAACCAGTACTAATACTATTGCCAATGATGATGTCAGTGTTGAAAACGGCAAGTTTTCGAGCATTTGGAACATCGCTAATGGCACTTCACTGATCCCTTTAGAGAGCGCGCCAACATCATTTTGTACTTGCTCTAGGGCGTTCCCACCAAAAGCTGCCATCCAAACGATCGACACTAGTGTTGGGATAATGAGTACCGCAGTCATGAACTCACGTACAGTGCGTCCTTTTGATACACGAGCAATGAACATGCCGACAAACGGCGACCAAGATACCCACCAAGCCCAGTAGAATACAGTCCAGCCGTGAAACCAAGTCTCGTCTTCACGATCGATTGGGTTACTCAAAGGTAAAATTGTTTTTGCGTAGCTGGTGAACGTGCCGATTAAGTGATCATAAAAAACACTCACTGTCCCGGCAATAATGACAAACATCAGTAGCAAGCCCGCAATGACCATATTGATGTTGCTCAGTAATTTTACCCCGCCGTTAAGGCCGCGTGTTACTGAGACTAATGCCACACAGGTCACACCGATGATAATTGCGATTTGTGTGCTGATGCCGTTCTCAACACCGAATAAATAGTTGAGGCCGCCCGCAGCTTGCTGTGCTCCTAAGCCAAGGGAAGTGGCTAAACCAAACATAGTGGCAAGTACTGCAATAATATCAATCACATGACCAACAACACCCCAAACACGGTCACCAAAGAGCGGATAGAATGCTGAGCGCAGCGTTAAAGGTAGACCTTTGTTATAAGTGAAAAATGCCAGTGCTAATGCAACCACACCATAAATAGCCCAAGGGTGTAATCCCCAGTGATACATAGTAGCGCCCATTGCGCCGGTGTAACCTTCATCAGTGCGAGGTGCAACGTTGAGTGGGGTTTTGTACCAATCGGTGTAATAAGCGACAGGCTCTGCCACAGACCAAAACATCAAGCCAATGCCCATGCCCGCTGCGAACAACATAGCAAACCAAGAAATACGGCTAAATTCAGGGAGAGCGGATTGGCCACCGATGCGAATTTTGCCTACCGGGAGAATAATAAGTGCAATACAGAAAAGTACGAAGACGTTACCGCCTGCAATGAATAGCCAATCAAAATTAGCAATAGACCAACCACGTGCACCCACTAGCATGTCTTTGGCATCTGCTGGGAACATTAAAGTGCCGATGATAAAAAGAATAATAGCGACTGAGCTCACAGCAAAAACCGGGTTATGGATATTCATACCCATAAATTCGACATTATCTTGGCCAAGCTCGTAACCAGTATCATAAGCTTGCGCTTGTGATTTCTGATTTGAATTGTTCATCAGTGTTTCCTCGAACATTTATCCTGCGCGCTGGTGAGAGCGCGTAGGTAAATCATTATTGTAATTAACAGCCTTGGTCTCTCTGAGTAGAGTGTTGTATTGATCAAGAGACTGCTGGGATTGTGACGCTGGGTATACTAGTGAAAAGCGAATAGAACATCATGCTAAAAACGACAAACTTGTAACATAAGGCTCTATGAGCAAGATAAGCGATGAAAAGTTGAACAAGATCAGTATTGACGGTGCTTAAGGGGGATTATTTATTGAACAGATGCAAGGTGGAGCTCACAACATTCGCACCATAAAGGGAGTGAAAGGCGCACTCCCTAAAGAGTTTAAATCTTAAACTTATGGATGATTTTTCAAGGCTTGATTCAAATCGCTCAATAAAAGGCGCAGCTTCTCGCGCTTATCCTCACCTAACAACGCACTTATTTCGGCTTCTAAAGTGTGAATATTTTGCCCTGCAATTTTTCTAGCTGCTTGACCTTTTTCAGTTATTTGTGGAATTTTATCGCGCTTATTATCCGGTGCGAACTCTAAAGTCACGACACCGCGCTCTACTAATCTTTGGACAGAGCTATGCGCTGCTTGCCTTGAAATATTTAACGCATTAGCAAGCTTTGACAGTGTGCGGGGTTCTCTTGAGATTAACATAAACATTTTGGCATCTGCAGGGCGCACACTGGCATTTTCAGTGCCTTCGCGCAGCTCAACCATACGCGCATCTAATTGCTCTGAGAGATCTTGAACTAACCCGCGAATGTTATTAGTAGGAATCATTATGTAAACCTTGGTTGACGTAACTGTTTCAGTTGATGTAGAATTTAGTCAATCTTGATTGACAGTGTCGACTGTAACCATTTGTTTAGGAGTTTTCAATGACTAAGAAAGCAATTCAGCTGAGTATGTTAGCGCTTTTTATCGGTTTAGGAGCTGGCTATTACTACTTACAGTACGTTCCAGAGGTAGATTCTAATTATCACAATGCTCCAGTCACAGGGGTTAGTGTGAAGCCTATCGAGCAAATCCTGCCTTTTACGCCGTTGATTAAGAACCCTGCAGGAATTAGCTATGTAAAAGAGACTGACACTTTTCTAGTGAGTACTGATGACCGTGTTTTTTCAGAAGTCAGTGCGGATTTTAAGAGAGTATTGTTTACCACTACGCTCACAAACTCTCCACTCAGCATCGGCGATACAGAAGGGGTGACTTATTTAGGCAAGGGGAAGGCTGCATTAATTGGTGAAAACGGCGTTGTCATTCTGGTTGCCCGTAGCGGCAAGATAAATTGGCTGGAAACTGAAAGGTTTTCAATAGAAGGGTTTAACACGAATACTCAGCTCGGTTCAGCGGCTTATGATGCTGTTAATCAAATTATATACACGGCGCAAAAAAAGGGTGAGGCTAAAGTTTTATACGCTATTGATATAGCTAACCGGAGCGTTAGCGTGACTGATTTGAAACTTGCAGACAAATTTATTGAAAAATCCAATCGTAGTTGGGACGAGTTTTATATTGCTGGCTTAACGTTTAACAAAGGCAAGTTGTATGCAATAAGCGAGGCGTTTAGCGCTATGTTAACCATAGATACCGATGGCACGGTAAGCGCAATTACCGGGCTTGCAGGGATACAAGAAAGTGCCGGTATTACTCTTAAAGAAAATAAATTCTACTTTATCGGCGATGCTGAAAACTATTTACCTGAGCCTCCTGTATATGTTTTGAAAGACGAATAATAAGCTTTAGAAAAAGCCTCTTATCTCCCTACTTATTAATGATTTAAGTAAAGGTAGAGGTTTCTTTTTGCCGCCCAAAATCATTATCTCTTGCAAAAAAGATGCTGAAAGAAGAAGGACTAGTTATGAACAAGTTTATATTCACTATTGCACTATCAATCGCGCCATTAACCACTGTAATGGCCAACAACTTAGAAGCTCACAAAGAGTTTAGAGGCGCTGCAATTGAAGTAGATCAAGAAAATTGGTATCGCGAGTTAAGATTCGACTCATGGATTACCTCAACACTTACCCGCAAGGATATTCAAGCAGTATTAGCGCGTATCAATGATGGTGAAGGCCTGCGTGATGATACGCATGGCGATTTCAAAGGTTCGTGGACTTATGAGTTTTATCATGAAGCGAAAAAACGTGCGTTAACCGCAACAAGCTACGAAGCACTTAGAGATGTCTCCATGTTGTTTATGATTGCAAGTTATCCTAACTTACAGTCAGATTTTGAGATTGAATCCCTTAAGTTATCGGTTGATTACTATGTGAGGGCGCAAACAACCAATGGTGATGATGTAAAACATATTACTTATAAAGGTATTGAAGGTTTACTGCACATGCCAAAAGGTGTTGTTAATCCGCCTGTTGTTTTATGGACAGGAGGCGTCGATAAAACTTTAGTGGAACATCGTGAAGCGCTACAAGGGGTCTTACAATCAGGTTCAGCAGTGTTGACGTTTGATATGATGGGTGGTGGGTTAAATCTTGGAACTGCGACAATACTAGGTGCTGAAACAGTCGCTCACGACACTATGCTTGAATACATAAAGACTCTCGACAATGTTGATAGCAGCAATGTGTCAGTACTTGGCTCATCAGGAGTGGGAGTCGCATTAATGGAATTTGCAGTGAAAACCCCTGCGTTAAAATCTGTTGTGGCACGTTGTGCCGTGGTTGATGGAGTACTTACTAAGCCATTTTTACTCCCTAAGCTACCGAAAATGACAACGGATTCATTTGGATTACGCCACGGCTTAAACATTAATGATCTATCATCTTATGGTGCTAAAACAATTGCTTTATCTTTGAAAACTAAAGGGTATTTCAATGGTGAACCAAGCATGAATACCCCTTTACTGGTGATTAATACATCGGGGGATGTTGTTGCAAGTCCTGAAGATATGCGGGCAACCGCTAAAATGTCCAGCCATTCTAAAGTCGTGTTTGTAGGTGAATCAGGGCATTGCCCTGGGGGAAATTCAGATGAAATTATTACTCAGTTTATAATAGATAACCAATAGCTCTGCATTATATCGCTACTAGCCAATGAAAAGCCCCTCTGATCTTTTAGAGGGGCTCTGGCATATTATTAGTTTTGATCAACACTAATCGCAGCTGTTTTATGTTTTTTGCGCTTATCTACGTCACTATCAACGATGTTGTACCAATCGATGTTGCGAGTAAATACCATGACTAATGCCAAAGTGATAAAGGTTAACAATGCGCCCATTAGTAAAGCAAAGTCTTCTGCACTAATAATCACATAGAGCACCCCATAGAGAACAGCCAGTAGCGAAGCAAAGATAAATGCATCTTTAACCCCTTGCAGCACATAGCGTAAATAGTAGAAGAGTAAACAAATACAGCAAAACGATGCGATCATATAAGCAGCTGCGAATGCAATGTGCTCTGAAAGTGAAATCAATAGTAAGTAGAAAATAGCGATAGAAAAACCAACCAAAGTGTATTGGATGGCGTGAATAGGGAGCTTTTTAGTGATTTCAAAGATAAAGAAAGCAATAAAGCTTAAGCCGATAAAAAGCACTCCGTATTTAACAGATCGATCAGCTTGTACGTAGATGCTCACAGGCTCGATTTGTTTAACCCCAAAACTTGTAGCCGTTAGCGCTTTACAGTCGCCAAGTGCACATTGGTTGAGTTTCGTACCAACATTGGTAGCGAAAGAAGAAACCTGCCAATTTGCTTGGTAACCTTCATCATTGATTTGACGATCCACTGGTAAGAAGTTTCCAATAAACTCAGGGTGCGCCCAATTAGAGGTTACTGATACTTCACTTTGTGTGGCTACGGGAATAAAGTTGATGCGCTCCATACCGCGCAAATTCATTTTGTACGCGAATGGAATACTGCCTTTATCATGCTGGCGCAGGGCTGAAATAGGGAGTATTGCATGTAAACCGTTGCTATCTGTTTGCATTAAACTGCCCGGCGCAAAAGGAATATTTTGATCATTCCATTTAAGTTGCGGAGCGTTGTTGATGCCTCTAGCATCAGATACGATAGAGGACAAATAAGGGGCCGAGAAGTGTTTAAAATCAGTACTGTTTTCTATCTCTTCTAAACTTTCTTGAATGGCCTGTTGATCAAACTCTCCCTGAACCACTACTTGTGCGTTGTAAACTGGCACTTGGTAAATACCTTTGTAGCGCATACTGGTATCTAAGTTGGCAGCAATATTGAGGTTCTGTGCCAAGATCAACCTTATCTTGTTTTGGCGATTAATTTTAACTTTGTAACTCTCGCTTAAACCATCGTAATACTGGGTTTGCTGTTCTGTGACATAAGGCACCACCAAAATGGGTGTCATCAGCTGTTGTGCGCCAGTCCAGTTTTGGGCGACGCTATATTTCGCATCTCGCAGGTAACTTTTACGCTCATATATTTTTTCACTGATCATCAGTAGTGGAATCATCAGTAAGGCGCCGATGACAAAGATGACGATGATTTTTAAACTCAGTTTCTTTTGCATAACAATCTCCAGTAATTAGTGAGTATTGTGTGCAGTGTAAAGGCGCTCTATCGAACAAATATGAGCGCTTTGTGTGAGTTGTGTGTAAGTATTATGTTAGCGCTTTTTCTTATAATCTCAGTTGCGCTTCTCTCATAAACTTAACGGAGCTTCTTTCATAAACTTAATTGTGCTAGCACGCCCCCTTCACTGTGGTTTTTAAGGCTGATTTGAGCGCCGTGTAGATGACAAATTTGTTGAACAAAGCACAACCCAAGCCCACTGCTTTTAGTGGTACTGGCAGGGCGCGGTAGTGAGTAGAAGCGTTCGAATATTTTATCGATAGCATACACGGGGATTCCCGCACCCCAATCTTTCACGGTGATAATCAAGGTATTATTTAAAGTGTTAGCAGCATCGATTGAAATCTCGATACGGCTATCAAAAGCACTAAAGTCGATAGCATTTTGGATGAGGTTATCCAGCGCTTGAGTCAGTAAAAAACGATCAGCTTGTATCTGCTGATCAGTTTTAAAATCAGTATTAACTTGAATAGACTTATCGGTAATCTGCAGCGCCTTACTGGCGAGTACTTTTTCAACTAACTCTTTGGGGTTGATGGTGGTGAGCTGAGTGAGTGATTCACACTTTTCCAGTTTAGTTAGGGTAAGCATTTTGTTGATCATCTCATCAATACGTTCGATCTCTGTGCAGATATTGGCAACAAAGCGGCTGCGATCTGCGCTGGGCATTTCATCGTCAATAATCTCAGCGGCCCCTTTGATGGCGGATACAGGGCTTTTTAGTTCATGAGTGAGCGCATAAACATATTTTTCGACATAATCTTTGCCCTCTAGCTGCTGGCGCATGTTGTCCATCGATTGAGCCAGTTTTGCAAGTTCTCGTTCACCAATAGGCGGTTTAGGCACGGCGTTACCAGCGGCTACTTGATCGGCATAAGCAGTTAATTTGCGAATGGATGCAGTCAGCCAGTAGGAGAGAATAAGGGCGGCGATAATAGAGATTAAAATCAGCATTACACCGCGGGTTTCTATTTTGCGCCGTGCCATGTCGATAAAAGGCTGTAGGGATTGGTTGGTTTTCGCAACCGTTACTACGCCTATGATTGAGGAGTTATGGATGGAAGTGCTATTGATGGAAGTGTTATGGATGGAAGCCTTATCCATAATAGGCGCGGCCACGTGCATTACGGTGGTCGTAGGATCATCCGCTGAGGCGGGGGTAGAGCGCGCGCCGTATTTGCCACGCAAGGTTAAATAAACATCATTCCACTGTGAGTAATCTTCACCGAGGGCTAAGTTGGCAGAATCAAACTGAACGATTCCCTGCTTATCAGTGATATAGATCCGCAAAGAGCTGGCATACTTTTCAATATCGTAGATTTTTGCACGATAACTGCGATCCAAAAAACGCGCTATCTGCGCTTTAAAATCAGTGCTTTGCAGGCGTTTGTGCGTTAAATCATCAGCCACTATTTCCGCCAACAAGTTTGACATATCGACTAAAGTATCTTCCGTTGATTGGCGCACACCGGGCTTTATCTCAGACATAAAGACATTGAGTATCATGTAAATAGCGATACCTAAGATAGCAAAATAGGCGAGGAATATACGGGTAGATAGGCTCATATTGGTCTCAGTTAAAGATAGTTGCTAGGGAACATCCCTAGTTAAGCGCAATTTGCTCTAGGACACTGGAAGTTAACAGTTATCAATACTGTAGCCAATGCCGCGGTGAGTGACTAAAGGTTGTTCAGTATCATCTATCGCTTTGAGTTTTGCTCTTAACTGCTTGATTGTTGTATCAACCGCGCGATCAAAGCTCTCTTGATGATCAGGCCATACAGCGTCCATTAACTGCTCGCGGCTAAAGACGCGCTCAGGCTGGCTCAACAAAAGTGATAGCACTCCAAACTGATAAGCGGTTAATTGCAGAGCTTGGTTGCGATAGCAAATTTTGCGCTTGTCTATATCTACATTAAAAGCGCTGCTTGCAGCGCAAGAGGGAGCTGCATTATTTGTGCTGGTAGGGGAGCCAATTGGAGCTTGCGTATCCATTTGCTGGCGGCGCAAAATTACTTTAACTCTTGCGACTAACTCACGCGGGCTAAAGGGCTTAACCACATAATCATCAGCCCCGATTTCTAAGCCGACCACGCGATCAATCTCACTGTCACGGGCAGTGAGGAAAATAAGTGGGACATTGCTGTATTGGCGAATCTGCTTACATAGCTCAAAGCCGTTGATATCCGGCAAGCCAACATCGAGAATTACCAGATCAACAGGGTTTTGCTGTAGATACTCAAGCCCTGCGGCGCCAACATTAAACCACTGTGCTTCAAAGTTTTCACTGCGCAATGCATAGAGTACGTTATCGGCAATAGCCGCTTCATCTTCGATGAGCAACACTGTCGTTTTCATCAAATAGCTATCCTTGTCTTGCGTGTTAGAGATGCCCTTAAGGTATATCTGCTTATGATCGTTTTATCGAGTTGATCTGTCACCCTATTTTTGCTGTGAGCTGAAATAAGTTGGCTTTCCTTTTTATTTGATTAATGAGCTTATTCAGCAGAGGTCTAAAGATTGTTTACTTCTGATTGGTGCAATAATATATGGTTTTCTATAGTATAAAATTTGAGTTCGCCCCCAAACTAACAATTTTCCTCGAGCCACTGCAAAAGAGACCTATATCCAATGAGCAAATCCAATTCATTATTCACACCGGTGCTGATTGCAGGTTGTATTATCATCTTGATCAGTTTCGCCGTTCGCTCATCATTTGGCTTGTTCCAAATCCCTATCTCCGCTGAGTTTAATTGGCTAAGGGCAGATTTCTCTCTGGCAATTGCGATCCAAAACTTATTTTGGGGAATAGGTCAGCCAATCTTTGGTGCTATCGCTGAAAAATACGGCGATAAGAAAGCGATATTTTTAGGGGCAGTCACCTATGCAGTGGGTTTAGTTTTATCTTCATATGCGATCACACCAGGACAGCATCAATTCCTCGAAATTCTCGTTGGTTTTGGTATAGCGGGGACAGGCTTCGGGGTGATTTTAGCCGTGGTAGGCAGGGCAGCATCTGACAAACACCGCTCTTTAGCACTGGGCATTGCAACAGCCGCGGGTTCGGCTGGGCAAATTGTAGGGCCCCCGGTTGCCCAAGCACTGTTGCATGCAATGCCTTGGCAATCAGTATTCATTGTTTTTGCAGGTATTATCATGTTGATGTTATTGGTGCTTTATTTCATGAAAGTACCAAAACCTACTGAACCTGCAACACAAGATGAAAGCTTAGGACAGGTGGTCGTTAAGGCAATTCAAGACCCGACTTTTATCTTTATCTTTCTCGGATTTTTTTCTTGCGGCTATCAGTTAGCTTTTATCACAGCGCACTTTCCTGCGTTTATCACTGAAATGTGCAGTGCCGTCTCACCCGGGAGTATCATCCAATCACTAGGTATAACCTCAACTTCCACCCTTGGGGCGGTAGCAATCTCGCTGATTGGTATTGCTAATATCGGCGGCACCTTAGCTGCGGGCTGGTTGGGCAATAAGTACTCACGCAAATATTTATTAGCTGGCATTTATTTGCTGCGCACAATAGTTGCAGCACTATTCATACTTAATCCAATCACCCCTGAATCAGTAGTCATTTTCTCGATCTTAATGGGCGCGCTATGGCTGGCAACCGTGCCTTTAACGGCAGGGCTAGTCGGTCAGATTTACGGCATTCGTTATATGGGCACACTCTATGGTTTAGTGTTTTTCTCACATCAATTCGGGGGCTTTTTAGGAGTTTGGCTCGGCGGCGCAATGTATGATTTATACGGCAACTACAATTTAGTTTGGTGGATTGGCGTAGGCGTCGGTGCTTTTTCTGCTTTAATTCATTTGCCGGTTAAAGAAATGCCTTGGGCGCAAAGGCAGTCGCAGCTAGCAGCTGCGTGATTCGTTACAGATGAGCGAGAGGGGTTTGACAATTCCTCTCACTCATTTGATGACGATCACCCCTTCCTTTTAATTAAAGCATTAATAAAATCTATACCTCCTAAAAAAAGGTTTATATCCAGTAATAATCTTTCATATTTTAAATCAATAAACAGTGAAAACTCACTAGGTATTCAGCTCACATTAAATAGCGGAATCGTTAAATCATCTTAATAAAAACAAAGATTTAACGAGAGGTGCTGTTTTTAATGAACACTAATATTTCTATAAAAATTAAACTAATAGTGATGTCCGTTTTACCTATTCTAGGTTTGGTATTTATTTACTTACTTTCTTTAAAAGATTTAAAAATTACAGAGCAGGGTGCAGAACGTATTTATAAGGATCGGGTTGTCCCTTTAGAAGATTTAAAAATTATTGCAGATGACTACGCTGTACTTGTTATTGATGCAGTAAACAAAGCGAACGCGGGGTTATATACTTTAGATCAAACAATCTCCGATATTAAATCTTCAAAAGCTGAGATTCAGAGCAAATGGCAAAAATACATGGCGACTGAATTGACTGAGGAAGAGAGTCAATTAGCGAGCGAAGCACAAGCGCTTTTTCTCCCAGCTAACCAAGCGATTGAGCGTGTTCTCAAAACACTCTCTGAAATATCAGGAGACCCAAAAGGGAAGTTAAACGGCATTGATGGTCCTCTCTATGCGCAAATTGATCCTATTAGCGAAAAAATTACTGAATTAGTGAATTTACAGCTAAGAGTTGCAAAGCAAGAATTTGAAACGATTGAGCAAGTCTACTCAGATAATGTCTTTACACTTTTTCTACTTTCTATTCTAGTCATACTTGTTATGACGGCAGTCTCATTCTATGTTTACCGCTCAATGATGATACCGCTGAAACATATGCAAAAAACCATAGAGAAAATTTCAGTAGAGTCAGATTTAACATTAGCGTTAGAAGTAACAGGAAAGAATGAACTCGCTCAGATGAGTAATAGTTTTAACAACATGCTTGGTCAAGTGCGTCATATCATCTCAGAAATATTATTGGCCACGAATAAACTCGCGGACTCCGCTCAAAATATGACTCAAGTGAGTGATGAGGCTAAGACTAGTATTAATAGTCAGCGCCAGGAAATAGAGCAGGTGGCAGCTGCTATGAACCAAATGGTTTCGACATCTCAGGAGATATCTAATAATGCAGGTCAAGCTGATCTAGATGCTCAAAGCACAAGTGATAGAGCCAAAGAAGGCAACCAAATAGTTGATCAAGCGGTGAGTGCAACCAATGAATTAATCACTGATGTTGAAAGTGTTTCTTCGAAGATTAAAGCGCTGGAGGCAGAAAGTGACAATATTGGTTCAATTGTCGATGTGATTAGAGGGATTGCTGAGCAGACAAACCTGTTAGCGTTAAACGCAGCAATTGAAGCCGCTAGAGCAGGAGATCAGGGGCGAGGGTTTGCGGTTGTTGCCGATGAAGTGCGCACTTTAGCACAGCGTACTCAAACTTCGACACAAGAGATTCAAGGGGCAATAGAAAAGCTCCAATTAGGTACAAAGGAAGCCGTGAGTGCCATGGGATTTGGTCAGCAAAGGGCGGAAAATGCAGGTAATAAAGCTTCGCAAGCAGGCAGTGCATTGAATAGTATCTCTCAAGCCATTGAGAACATTACCAATATGAATACGCTGATTGCTACCGCGTCGATTCAGCAATCGAGTGTCTCTGAAGAAATTAATAAGTCTCTTAGTATATTACACACTGCTTCAAACCAATCTAGCAAAGGTGCAGAGCAGATCAATCAGTCCAGCGAAGAGCTTTATTTACTATCAGATAACTTGAAAGAGTTAGTTACAAAATTTCAAATTTCATAATTGAAACAATCTCTTAATAGTATTTTTGTCAATGTTCTAACTCTTTATGTAACCTATGATTAGGTCAATACGTTCTCTCTGCGAATACTACATGCTTGGGCTTAATCACATGTACGCTCACAAGTTATAAAAATAATTTGGGGCTTAACGGAATGTTCTTTGCAAAGGGGAATTTGTTCACTCCTCCAATTCATTCGAGGCAACCGTTGCTACGACTTTGTTTTCAATCAGAGAGTAGGCAGCGATTGCCGCACGGTTTTCAATCATTGGCACGACCACATCCTGTTGGCTGTAGCGCTGCGCATTGGCGATAAAGAGCGCTAAATTATCTTGATATTGCATCTTTAGCTTGGCATCTTTTTCATTATTTAATTCGACTAATGCCTGCGATTCTTGTGCTTGTCGCTGTAGTGCCTGCTGGCTGATAGAGACAGTGCTTTCAACTATCAGGCTCTGTGCTGTGATTTGGCTTTCTGCTAGGCTTTGAGCTTCTTCAGGTTTAGGCTTTGAAAGTGAGCTAACTTGGGATTCACTAGCTGGGGATGCAAATGGCGTATGGTGGTCAATTATCATCAATTTTCTCCCTAAGTTTCTCAACGATTAATAAAGATAGCGTGTCTGATTCGCTAATAGCGACACGCGATATTTGTTTATACGTTGATCAATTAAGAATAGATTCACAAAGCAAGACGCAGTGCTCATGCTGCTGTAATCGACTGACAGAATTAACTGCCATTAGTGACTGCCAGAGTTAACAAGAGCCGCTTGAAAGGTTTATCTGTTCACTGGAAGAGCCCATGCCTTTTTAAATCAAGAGCTTTCTAAATCAAAAGAAACAGGTTCGCATCAAAAGCAACTGCGCAACCATTGCTTAAAGGCTTGTACAACAGGATCTGCTTGCTGCGCAGATTTACTATCTAGCAGGTAATGAGACTGGCTTAATGGCACAGCGCTGCCTGCCAGTTTTACATTGCGCCCCATTTCAATGGCGTTTTCGGCGTAGCGCTCAATCACGACAGCACAGCCAAGATCACAGGCGATGAGTTCGCAAGCTGCTACAAATGTATCAACTTGGAAGCGTGTTTTTTGTACATCGTGTTGTAATTCAAATGCGTTTAGGTAGCGCGACCAATGATCGTCAAAACCTAGGATATGAATAGGGCTTAAGTCAGTTAGGTCTGCCGCAGAACTTATTGACCCAGTAAAGTTTGAGCTGACGATAGGCACTAAAAATTCAGTTGAAAGCTTCTCCATGTGCTTACTGGCGTGACCATCGGGTAGTAGTGCGATGTCGATATCTACAGCTTGGGTATCGGTAGTATCAATCCAAATAGCACTGACAAATTTAATCACAACATTGGGGTAAAGCGTTTGAAACTCGCCGATTTTAGCGCTGAGTAAAACGATCAATGCTAACGGTGCGCGAACAACAATGGTGCTTTTAAGATCAGGTCCAAACAAGCCATTAGTCGATAGATTAAGGGCAAGTAATGAATCTCTTACCGTGGGTAAGTAAGCTTTAGCGATCTCTGTCATGGTTAAACTTTTAGCGCGGCGAATAAATAATTTTTGGCCTAATTTGGCCTCCAAAGATTTGATTTGCAAGCTTACCGCTGTTTGTGTCAAACCAAGCTCTTGGCTGGCAACAGTAAAACTTAAGTGTCTAGCGACAGCTTCAAAACTGCGCAGCCAATTCAAATTAATATTCTTTTTTATCATTTGCTATAAGTTTTTTATGTGCATGAAAGGTCATTCTTTCATTATTCTTTACTCTTTTCTATCGCTAATATGGATTCAGATGATTTTTAGTACTTGGCGAGACATGGATTCAAAGCCTATCCCGACATAATTTAATACCTGCAAATAAGAAATGGCTTAAGGTCATTAATAGCGACATGCTTAGGAGGAATCGAAATGCAAACACACTCATTTTGTGAACATACGGATATGGCGTTAAACCTGATCGATTTGCAACGCTTTCCTATCAAAGACCTTGATAGTGGTGTCGGCGCTCGTTTTCTAGCACAGTGCCAGCAACAAATTGATCAGCAAGGTTGGTGCAGTTTTGAAGGCTTTATTCACCCGCAAGGCGTTGAAGCGCTAGCTAATGAAGCTAAAGCGCTGCTACCAAGTGCTGATACCTTGACAGTCAAACGTACCATATATCAAGGAGTGCCCGATGATACGGCACCTGCTGATGACCTGCGCAAGCAAGAATATACCCATACAGCGCAGCAATTAGCGAATGATCAAATCCCCAACGAAACGCTGATCCAACAGCTGTATCAATCACCAATATTGACAGAGTTTGTCAGGCGAGTGCAGCGCAAGCAGCAGTTGTATCGCTGCGCCGATGAGTTTCAAGCACTCAATGTCGTGGCCTTAAAGCCACAAGCACGTCATGCCTGGCACTACGATACGGTAGAGTGTACCGTCACTTTACTGTTACAAAGCTCTGAATCAGGTGGTGAATTTGTCTTCTTACCTAACTCTCGCACCGATGAGAGCGAACAAACTGAGCTGGTGGATCAGCTATTGTCAGGGGATCTTTCTAATGCGCAAACTTTTAGTCGAGGTGCGGGCACCTTCACATTTTTCCGTGGCGGTTATTCGCTGCATGGGGTGACAAAAGTTGAAGGTAGTCGAGAGCGCGTCAGCGCGGTACTGACTTATGATGAGCAACCTGATCGAGTACTCAGTGATGAGGTCAATATTCAAATATATGGTCCGCGAGTCGAAAAAATATTAAATGATCGAAAACTCGCTCAATCGCAATGATCTGTGAAGTGTTTAACCTTGTGTAGTGCTTTACTTTGCTTTGGGTATCCATCATATGAATAAGAAACAGATAAAAACAGGCAGGAAAAGATAATGAAAACAGCACTTTTGGTAATTGATGTACAAATGGCTTTTGTTGAAGATGATGCAAATGGGGCGGAGCGTTCGAACTTAGCTGCAAGTGATAATATTGCAAAGTTATTGTCTGAGTTTCGCGAGCGCGGCGATAAAGTGGTGCATATTCATCACCACGGTGATGATCCAAGTGATCCATTTAACCCGCAAGCGCCAGGCTCTGCTGTGCAACCATTTGCGGCGCCGCTGGATGGCGAAGCGGTTGTCATTAAGCACGGCGGCAGCGGTTTTGTCGGCACTCAATTAGAGCAAATTTTACGAGGTGCTGAGGTTGAGCGCTTGGTTGTTTGTGGTGCCACTGCAAATCACTGTGCGGAGTCGAGGACTCGCAACGCTGGAGATTTAGGCTTTGATACTTACTACACCTCGGATGGTGTATGGGCTTACAGCGTGACAGGACCAGATGGGGTAGAGCACAGTGCTGAGCAAGTGCACTCGGTGACTTTGAGTACCTTGCACGGTGAGTTTGCAACGGTCGTGACGACTGAGCAGGCACTGGCTCTTTAATTTAGGCGCTTTAATTGATAGCGCTTTAGTTTAAGGACTTTAGTTTAGGTGCCTGATGAAGGCTCATGGCTGTAGTTATAGCTCATGGCTGTTGTTAGCGCTCAAGGCCGTTGTTAAAGCTCAAGGCTGTTAAACCTTAAACCTGTGTAGTAAAAGTGCTCAAGGGCGGGATAGTGAAAACTAGATTCGATTATATTATTGCCGGGGCGGGCTCAGCCGGTTGCGTATTAGCGCGGCGGTTGGCAGATGCAGGGCACCAAGTTTTGCTACTTGAAGTCGGTGGTAGTGATAAGTCTTGGATTCTGCAGATGCCGGCGGGATTGCGCTCGGCCTTTAAGCCGACCTCCAAATACAATTGGTGGTACTACACCGAGCCTCAGCAACATCTTAATCATCGAAAAATACAGCAACCTAGAGGCAAAGTACTGGGTGGTTCTTCATCTATCAACGGTATGACTTGGCTGCGTGGTCACCCGCTGGATTATGATCGTTGGCATGCTCAAGGCGCGCAAGGTTGGGACTGGCAAAGCTGCTTGCCGTATTTTAAGAAAATCGAAAACAGCGATGTTAACAGTAAGTATCGGGGTAATCAGGGGCTAGTTGGCGTTCAGCGCCAGCAACACCTCAGCCCTTTAAATGCAGCGTTTCTGGAAGCAGGCCAGCAGGCGGGTTGGCCATTGACCGATGATGTTAATGGCTATCAGCAAGAAGGCGTATCACGCTTTGATATGAGTGTTAAAAAAGGTGTCCGCAATAGCAGTGCCTTTGCCTATCTTCACAGCCGTGATCAACATCAAAACTTAACGATTTGGACCAGCTGCCAAGTGCTGCGCATTAACTTGAGTGATAGTAATAGAGCAACAGGTTACCAAGTTAGTTACCAAGGTAATGTATTGGATGTGAGTGCTGATAAGGAAGTACTGCTGTGTGCTGGGGTTTTTGGTTCCCCGCAGCTGCTCATGCTCTCAGGAATAGGCCCCGCAAAACATTTGGCTGAACATGATATCGAGTGTCAGGTGGACTTACCCGGGGTTGGTGAAAACCTACAAGATCACCTTGAATGCCATATTCAAATAGAGACCAAACAGCCGGTTTCACTGAATAAAGAGTTGCAACCCCATCGCATGCTCTGGGCGGGGATGCAGTGGTTTGGCGCTAAACAGGGGGTGGCTGCTGTTAATCAATGTCATGTCGGTGCTTTTTTAAATAGTGCACCTGAAACAGCTCACCCAGATATTCAATTTCATTTCTTTCCCGTGTTCTTTGATAAAGATTGGATTCCCGTTGCCACAACTTTTGGTTATCGCATCGGGGTCGGCCCTATGCGGCCGACAAGCAGGGGTAACGTGCGCTTGCGCAGTAATAAAATAACCGATGCAGTCCATATTGATCCTAATTATATGTCCACACAAGAAGACTGGAGAGTGATGCGCGAGGCGATGAAACTGGGTTTAGAAGTCGCTAAACAACCAGCCTTTAAACCTTTTCATTTTCGTGAAGATACGCCCGGTGAGAATATTAGAAGTGGGAGCGCGATGGATGACTTTATTCGTGATGATGCCGCTAGTGCCTACCATCCGTGTGGCACATGCAAGATGGGAGCAGCTGAAGATCCAATGGCAGTGTTGGATAGTGAACTTAGAGTACGAGGTGTTGAGGGGTTAAGAGTGATTGACGCATCCGCCATGCCCTCTTTACCCAGTGCCAATATCAATGCAGCCACCATTATGATGGCTGAAAAAGCCAGTGATCTGCTACTTGAAAATGAACCATTAGCGCCCCAAGTGATGAGTTTTTTTAGCCGTTAGCTTAAGTGAATGAATAGTGTGGATAACGGGTGTGAATAGTCAGCGCGAATAATGGCTATTAGGAGAGATATGAGTAAGAAGATGATTGAAGTGCACTTAGCAACCGCTGATGAGCAAGAATCTTGTCAGCATTGGGATTTGTGGGAGAGTGGAGAGTTAACCGAGTTTAACTACGACTATGACCAAGATGTCGAGTTTATTGTGCAATCGGGAGAAGCCCATATTCGCACTAATAATGACGAAGAAGTGACGATTAACGCTGGCTGTCATGTTGTGATTCACGCGGGTGTCAGTGCTTGCTGGGATATTCGAGTCCCCATTGTGAATCGTTACCTTTATCGATCAAATAAAAGCTGATTCATGTAACAACAACCTAAAGTGTAAGGAGGTGTCAACCAACCAATGATGCAAAGGTCTCTCTGAATTAATTGCGGTTCGTATACATCATTTCTTCGGGTTGAGGTAGCGTGCTTTTCCTGCTTGGTTATCACTATTTATCTTTTTAGTGCATAAACACAAGTGAGCTGAAAGAAAAACCATAACAATAATATAGAGGTTAATTATGTCGAATGATCTAGAAAAACTAACCACTCATGTCAAGAATGGACAACTCAATCGCCGAGATTTTTTACGCGCCGCAACCGCCTTGGGCGTTGCAGCTCCACTCGCCAGTTCAATGCTCAGTCAAAACCTATTTGCCGCTGAAAAACCCAAAAAAGGTGGCCACTTAATCGCCGGGTTAGAAGGGGGGGAGCTCCACCGATAGCCTTGATCCAGCGCTCTCTGCATCCCAAGTACCCTTTAACTTCTTGCGAGTATGGGGGGAGACACTAGTCGATATCGCCCCCACAGGAGAAGCTATCCCATATTTAGCGACATCGTGGGAGCCATCAAACGGTGCTAAAACTTGGACTTTCAAATTGCGCAAAGGGGTGCAGTTCCACAACGGCAAAGAGATGGATGCTAACGATGTGGTGCAAACGCTAAAACGTCACTCCGGTGAAGACACTAAATCGGGTGCTTTAGGTATCATGCGTGACATAGACTCTATATCTGTTGCCGGAGAAGATGTTGTCATCGAACTCAAAGGTGGCAATGCCGATTTACCCTATTTGCTATCCGATTATCATTTAATTATTCAGCCAAATGGCGGCTTTGATGACCCGAGTGCTGGAATAGGTACAGGACCATATAAGGTCACAGTGAATGAGCCAGGGGTGCGCCATGTCGGTGAAAAGTTCGCTGGCTATTGGAACGATGAAGTAGGACACGCTGACAGTGTTGAAATTCGAGTATTAAATGATCAAACAGCGCGTATGTCGGCGTTGAGTTCAGGCGCTGTACACTTCGTTAACCGAATCTCGCCTAAAACTGCGAAGTTGCTCGATAAGTTGCCGAATATCGATGTTGTTAATACCTCTGGTGGTGGCCACTATACTTTCATCATGCATACAGATACGGCACCATTTGATAATGTCGATCTGCGCTTGGCACTTAAATATGCGATTAATCGTGAAGACTTAGTTAAACGTGTACTGCATGGCTACGGCTCTGTTGGCAACGACTATCCTATTAACGATTCCTACGATTTATTCAACTCTGAGATAGAACAGCGCAGCTACGATCCTGATAAAGCCGCATTTCACTATAAAAAGTCAGGACATTCAGGACCAGTGGTATTGAGCTCTTCAGATGCTGCTTTTTCCAATGGTATGGATGCAGCTCTACTCTTTAGTCAACAGGCCTCTAAAGCGGGCATTAACCTTGAAGTGCAACGTGAACCGGCGGATGGTTACTGGTCAAACGTTTGGAATAAAAAGCCATTTTGTGCTTCGTACTGGACAGGGCGAAATACCCAAGACGAAATGTATTCGGTCGCTTATAAGTCTACTGCGGACTGGAATGATACGAAGTGGAAGAGACCGACCTTTGATCAGCTATTATCCCAAGCTCGAGTTGAAACTGACCGCGCCAAACGCAAGGATATCTATACTCAGATGTCGATGATGGTGCGCGATGATGGCGGTTCAATTATCCCTATGTTTAATGATTATATTGACGGAAAATCACAAAAAGTAGAAGGCTTTCAAAAGCATCCATCAGCAGAGCTTTCCAATGGTTTTGCGCTTATTCGCTGCTGGATAGCTTAAGCTCGAAACTCCTTTCTAATCTTCTTTTCAAAGTGCTCGGCGTGATCAAGCGAGCACTTTTTTTGACTCGTTTCGATTTACAGCCCGATTTTTTCAAGATGTGGCAACTTACATTTAGCGCCGAAAAAGCGCATAGCAAACTTGGATAGCTAGGATAGTTTGGATAGCTTAGGTAGATAGTAGCGCTGGTGCCTTTAGGTATTAAAAACCGAAACTAAAGTGACTGTCTTGCGTTAATCTCTTCGCAATTGATTCAAATAGTTGTTAAGGATTGAGAATGTTTCTAATAAATTGTCATTGTTATGTCTATTGAATGAAGCCTTTGCTATTTGAATTGAGCCTCATTTTGTCCTATCTAAATAAAACCAATTTAGCCTTATCTACATCGCTCTTGTTTCTTTGAGGTCAAGCTTCAGTGTCTTAAAAGCTTTTGCTTCTTACTATCGGCTCTATTGCAACTTTTATTAAATAGCCTTATATAAAAAATAAGCTGTAAGTTAATAGTGTTGCCAATAGGTGACTATAATGCAACTATTTGATTATTATGGGAATATATGATTTGTGGTGTTAATATATATTTTTAGAATTAATAAAATAAAACTAACTAAAGTTAATATCTAGAACATAGATGGCTAAGTAATATGTCTGAAGGGAAGTACCAAAATAAACGAGGTATCACTGCTAGGTTAGCTATTGATGGCTTGAAGAGACTGAAAATAGAATGAACACATTTAAACTGTCAGGCTAAAGGTACTTTTAATACTCACCTTATATGTTTCTAGAATTCTATAGATTGTCATTATGGGTGGCTTTATACGTATACAAAAGCAAGGTGGGCCTACAAAAATCCCTCAATCTACGAACGATAATTAGTAGCTTTTAACGGGTTACTGTTATTGATAGAAAATGCTTTTTAGTTCATCACTAAAGCTTTCAGTATGTACTTGCTGTTTATTTAGAAAGTAATTGGCAGAAAAATAATAATAGTTTAATTAGGGGTAAGAATGACTTTTAAAAAAACGCTAACGATGATTAATCTATCAGCATTTGTTCTTTCAGGAGCAGTGTCTGCATCTGAAGAGAGTTTATTAGATTTGTACCTCGTCGCTCTCAATTCTGATCCACAGTATCAAGAAGCAAAGTTTCAACATCAGGCTAATTCTGAAATTGTGCCTCAAGCTAGGGCTGATTACCTTCCTACTATTACTTTTGATTATGATCGTGTAAAAACCACTCAAAATATTATTAGCAGCGATAACACCGTATTTGAAAGAGGTAGTACGAGTTTCCCTAGTACCACAATGTCCATTAGTTTCACTCAACCTATTTTTAGATACGCTAACTATATTCGGTTAGGACAAGCGAAAGCGGAATTCAAAAAAGCGACAGTGGATTTAAGCCTCGCTCAGCAAGATATGATGCTAAGGCTCTCTGAAGCTTACCTCGCGTCGTTGGCTGCTGAAGATGAACAGGGCTTTTTGGAAGTTCAGAAAAACTCAGCTCTTGAACAGCTATCAATAGCTCAAGGACGTTTAAATGCAGGCGTAGGGCGTCCTGTTGATAAGTTTGAGGCAGAAGCGAGGTTGGCTTCAATAGAAGCAGATTACTCATATGCACAGATAGCATTGAGTGACTCTCGTGAAGCACTCAATGAAATTATAGGGCGTGCACCCATTGGTCTTGCTCGATTAACAGACAGTTTGATACTAGAAAAACCGAATCCTGAAGACGAATTATTTTGGGTTGATGAATCCTTAAAACACAATCCAAATATAGTGGTACAGCGCCATGTTGTGGAAGTCGCAAAACAAGAAATCAAACGTCAAAATGGCGGTCACTTTCCTAACTTAGATCTAGTTTTACGTTCCAGTAGACAGGAAACTGGAGGTACTTTATTTGGTGGTGGCAGTGAAGTTGGTACAAACGAAGTGTTGCTTAGGCTAAGTGTTCCTCTATATAGCGGTGGATCAGTAAGTTCTAAAAAGCGTGAAGCGATAGCTTTATATGCCGCATCAAAAGAAAAGCTAGAACAACTTATAAGAGAGTCCCGTCGCCAATCTAAAGATGCTTACTGGGGTGTCGTTAATGCAGTGAGAAGAATAACAGCGCTTGAAAAAGCCGTTGTGGCTCAAGAAGCGACGCTAGAGTTACGTAGAACAGCTTTTGAGTCAAAGCTTGAAGCTGCGATAGTGGTTCTAGATGCTGAGCGAGATTTGTACGCTGCGAGAAAGGATTTATTCCAGGCAAAATACGATTACCTACTTAACCAGTTAAGACTGCGGTCATTGGTGGGTAATTTACAGCAAAGTGATATTAATATTGTGAATGATTGGCTAGTGCCAAAAGCTTAATAAAGGGCAGCTCTAAAGAGTGTGCAAGCTTTTAATTCCTTTATAAATCGCGGGGGCGACAATGAACAACTTCTTTAAACGAACGAATAAAGTTAAGAAAGCGGCTAAGAAAAAGCAAAAATTGTATCTGGAAGCTTTGGAAAATCGGGTACTTCTATCCGCTGATTTGGGAATATCTGCTTCTGACCTTGAACAGCAAAGCGAATTGCTAACAAGCCAAGTGATTGAATCCGAGCAGCAGCTATCTAACTTTGATAGAGAAGAATTTGAGCCTCAAACTATTGCTGTTGATGACACTCTTACCCGTTTAGTTGATCAACTCACAGAGGATGTTGAGTTATCGACTGATTCAAGTGTTGAAGCGTTTTCAGAAATTGAAGTCTCCATCGATCCTGCTATACAAAATACAACGACCACCGCAGCTCCCCTTGAAAATGATCAGTCGGCGGCGCCTTTAATTAGCGCGGCAGACTTACACCTATTTGAACGTATAAAAGCTCAGCAAATTATCATCCTCGATTCGAGTATCCCCCAACTCGATGCGGTAGTTAACGAATTAATTCATAACGAAGGCTCAGATCTCGTTACCGATATACCTAGACTGGAATCACTGAATTCTGGCTTGTTAGTCAATGATGTGCTTGCAGAAAACGAAAGTAAAAGTGCATCGCCTTTAGAGTTGCAAGGTTTAACAATTGAGCAGCAAGTGTTAGTGAACGCCGATCGTGGAACCAAAATTTTTATTCTCAATAGTGGTGAGGATGGTGTATCTCAAATCTCAAATGTTCTGAGTTATTTTGAAGACGTTGCCGCCGTCCATCTATTGAGTCATGGTGCACAAGGTGCGTTATTTTTAGGTAATAGTAAACTCAATACTCAAAAACTTCGCCAAAACCAACAGCAACTTAAACTTTGGAGTGAAGCGTTAAATGATGATGCAGATATCATGCTGTATGGTTGTGATGTCGCTAAAGGGGAGGTAGGGCTTGAATTTGTGCGATCCTTTGCTGAGTTTACAGGGGCCGATGTGGCGGCATCAAATGATGACACAGGTAATGCCGAGGGGGCAAACTGGCAGTTAGAGCAAGAAGTTGGTGAGATTGAAAATACGAGCTTTTCATTGGCTTCGCTCAATAACTCGGTTTTAGGGGATTCAGAATATGAGTTTGATGGTGCGTTATCTTCTAAGCCTTCAGTTGAGTTGAGCAAAAGCATTGATACCCTCAATTTAGAGGCTGTCGCTGGGAATCTAAATATTACATTAAAAGAAGATACTTCTATCGTGGTGACAGCCGGTAGTGTAACAACGGTTTTTTCTTTTAAAAGTGGAGAAATAGGTGAAATTAAATCGCTAAAAGTCAAAGGCGGTGCAACTTATCTTTTAACCCTCGAGAAGGGTATTCAGTTATCCAGTGAATTACGTTCTAGTATTAAAGGAGGGACTTTCCTTGAAGTTGTTTATCAAGGGGAAGCTGATAACGTTGTTGATCTGTCTGAAGCGGATGCAAAACTTAGTCGTATCGGAAACTTAGTAAACTTTGATCCTAAACGTATTACGGTTCTTGGAGGCGGCGGTAAAAATGTTTTAGAAGGCGCGAGTGATGATGATGAGTTAAAAGGTGGTCAGGGCGACGATAAAATTGTAGGCGGTGAGGGTAATGATATCCTCGAAGGTGGTGATGGCGATGATGTTATAACAGGAGATGAGGGTGACGATGACATCAGTGGAGGGAATGGAAACGATTCAATAACCACAGGTTCAGGTAGTAATACGGTCGACGGTGGTGAGGGTCACGATACGATTACAATCTCTGAAAATAGCACTAATACTATTGTCAAAGGTGGGGAAGGTAACGATCTTTACATCTTCCAACAGAACTGGGGACAAGTGAGCGCTATTGATAGTACCACCGGTGATAGTGCTAACGCTTCAAGCGTAAATGCCGGTAAAGATATTTTTGATTTTAGTGCCATCACTGATGATTTAAATGTGACATGGGGAGCGCTTGGCGTTGCCGCTTTCACTGAAGAAAATGGGTCACAAAAAGACAGCGTTACTAATACGCTGTTTATTGAAACAGTTAAGGGCAGTAATGCAACGAATACATTTACATTTGTGAACAAGTGGTGGGAATCCTTAGGTTCAGATGTCGATGAAGTTTTTATCTCTAGTGCAGATGAAACAGATACTCACAAAGCAATCCTCGATCTAAGTGCGCTAGCGATAGATTTGAATTTCGAACTTGCGTCTAAAGGAAGCTTGGTTGTTAGTTTTAATGTCGATGATAAGACCTATAAAATCAATGCAAAAGGCATCACTGATATTATAGGTGGTAAAGCTGCTAATAGTTATCAAGTGAAATCTAATGAGGCGCTTAAAGGGGAAATAACCACCGCAGCGGGCGGCCTTAACCATCTAGATTATTCCAATTTCCCTAATGACTCGTTAGTTTTAGTTGATGGCAGCAATGGTTCAGCTGCTGGATTGAAATATGGCAGTTTTACTGACTTACATAATTATAAAGCAACATTGAGTGGTGTAGACAGTGCTGGCGAGACGTTTGATTTAGTGTTCAATAACATCAAAGTCACTCTAGACAAAACAGCGACAGCTGCTTCCATCGCAATGAAGCTAAATGAGTGGATGCCAGGGTTTGATGTAGCTAAAGACAATAGCGATTTTGTTATTACTTTTTCACAGCCTATAGCAATAGCTATGAGCGTTGATGCTCGATCATCCGGTGTAGAACTTACCGATGTAACTAAAGGCGCTTCAGGTTTAAGTGTTGAAGCAATTGACCTGGTTACTACTGTAAAAGTGCAAAGTGGAGAGGTTATTCAACTTAATGGTGCTCACTATACATTGCATGCTTACCGCGGAACGTCTGAGGTAGATATATTACTAGGTAATAATGAATCACAAACACTATTTGGGCTTGAAGCAGGTGATAGCTTAAGTGGTTTAGGCGGGGATGATAAATTATTTGGTGGTGAAGGCGATGACACATTACTGGGTGGAAAAGGAAACGATGACCTGCATGGTGGCACAGGTGATGATGCATTAAGTGGCGGACAGGGCAATGATACTTACCATATCAATGATAATTGGGGAAAAGATACAGTAATAGAGTCAGATAAGGCGGGAGTCGATACACTTGATTTTAGCGATGTTAGTAATGGCTTAACGCATGTTTTTGATCAAGGCGGTTTAACGAGTAGTGATGGCACTTATGAGCCAGCAACGACCAGCGGTGATAATTTTGTAGCGTCGGGGCAAGTCAATGGTAGTTTTAAGGATGATATAGACAATGCGTTAATCGTCCAGCCGACAGAGAAAAGTGTGGCAACTCAGGTCATTAGTGGAATTAGCGATAACTTTTTTCTTAAGTGGGGTAATGAACAAACCGCTCAAATTGCATTTATAAAAGACGATCTTTTGTCTCAGGCGGATGCGATTGAAAAAGCGTTGCGAACGCTCAGTGAAACAGCTCCTCAAACTGTTGGTGGCATTAAAGAACTCAAAAAAATAGTTGTTGAGCCGACGCGCAATACTCAAGGTGCTATTGTTGATGGCGAATTCAGTGTGCATTTTGTTGGTTACAAAAACTATGATCCGCTAAATTGGAATGAGCCTCATTACCAGCTGGCCTCCGACACTGTTAGCTTTAGAAGTGAAAAAGGAAATTACCTCGATGAAACACAGAGCCTAGTGTTTGCGGGTGAGCTTCCCGATCAGTTTGCTTTGAAAATTGGTAATCAAGTCACTGAACTTATCTCCAAGGGAGATACAGATGAAAAAACACAGGAAAACATTGAAAAAGCAATCAATGCTATAACCACCCCGCTTGTTAAGTCATTGAGCAGCTATGGTATTTTTAAAGCATTTGTTAGCTCAGTTGACCTGACAGACAAGGTAATTACTTTAACTTTTACTAAACCTAGCTCAACCAATATAGCAGAAGTTGTAGTACAAACTAAGAAAGATGGGGTATTGAAAGACTTAGAAAGTAGTCAATACACTGTTTCATCGATCGACGGTCGAGCACCAGGTAATATTGGTGATTTTGAAAAACTCATAACCAATGACGCCGATAACACATTTGTTTTTGGTAATGGCTGGGGGACGCCTTATAAATATGGCAGCCAATATTTACCTGGATTTATGCGTGATGCGGATAGTAGCTTGACCATTGATACCTCGAATATATCAACTGAGCATAAGCTTGAGTTAGATTTTCGCAACGTCAGCAAAGAGCTAGATTTTAAGTTTACTGAAAATGTGCATACGGTGGAGAGCGTTAACCTAATTTTAACAGACGACGGTGATACCTTTAAACTCAAATGGTTTAATCATAATCCGGATAATTATCATTATGAACTGGATATGAACTCGGTCGAAAGCACGGATGAATTTAAACTCTATAATAAAGATGGAGAGCTGGCAAAGTTTACTTTTAGCAAGGTAACTGATCTCACTAAAAACAGCAAAGACCAAGCTAGGAATATTGAAAATGCCCTAAACAGTGCATTAGGGCATATCATATCAGGCAAACCATTAACGTTAGGCAAAACTGACGTTACTGTCACTGCACAAACCGATAGTAAAGGCAAAGCCACCGGTAAGTTTACAATTGCTTTTCAAGTGAAAGACCTGAGTCTGGAATCGATAACAAATAAACAAACACTAATTGAAACTGGCGTTGCTGAAACAGCTGAAATTATTAAGGCAACTGATAATAAGGAGACTGCGGAAAACATCAAGCTTGCATTGAATAATTTATCTGCCGGTTTAGTACATAGTGTTGATATAGGCAGTGGCAAAGAGTTTATTGTCACTTTTCAAGAGAGTAACAAAGGTGCAGTAGAGCATCGCTTACAATCCGAGTTGGTTATAAAACAAGAGAAGGTAAAGACTACCACCACCACTCAATTAGAAGTCACTAAAGTAGGCCAGCGCTCTAGTTTGTTGAGCGATAGTTTAGTCACTGATTTAGCACAAACCTTGTTAGGTGCAGATACCAAAGTTACCTATAACAAATTGATATTTACTAATGTTGGTGAAAATACCACGGTATACGGCGGTGGTAATAGTAACACTTTCTCTCTTTCTGGTGATGGCTTCGCTGGAAATATTATTGGTGGTAAGGGCTTGCGGCCAGTAGATGCTATTTCATTAACAGGTATTACAGATACCTTAGGCTTAAAAACTCCGCAGTTAAGTGTCATTAATAAATTAGATATTTCAGGTCTGAAGCATTCAGATGCAAAAGATTACTTAAACCCAAATACTGTGTATTTAGGTAATGGAGCAGCGGCTGATTTACATCCGATAAAAACGTTGAGTAATGGGCAACAAGAGAAGGAACAAATAATAGGGAGTGTGATAACGGGAGTCACAACTCCACAAGAACTATTGACTCTTTTGCCTGAATTAGGTGAATTTAAGCTTAAACTTGGGGCTGAGTATACTGTTGATATTGACATTTCAGCAGAGTTATCTGTTAAGGCTAAATTACAGGAAGTGCTACAGGCTTTGTCAATGGATAAGGCAGAGACTATAACAGTCGTGAAAGGAGATAAAGACAACGAGTATATTGTTGATTTCAATGAAGTAGATACTTCAACGCTGCCATTAACAAAAGCTGTTTATGCCCAGGTCAAAGAAGTCCAGCAGCTTACTGTTAAGCCTGAAAAAGGCGCTTTTCATTTATCTCTCGATGAACAAAAAACGGAGCTGATTGAAACAAAAAATAAAACAAGCGAAGAAATTCGCGTTGAAATTGAAAATGAATTAAAAAAGCTTAAAGAACGGAATTCTGATGATAGCTCTGTATTGAGTGGTTTAACGGTAACAGCTATCAGTGATTTTGTTTACGAAATTGATTTTGCAAGCACAAATAACCTGAAAGAAATGATTGTATCAGTGCCAGGCTTTAGTGAATACAGTCAAAAGGCAACCGGTGTCGGCGGTACTCTGCAGAATATCACAACTGTCAACTACGGCTCTGGTATTAATGTACTAGTAGGCTCCAACATACTTGGATTCGATCCGTTATTTACTCAGTTTATTGATAACTATAAAAGTACTGGTTTAGATGCCCTTAAACCCAGTTCAGGCTTTAATTTGAGTGACTTACCGCGCTTGTTAGGACAAGACACTTTCGAGGTGAAGGGGGATTACACGTTACTCAAGCATCTTCAAAAAAAAGGAACAGTTGATCCTAACTCAACGCTGGGGCAGCTGCTAAGTAAATACAATGACAAGAGCACAGGTGGAGATCGTTTACTGAGTTTCCTAGGTGGGCAAGCTGCAAAGCTGACATCAGAACTGGCTAATACTGCGATTGGCGAAGTCCCTGTTTTAGCTGGTATTAATGATCTTTTAGGTTGGACTTGGAACCCAGGTGTTCACGTAATGTCGGGTTTTACAGGGGGGGATACTTACAAATTTTCAGGTATGTGGGGAGCTGGTTTAGTCGCTGAGTTACCTGATGTCACTATTGGGGGTGAAGTTGACTTAGAAGATCTAGGATTGTTTTACGATACGCTGGATTTTTCAGGTGTGAAAAGCGATATGCGTTTTGATATCTGGGAGGTAACTACCGAAAACCAAGCGGATTTGCAATCTCTATGGAACAGTACATCACAGGGGGATGCGCATGCATTGGATATTGGTCTGCAAGTGGTGGTTGCACGTGATACTTCCTTAACGGACCTGATCAATAAATCTACCGGTGTCGCTAGCTGGTGGGAAGATTTAGATATCGAAATAGGTAATGTGGTCGTTGCAACAGATATCGAACACATAATCGGCGGCAGCGGTAAAAACACCGTCGTACTGCATGATAATGCCCGTTTAAAAGGTACTCTGACGGCTAAAGGTGCCATTACTCTTGATTACAGTGATTATGATGCTAAGGCCTTAGTGGATGCAGGCAAAGTCGCCTATGAAGCTATTCCTGAATTGAGTATTCCCGGTATCGGTAAATTCCCCTCTTTGAGTTGGAATTTCGGTAGCGCCTCAGGCATTGGGGGCGATCGGATGGCGGGTGTCGATCAATTATTGAATATTGGTGATAGTAAAAAAATTGATTTTGCAGTCAGTGGCCTGACCCATATTATTGGCAGTAGCCACGATGATGAGCTAAAAGGCAACGCCAAAGACAATACCTTCGATTTAAGTGCTGGTGGAGTAAATAAAGTTGATGGCGGAGGTAACCCAGATGATGGCATTGGCGATACTGTCAGTTATGCAAGCTCTACTAACAATCATATTATTAATATTAGGAGCACTCTTCTATCGCAAGAGTTTAAAGATAATACAGGGATAGACACGCCTTTAGATGAATTAACAAATATAGAAAATGTCATCGTTGGTTTAGGTGATGACGTGATCATCGGCAACGAATCTGCTAATACTTTTAGTTTTATAGATGGATGGGGTCATGATGTTATTTATACAAACGGCGGAGAGGATGTACTTGATTTTACAGCTGTAACGGACAATGTAGAGCGAGATGATAGCCAGAGTGGATACACTTTATTCTATATTGGCGATGAGAAAGACTCTGAACATTCGGTCAAAGTATACGGTGAATTTAAATCGGCAGTGATGAGTGGTGATAGCTTCGGTGACAAACTTATAAAAACTGCTGAAAATTTTGGTAAAAAGTTACTGAATCTATCAAGTGTAGAAAGCAGGCCTGATACTTATACTTATACTTATACTTATACTGATATCCTTACTCTAGAGTCGTTAGCTAATGCGAAGGCACGTGCACTAACAGATTGGAAAAAAGCTTTGGTCAGTGAAGATTCACTGTTGGATAAATTGAGTGAAATTGACTTTGAAATCGTTGATTTTGGAGCCGAGAATGTAAAATTGGCCCAAACTATTTATGATTACGAAGGCAATAAATACAAAGTCGAAATTGATAAAACAGCAGCAGGATATGGGTGGGATAAAGATCTTGATTCTTCAGTAGATGATGACCGTATAGACTTGTTAAGTGTCGTGAGTCATGAAATAGGTCATTTATTGGGTTTGCAGCATGAAGGCGCTGCAACTGATAAAAGTGTTGAATTGCTGAGTGCCTTGTTTAAGCCAGGTGTGCAGCACATTCCCGGAGAAGATGAAAAAGAGAAGTTTGAAGAAGTAGAGAATAATGTAAAAGAAGAATTTGATCAGTTGGTTGAAGGAATAGAACTGTTTTCTGATTGGGCAAAAGAAGCTGGTACTAGTTTATCATCTTATCTTGAAGATGCTGGTGATCTACCTTTTACTAATAAAACGATAGGTGATGTTTTAGGATTAGATTCGTTAGCGCAAAGCTTTGGCGAAAAAATTAGCACTAGTCTAAGTGAATTTAGTCGATCAATTGCTGAATATTTTAATAGTGCAACGGATGAAGTACTCACAAATGCAGAGCTTGTCACTTATATCAATAGCTTAGGATCACCTATAGAAATAGAGCAGCAAACCAGTAGCAATGGTTTTGCCTTTTCTGCGGTATTAGATGTTGCTAGTTTTAACGAAACCGTCGATTTTTCAATGGATGGTATAGAGTTAGATGCACTAGAAAGTTTCGGTTTACCTTCGATTGATATCGGCATTGAAATACTTCAGTCTGAGGTTTTAAAGTTACTGGCTGATGTTGATTTAAGTTTTGAATTCGGTTTAGAAGATGGAGCCTTTTATGCACAAGATCCTACTCTCTCAACCTCAATAAGTTTAGGTGATGCGCCGCAGGCAATCATTGCTGTTAGTGAGGACACTGTTGCTGGTGAGGTGAGCTACCGTATTGCGGGCAATCATACAGCGACAGGCACTGAACATGTTATTTTCAGTGAAGGGGATCGCTTTTATATCACTGAAAGCTTAGACCACATGGGGCTTTATACAGTCGATAGTGTTACCTATGACTCTTCAACAGACACAACTAGCCTCATTATAAAGGGGGCGTTAGTTGCCAATGAAGTATCTGGAGTCATACGTAAAGCCTTTGATTTAGAAGCTAATCTTGGCCCTGTGGGCATGGGAGTTCAAGATGGTGTGTTATTTATGCAAACCGGCCTGGATTTTACCGCAAATGGCCGTTTAGATCTCTCCATTTTAGAAACCGATGATCTTTCTGTCAGTTGGAATGCACTGCCGCAACTAAATGACGATACGGCTTATGAATTAATTTTGCCTATTGAAGTGACGGGGGCTGTGGGAGAGCTTAACAACACTCAGGCAATGATTAGTGCTTCAAGTGGGGTGCTGCCAAGCGATGTGAGCTTAGCAGGATTATTTGCTTCAGTTCCTGACACTGTGCAATTTGATGGGTTCGATGAAATACTCAAATTCAATGGTATTTCTTTAGATATGATTCTGGATGCTGTTGAATACAGTTTATCTGAGTTAATTGGTGAAGATAAAGACGTTTATGGCCAAGTTAATGCTCAGGGGGAGTTGGAGACCTATGAGGTTATTTGGATTGCATCAGAAAGCGCCATTGTATCCAGTTACACGCCGATAAAAGTAGAAGATGCGCATACCAGCCAATTAGTGACATTAGCGAATGGCGAATTGCTTCGTTTGTATCAATGGCAACACAGCGATAGCTCAGTGTGGGGAATAGAACAAACTCAAGCGAGCGGTGATAAACAACTGGTCACTTACAGCGAAAATGGATGGCTCAGTACAGAACGTGTCTACCCAGTGGATGATGCTGAATTTTCTTTAATCGCTGGAAATGATAAAGACCTTGATGGTACTACCTATCAAAAATATAGCCTTAAAACAGGCGAACTCTATAACGATTTACCACTCGTTGGCTTGAGTGCGATAGATATTCTAGGTGATGGTACGCTAAGTATTGCGCAATCATTACAGCAAGTAATCAGCACTGTGCGCGAGCAAGCTAACAATATCGATGAGCTAGCTAATGTACTGAATAACGAGTTGCGTAAGTTGAGTTTTCTGGGGCTAGGAGATGATGATACGCCCTTTACAATGAGCTACATAGATTCAACGTTTGATGTCGATTTTGATTTAGGGTACGCATTTGAAACAGGTTACAATCTTGATATTGGCGTTGAAGAATTAGGCTTAGATCAATGGTTGAATTTTGATCCTAGCGATGTGATTGAAGCGAATATTCAAGCGCAAATGGCGATGGGTGTTGAGGCAAATCTTGAATTTGGATTTGGTTTTAACTTATCTGATGTCACATCTCCCAGCTTTTATATAGACGACTTCAATGGATTAAGTGCAGAGTTTGACGGTGATGTGACAAACCTTGATAGCCAATTAGGTATCGATGTAGGTGAATTAGATCTTGGCTTACTAATTGCTCAAGGAACGATGAATCTAGATGCACAAATGCTGATAGGTTTTGATCAAAACTTTAATCCTGAGGTCAGCGGCTACGCAGCCGTGGATATGGATTTACCTATGTATTTCCCAGTTAAAGCACTACCGCTGGGTGGCTCAACGAATGACAATAATAATGATGGTATCGCTGATAACGTATTGCATGCTCAATCACACCTTGATTTAAGCCTAGATAATGGCTTGGGTTTCTCAGGGTTTGATTATATTACACCTGAATTCAGTATGGATTTTGATGTACTTGCTTTATTGTTTGCTGTGTTAAATGACCCGTTAGCGATGAAGCAAGGCATTAATGGTTTATTCGATGGTATTGAGGGCATTGGCGATAGCCTTAAAGATTTGGAACTGCCCTTAATTGGTGGTGAAGCGTTTGCTGGTTTAAATGATCAGTTGCAAAAACTGCGCTCGGGTGTGATGGGGATCGACGTTATTATCCCAGAATCTCTACGCACCGCTGAAGAAATAGCCATAGAAGAAAAAGACAAAATAAAGACTACCATCGAGTTTGGAATACTTCTGGATCGCATGATCGGGGATCCAGATAGCAAAACTGATGATACCGGCGCATTTGATGTTGTTATAGAACTGGTCCAAGAAGCGCTATATCAAGGTTTAAAAGAGCTGGATAGTGAATTGTTTTATCTAGCCGTTCCAGATTTAGATCAAAACGGTTTAGAGCAATATGACGCTCACGGCAAAATAATCACTAAAAAGCCTGCACAAGCGATTGATATCCAACTGGGGTTGAGTGATGAGGGTGAATTTACCTTTAATCTGATGTTTGCTGGAGTGCTTGTTGGTGATCGCACAGCAGATGGTATAGATCCTGTGGAGTTAGGTATAGATCTATCGGCCGGGATTCCCGGTTTAGGTTTAAGCTCAAACGGATCGATTAATACCATCATAGATTTTGCGATGGGACTCGGTTTAGGCTTTGATAAAAACGGCGGTTTTGTCGATGTCAGTGGTGTCAATACCGCCGGTGAAGAGGTGGCGCTAGATATGTCGGCTTATTTGGCCGATGACGCTTCTTTAAAGGGTACTATGGGCTTTATCGAAATGAATTTCGATAACTTGGCAAGTGATGGCGGTACGGGACTGGCAGGTCATTTAGGCATTGATCTTAAAGATGCGTTAGGCGATGGTATGTGGCGTGTCGGAGAATCCTTAGAGGTGCTTATTGACGCAAGTGCGCAAGCATGGGCGAATATCAAAGCAGAAGCAGCGACCACAACTAATGCTTTGCCTTCAATGAACACTGATATTCACTATTCGCAAACATTAGGTGAAATCAGCTGGAGTAGCGATACCGGTTTAAACTATAGTTTTGGCGATCCTCAAGTCTTATTAGAAGATGTGACCTTAGATGCCGGCTCTATCATGGACAGCTTCCTCGGAGAATCTCTAAGCGTTATTAAAGAGATCATTGAACCGATGAAACCAGTGATTGATTTACTGACCATGGAGATTGATTTAGGTATTACTAAAGTGCAGCTGATCGATATGGCTTACTTAAGGTTACCTGCTGATGTTGTTGATAACGCGAAAAAAATCATTCAAGTCTTTAAAAGTACAATCGAATTTATCGACTCTTTAGATAGCGTGAGTGGTGAAATTAACTTCGGTAATTTTGATCTAACAGGCTCCTTTTTAGAAGATGAAAACTCAACCGCCAGCAGTGAAGATCTAAAAGATGAAGACGGCAATGATAAAACTCAGCCGACAGGTTCTTCAGACTCTATAACTAAAGCAAAGTCAGGGCCTAACCAAAAAGGCTTAGATAAAGACAAATCCACCAAAAGTTTCAGGTTGCCTATTCTTGATGACCCGGCTACCGCATTAGGTTTATTGACCGGTAAAGCTGTCGATCTATTTTGGTATGACTTACCCGATTTAGATTTAGAGTTTGGTTACTCTAAATCTTACCCCGTTTTTCCAGGCCTTAACGCAGGTATTACCGGTCAAGTAGGCATACAAACAAATTTTGATTTTGGCTTTGATACCTCAGGTTTCATTGAATTCCAAGAAAGTGGTTATGCAGCTTCTCAAGCATGGCGGATCATGAATGGTTTTTACTTAGACGATCATGGGCTGGAAAACAGCGGTGAAGACCTAGATGAAGTTGTGTTAACTGCACTGTTAGGTGCGAGTGCATCACTAGGTGTAGGTGGATTAGTTGAAGCAGGGGTAATGGGAGGCATCGAAGCACTTATTGGCTTTGATTTAAACGATAAACTCTCTCAGTTTGAAAATGGCAACCCTATCGGCGATGGCAAATTGTACGGAGGAGAATTGCTTGAGCGAATTACTCATGGACCTCAGTGCTTATTTGATGTGCATGGCGAAATTTCAGTTTTTTTAGAGGCCTTCCTCTGGGTTGGGCTCGATCTTGGTTTTTCTAAAGTCACCTTGTTTGAAGCCAGTGAGCGCTTTGTTGATCAGGTGATAGCAGAGTTTGAATGGGAGTGTGTACACACAGCACCAGAGCATTTAACCAGTGAACAAACGCGTAGTGATGAATTAAATCTAGCTTATCGTGGGGCAGATTCGGCGGGGCAGCAGGCATTTACGGTTGAGGTATTAGAAGAAAAAGCTGATTGGACGATTGAAGGGCTGTTCGGTAAAGGCTTTATTGATTTTGAAGTGTATACCTCATCAGAGCTCAGTGATTTAGACGATCAGCTCACAGGGTTTGCCGCTGACGGTCAGGTGACAGGCTTATTGGTAGTAAGCTCAGGCCAGAGAGTGGAAGTGTTTAACGCCAATAAAATTAACCGCTTAACATCAACAGGAACAAACCATGATGATCACTACCGTTTAAACAATTTAGATGGTTGGATGGAAATTGATTTAACCACCGGTGCGGGTAATGATTTCGTTGAAGTTAACTTGACGAATAATGGCGCTAAAAAATTCGATATTAATGTCAATAGTGGTAGCGGTAAAGATATCGTAAGTGTGAACGGTGAAAGCGAAAAAGTTAACAATATTGTCTTAGATGGTGCAGCAGGAGATGACCGTTTAAGTGTGTCAGCAGAAGTTATTGCCAATATTATATTACAAGGTGGGGAGGGCAGCGATACGTTAAGGCTCGTCGGTGAAGGTAGAGGCTATAATATGATGGCGGCCTTTGGTGGAGCTGGCAACGATAAGATACTCGGTGGGGCGAACCAAGATTTTATCTTTGGTGATAGAGATCTTGATTTGAGTAAAGTTACACAGTTTATTGGTGCAGCCAATAGTGCGACTTTTGGCAGTGCAACCTTGGACTTTGCGCAAGTTTCGGATGCCTCTAGCGCCGGTATGGATTCTATATTCAGCTATGCTGGTGATGACTATGTTGAAGGGGGCGATGAATTAGCCGCTGTTGTTTACAGTGATATTAATACCCAAGAGGTTTTATTTGTCGGCAGCAATAACCCAGACTATGACCCTGAGAAACACCGTCGTGTCATCAGCGTTTATTATCAAGCTGACGGAACACTTTTTGATAAGAGTTTTTATAAAGCGGACGGTACGTTAACCGAAGATGGACTCAAGCAAAGCTACATATTGCAAAATAGTCATGGAGACATAATAGAAACAGGTGCTGGCGCTGATACCGTGTTTGCTGGCAGCGGTTATGACCAAATTAATGCCGGGGCAGCAGAGAACTATGTAGATGCCGGTGCTGGCAACGATACTATTGATGCCCGTGAAAGCACAGGTACTGTGTTAGGCGGTGCAGGTGACGATACAATCGATTGGCTTTACCAAGCTAACACGACTTTGACAGTAGATGGTGGCCTAGGACAGGATATTCTCAGTGCGACGCTGGTAGATCAAGGCAGTGGTAGCAATGATCAAAGTGTACATATTTATGCACAAGACGATAAGGCTATTTTAAAGGTTGATGCAGACAGTATCGAGCTTTTAGGGGTCGAATCCTTAACGCTGGCGATGGAAGATGGTGCTGATAGTTTACGCATCGATGATGTTATAAATACCGATTTGCAATCGATAGATGTAGATGCAGGTTCTACCCTTGAAAAAATTTGGCTCGCTGATAAAGATGAAAACGGTAACAATTTTGCATCTAGAGCGGATAATCATCTGCAATATATTCCTCAAATTCCGGCACAAGCGACAGACCTCGAGCTTAGCTATTTAGGCAACAGTTATGAGTTGGCTGATGATACAGCGCAATCACTGGCATCTACGCTAACAGCGATGGGGCTAGTTGTTGAGGCGACGGAGTTAACAAAAGTTGATGGGCGTTGGGTTGTTGATGTATCTGATTTAGATACTGATAATAATGCAAATTATGCGCTGCTGAGTTTAAGCTATAAAACCTCAGCAAGCACTGACAAAATCACTGTGTATGCTTCAACCTCGGTAGCGAGTGATGGCTTGAATGCGCGTCAATCTGACTATTTTTATAGAGCGAGTCTCGCATCCGGTGAGTACCTTTATAACGCTGATGGTACACCTTTACTTGAGCAGCATTTTATCAGTGCTGTTACTAGTAGTGGCAAACAGAGTATTGAACTCAGTGAGGGATTAGATAAGGTTAGTCTTTATATCGGTTATGACGATAGTGACCTTAATAATTTTGGCATGATTAATGACCCTAACTCCGCGTTTTACAATACGGTAGATATCTATTCATGGATGAGCGCTGAGCAAATCGAATTGGCCTTGAAGGCAAATGATCAATTCAATGGAGTAACAGTTGAACAAGGTGATGATGGTACTTGGCAGTTTACGGTGCCAAGTAGCGAAACCTTGGCTTATAGTTACGCGGTACAAAGTCATGACGGAGTACTTAATAGTACTGCGGATACCATACCAGTAGATACTTTTTATCGCATGCAAGGGTTTGGCAATGGGGCCATCGAATATGTTACAGACAATGCAGGTCAGCCGGTCATAGCGACACAATCACTACTGTTGGGTGGTCAATTGGTTTGGGCAGACTGGATGCTTGCTGCAACAATTAGTGATGGCACACAAAGTGTGTCTCTTGCATCAGTTGCAAGTTTAATTGAAAAAGCACAAGAGAACTCTGATGCCAATTATGCTGAAGCAAGCGTTGAGCTTCAGCAAATATTCAACAGTTTTGGTCAATTAAATAATGTAAAAATAACGTTAGATAACAGTGGGTCACAGCCTGTTTGGAGCGTTTCTGAACAACTTGATGTCAACTCAGATATTAGTTATTCATTTGTCAAACCTTCAAACACTGATTTATACCTACATTATGATGGCATCGCTAAACCAATCTCTCTAGGTGGCGATTTGTCTACAGATTCAGTTAGTATAGCTGCTGTGATTTTAGAGCTGACAGGCAAAGATTCACAGGTAAGTATTACTAATGATAGTTGGTTGATAACTATAGCAGGTGGTTTGGATCTAAAGTTACAACTAACAGATGCGGCAGAAAAACCAGCCCCAATCAATGCGGGAGGTAAACAAGTATTTATAGGCGAAATAGACGCTTCTATTGATAATTGGGGTACTCGTTTACATGTATCTGAGGGTGATACTGTTAAATTCTTTAGTGATACTAACACCCATCAGCAATTAAACATTGATAACACATCAACAATTGACAGTATCAAAAGTGTTTTACTCGCAAATTCATCGATTACGTCTGAGAGTATTCATGTCGTTGCACAAGGTGAGGGCTGGCTCATTGAATTTACAACCCAGCAAAGTGATTTTGTAGTGGAAGCTTACACTGCATTGTCACAACCCCTTACTATTGATGTAGCATGGCAAAAATACAATATCAGTTCTGAGCAATATATTCATGATAGTGCAACAGCATCTTTAGATGTTAAGAGTGTATTAGTCCCCAAATTATTAGATGTGACGGCTCTTGTGGTAAATGGCTACAGTGTCGTTGGAGATGTGCTAACACTAGAGTCAATTCGTTCTGTTATGGCTGACGCTGGCGCAGTGGCGATAGAGAGTATCAGTGTCACTGAATTAGATGATAATTGGTTAGTTGAGTTTGATACGGTTGTGGCAACGATGAACATTAGCTGGAGTGCTAACGGCCATGATTTCTCTCAAGCACTTGTGACGCCTGTTAAAGAAAATATTCAACAAGCCATTAGCTTACCATTGGAATTTGATAATTATAAATTGAGTTATGCATCTGGGGATTCTGTGAGTTTTTCCAAGGCTGACTTCTTAAGTAAAGCGTTAACGAAATCTGCGCTTGAAACTGAGTTATCAGGCCTCAACTTTAGCGAAGATACTCAAACAATTGAGTACAACGATTGGTTTGCGTCGTTTGGCGACACCCTAGATTTATTGCAATTAGTGCAATCGTTTTCCGATTTATCTGAAGGGGTCAGAGAAGAAATTGTGGGTATCCTCAATCAAGGGGACATATTTACACTGGCTTTGGATAACCCATTTACTCAACAGTTCTCTACAGCAACAGCGGCCACTTCTGCCGTGCAGGTTAAAGTGGTAATTGAAGATGAAGCGAGTTTAACTGACTTTATTGATTTGTTTATTAGCATGCCAACAGGGGAAGATAATTATCATTTATATTCTCTAGAGCCAATATTTGAGAGTGTTAATGATGACCGCTTTGATAATGCAAACTTGATGAAAACAATTGAGCGTTTGAATGCAGCTGGTGAATGGGTCCTTGAAAAAAGTGGTACTCAAGTGGCTGTCTTTAATATAGAGACACAAACTGACTCTACTAAAGAAACACTTTCAGCATTTCAAACGATTGATCGCGAGTTACCACGACAAGTTCTCAAAGATGCTTGGGCTATTAATGATGACGGGGTGGCATATAAAACAGGGCAGCAAGAATGGTTTCTTGATCCTCGCAGTATTGTTGATGACAAAAAGGATACTATTTCAATATTTGGCTCGGACACGGAAAATGATCAATTTGTCGTAGGTAATGAAGTACTTAATCTAGGCACAGATGAAGAATCTACCAACTTCGATACCCTTCAAGTGACACACACAAAAGCAGGGTCGAGTGACGATCGTGTGGTGATCACGTTGCGCAGTTTAACATTAGACCACCTACTTGATGAAAATGATCCTAACAGTGTAGTGAATGATACGCTCAGTATAGATGCACTAGGTGGAGATGATACGCTTCTAGCAGGTGTCGTGCCGAACTTACCAAATGCGATTGATGCAAAAAGTGTAGTGCAAGGGCGTGCTGTCAATGAGCTGAATTTGATTGGCGGGGCTGGTAATGATGTTATTGTCGGTAGTAAATATACCGATAAAATAGAAATGGGCAGTGGCGATAACCGGGTGACAGGGGGAGAAGGTATCGATCTATTTGTTGGTGAAATAGGCGGTACAGGTGTTGATACATTAATTGAATCTTTTGGCGTCTCTGATACCACTTTTGTATTATCTGACAGCGAATTTGAAGTCACCTATGAAAAGCTTACTACGCAAGTGAATGATGATGGTTCTATCAGTAGTACTCGAAACTACATAAGTGAAACAGAAAGCGAAGATAATGGTATAGGCTTATTTGAAAACTTTTACCTCTATGGCGGTGCCTATGACGATAGCTTTAGCTTATATGATTTTACCAAAAATGTAGTACTTGATGGTACCGAAGGTAGCGACACGTACACCGCAACCCTAAGTGGTAATTTACAATCTGAGTCAGTTGTACGCATCGTCGATAGCGGCCAGTTAAGTACAGATACTGATACAGTGTTGTTACAAGGAAGTGAACTTGACGATACCATTCAACTCAACACACAAATATCTAATAATAATTATGAGCTCGATTACACTTCAGGAATTAGCACACTCTACTATGGTGCTGAACAAAAGAGTATTGACTTCAGTGATATAGATTCAATCACAGGAGTGACAGCAGAGCAACAGCGTGAATATCTAGAAACAGTGATTGAGTCGTTTGCCGATATCAACGATGCAACGGTCAGCGGTGAGGGGAGCGATGAAAAACCTTGGCGTATAAGTTTGGTGGATGTTGCTGATGCTAATATTGTATTGAGCAGTGGCAGCGGATCACAAGTAACGGCTATTAATACGGCCTATATTCAGCGACTTGGTAATGATGTAGCAGATGTTCTGCTAGCGGGAGCGCCAAATATAGATGCGATGTTTGAAGAACCCATTAATAAACTGCAGGTGTTTAATCGCATCACTGGCGCGGCTGCTGATAACGAAAGTTTCACGCTTAACTATCACACGAGCCAAATCATTTTTGAGTATGACGTTAACGGTGGAACTTATACAGATCAGCTATTGAGTGCACTAAGACAGATAGACAGTGGTGTCGAAATAGAAGGTACGGGTACAGAACAAGACCCTTGGACTGTGATTTTTGAGAATGCGGCACGTGATAACCAAGGTGACTATTACGCGTTAGTTTTAAGTGATGGAGTGGCGAGCGAATTTAGTAATCCTGCAGATATCGCAGATGCAGCAGGTCATACTAGGGTAAGCGGTAATCTGGATGATTCCGGGGAATTCCAGCGAGTGTATTACAATTACACGACAGAGCAAGTATCAATCCATGGCCGTGGAGGAAATGATACCTTTATTTCAGATGACACTGCTGCTGCTGTCAAAGTGTACGGTGATCAAGGTAACGATAACTTCTTAATTGGGCGAGTGCTCAAAACAATTACGACTACAGTGGATGGGCAGCAGCTGCAAGTTATTGATAACTCAGATGGCTTAGGGATTACAGCAGGTGTTAGCCATAATGCGAGCTTCTTTGGCGGCAGTGGTGATGATTACTTTGAAGTGAATCACAATGTGGGGGAAATGCAGCTTTTTGGCGAGTCAGGTAATGATACATTTTTCCTAAAAGCACACAAAGTAATGGATGGCACGGGCGCTACAGGTAGCGAAGAGCTTGCAGGTGGGCACATTACTACAGGGGCTGGGAATGAAGAAGGTGAGAGTGACAGTAACGATAATGATGTCTTACTTGATTATATTGAAAATAACCGAGTAGAAATTTATGGTGGGGCGGGTTTTGATTCAATTGTTATTGCAGGCACAGCTCTAGCCGATGAGTTTTATATTTATACCGATAATGATGACCAACAATATCTTTATGGTGCCGGTTTAAAACTCGATAACATCGACAGTATCGAGCGGTTAGCACTTGTTACTGGGGCAGGTAATGATCAAGTTTGGCTTTACGGCTTACATGAAGATTTAAGCTTAGTGCTCAATTTAGGCTCAGGTGACGATCAGTTACACATAGGTGGCGAGCAACAGCAGTTTGAAGTGAAATACTCAGACTCATCAGCTACACATACCGTCACTCAAACAGTCTTACAAGAAATTCTGACAGATACTCAAATTAAGACAGATAATATTAATTTAGTACGTCGGGAGTTAAGTAGTAGTGAAAAGGTTGCTGCTTTTAAAGACTTTTATCAAAAATGGTATCAAACAGATAGCTCAAAAGTAGTCATTAGTGACACTCATTGGAACCTGTTGGAAACCAATATAGCAACCGCTTTATATCATTACTCTCGGGCAATTTATGGTACTGGCGATGACTTGATTGAATATGGAGACAGCCGATTCACAAACTACAAAGCGGCTGCAGCAAGTGCACTTGATGAATTAAGTAAGGCTTCACCGCTTTATTATCTCAATTCAGGCGATTCGGGCGATAAGCATTTATACAATCGATTAGTCAGTGGTCAGGGCATTCCTACTATGCCTGATACTCTAGCCATTGATGGCGTGTTAGCAATGATGCAAGGAAATGATATATGGCTAGATAAAGGGCGAGGTAGCTTTGGGTTACTGTCTGTCGATGACTTAATGTATGACGAATTTTTGAGAGTCGCTGTTGATTACGCTTTAGCAGGTGACGTTGTTCACGGTCATGCACATGGGGACAATGACATTTTAGGCGATGCTATTTACACCACACAAGTTCAGGTCGGCAAAAATAATATGTCTCACGTACAAGGTGTGGGTGATAAGTGGCATATGAATAAGGACATCATTAATAATAAGAGCGGTGGTGATCTTTTAACTGATTTGCTGTCTCTTTTTTATGTGGTTGAAGCTCACAATGATGTGACATACAACATTACTGAAACATGGGAGACAGAGCAAGTAACTGGTCAGGCGAGCTATCGCTTTGATGATTTAGGTGAACGTGTGGAAACGCGCACTTTACCCCAAAACTATGATCTTTCTAAAATTGCCGGAGTGGTTCGCATTGCCGGAGCAGGTGGTGAAGATACCTTGCACGTTAATGCTAAAAGTAGCGATCAGTCGCAAGTATTAAGTGCATCCTTAAATACGCAGACGCTGTCACTTGGTGATTATTATTTTGCAAATGATCCTATGCGTGAAGTGGACGTATTAGCAGCACAAGAGCGGATCACTTCAGGTATATCAACATCTATAACAGATGATCAAGCAATTGTTGATAACGCATATGAAGCACAAAAGCTGTGGTTAGAAGAAACGTATACCACGAAGGATGGCGTCAATATTACACACGCAAATGTTCAAGATGCGCTAAATCGAGCACATAAAGAATTAGATATAGGTGTTTTAGATCGCCTGCTACAGGGAACAGGTAGCTCAGGCGCGAATGCTGTAGTCGATATTTCTATCGATCGTGTTGTTCCAGAGTCAGACCTTCAATTTGACCACTCGTTAGAGTCTGAGCTTATCGCCATCAATACAGCGATCAGCAGCATCGATAAAAGTGCAGTTAAATGGTATAGCTCACATGAAACGAGTGTCACAGGTTCCGCTCGACAAGCGTGGTTTGATAGTGTTGCAGACTTTACTAACCGCGGGCTTGAGCTAATAGATAAGTTATCGACGGGTGTCAGTGTTCCTGATAGCACGGCTTTCTCATTAACACATTTAAATGCATTACTTAACAGTGTTGAACTTGCCTATTTACAAAACAATAACACAACGATATTCAACGAGTTAGAGAATACACTTGAGAGTTTGTTAAGCTATATTTCTTTGGATATAGTGAATACCGACACTAACACTAAACAACTAGAGCGTATTGAAGAGGCTTCTTTAAACGTATATTCACAAAATAATCCTGATCTGAGTGCTATTACTTCAACGCGTGAATTCACCGATGATTTGTGGTCGCAATCGGATGTTGATTATGGCAATGGTTGGAACAGTAACAAAGATTTTGGTGGTATCGGTTTTGCTGAGCGCTTAAGGGTAGATTTCAAAGTTGGCAATAAAGATTATACCCCTGAAACTTTGACCGCTAATGGCAATACAGACCCTAACTTAGCAAAAATCACAAGCCAAGGATTAGCCAAAAATATCGTCATAGGAGATGGTTCTTCAACTAGTCATTTATCTGGCAATGAAGTTGAGATGCTTAAAAGCTACGCCCAAGCGCTAGGTAGTTTAGATCAGTCTTTCTATAGTAAGAGTTTTTATAGTGTTGATGGTAATGGCGATAAACTACTGAGTTCGGTGGTGCTAAATCGCATCAATGGCAGTGTGCCACATGCAGATTTACTGTTTGAGTTAGACAGTGACGGGCAGCGTATCAACCAAGGGTATCTAACGGCGAATAATTGGGCCAGTTATGTTAGTGCGCTTGGGTTTGGTGCCTCAAGTAGTCAAGATTTGAGTGCTGTGCAATTCACTGATGGGAATGTCAAATTATTAATTGAAACTGCGTTTAACCAAACACATCGAAATGATATAACCGCGACAATCGAAGATGGATCACGTGTCAAATTGGATGACAACGGCCGTGTTGGTTACTTCGATGTAAAAACGGTAAAAGACGATAGTGGCTTCTATTTGCCAAGTCATATACAGCTGCGTGAGGATTATAAAGCGCCTGTGACAGTGGATGCTAATTATGTAACAGACAAGCAAAATGCGTTCGAGGTGACTTACGATACATTATCTTTAAATGAAGCAGGAAAAGCGTTAAACCCTGGTCTTTTCTTCAGCTCATTTGAAAACATGCAGTTGAACCTAAATCAAGGCGAAAATGCCAGCTCACACGTATCAATCGGCGATACTAAGTATCTTGATAATATCGAAGTGAATACAGGATTAGGTGATGACGTTATCACAGTAGATAGCGATTCTGTTGTCGATTTAATAGCACTTAATAGCGCCGGCGGTGATGATGCCATTAGTTTATCTGCGACAGCGACTAAACAGGTTGATATAGACTCGGCTTCTGGTAACGATAATATCACTATTAGCGATTTAACAGGGGCTATAAGCGTCGATACAGGTCAGGATGATGACCTTGTGTCAGTCACTAACTCTTTGAGTGATGTGAGCGCTGTCTTAAACATATCTACAGCGAGTGGGGAAGATGTCGTCAATCTTGCGCAATTAGCAGGAGATATCAGTGTCCAAGCAGGAGAAGGGAAAGATCAGATAAACCTCAGTGACAGCACTAATTCAGTTGGCACATCAGTAAAGCTGGATGGGCAAGATAATGATGATAGCTATAATTTACAAGGTTTTGATGGTATTTCAGGCATTGAAGTGAGCTTGTCTGATTCAGGGTCTGATGCAGGGGATGTGCTTAGCATTGAAGGTACAAATGATCAGGATTATGTGCACGCTGATCAAGGTCGATTGAGTGGTGAAGGTTTAATTGAGTTTGGCCAGCCTGTGTTGTCCAATACCTATCAGTACAACGACAAGATTTATTTTTCCAAAATAGCGAAGGTTGAGTTGGATTTACTTGCCGGTGATGATCGTCTGCTTGTTGATGATACAACAGTAGTAATGACTATTGATCTAGGTGCAGGTAAAGATGAAGCGCAAGTAGGAACCGTTGTTACTGGCACAGATTTAAACGGTGTTGAGGTCGCTATTAGCGCTACAAACGGTAATTCACACGAGCTGACCATAAACGGTGGCGATGATAACGATACCTTTTATATCGATCACAATGCTGCGGTGTTAAATCTTAATGGCGATGCTGGTAATGACTCTTTTATTATCAATACTTACCTTCTACCCGGTGAAGCGGTTAGCAATAATACTATTTCTAATATTACCGGTGGCGATGGTGATGATGTTTATCAGTATCTGCAAAATGCTAATGTCAATATAGATGGCGGTGAAGGTATCGATACAATGGTGGTCAATGGTACGGCTATTGGAGATGTTTTTGTCATTAGTGAAAACGTTGTTATTGGCGCTGGAAGGTTTGTTCTTTATAGCAATCTAGAGAACTTGTCTATTAATAGTGCAGGCGGTGACGATCTCGTATATCTGTTGGGGACAGGTTCAACGCTAACAAATAATGAAATAACCTCTATCAACACATCGATAGATACCGGTGAGGGCAATGATACCTTGCATTTGGGCGGCACTGCGCCACCGCAACTGAGTGATTTGACCGCGCAGTTGATTGAACAACTGGAAGCGGAAAATAAAAAACCTAGTGCACAACCGTTTGATCCCGAAGCCTTTTTTAACCAAGTTAAAGGTGTTAATAATTTGGGCCGTATTGCCGGAAAAGTCGTTTTAGATGGCGGTGTTAGTGGTAATGATCGATTGGTTGTTCATGCAGATGATGCTGTAAACAGTAATGTTGCACTGCAAAGTGTGAGTGTTTCAGCATCCAGTGACGAACAAATCGTCGAGTTACAAGGGTTAGATTTTAAATCCGGTAGCACAGATACCACTGGTGATGGAGTTGCTGATTTACATTTTAGTGGTATCGAAATAAAAGGTGTAGATAGTCAAAGTAGTTTTGATTCACTTGAACTCTATTTGGGTGACGAAGCGAATCAAGTCACTTTAGATAGTCACTATAATGGGCATACGCTCGTTAATGCTGGCGCAGGTGATGATCGCATTGACATTGAAAGGATAGCGGGTGAAACCACCGTTTTAGGTGGTCTTGGTTCGGATAATGTCTATGTCGATAATGAAAACAGATTGGATGATATTGACCAGTTATTGCACTTTGATGGTGATGCCTCTCAACAATTAGTGGCTGTAAAAGTAGATCCAAATGATGCTAATTTTGAATGGACCGCTGAAGGGTTAAGCCAAGATGGTTTACTCAGAAAAATAATCATCAATGGCGAGGGGGTGATACAAACTCGCACGGTATTAACGACGACAGATGGGCAATATCAAAGGACTATGTTGCAAGGTCTCCGTCATGAAGGGGAGTTAGTTGCTCCCGTTATTTATCAGCTCTCAGAAGGTGAACTTAAGCCTGACAATGCTGAGTATGTTTCTGCCACTTTTGAAGATGAAAACATTGTCGATTGGGTCATCTCTAGCTCACCAACGGATTGGGTATTACAAGCCTCTGGTCAACCGCTTTGGCTAGCCCCAGACATCAACAATGGTGAGATAACGGGTTGGAGTCAAACAACGACAAAAACAGACTGGCAGCTACAAGTGCCTGTTTTTCCAGTTACTTGGGAACAAGCTTATTATGCTAGAGGGACTGCATTCATAAATACGATAGTCCAAGGTGATGAAAACACGGAGCAGAAACTACAACTGACTCGAAGTGGTGTACCTACGGGCACGTTTGAATTAAGTACTGGTTCGTTGTCAGTCTCTTTAGGCTGGGACGTATCGGCAGATGAAATGCAACAAGCCATTACCAATCAGCTAGGTCTAAATGTCAATGTGACAAGCTTTGGTTATGACGGTTCAGAACTGGCAAGTGCATCAAATAATCTTAGTGGTCGATGGAACATTGAGTTTGTTGATACAGGTGCTCAAGAGCGGCTGTTTATTGATCATAGCGAGCTGCGCAGTATTGTGCATGCAACGGATAAGACAACGAACAGTGTAGACCAACTTTGGATCAGTAGCACAGCGGTTAATGACGCTCAGACAGGTTTGCTTGAGAAAGGTAAAGTAACAGGCTTAGGCTTGAGTGATAATGGTGTGACTTATGACAACATCGATAAACTTCATGTGCATACCGGTAGTGGAAATGATCAGGTCCGTGTAGCAAGTACAAATGTCGATACTTACCTAGCAACAAACGCTGGTAATGATCACATTATAGTGAGTGATGAAAGCTCTACGACAACGGATGGAATAGCTGCAGATATCACTATTGATGCAGGCGATAGCAGCGGTGAAAACAATACCTTATTAATTGATGATAAGAATGACTTATCCGCAGATTCCATTGTAATGAGTAATGCTTTGGCAGGTAAGGCAAGTTATACCTCAGTCACGGGAATAGCCGATGGCGGCATACACTTCAAAGGTAGTTTTGCATCTCAAGATCCTAGCGATAAGGGGGTCGTCGTACAGGCGGGTAAAGGCAATGATCGAATAACAATTAATGGCGTTATTGAACATGCCCATACTTTTATTAAAGGAGGCGAGGGTGATGATGACATTATTGTTACTAGTCAAAATAGTGGAAGTAACCGTGAACTGTCGATTGAAGGTCAACTAGGAGAGGATGTCGTTGATGCTCGCCATTCAAAATTGCGTGTTAATGCCTCAGGCAACGAAGGCGATGATGTTATTTTAGGGTCTGCTTTTAATGATGTACTGCACGGTAATCAGGGTGACGATTTAATCATTGCGGGTCTTGGGGCGGATACTATCCGAGGTGGCCAAGGGAAAGATATTCTACTGGGCGACTTGGGAGGAGTAGGCTTTGAAAACCAAAGTTTAACGTACACTAGTTTGACAGATGACGACTATAGTGTGTTTCGATTAACTGAGATCACGCAGTTTGAGAGTCTTCCTACAACAAATAATAGTAACAACAATGATGATATGGATGGTGGAGCTGATGGAGATATTGTTCTGGGAGGTTCCGGCACAGATCAGATCAGTGATCTATCGGGCCATTCATTAATATTTGGCGATCACGCAAAAATAATCTTCGCCAGTATGGGAGTGGTTGCCTCAGCTAGAAGCACCTCTACTCAAGGTCAAAGGGATAACATTCACGTTTCGGGCACAAATAATTTAGTCGTCGCTGGCATAGGTGATGATAAAATTACATCTGAAGGTGGTAGTAGTATTGTTTTGGGTGATAACGGCGACATTAACTATGACGGACAGGGAGAGCTGGTTAGTGTTACAAGTGAGTTAAGTACTCTGGGCGGTAATGATCGCATTGAGCTGAATTTAGAAAATAGCCAAGGTGATAACATTGTAATTGCCGGAGTAGGAGATGATACCGTTTTAACGGGGGGCGGCAGTGACACTATATTTGGTGATAATGCGTTACTTAGCTATGCCTCAGGTACCTTGAATCGAATAGAGACAACTGATAATTCAAGTACAACCAGTGGCGCTGATAATATCAATGCTGGTGATGGTGATAACATCATTTTTGGAGGGTTATCTGCTGATACATTGGTAACAGGGACTGGTAATAGTCTAATAATGGGAGATTTAGGTTTTGTGCAATACGCTAGTGTTAGCGCAGAGTTTGAAGTTGCCCTCAGCCAGTTATCAAGCCAAGGCGGAAATGACACTATCACAACTGTGGCAGGCAATAATATTATCTTTGGCAGCGCGGGAAGTGACCTCGTTCGAGCAGGAAGTGGCGATGATGTTATTTTCGGTGACAATGGCATTGTTAATTTTAGAGATGGCATTATCAGTCAATTACAAACAACGGACACGACTACTAGTACCTCTGGAGCGGATGAAATATACGCAGGCGCTGGAGCAGACCTTATTTTTGCAGGATTAGGGAATGATGTCGTTTTCGGAGAATCTGGCCATGACAAAATAGTTGGAGATCTTGGGGTCGCTAGATTTAGTGGTGCCAGTAACATCGCTAATAATCTGACAGAGTTTGAGAGTTATAGCTCAAATTTAGGCGCTCAAGATAGGATAGACGGTGGCAGCGGTAATGACGTATTAATCGGTGGTGCGGCGAATGATTACCTCACAGGTGGCGAAGGATCAGATTTTATTTCTGGAGACGGTGGGCTGGCTAAGTTTGCATTTGGACATTTGATCAGCGCTGAAACCTCTGAATCTTTTATTGGTGGGGACGATATTTTGATCGGTGGTGCGGGTCAAGATATCCTCTTTGGAGGGTTTGGTAGTGATACGTTTTATGGCGGTTTAAATACCGATACAATGGTAGGGGAATATGCTCGAGCTATCGTCAACACCACCGATGCCGGGTTTGATGAAGGCATATTCCTAGTTCGCTTAGGTCAAGGAAACCTTGATCTTATCGGTGACGCACAGTTCTCCTTATATAACTTTAAGCGACAAGGGCTAGGCTTTAGTCCAATTAGTGATTTCAAACCACTTGGGGCGGTAGATTTTAGTTCTATTCAAATAGGTAACTTGTTTTCGGGTGATGGTAATAATGGTTCGCGAAGCGGCATAGGAGGGGTGAATGGCAGTAATCAGCCTGATATCTTCGATGTGATAAACAGTTTGCCAGCAACAGCTGCTGGGGTAGAGAAAGAATCAGAGCAAGGAGAAGAGGAAAAAGAGGAATGCTATGATGAAGAGGGTTTTGTCATAGAGTGCGTTGCAGAGGAATCGTTAGTACCAGTATCAGAGCAGCCTCAGGATATGCTTGAAGCTGAACATGATGTTGAGCAAGAGACGGGTGAGCAAAAAATTGATGAGCAAGCACAGCCATTACCTGATGAGTCGATAGAAACATCCGCTACACAGAATCTAGATGATAGCTCATCGCTCAATAATGGTGAGAGTGCTGATCAAGAAACTCGATTAAATCAAGAGAGTGATATCGCAGAAGAAGACGTAGGTGCTGCATTAATGCTTAGTTTAGCGGGTTGGAAAGTAGCCAGCGCAAACAGCGTAAAAAAATCAACTGATATGCACAGAGATTTTGATAAATTACTTTATAATCAAAGACATATGCAACGTTGGGACGCTGAAAAACAGTGTTTTGTTAGTAGTTCAACAGAGCCTGCTAAAACGGATAAAAAGCAAAAGCTTGAGTGGGAGTTAGCGGCTGAAAATATTAAATCACGCTAACATTAGACGCACGCGTAACAGTCTGTTTAGCGGATTGAAATGAATGATTTAGTCCGATATAAAAACAATTTAAAATCATAAAAACTAATAGGCTAGGAGTTTAGAAAGAATGGATAAGAAAAATAGTAAAGACAAAGCAGCGAATCCAACAGTAAGATGGGATGACAGTCGTATGAGCAGTACTTATGCAAATGTTTGTAATGTATCAAGTACTCAGGAAGAGATCACAGTCTTATTTGGTTTAAATCAAGCGTGGAATGCACAACAAAAAGAGCTCACAATTGAACTATCTAATCGCATGATTTTAAACCCCCATGCAGCGAAGCGTATGTCCATGCTATTAAGTAATGTCATTAGCCAATATGAAGAGAGGTTTGGCACAATTAGCTCTGCTAGTGATAATGTTTCTGAGGCTAAGCTGCAAGAAAAAGTCGCGGCTAAACATTAATCGCTTTTGAATTGAATATCCTGTTTTTCAGGATATTTCCCCTCCTTTTCTTTTCTACTAAAAAATTCTATGCAAATACAATCACAATTCAGTAATGCTAGCTTACGCGATGCTTGGGTCAAATTTAGTGCAGCTCAAAGCTATACACAATACTGTCAGCGATGGTTAGAGTTGATGTGTATCCGTGTAGATAATGTAGAAATGGCTACATTACTTATGGAGACAGAAGAATCTGGATTTCAGCCTACGGCAATTTGGCCAGAAAAATCTGAGTTTGATGCGGATTTTACAGCGTTGATTGAAGAGGGAATCAGTGAGCAAGCAGGTTTGGTACACTCATTTTTTGGTGGCAAGTTTGGGGTTGTGTTTCCAATTAAGCTCGACGAAGTTGTGGTTGGGGTAGTGGCGCTAAGTGTCAAAGTACCGAAAACACAACTACCAAGTGTGATGGAAAATCTACAATGGGGGAGCTCCTGGATAGAATTACTGCAGCGCCGACATAATGATAGTGAAACTAAAAAACTATATGAACGGCTCAGTGGAGCTGTTGACTTATTAGGTGCAGTGCTTGCGGAAGCTGATTTTCACAGCGCAGCGATAACCTTTGTCAATGAATTAGCGAGTGCTCATCAATGTGATAGAGTGAGCTTCGGGCTCGTTAGAGGTACTTTGATTGAAGTGACTGCATTGTCGCACAGTGCTCAGTTTGGTAAGAAAATGAATTTAGTTCGCCGCTTAAGTGGCGTTATGGATGAAGCGGTTCAACAGCGAGGCGTGATAAATTACCCCAATAAAGAACAGGGACTATTAGTCGCCCGTGAGCATGCTCAATTTTCGCAATCATATGCAAATGCAAGCTTACTTACTATCCCACTACATAGTGATTCTCAATATTTCGGTGCAGTCACATTAGAACGCACCAGCGAATGTCCATTTTCTCAATATGAAGAGGATCAGATCCGCAGCATTATTGCACTTTCAGGTGAAACACTTAAAAACAAGCGAGACAGTGATAAAACTTGGTACCAGCATCTAGCGAGTGCCAGTGCCCGGCAGTTGATACGGGTATTAGGACGAGGGTATCTAGGTCGTAAATTATTGATATTATTAATAACTTTATGTGTTGTTTTTTTTAGTGTTTTTGAGGCAACTTATGAAGTTTCAGCGGATAGTGTATTAGAAGGATCGATAAGAAGGGTTGTCGTTGCGCCTTTTGAAGGCTATCTAGAATCGGCGAGTGTAAAAGCAGGCGAAAGAGTGCTCGCTGGGCAACAAATGAGTCGCTTAGATGAAAGAGATTTAATTTTAGAAAAACTGAGTTATCTGAGTGAACAAAGTAAGCTACAGCGTCAGCATGAGGAAGCAGTCGCAGATAAAGACAGAGCGCAAGCAGCGATTATAAAAGCTCAAATTGCCCAGAATGCAGCGCAATTAAATTTAGTAGAGAGTAAGCTTTCACGGACTAAGATGCTTGCGCCTTTTGATGGCTTTGTTGTAAGTGGAGACCTTAGCCAGAGACTTGGCAGCGCACTAGAGCAAGGTGAAGTGTTATTCGAAGTGGCTCCACTTGATCAATACCGAGTTATTTTGTGGGTCGATGAGCATAAAATGGCTGATGTTATTGAAGGCCAGACAGGTCGATTAATTTTAAATGCTCTTCCAGAAGATATTTTTGAATTTAAACTCACTCAAGTAACACCTGTTACAGAAGCTAGAGATGGTGCTAATCTTTTTCGTGTAGAAGCTGCTTTGAGTGGCCCAACCATAAACTTGCGCCCGGGGATGAAAGGAATTGGTAAGATCCAAATTGATCAGCGAAAGTTGATATGGATTTGGACGTATCCTTTACAACAGTGGGTAAGATTAAAAGTATGGGCGTGGTGGCCTTAAATGGCTGTCTCTCTATTTAGTTCGTCGTGGCATCGGGTCGCTGATCTAAAGCCTCGATTGAGGTCTCACGTCACTATCAACCGACATACTTACCGAGGTGATGTTTGGTATGTTATTCAAGATGATGCGACAGGAAGGTATCATCGATTTACCCCGCAAGCTTATCGATTAATTGGTTTGATGGATGGTAGGCGTAAATTAGATGATCTCTGGCATAGTGCTGGTGAGCAGCTCGGTGATGAGATGCCATCTCAAGATGAAGTTATTCAATTACTCTCGCAATTGTATCGGGTCGATGTATTACAAACAGATGTAATACCCGATATTTATGAAGTCAATAAACGCTACCGTAAAGAGAAGAACACTAAGCTATGGGCGGCAGTGAAGTCCCCAATGGCGGTGAAAATCCCTCTATTAGATCCTGAGCCTTTTCTCAATGCGAGTGCAGGAATAAGCCGCTGGATTTTTAATCCCTTAATGGGGGGGATCTGGATTTTTGCGGTTCTTTGGGCTGTGATGCAAGCGGTTTATAATTGGCCAGAGTTAACGGAAAATTTATCGGATCGAGTGCTCGCTGTTGAAAATCTATTTTTAATTTGGCTTGTATACCCTATCGTTAAACTGATTCATGAGTTTGGCCATGCCTACGCGGTAAAACGCTGGGGAGGGGAAGTTCATGAAATGGGTTTAATGTTCTTAATCTTTATACCCGTCCCGTATATAGATGCATCTTCGTCGGCAGCTTTTACAAATAAACATTATCGGATGTTAGTTGCCGCAGCAGGGATTCTAATTGAAGCCTTTATTGCAGCACTGGCTATGTGGGTGTGGGTCTCAGTAGAACCTGGTATCGTGCGCACAATTGCGTTCAATACTCTGTTGATTTCCGGGGTTTCTACCTTGCTATTTAACGGTAACCCTTTATTAAAGTTCGATGCTTATTATTGCCTATCAGATTTTATCGAAATACCAAATTTAGCCGCTCGCGGTACTAAGCAAGTGGCTTATTTATGTAAAAAATACTTATTTGGCTTTGCAGATGAAGCCACGAGTAGTGCATATAGTCGCTCTGAAGCAAACTGGCTAGTCGGTTACAGTGTTTGTAGTTTTATTTATCGAGTATTTATTACTTTCTCAATCGTATTATTTGTTGCTAGTGAGCTGTTTTTCGTTGGAGTATGTTTAGCTATGCTCTCGTTATATAACATGTTTGGTAAACCTACTGTAGGAGTTGTAAAGTTTTTGCTTATGGATAAAACCGTTAGAAAAAAGCACCTTCGAGTTAGCATCGTCCTGACAGTGATAATGCTGAGTATTTGGTTGATTTTGTTTGTTATTCCCTTTCCCAAAATGACGACAGTACAAGGCGTTGTATGGGCTCCTGATAATTCCCGGGTAATGGCAAACAGTGATGGTTTTCTTAGACGCTTGGTCGCGCAGCCTGGTCGTGAGGTGACAACAGGGGATGTTTTATTTGAAAGTATTAATGAGGATTTAAATGCTCGTATAGCGCAAGACACTGGTAGGTTGCGTGAGTTGTTAGCTAGGTACCAAGCGGCGAATGCTAACAACCGGAAAAACGAAGTAAATATCTTATCGCAAGAAATCAAACAAGCTAAATCAGAGTTACAGCGTGGAGTGATTGAGCAACGAGATTTGACAGTGTATAGCCCTGATGATGGTCGATATCAGTTGTCACTTCCTAATAATCCATTGGGAAGCTATATACCCAGAGGAACTGTACTAGGGTACGTATTAAAGCCTGGTGCCTATCAAGTGCGCGTGGTTATCAGCCAAGAGGATGTTCAAGCGGTGCGTAGTGACTTGCGCAATGTTAGCGTGAAAATTGCAGAAAACCTCAGTCAGAGTGTACCTGCCAGTCTGATAGGACAAGTACCAAGTGCACAAAAGGTTTTGCCAAGTGCAGCACTATCCGTGAACGGTGGAGGGTTGTTTGCATTAGATCCGGCGAAAGCAGAGGAGCTGGAAGCTTTTGAAACAGTCTTTGTATTAGATTTACAATTACAGGGAACAGCAGCTTATCGCATAGGAGAGCGTGTGTATGTCAGGTTTGAGCACACTGGCGAAGCGCTTGGCTATCGATTGTATCGTAGTTTACGTCGATTATTACTTGATGAGCTGGAGTTTTAAGTGATTAAGACAGATCAATACGCCCCCGTTGATTACCTTTATAGACAAGAACAATCAATATCAGATACTGATTGGCTGGATAGACTACAAAATAGGCTCATAGGCAAGTTTGAATTAAACCCGTTACGCTTAAAAATTCGGGCTAGGCGCTTTGTAAAGAGTGTCGCTAAACATGCAAAAAAATATGAAAGCTATAGTGAACAATCCCTGATAGATGAAAGCTTAGATCTTGGAGTACTAATCCGAAAAGAGGGTTTTAGTGATTTATTAGTATCTAAAATGTTTGCGATAATTCGTGAAATGTCCGGCAGAGTGCTCGCAATGAAGCATTTTGATAGCCAGCTTAAAGGGGGCTGGGTAATCATGCAAGGGCGCATTGCGGAGATGAAAACGGGGGAAGGTAAAACGTTGACTGCTGTTCTCCCTGTGATCACTGCTGCGATATCGGGATTGCCAGTGCATGTGATTACGGTAAATGATTATCTGACCGAGCGTGATGCCCAAGAAATGACGCTGCTCTATCAAAAATTCGGGTTATCTGTTGGATTAGTCACTCATCAGGTAAGCCCTGAGCAGAGGAGAGTTGCGTACCGCGCAGATATTCTCTATATCACTGGAAAGGAATTGGTTTTTGATTACTTGCGCGATCAAATGAAAATGGATCATTGCCATACGCTTCGATTACATGTTGAAGCGCTGAAAAGACCGAAGTTTGAACAGCAACTACAGCTGCGAGGTCTTCATTTTGCAATCGTTGATGAAGCTGATAGTGTACTGATTGATGAGTCTCGAACACCGTTAATTATCTCCGGTACTCAATCAAATGAAGGGGAGCAGCACTTTATAGAAGAAGCCTGGCAGCTTTCCAGTCAATTAACCAGGGATCAAGATTACAGCCTTGATGAACAGCGCCGCGAGATAGAACTGACCGATATTGGAACTCAAAAAATACGAAAACTCAGCGAAGATTTAGGTGCATTGTGGCGAGGTGCTATCCGCCGAGAGGAAATAGTTTTAAAAGCCTTACAGGGGCGTTTTATTTATCAACGCGATAAAGATTACTTGGTTCGAGAAGGAAAAGTTGAACTAATAGACCCTCTGACAGGTAGGGTTATGGAAGGTCGCTCATGGGAAAAAGGGTTGCACCAGATGATAGAGTTAAAAGAGGGCTGTGAATTAACAGAACAAAGAGTGACTCAGGCTAGAATCAGCTATCAAAGCTTTTTTCGCCGGTATTTAAATTTATCGGGAATGACTGGGACTGCTTGGGAAGTTAAGCAAGAACTGTGGAATACTTATCGACTGCCAGTTACGAAAATCGCCACACACCGCAAAGAGCGTCGTATCACTTATGCGCCAAAAGTCTTTCTTCTTGATACACAGCGCTGGAAAGAGGTTATTGACCAGTGCCAGAAGATGATTGCTCAGGGGAGAGCAATTTTAATAGGTACTAATACCGTTGCGGATTCAGATATCGCCAGTCAATTTTTAACCCAAGCAAATATTGAACATTTCGTGCTCAGTGCAAAGCAGGATAAGCAAGAAGCAGAAGTTGTTGCCGCTGCTGGTTTTCCAGGTAGGGTAATGGTTGCAACCAATATGGCAGGGCGCGGAACCGATATTAAATTGCACGTTGAAGTTAAAAAATCTGGCGGGTTGCATGTTATCCTAACCGATCTCTACGAATCAGGCAGAGTCGATAGACAGTTATCGGGGCGCAGTGCTCGTCAAGGGGATCCTGGGAGTTTTCAGATGCTATTGAGCCTGGAAAATTTAGCTCTCAAAACCATGCGCGCTAAAAGTTTAATTGTAACGGCAAAATCTGTCGGTTTGATGACAAATGCGGGCCAAAAACTTGCTTTACAGGCCGTCCTTTTAGAACAAAAGTTTACAGAGCGACAAAACTACCTTGCTCGTCAGTCAACTCTTGAGTTTGATCTAAAACAAGTTGATCTACTCGCTTTTTCAGGAAAAACAAAATGACAATAAGAACATTAGTAATTGCAGTCTTATTGAGTTCAAGTGCTCTTGCTCAGGGGAGTACAGTTTCAGAGGCACAACAGCTTTTACAGCAACCACTGCCTACGGCAAAAAACACCAATGAGCAAGGTACTGTAAAAATGCCTAGCTTTAGCTGTTTATTAACACCGAGTTTAGATGTGCTAGTGGCTAGCCCTGTTGTTGGTGTTATTCAACAAGTAGCGGTTGAAAAAGGTCAGCTGGTTAATAAAGGCGACATTTTAGTTCAGCTTCATACTGAGGTGGAGCAAGCAACGTTAGCGCTCAATAAAGCCCAGGCAAACTACGGTAGTAGGACCATTGCTCGTAATAAAAAGCTCTATAAAAACAAGCTGATATCGGCTCAGGAAAAAGATGAGATAGTCATTAATAATCTCATTTATAGCTATGAAGTGAAGCATACTCAAGCACTGATCGAACAAAAGAAAATACGCAGCCCTATCAACGGTGTCGTTATCGATATTATGTTGGATCCAGGGGAGTATGTAGGTGAAGAGCCAATTCTAAATGCTGTTCAACTTGATCCACTTTATGTTGAAGTTGTGCTTCCCGCTGAATACTACGGCAGAGTGAATAACGGAGATACTGCATTAGTAATGTTAGATGAACCGATTAATAGTGAGCATAAAGCCAAAGTAAAAATAGTTGATCAGATACTTGATGCAGCAAGTGCTACATTTGCTGTCCGCTTAGAGCTTTCTAATCCGAACAATCAATTACCTGCAGGTTTGAAATGTAATATTCAATTTGATGGCAAAGAGAGCTAATTTTCTTAGACTAGCTATTGTTTTTAAATTTAATATACAGCCATCTTCAACATTTATTAAAACTAGAACAACTCTTTGGCGCTATTAGGTATTAAAAACAGAAACAAAAGTCACAATCCCGTGTTCAATAAATGCTAAAGTTCCAATCTGTGAGGAAGAGATTGAGAATGAAAGTGGAGTACACATGAAACGGGTGAGCTTGTCTGGGCAAATTGCCGATGTTGATTTGAAGTTGTTACGAGTATTTAAAGCGGTCGTGGAAGCGGGCGGATTCTCGGCGGCTGAAGTTGAGCTCAATGTCGGGCGCTCGGCCATTAGCCGCTTTATCGCTGATTTAGAAGCACGCTTAGATATGCGTTTGTGTGAACGCGGACGCGGTGGCTTTTCGCTGACAGAGCGCGGTAGCCAAGTTTACTCGGCAACGTTAGAGTTGCTCCAAGATCTCGAAAAATTCAGAATCAATGTTAACTCTGCGCACAGTAAGTTAGTCGGCGAGATTAATTTAGGGCTCACCGATAATATGTTATCAGCCACTCAATCCCCAGTGGTCGATGTGTTGGGAGC
>CAKZOD010000075.1 GCA_937136055.1 uncultured Oceanospirillaceae bacterium | reverse complement strand
TAAAATTGGCTGGGGTAGGAGGATTCGAACCTCCGCATGACGAGATCAAAACCCGTTGCCTTACCGCTTGGCGATACCCCAGTAACAATTTTTATGGTGGCAATGGCGGGACTCGAACCTGCGACCCTCGCATTATGAATGCGATGCTCTAACCAGCTGAGCTACATTGCCATTGCTCCAATTCACAACATTTTATAAGCCTTGGAGAGCGTTATAAAATTGGCTGGGGTAGGAGGATTCGAACCTCCGCATGACGAGATCAAAACCCGTTGCCTTACCGCTTGGCGATACCCCAGCAACAAATGAATGGTGGCAATGGCGGGATTCGAACCTGCGACCCTCGCATTATGAATGCGATGCTCTAACCAACTGAGCTACATTGCCCTTCATTTGAGGCGCGAATTATTCTCTGTTTCGCGCTTTGTGTCAACACCCTTTTTATAAAAAAGTCGTAATATTTCGTAAAAAAAGTGAGGTGTCTAAATAGTGTTCAAAAAATGGCTGTGATTGATCGCAAAACAGCCATATAGTGCTTAAGTTATCGGTAGTTACAGTTAAACGTTGAATCTAAAGTGAATAACGTCACCATCTTTTGTGATGTAATCTTTGCCTTCTAAACGCCATTTACCTGCATCTTTAGCGCCTTGCTCACCGTTATGCTCAATGAAGTGGTCATAAGAGATGATTTCAGCACGGATAAAACCTTTTTCGAAGTCTGTGTGAATTACGCCAGCCGCTTGTGGGGCTGTTGCGCCAACTTTCACAGTCCAAGCACGGACTTCTTTAACACCTGCAGTGAAATACGTTTGTAGGTTAAGTAGCTCATAACCTGCACGTATAACACGATCTAACCCTGGCTCTTCCATTCCAAGGTCTTCTAGGAATTCGTTGCGCTCTTCATCATCTAGCTCTGAAATTTCTGCTTCTAATTTGTTGCAGATAACCACTACCACCGCATTTTCTGCTTTGGCAATTTCTAAAACAGTATCTAAGTGTGGGTTGTTTTCAAAACCTTCTTCATCGACATTGGCAATGTACATTGTCGGTTTTACAGAAATAAGGTGGAATGTTTTAACGATTTTTAACTCGTCTTCTGTAAGCTCTAATGAACGAACTGCTTTACCTTCTTCAAGGTGCGGGTGAAGCTTCTCAAGCATTGCTTGAGCGGCAACAGCTGTTTTATCTCCACCTTTAGCAAGCTTCTTATTACGCAGCAATTGCTTTTCAACAGATTCTAAATCCGCCATAGCAAGTTCTAAGTTGATAATGTCGATATCAGCAGCTGGATCGATTGCATTGGCAACGTGAATAACGTTCTCGTCTTCAAAGCAGCGTACAACGTGAGCAATAGCATCTGTCTCACGGATATTGGCTAAGAACTTGTTACCAAGGCCTTCGCCTTTAGAGGCGCCAGCGACTAACCCAGCGATATCAACAAATTCCATTGTTGTGGGGATAACACGCTCAGGGCTAACGATAGCAGATAGTTTATCAAGTCTAGGATCAGGCATAGGAACTACCCCTGAGTTTGGCTCTATCGTACAAAAAGGGAAGTTTTCTGCGCTAATGCCTGCTTTAGTCAATGCGTTAAAAAGAGTTGATTTTCCGACGTTTGGCAAGCCGACAATGCCGCATTTGAAACCCATAATGTGTGATCCTTTGCTTTGCGTTATCTCTATCACTGCAAGTGCTAATTAAAGAGATACTGGTTTGGAATATTGATTGCGTATGAATAGTTTTGTCTATGAAAGTCTTAATTATTCATCGATGCAAATTTTAGTGGCGACATTGTAAAGCACCGCTAAGCAGAGTGGAAATTTAATTTGTGAAAGCGCTTTGATCAGCTTAAATACAGTGTGAATTTAGTAATGCTGAAAGGAAATGCAGCTTAGGGAGTTAAGCTTGAGGTTTAAAACTGTGCAGTTTATTCATGGCGGCATTCCACTCGCCTGAAAATGCACTTGAGCTATTATAAAGTGCTTCATCAATTGCTTGTTGTGTTAAAGACTGCTCATTTGGAGAAGCTTTATTAAGTACGAAGTTTGCCACATCTTTTGCTTGGCCTGGGTGACCGATGCCTAGACGTAATCGATAGAAGTCTTTGTTGTTACCAAGTTTGCTAATAATATCTCGCAATCCATTGTGTCCACCGTGACCGCCGCCTCTTTTAAAGCGCGCAATTCCCGGGTTGATATCAAGTTCATCATGGGCAACGAGTATGTTTTGGGGAGCTATTTTGAAAAAGCTGGCAAGAGCTGCCACAGAACTGCCACTTAGATTCATATAAGTGGTGGGGATCAAGAGGTGTACATTTTGACCGTCAATGTTGCCTTTTCCATAAAGGCCAAGGTATTTCTTTTCTTCGCTAAGGGTAATGAGCAGCTTGTCAGCAAGCTGCTCAACATATTCAGCACCGGCATTATGACGCGTTCTATGATATTTAGCCCCTGGGTTACCAAGGCCTACGATCAATTGAATGTTATCAGTCATGCCGTTTTTCATATGTTTTTAAAGCCTATTATGCTTTAGCGCCACGTGGAGAGTATACATAACCGATACTTTGGTTATGGTCTGCACCACGACGTAGAGCAGCAACTTCAACACCAGCAGGTACTTGGATGTCTGACAAGTGAAGAACCTGACCTTCTTCAACAGTTGAAAGATCAACTGTTACAGATTCAGGAAGTTTGTCTGCTAGACAAAGAACTTCAACAACGTTAGCTTCAACAGCGAATTTACCAGCAGATTTAGCAACTGCTGATTTTTCAAAACCTTCAAAAGTGATAGGCACTTTGATGCTGATTTTGTTAGATTTAGTGATGCGTTGGAAATCCGCGTGTAATAAAAGCGGCTTTGCAGGGTGACGCTGTAAATCTTTGATGATTACTTGTTCTTCTTTATCACCAACAACTAAAGTGATGATTGAAGAGAAAAAGCTATCGTTGTCAGTTAGCTTAACGAAATCTTTGTTGATCAAAGATAGAGAAAGAGGCTTTTTGTTCTTAGCTCCGCCGTATACAACAGCAGGAACAAGACCTTCGTTACGCAGGCGGCGGCTCGCACCTTTCCCCTGATCTTCACGAATTACAGCTTCAATTTTAAAATTGCTCATTTTATTACCTATTTAATACCAGCGTGTCCGCGACCAGAACCGCTGTAGTTAAACTTAGCGTATTGCTAAGCATTCACTTCTGACCGAATTGCCAGAAGTGTTTATCAGTTTAATATCTGCTAATTAGCGAAACATCGCGCTGATAGATTCTTCGTTTGATACTCTACGTAGTGCTTCTGCTAGTAATGGTGCAATGGTTAGCTGCCTAATTTTAGGGCAAGCTTCAGAGCTAGCAGATAGTGGAATAGTATCAGTCACTATTAACTCGTCGATTGCTGAGTTAGTAATGTTGTTTACAGCAGGTCCTGAAAGAACAGGGTGAGTTGCATAAGCGTAAACTTTAGCAGCGCCGTGATCTTTAAGTGCTTGGGCAGCTTTACACAAAGTACCTGCTGTGTCGGTCATGTCATCGACAAGGATACAAGTTCTATCTTGTACGTCACCGATAATGTTCATAACCTGAGATTCGTTTGCACGCTCGCGACGCTTGTCGATGATAGCTAGATCGCAGTTTAGCTGCTTAGCCACAGCGCGTGCTCTAACAACACCGCCTACATCAGGAGAAACAACCATTAGGTTTTCATACTTCTGCTCGATGATGTCATCAAGTAATACAGGCGATCCGTAAACGTTATCAACAGGAATGCTGAAGAAACCTTGAATTTGATCCGCGTGTAAGTCCATCGTCATAACGCGATCAACACCCGCGTTAGTGATCATGTCTGCAACAATGCGCGCGCTGATTGCAACACGAGCTGAGCGTGGGCGTCTGTCTTGGCGGGCATAACCAAAGTATGGGATAACTGCAGTGATACGCGTTGCCGATGCACGACGAAGTGCATCAACCATTACGATTAGCTCCATCAAGTTATCATTGGTTGGTGCACAAGTAGATTGAATAATAAAAACGTCTTTACCGCGAACGTTCTCTTGTACTTCAATGCTAACTTCACCATCGCTAAAACGCGCAACGTGCGCTTTACCAATGGGTATGTCTAAACGCTCTACTACTTTGAGCGCTAACTCTGGGTTGGAGTTACCACTGAAAACCATTAACTGTGACATGGAGCATACCTTTTAGATAGTCTAAATAATCATGTTTTGGGCTTTAAAAATACCGTAAAAATGTAAACAAAAGTTAGGCGCATTGCGCTCCTTTGTTTTAATTTAAACCGATAATCTTAAATGCCATAGCCGGATAAAAATGCGGCCATATTCTGCGGTAAAAGAGGTGAAAGGTCAAGAATTAGCAGCTGAATATTTGTATCAATGTTGCCGTTCTGCTTGATGTTGAGTGTGCTTTAAAATACTAAAATATAGGAATCATTATTTGGTAGAAGTTTTGTGCCAGAGTTAAATAGAGCGGGATTGGTCGGCATTGATAATAAACATCATTATATCAATGGCTTGCAGTGAAATGGTCGTATTGCAGATAGGTCTGACTCCTATCTGCACGCCTTGAGAGCTGCTAAAGCTATAAAGCACTAATTTGTTTTTCTGTGTTCCAGCGATAAACCACCATTAATAAGTTTAAGTCTGGTCGAGAGATTAGGATTTTTGTTGGAAGTGAGAAACGACCAAATTGCTTGTACTTGGAGTAATTAATTGTCCAGCCATCTTGCACTAAAGTGGCCAGTCTTTCTTCTTGTAGAGATACTTTGCTCTCACTAGTGGGCGCAGGAATTCCTAGTATCCAGTACTTAGCGTTGTTAACGGGTAATTGCCAGCCTAATCGCTGTTGAAGGATAGCGCTGGTATTTCTGCCTTTTATCGGTGCTTCTTTAGGGATGGTTAAAGTTGCTGACTTTTCGTTGCCTGTTAGTTTAGGTCCGCTTTGCCCAAAAGGGCCAAAGAAGGAAATTTGGTAATTTTGAAAGCTTTGCTGCCATGTCATTTTGGCTTTTTGGGTTTTCTCGTTTACTTTGATCGCGACTTGAGCGCTCGCGTTCCAGTCCTTTATCGATCTGATGTTTTGTACGTGTTGCTGCCAATTAAGTTTTAGTGTTTCTGGTTGCGTGGTGACAGTTTGCTGATTGCTACAGCCGCTGATGATAAGTGCACTGATTATGAGGGTAAATAATTTTTTCATTGAAAGCTCTCTAAAGATTTTTTCGCTTGTTCGACAAATTTGTTGTTAGGGTGGCTCTGGCTTATTTTTTCGAGTATTTGATTGGCTTCTTTAAACTGATTGTTGCCTGCTAATGCTGCAATTAAATGTGAAGCAACTTCAGGGTCGTCGTAAAGTTGATAAGCTTGAGTGAGGTATTCTACCGCTTCTTTATAACGTTTTAGTTTAAATAACACCCAGCCCATTGAGTCAATAGTGGCAGGGTCTTCTGGGGCGAAGCTCAATGCGCGTTCGATCAATTCATGAGCTTCTTGATAGCGGTTTGTATGGATAGTTAGTGTGTAGCCTAGTGCATTTAAAACAACAGGGTTGTCAGGAGTTAGTGAAAGGACCTTTCTAAAGTCTTTTTCTGCAGCGGGGAAGTCAGTTGGCTCATAATAAGTTGCACGAGCATAGAGGTAATCTGTGTTCTCAGGTTGATCTTTTAGATGCTTATTTAATAGCTCAATAGCTTCGCTGGAAAATTCAAACTTGTTTAACCAATCGGCAAGCATTAGTACATAGGTTGTAGTGTCGCTTTTACGCTGGGTATTTTTGATCAGCTGTTGTGTAATTGCTTGTACCGTCGTTTTGTCACTTGCCTGTTTGTGCAAGCTGACTGAGCGTGTGTGCGCTTGAAGCATGTTGTTTCCATCGCGCACTTTCAAGTAGTGATCAATGGCTGCTTTCATATTGTTTTCGCGCTCGTTAATAATGCCGAGATAAAAATGGGGTGAGCTGCTCTTTGAGGAGCTATCAAGTAAATCCTGAAAGAGTTGTTTGCTTTTATCAAGGTGCTCAAAGTCTAAAGCTGTGAGCGCTAGGTATTTGCGCAGTGGTCTATCATTTGGATTTTTAGCGACAAGCTCATCAATTTTGTCTAGCGCTTGTTGGTCTTTATTAAGTAAAAAGAGCAGCTGTATTTCTAAAGCGTTATATTGTCTATCTTCCCTTGTGCCTTTTAGTAATATTTGTAAGGTGTCTAATGATTCCTGGTAGCGCTCCAGGCTTTTTAGGCTTTCTGCTTTTTGGTAAAGAGCGGCAGGTAAGTCGGCGTTAATTTTCAAGGCGCTATTGAAGCTCGCTAGTGCTTGTTTGTGCTCTTTCAAGCGTTCTTGCAAAATGCCAATAGTGACAAGTTTCTCGCTATTGAATTGATTATTACTCTTGCTGTCTTTGAGTAAATCAATATAAGTGCTGATGTCTTTATCGCGCATTTTGTGAAGTTGAGTAGTCAGTAGCAACAGTACTTTCTTTTCGCCAAGCTCAAGTGCGCTGTTGAAATGTGGCTGGGCTTGATCAAATTGGCCTTGGCTAATTAGGATGCTGGCCAGTAGCTGTTGTGCTTCAGCTGCTTTTGGTGAAATCTCAGCCCATAAGGTTGCAGCTTCCAGTAGCTTCTTTGTGTTGCGAAGATGCTGAGCAATTCGTACTGCTCTTTTGGCTATACCAGGATCTTTGGTCAGTTTGGCTTGTTTTAGGTATTTTTCCAGGCTGTAGTCATAGTTATCTTGGTTGCCTGCAATCTCAGCAGATAATATATCAAATACAGTTTCGCCATTGAGCTCGCCAAACTGATAATTTGCTTTTATAGCTTCAGAAGAAGAGTGTAGATTGGTCGCACAACCTACTAAGCTTAAAAAAGCCGCTATAAGTATGATTGGATGAAATGTCTTCACGTGTCTTTGTTTCCCTTTGAGCACTCATCTAGCTTTAGGTCTAGTACTGGATTGTTTAGCTTTTAGATAGCAAATTGATTTGAAAGTTTAATTTAATTGTTTTTGCCTGCTGGGTAGTCAATTTAGTATCAAAAAACTAACAGTGTCTGCAAAGAAATGCCTATCATCGTCTTGCCTAGCCTTATTGACTATAGTTTATCCTAAACTAGCGGCTATAGGGAACATTGGATTAATCCCTAAATGCTTGAACGAAGGCAATAGTTTATTAAAAAGAGAAGGGCTGCTGCGAAAAGGGTTAGATGAAATCAGGAAAAGCGGTATCGATAATAGTGCTTCAATGAGAGTGGTTCTCCTTTATTGAAGCTGTAGCTATGTATGGAGTGAAATTGCTGATTATCTTATGAGTAGCGCTCGAATTTGTATGAGATTTAGCGATATTATTTTCTAGAGTTGGTATGATATCGCGTTTTTTTGAACTAAGTGAAATCCCTACAAAATAGTTTTTTTGGTCGGCATGCAAAACTGTCGATATTGATGCCTAAAAATCGATCATTTTTTTAGTGCAAAACGGCTGCATTAGGGGGCTCCTGTTTCGATACTTTTATTGGTCTTTATTTTACGATGCTATTTCTATGACTTTGTTAGCTTTAGGTATTAACCATAAAACGGCTTCCGTCGCTGTTCGTGAGCGCTTGGCTATATCGCCTTCACTTATGGAAGATGCTTTGCAAGGTGTGTGTCAGTTTGCGCAATTAGATGAAATCGCGATTCTCTCTACGTGTAACCGCACTGAAATATACTGCTCTGCTGAGCGTAATAGTCAATCTCAAGTGCTTGAATGGTTGAGTGATTTTCAAAGCTTACCGCTAGATGAGATTAAAGACAGTTTATATAGTTATACGGACCAAGCTGCTATTTCGCATATGATGCGAGTTGCTTGTGGGTTGGATTCGCTAGTGTTGGGTGAACCTCAGATATTGGGGCAATTAAAGTCAAGTTATGCGGTTTCACAGCAGCAAAATTTAGTTAAGGGCGAGCTGGGTCAGTTGTTTCAGCAGACTTTTGCGGTCGCCAAAAAAGTTAGAACGGATACGGCGATTGGCGAAAACCCAGTATCTGTAGCTTACGCCGCCGTCAGTTTGGCGCAGCATATATTCTCTGATTTAGCGGATAGTCGTGCTTTGTTAATTGGTGCAGGAGAAACGATCGAATTGGTTGCAAGGCATCTTGTTAATGCAGGTGTTAAGGATATCTGCGTTGCAAACCGTACTTTGGATAGGGCGCAGCAATTAGCGGCTAACTTTTCAGGTGAAGCTATATTGCTTGGCGATATTCCAGAGTATTTGCCCAAAGCTGATATTGTGATTGCGTCCACAGCCTCGCAGTTGCCGATTCTTGGTAAAGGCGCGGTAGAAAGTGCGCTGAGTAAGCGAAAACACCAGCCTATGTTTATGATTGATATCGCTGTACCAAGGGATATCGAGGTTGAGGTAAACGAGTTAGATGATGTTTACCTGTATACCGTTGATGATTTGCAGCAGGTTATTCAAGAGAATCAGCAAAGTAGGCGTGTAGCGGCTTTAGAAGCTGAAGAGATAATAGAGCTGGGTGTTGAAAAATTTGTAAAGGCGCAGCGCTCTCGTAACGTTGTCAGTACATTGACGAATCTGCGCAAGCAAGTTGAGACACTGCGCGATGAGGAAATGGCGAACGCACTCAAGAACCTTGCAAAAGGCGAGGATGCAGAAAAGGTGATAGCTGAAATGGCGCGCAGACTAACGAATAAAGTGCTGCATCATCCTACGATTCAATTGCGTAAAGCGAGTGCTGAGGGCAGGACTGAAGTGACGGAGCTAGTTGAAGAGATTTTTCAATTACCCAGCGCGCAGGATGCTAACGATTAAGATTAATGCTTAAAAGCTGTGAAATGATATTGGTCTATTTCTGGTGAATAAGTTGTTTGTATTTAAAGCATAAGATATTGGTCTTATGTGGGAGTTTGAGGAAGCAGGATGAAAGAGTCCGTTAGATTAAAGCTAGAAAAGCTAGCTGAAAGATATGAAGAACTTGCTGTATTAATGAGTTCACCTGAAATAATTTCAGATCAAGATAAGTTTCGTTCGCACTCTAAAGAATACGCTGAAATAGAGCCGATAGTGCAAGCGTTCGAAAATTATAATGATGCTGAAAACGATTTTGCAGAAGCAAAGTTAATGGCTGAAGATGACGACCCTGAAATGCGAGAAATGGCTGCAGAAGAGTATCAGAGCTCTAAGCAACGTATCGAAATTTTGGAAGGTGAGTTGCAAATACTGTTGTTGCCAAAAGACCCTAATGATAGTCGTAACGTGTTTATTGAAGTACGTGCCGGTACAGGTGGTGACGAGGCGGCAATATTCTCTGGCGATCTGTTTCGCATGTACTCAAAGTACGTCGATACTATGGGGTGGCGCATTGAGGTTGTAAGTGCAAATGAAGGCGAGCACGGCGGTTACAAGGAGATAATATCTCGTGTTGTGGGGACTGATGTGTACTCGCATCTTAAATTTGAATCTGGTGCGCATCGTGTACAGCGTGTACCTGAAACAGAATCCCAAGGGCGCGTTCATACTTCTGCATGCACAGTTGCTGTCATGCCTGAGATGGATGAAGCTGATGAAATAAATATTAATAAAGCAGACTTGCGTGTTGATACTTACCGCGCGTCAGGTGCTGGTGGTCAGCACGTTAACAAGACAGACTCGGCTATTCGCTTAACTCATATACCAACCGGAGTCGTGGTTGAGTGTCAAGAAGAGCGTTCGCAGCATAAGAACCGTGCTAAAGCGATGTCATTACTGGCTTCTCGTTTACAGGCGGCTGAAGATGAAAAGAATGCTGCAGCGCAGGCTGATGCTCGTAAGAGCTTAGTGGGTAGTGGTGATAGATCTGAGCGTATTCGTACTTATAACTTCCCTCAAGGGCGGGTATCTGATCATCGTATTAACTTAACACTTTATAAATTAGGTGAGGTGATGGAAGGTGAGCTTAGCCAAGTTATTGGGCCGTTGCAGATAGAGCATCAAACTGAATTGCTTGGCGAGCTTGGTGATTAAAGAAAATGTCAACACTGACAGTTCGACAAGCACTGGCTAAATCTTCGTTGTTAAATAATGACAGCGCTGAACGGGATGTGCAGCTGTTGTTACTTGAGGTGTTGGATAGGCCGGCTAGTTTTTTGTTTACTTGGCCAGATAAAGAGCTAACAGATGAGCAAAAGAAGCGGTTTTCGCAATATTTAGAGCGCCGAATTGGTGGTGAACCCGTCGCTTATATCTTAGGTTATCAGCACTTTTGGTCACTAAAGCTTTTTGTAGGGCGTTCAACGCTTATTCCTAGAGCCGATACTGAGCTGTTGGTGGAAAAGGCATTGGGTTACTTGGCTGATGGTGATTATAGAGTCGCGGATTTAGGTACAGGCACTGGAGCCGTAGCTTTATCTTTGGCGACTGAGCGCTTTAGTTGGCAGGTTGATGCGTGCGATTATCAGCTTGATGCCGTGATGCTGGCTAAAAAGAATGCAAAGCATTTAAAGCTGGATAATGTCAGTGTGCATTGTGGTAGTTGGTTTGAACCTTTAAAGGGCAAGTACCACATGATTGTATCTAACCCACCTTATATTGATCCGGAAGATCCTCATTTGTCACAAGGTGACTTACGCTTTGAGCCTGATTCAGCGCTTATCTCCCAAGGTAATGGTTTGGATGATATTAAAGAAATCATTAGCTCAGCTAGAGATTATCTTCATGCTGGTGGTTGGTTGTTGTTAGAGCATGGTTATGATCAGGCAAGTGAAGTGCGTTACTTGTTTGAGAAAGCAGGGTTTAGTCAAATTGAAAGTTGTGTTGATCTTGGTGGCAATGATCGAGTCACACTTGCCTGCTGGAGTTGATTATACAGGCTGTTGTATTGCTGCAGATCTATTCTCTCTAAGCTATTAATCAATTTTTTATCTTATTTATCACAAAGAAAAGTTATAAAAGGTTTTTGTATGCTAACTGATGAGCAGCTATTGCGATATTCCAGACAAATCATGCTTGGCGAAATTGATATTGCAGGCCAGGAGCAGTTACAAAGCTCAAAAGTCCTTATTATCGGGCTTGGCGGGTTAGGTAGTCCTGTCGCTATGTATCTTGCGAGCGCGGGAGTAGGGAGCTTAACCTTGGTGGACGATGATGAGGTTGAGCTGTCAAATTTGCAGCGTCAAATTATTCACGATCAGCAAAGTGTTGGTGAGTCTAAGGTAGATTCTGCTGCTAAGCGAATATCTGTTATTAATAGTGATGTTGATGTTGTTGCTGTTAATAAAAGATTGGATGAAAATGGGCTCAGTGAGTTGGTGAAAAATGCGGATTTAGTGCTGGATTGTACTGATAACTTTAGTAGCCGTTTTTTGATCAATAAGTGCTGTGTAGCTCATAAAACCCCGCTGGTGAGTGGCGCGGCTATTCGTATGGAGGGGCAGTTGTTAACGGTTGACCCGCGAATAGAGGGAAGCCCTTGCTATCAGTGTTTGTATCCAAAAGCTGGTGATGATGAATTAAGCTGCGCCAATTCGGGTGTGCTTGCGCCTTTAGTTGGGGTTATCGGATCGATGCAAGCCATAGAAGCCATTAAGGTGTTGTGTGGTGTGGGTGAGTCGCTGGTTGGGCGCTTGCAGTTGTTCGACGCTAAAACTATGCAGTGGCATACATTGAAGTTGAATGCCGATAAATGCTGCCCAGTTTGTGCTTCAATAAGCTAGCTTATCAGGACTAATTTAAAAATTTATATACAGATCAGTCACTAGATCCTCTAGTGTTCTGTCTTGAGCGCTGGTGACACCAAGTTCATTCAGTGCTGATCCTACCGCGTAGTTGCCTTGGGCGACGCTTCCTTGAAAGCACTGGCTTTTATTCAAAATCACTACGCCACGCTCTCTAGCTTTTTTAAGCGAATTAAGTAGGTATCTATTTTCGTCAGGCGGGTTGCCGGCACCATAACTGAGCATGACAACCGCTTGAGTGTTAGGGTTGTCGAAAGTCGCTTCAATAACTTGATTGCTGATGCAGGGGTGAAGTAATAGTACGCCGACCTTGTCTTTAGGTGGTTTGGTTACGAGCTTGTTAAGATTGCTAGTGGTCAGGGTTTTGTTGCAGGTTTGCTTGGCTGTGCTTGGCTTGTCGATAAAGTGGATTTCTTGAGTGTGCTTATCGATAGACGCCAGTGGTTGAGCGTTCGGGCTGTTAAAAGCTGAGAAATCGCTGGTGTGAACTTTTGTAGCTCTCAGGGCTGAAAAGAGTTTGCCATTGAAGCTGATTGCCACTTGGTTGAGTTGTGAATGTTTAGCAAAAGCCACAGCATCGGTTATATTTTTGTGTGCATCGCTTGCAGCTTGGCTTAATGGGATTTGCGAGCCACTAAACACAACGGGTTTTATGTTGCAGCCTAATAAATAGTGTAAGGCGCAAGCACTGTACGCCATGGTGTCAGTGCCGTGAAGTACAATGAAGGCTGTGTATGTTTGGTAGTTGTTAGCGATGCATTTTGCAATTTTATACCAGTCATTGGGTGTAGCGTTTGAGCTGTCAATTGGTTGGTCAAGCTCAAGTATTGTAGAGTTTTCTAGTTGTGCGTATTGGTTCTCGCTCAAGTGATCTTTCAAAAGCTGCTCAAAGCCTTTGCTGGCGGTAAAACCGGAATCGCTAGGTTGCATGCCTATAGTGCCGCCAGTATAAATGATGAGTATATTATGTTCGCTATCTGACATTTATAGGCGGCCTTCTAAAGCGTTTTAGTAATTTGTTGTGGTTTTAGAATAGCTATTCGCTATCTTCATTGTCCGTGTTTTCAATTGCAAAAAGGCGGGATGATTTAATTTGGTTCTCAGAGATTTGTAAGGTCTCAATATGATAGTTTGCAACTTTAAGGCAAACGTTTGCTTCTGGTATCGCCTCTAGTGTTTCTGTGATCAGGCCGTTTAGGGTTTTAGGGCCGTCAGTTGGCAGGTTCCAGTTGAGAGATTTATTAATGTCTCGAATGAAAACAGTTCCCTCGATGATAAAGCTATTGTCATCTTGAGGGTGAATTTCATTGTTTTCTTCTTTTTGAATGCTGGATAGCTCGCCGACAATTTCTTCTAAAATATCCGCTAAAGTAGCGATCCCTTGGATGTCGCCGTATTCGTCAACGACAAGCCCTAAACGATGGTTTTCTTTTTGAAAATTGAATAGCTGAGTTTGTAAAGGTGTGCTTTCAGGGATGAAGTAAGGCTCTCTTATCACCTGTAACAACGTCGTTTTATTAAGATTGTTTTGCTGAATTAGCTTGGTTAAATTGCGCAGATGCAGTATGCCGTTAACTTTGTTGATATCAGTATTGTAAACAGGCAGTAGTGTGTGCTCTGAAGTGGTGATGATTTCGAGGATTTCATCAAAGTCTAAATCTAAGTCGATGCCTATGATTTCGTTGCGCGGAATCATGATGTCTTCAACGGTAACTTCGTTAAGTTCAAGTACACCTAAAAGCATTGACTGTTTGCCCTTGGGAAGCAGGGCGCCAGATTCATTCACAATGGTGCGCAACTCTTCGGTGCTTAAGTTTTGGTCATCGGCATTAGCGGTAGATATGCCTGCGAGTCTTAGTAATCCATTTGTAATTAAATTGACAAGATACACTAGTGGATACATTAACTTAAGCAGTGGCCCTAGAATGAAAGCGGCCGGGAAGGCAATTTTTTCTGGATGTAAGGCGGCTATAGTTTTAGGGGTAACCTCTGCAAAAATAAGGATGACAATAGTCAGAACAGTTGTTGCGATAGCGATGCCGGCATCACCATAAAGGCGTACAGCTATTATTGTAGCGATGGATGCGGCTAAGATGTTGACAAAGTTGTTACCAATTAGGATGACACCAATTAGCTTGTCAGGGCGCTGGAGAAGTTTGTCGGCTTTTTGTGCTGCGCTGTGTTTCTTCTTCACTAAGTTTTTCAAGCGATACCTGTTTAAAGACATCATGCCTGTTTCAGAGCTAGAGAAAAAAGCGGAGCAAAGAATTAAGAAGCAGAGAATACCTAGTAAAAGGCTTATCGACGCGTCTTCCAAGGTGGGTAGTCCTATATTGTTAAGTTGGGCGTATTGTCTGATTAGCTAGGCTTGGTGTCAATACCCATAAAAACTAATATCACAGCCTTGGGTTGTAGCCCCTGTTAACGGGCGTTTGCTGTTTGAAATTTATTTAGCTAGTGCTGTTAACAAGGAACTCAAGGACTAGTTTTGAGCCGAAAAATCCGAGCATTAAGCAGAAGAAGCCTGCGAGTGTCCAGCGCATTGCTTTGTGCCCTCTCCAGCCCCATGCGTATCGACCAAATAAAAGAATGGCAAATATGACCCATGAAATAATGGCGAAGAAGCTTTTGTGAACGAGATGTTGTGTGATGATGTCCTGTGCAAACACGAAGCCGGTAATTAAAGAGGCGCTGAGTAAAATAAAGCCGGTCCAGAGCATTTCAAACAGCAGTCTCTCCATTGTTTGCAGTGGGGGAAGTGAGTTGAGGAAGCGCCCGCCAATATTGTGTTTTAAAGCAGAGGTTTGCTTGTGCAGTAAAACAGTTTGAAAAGTTGCTAGTGTAAATACGCTGTATGCGAGTATTGATAGTAATATGTGGCTGATTGCCTGTGTGGTAAAAGGTTTTGGATCAGGTTGGGCAATGAAAGCATTTAGTAAAAGTAATATTGCAGCCATTGGGAATACGGCAATAAATAGATTATCGACTTTTTGACGTAAGCTGCTTATCAGCAGTACTAAAGCGACTAGCCAGCTAACAAGTGATCCGCTGGTAAAAAGACTAAGGTTAAGGCCCTGCTCAAGGTGTAGTGAGTTTTGCAGAATAATAGTGTGGGCGATGACTGCAATTGCGCCGATCAGCTTGCAGCTGATTGGGCGGAAAATAATAGAGCTGCTGTTTTTAACTGCAGGAAAACTTGTAACTTTTAAGTACTGAATACCGGCAGCTAAACAATATAGCAAAGCGGTACTTAAAATAAAAAATGTGAACATCAGCGTCTCCTTATGGGGCGCTAGTTTGCCATAAATAAAGGATTGATTATAGATGACCTTTATTCTTTTTTGTAAAAAATGACACGCCGATAGAGGGAGGCTAATTAGGCATTAATGTTGTTGTCGAAATAGGGTGAAAATTTGATTAACTTTCGCCCTGTGATGAAATCACAGTAGGCGATCAGCGTTTATATGGGTTACAATGCTCGCCATTTTTATAGCATCACGATTTATGCGCAAGTGATTCCAAAAGCAATTATTGGACCGCGCCGAGAGATGGGAAATTAGAGGTCAACATGTTTGAGAATTTATCAGAACGCCTAACCGGTACCCTCAAAGCGGTCACAGGTCAGGCAAAGCTAACTGAAGATAATATTAAAGGCACCCTGCGCGAAGTGCGCATGGCGCTTCTTGAGGCAGATGTTGCGCTGCCTGTTGTTAAAGAATTCATTAGTGGCGTGAAAGAGCGCGCTATCGGGCAAGAAGTTTCTGCAAGTTTAAAGCCTGGGCAGGTTTTCGTTAAAATTGTTAACGAAGAGCTTGTGCGCATCATGGGGGCTGAGAACTCTAAGTTAAATTTAGCGGCTAAGCCACCTGCGGTCGTGCTGATGGCTGGTTTACAAGGTGCGGGTAAAACGACGACCGTCGCTAAATTATCAAAAATATTAAAAGAGCAAGAAAAGAAAAAAGTACTGGTTGTTTCTGCTGACGTTTACCGCCCAGCAGCGATTAAACAGCTTGAGACGCTTGCTGATGAAGTTGGCGTAAAGTTTTTCCCATCAAATGAGCAACAAAAGCCAATCGATATTGTAAATGCTGCTTTGGAGCATGCAAGGCTACAGCATTTTGATGTGCTATTGGTCGATACTGCGGGGCGTTTGGCTGTCGATAGCGAAATGATGGCAGAGATCAAAGATTTGCACGCAGCTATTAATCCAGTAGAGACGCTGTTTGTTGTTGATGCAATGACCGGTCAAGATGCGGCAAATACTGCTAAAGCTTTCGGTGAAGTGCTACCTCTAACGGGTGTGGTGCTAACCAAAGCAGATGGTGATGCTAGAGGTGGTGCTGCACTATCGGTAAGGCAGATCACGGGTAAGCCAATTAAGTTTATTGGTATGGGTGAGAAAATTGATCAGCTCGATTCTTTCCATCCAGATCGCTTAGCGTCACGTATTTTAGGAATGGGTGATGTGCTTTCCTTGATCGAGGAAGCAGAGCGTAAAATTGATAAAAAGAAAGCGGTTAAGTTTGCCGATAAAATGACCAAAGGTAAGCGTTTTACCTTGGAAGACTTTAGAGAGCAGATTCAGCAAATGGATAACATGGGCGGTATGATGTCCATGATGGATAAAATGCCTGGTATGGGGCAAATGGTTCAGGCTGCACAAGCTGCACAGGCAGAAAAAGGTATGGGGCAATTGGTTGTCATCATTAACTCTATGACTGTTAAAGAGCGTAAAAACCCAGATATTATCAGTGGTTCGCGTAAGAAGAGAATCGCGATGGGCTCTGGTACACAAATACAAGATGTTAACCGTTTGCTGAAACAACATAAGCAAATGGCTAAAATGATGAAGAAAGTGTCCGGCAAGGGCGGCATGATGAAAATGATGCGAGGAATGAAAGGAATGATGCCTCCGGGAATGGGTGGCGGTGGATTTCCTCCTATGCGATAGATTTTGCAAACAGTTGCAATGAGTATTTAATCTGTAAGAGTGAAGTGATTATGCTTCACTTTTTTTTGTATCTGGCGTAGAATCCCGCCTCGGAATTTTTTTGCTTTTGTTGTTCGCTTTTTGAGCGTGATTGCAAAGGCTACCGTTCTACTTTTAGTGTGCACGCCAAGTGTGAGCTTAAAGTAGGAAAACTAACGTTGGGTAATACCAAAACCCACGCAATATATAAAGGATCACATATGGTCACTATTCGTTTATCTCGTGGCGGCGCTAAAAAGCGTCCTTTCTATCACATTTCTGTTGCTGACTCGCGTAATGCGCGTGATGGTCGCTTTATTGAGCGTTTAGGTTTCTTTAACCCTATCGCTAAGGGCCAGGAAGAGCGTCTACGTCTAAGCCTAGAGCGCGTTGAATACTGGATGAGCAAAGGTGCTCAACCATCAGAGCGTGTTGCTCAGTTGATCAAAGATGCTAAAAAAGCAGCTTAATAAAGGTCATCTAGTTTCTCTATGAAAGCATATAAAACAGAAGATTTGACCATACTTGGTCAAATTACATCGGTATACGGTGTTAAAGGGTGGTTGAAAATCTACTCTCACACAGAGCCGATGGACGGTATTCTTAGCTATAAGCCTTGGATTATTAAGCATAATGGTCAATGGGTATCCGTTAAAGTTGAAGTTTCTAGGAAACACGGCAAAGGCTTAGTTGCAAAGCTGGAAAACGTCAATGATCGTGATGTTGCGCGCCTGTATTGTGGTGCTGATATTGCCATTGAACGCTCTTCACTACCTGACTTAGATGTCGGTGAGTATTACTGGAGCCAGTTAGAGCAATTAACAGTTTATACGTTGTCTGATCAAGTATTAGGCAAGGTAAGTCATTTGATTGAAACAGGTTCGAACGATGTGCTCGTTGTTAAGGGAGATACTCAAAGTATTGACCAGCGAGAGCGCATGATTCCGTATCTACCAGATCAAGTGGTGAAAGAAATAAATTTAGATACAGGTTCGATACGGGTCGATTGGGACCCTGAGTTTTAAGCGGTGTGGTTTGGTGTTGTATCGCTGTTTCCGCAAATGTTCGAAGCCGTAACAGGCTTTGGGGTAACAGCTAGAGCATTAAAAAAAGGTTTGATTGACGTCAACTGTTGGAATCCTCGCGATTTCACCCATGACAAACATCGTACAGTGGATGACCGTCCATTCGGTGGTGGTCCCGGTATGTTGATGAAAGTTCAGCCTTTAAAGGATGCGATACATGCAGCGAAACAGTTAGCACCTGGTGAGGCGAAAGTTGTTTATCTTTCTCCACAAGGTCGCAAACTAGATCATCAGCTTGTTGTAGAACTCGGATCGTTAGAAAGCTTGATTTTAGTGGCGGGTCGCTATGAAGGTATTGATGAGCGACTTATTGAGACTGAAATCGATATGGAAATCTCTTTAGGGGATTTTGTGTTAAGTGGTGGTGAACTACCAGCAATGACAGTTATTGACGCTGTTTCTCGGCTAGTACCAGGTGTACTCGGTCATGTAGATTCAGCCCAGGAAGATTCCTTTGTAGAAGGGCTTCTTGATTGTCCCCACTATACGCGTCCAGAGGTTTTCGACGATAGTAAAGTACCTGAAGTGTTGCTTAGTGGAGATCATGGCAAAATCAAACGCTGGCGTTTGAAGCAGCAGTTGGGAAGAACGCACCAGAGGCGCCCAGAGCTGTTAGCCAATATAGATCTTGATAAACAACAGCAGCAATTATTGAAAGAATACATCTGTGAGACTGATAAGTCTGACAGTTAACATTAGGAGCTACGCATGAGCGGTAAGAACTCTATCATTCAGCAAATTGAAGCTGAACAAATGACTAAAGAAGTCCCTACTTTTGGTCCTGGGGATACAGTAATTGTTAAAGTACGTGTTGTTGAGGGAACTCGCAGCCGTCTACAAGCATACGAAGGTGTTGTAATTGGTGTACGTAACCGTGCATTAAACTCTGCTTTCACAGTACGTAAAATTTCGCACGGCGTTGGTGTTGAGCGTACTTTCCAAACGTTCAGTAAGCAAGTTGAAGAAATTGAAGTTAAGCGTCGTGGTGATGTTCGCCAGGCTAAGCTTTATTACTTGCGTGAACTAAGCGGTAAGTCTGCTCGTATCAAAGAAAAATTGGGTTGATCTTAACCTGAAGAAAAGACGGTATTATTACCGTCTTTTTTTTGCCTGTAATAAATTCGCCAATTGGCGACAATTATCGTAAGTAGATTGAAAAATAGACAATAAATATTCGCTTTTATACTGATTGTATGCAAAATTAATATTTTAACAAACGAGTGTTTAGCATAGAATGGTATGCAAGAGGTGTCGATAATTTTATAGCCTCAATAGATTGTCACTGTCGTTGAACTTTAATAGAAAGAACGAGTTGATAATCATATTTTAGAATTAGAAGAGCGAAGGTGATAAGTAAATTATCATGCCTGATGTAAGTAACTTAATAGTCAATAAAGAGTAAATTGCGCTAATAATTATAAAGATAAGGCCTCTGCATAACGTCACGAATGAAAATAAGATAAGGCAAAAATCGTCGAAATACCGCAGATTACTGGAGTAAATGAGCATATTGAGGCTGTTTTTAACGCCGTATTATTGAATGCAGTAGTTATGCCAAAGCCTCAAGATGTAATATTGTGCTAGCAGGTAGTTTTTAAGTAACCAACGGATGGATAGAAATGCTAAAAAAAATAGTTGTATTTATATTTCTAATACTGCTGCTGTTAGGGTTGCTTGCGGGTGGATACTTCTATTACCAATATAAAACTAAGCAGTTAGTGGCAAATCTTGCTGCGCAGTTTTCTCCCATTGCTGATGTGCGTTACGATAACGTAGAGGTTGACCCTAAAGGGTTGATCAAGCTAACTGATATTCGTATATCTCCTGTTGGTTTTAAAGACGAAATAATTATTGATCAAATCGATTTAGAAACAGAGAATGCGCTTTCCTTGTTCGGCGCATCGGACTGGTTTAAAGACACTTTACCGCGTAGTTTGAACCTGCAGTTTTCAAGTATTATTTTCAAGCTCGATGCTGATTTTATGGGCGTGAATAAAGACAGCAATAAGATGCAAAAAACTATTTGGGGACTGGCTTGTGCTCAGGAAGTTGATTTTCTTACCTTGACGAAATCTTTAGGGTTAGAGAAATTACAAATTGATTCGCAAATTAAAATTAACTCTTATGAAGATGCAAGGGCGTTACAAGTTGCTATAGGCGTTAGTGCACCAGGGCAAATTCGCGGGATTTTTGAATTCGAACTTAAGAGTAAGGTGCCGCTCAATTTCCATGATAGGGTTGTGCTCAGCCAAACGGAAGTATCTAACATTAGTCTTAATGTCACTGATGTAGGTTTTAATATTAAGCGTTTGAAGCACTGTGCTAAAGCAGAGGGGATCCCAGAGGCAAATTACCCTGAGTTTTACAAGGCGGCAGTTAAGCTGAAGCTTGTTGATGACCCAGAAGCTGATGAAAATGAACTTGATCAAAGTATAATGGCTTTTTTTAATACTCGTGCAAATGTGGATCTAAGTTTAACCCCTAAAGACAATTTATATTTGCCGCAAGTTTTTGGTAGCGATTTTGATTTTCTTACCTCGCCGGATTTAACGCTTCGTGTTAATTCAAAAGTGGCTTCAGCTCGCTATTTGCCAATTTTGAAAGGGCATACCATAGAGGTAATATCTGCCGAAGAAGAGCTAGATGATGAACTATTAGCGAGTATTAAGCTTAAGGCTATTAAAAAAGAAAAAATTGATAACACACCACGCTATCGCAAGGTGGATTTAGCTGATCTTAAGCAGTATGTTGGTAAAGAGATCCGTTTGCGAACAGAGCTAGGTAAAGAGCTTGATGGCGTATTGCTTAAGGTAGAAGAAGAAAGGATCGTCATGCGCCGGCGTGTGGAGCATGGTCTAGTAACTTACCCTGTGAAAAAAAGTAATATTGCATCGGTTAAAAACTTTCGGTGAGTAAATTAAAAAGTAATCGCAGTGATAGAAAAAGCAGCTACTAAGGCTAAAGAGCAGCTTCAGTTAACAGAAGCCGCTCTGATCTCGCAGTACATTGAATATCTTACATATCAAAAAAAGCTAGCCAGTAATAGTGTGCAGGCTTACCAGCGTGACTTACAGCAATATAGCTTATGGTTAGCAGCGCATAAGCTAAATTGTTTAGAGATCGATCAGCGCCATATTATGCAGTTCTTGCTTTTTAAAATGCAATCAGGCGCCAAAGCTAGCTCGAGCGCCCGTACTGTATCTTCTCTCAAAAACTTTTATACCTTCTTGCAGCTATCACAGCATGTAGCTCAAAATCCCTGTGCAACGATAAAGCCCCCTGTAGTAGAAAATAATTCCGGCATAGTCATGACATTTGATCAGGTTGAGCGGCTATTGGAATCACCAGATTTAGGCAAACTGATTGGTATACGAGACCGTGCAATGTTGGAGTTGCTTTATGCCACAGGAATTAGCATAAGCGAGCTAATTAGCATTAAGTGCGATGACATTGACTTAGCTAGAGCTAGCTTAACTATTGCTAGTAAAGGGGCAAAGCATAGAGAAATACCTTTAATTTCAAGTGCTGTTACTCATATAAAGCGATACATAAAAAAAGCACGATTGCAGTTGCTAAAAGATAGGTCATGCGAATATTTATTTGTTAATAAACAGGCGAAAAACATGACGCGCCAAGCTTTTTGGTATCGCATTAAATATTATGTGCAAACACAGGGGATGAATGGTAGCGTATCCGCCCAGCAATTAAGAAAAGCTTTTGCAGTGCACCTAATGGATAAAGGTGTTGGCCTGGATCAGATGCAGTATTTACTTGGCCACAGTGCGCGAACGAGCACAGAGGCGTACTATAAAAAACTGCCGAAAAGCTAGTTCTTATAAATGATTTGTTTACTTTGATAATGTGGAATGATGATGAATTCTTCTTTAACTTTTTGGTGTAATGTTCAGCAGTCTTTATATAAGGCTACTCGGTTGGTATCAGTGCTGTTAGTGGCAGCTTTTGCTTTTTCCTCTAGTGTCGCTGCAAAGACTGTTGAGCAAAGTATTATAGACAAACTTGAGACGAGCATGGCTAAATTGAAGATTGCATCGGTGGTTAAAACGCCTTGGCCTGGTATGTTTGAAGTTACGCTAGATTCAGGTGCTATTTTATTTTCGGATGAGAATGCTGAGTATTTGATGGTTGGTGAGATGTTGAATTTCACCGCTGATAAACGAATCGTTAATTTGTCGCAACAGAAATTTCAAAAAACAGTGGCTAAAACACTAGCAGCGGTGCCTGAAAAAGATTTGATTGTTTACCCTGCTAAGAACCAAAAAACTTCTATTACCGTTTTTACTGACATCAGTTGCTTTTATTGCAAGAAATTACATAAAGCTATTCCAGAGTTGCAAGACAATGGAGTGACTGTGAAATATATGGCATTCCCACGTGCGGGAGCTAACTCTGATATCGCTCAACAAATGAGTGCAATTTGGTGTGCAAAAGACAATGCAAAAGCAATGACTTTAGCGAAGCAAACAGGGCGTGTTAAAGCAAATGAGTGTAGCTCTCCTGTTGCAGAACAGTTTTTCATGGGGAATAAGCTGGGCGTAAATGCAACGCCGACAATCTTTATGGAAAGTGGCGAAAAGGTTGCGGGGTTTGCATCTGTAGGAGACCTGCTCAATACCTTAGGCTTGCAATAATGCACGAAAAAAGTGCAGTAAATATCGCGTAAATCGCTGTGCGATACGATGCACCAATGGCACTGTCAAAAAAATTGATAAATAGCCGAATTTCTTTGATTAATTAATAATCTGACAATAGTTTGTCGTCTTTATCTTAGCTATACTAGCATCCCGTTATAGTTCGTGGTGAATTATAGTTAGTGGAAAATACAGTGGGGAAATAGTTTGAAACCTGTAAAAGTTGGAATATGTGGTTTAGGTACTGTTGGTAGCGGTACATTCAATGTATTAACGCGTAACGCTCAAGAAATTGAACGCCGTGTTGGATGCGAAATTATTATTGAGCAAATTGGTGCTCGTCGTGATAACCCTAACTGCATTACCACAGGTACCAACATTACCCGAGATATTTTTGATGTTGCTGTGAATCCTGAAGTGGATATTGTTGTAGAGCTGATCGGCGGAAATGATGTTGCGCTTAAGCTTGTGATGTTAGCGATAGAGAATGGCAAGCATGTTGTAACAGCAAACAAAGCGTTGATTGCAGTTCATGGTAATGAAATTTTCGCCGCGGCAAAGAAAAATAATGTAACGGTTGCCTTTGAATCGGCAGTTGCCGGTGGTATCCCAATCATTAAAGCATTGAGAGAAGGTTTAGCAGCGAATAAGATTAATAGCCTAGCGGGTATCATAAATGGTACTGGAAACTTTATCTTATCGGAAATGCAGCAAAAGGGTCGTGATTTCAGTTCAGTGTTAAGCGAAGCACAAGCGCTTGGTTACGCAGAGGCAGATCCAACATTTGATGTTGAAGGTATAGACGCAGCTCACAAGCTTACCATTTTGGCATCAATTGCCTATGGCGTTGAGTTACAGTTTGATAAGGCATACACAGAAGGCATCAGTAAAGTTACGACTGAAGATGTGCAGTTTGCAGACGAACTTGGCTACCGTATTAAGCACTTAGGTATTGCTCGTCGTACACAAACAGGTATTGAACTGAGAGTTCACCCTACAATGATCCCTAAGGACACTTTACTTGCTAACGTCAATGGCGTGATGAATGCTGTATTGGTTGATGCAGATGCTGTTGGTCAGACATTGCATTACGGTGCAGGTGCGGGTGATGAAGCAACTGGCTCGGCTGTTATCGCCGATATTATTGATATCGCAAGAAATATTAATAGCGCTGATTCTCGCGCAGTAGCTCCATTAGGCTTTCAGACTGATGAGCTATCTGACTCACCTATTATGTCAATGGAAGAGACTGAAACCGGTTACTACCTGCATTTGAAAGCTGCTGAAAAACCAGGTGTCTTGGCTGAAATTACTAAAATTATTGGTGATTGCGGTATTAACATTGAAGCTATCGTGCAAAAAGAATCTGATGAAGAGTATGTGCCTGTCATTTTACTAACACAGCGTGTTGTAGAAAGAAAAATGAATCAGGCTATCGCACAAATAGAAGCGCTAGAAAGCACTTTAGGTTCAGTGGCTCGCATCCGTGTTGAGCACTTATAAGGTAAACCGAACATGAAATACATATCAACTCGTGGTCAAGCACCAGAGCTAAACTTTGAAGAAGTACTATTAGCTGGATTAGCATCAGATGGGGGCTTATATGTTCCTAAAGAGATGCCAAAATTTGATAAACAAGAAATCGCCTCGTGGGCAGGGTTAAGCTACGCTGAGTTAGCGTTTAAAATAATCTCTCCCTTTGTAGCAGGTTGTATTAGTGATGCTGAATTAACAGTGATGATTGACGAAACCTATGCGGGTTTCGATCACAGTGCAGTGGCACCATTAAAAGAGTTATCAACTAATGAGTGGGTACTTGAGTTATTCCATGGTCCAACATTAGCGTTTAAAGATTTTGCATTGCAATTGCTTGGTCGTTTGATGGATCACGTTCTTCAAAAACGTGGTGAGAAGCTGGTTATTTTAGGGGCTACATCAGGTGATACTGGCTCAGCTGCAATTGAAGGCTGCCGCCATAGTGAGTGCATTGATATTTTTATCATGCATCCGCACAACCGAGTGTCTGAAGTTCAGCGCCGCCAAATGACCTGCATCAAAGGTGACAATGTTCACAATATTGCCATCTCAGGTAATTTCGACGATTGCCAAGAAATGGTTAAAGCGAGCTTTGCAGATCAAGGGTTCTTGAATGGTCGTAAGCTAGGTGCGGTAAACTCGATTAACTGGGCACGTATAATGTCTCAGATAGTTTATTATTTTAGTGCATCTATTGCTCTTGGCGGGCCGCATAGAGAAGTGTCATTCTCAGTACCAACGGGTAACTTTGGGGACATTTTTGCAGGCTACCTTGCAAAGCAAATGGGATTGCCAGTTAAGCAATTAATAGTCGCTACAAATAGCAATGATATCTTACACCGTGCTATTGCGAATAATGACATGTCTAAGAGCTCTCTTGAGCATACATTATCGCCTTCCATGGATATTATGGTGTCGTCAAACTTCGAGCGTTTGTTGTTTGATTTACACGACAGAGATGGTTCAGCGGTTGATGAGTTGTTGACACGCTTTAAAACCGAAGGTGTCTCTTTGGATGATAAACAAATTGCAGCACTTCAAGCTCAGTTTAGTAGTGCGAGTGTCAACGATGCTGAAACTTGCCAAACAATTGCTGATATTGCCGCTGAAACAGGTTATTTACTAGATCCTCATACTGCGATTGGTGTTCGAGCAGCTAGAGCTAATAATCTCGACAAAGCTGTGCCTATGATTGTGCTATCTACAGCTCATCCAGTGAAATTTCCGGATGCAATTGTTGAAGCTGGTTTACAGCCTCCTGCATTGCCTGCACATCTGTCTGATTTATTTGAGCGTGAAGAAGCATACGATGTTATTGCTAATGACTTGGCAAGTGTGCAGCAGTATATGGTTGAAAAACTCGCATAGATATAATGCTGTTCATTTAGCATATTATCCTTTCATTAGGGCTCGTTATTTGACGGGCCCTAATTGTTTGTACAAAGCTATATTTTACTGTCGATAACTCGTTTACTTGGTGGCTAATGGATATTTTTTATCAACTGTCAAAAGTGTTTTGGTTCCTGGCAAGCCCAGACAACTTTTTAATATTTTTACTATGCATGTCCGCATTGCTGATTGCGTTTCGCTCAAAATGGGGCTTAAGGCTATTGTGCAGCACATTAACGGTGATGTTATTAGTGTTGTTCTTTCCTGTTGCTGATCTGTTGCTCAGGCCATTAGAAAAGCGCTTTCCAGTTGTTCATTCGCTACCTGAAAATATCCAAGGAGTCATTGTATTAGGAGGGGCTGAGCGAGGCGACTTAGGTGTTGAGTGGGGCAGTGCGCAGTTTAATGCTGCAGCAGAAAGAATGATGGCTATTCCGCATTTGGCTAAGCAATACCCGAATGCGCAAATAGTATTCACAGGTGGCAGCGGCTCATTACTGCATCCGCAAGATGTAGCGCTTTCTGCTACTGAGCAATGGTTTGTGGAGCAAGGTGTTGCCGATAGAGTGCTATGGGAGAAAAAATCGCGAAATACCTTTGAAAACGCAGTGCTAAGTGAGGAGTTATTAGGTGGTGTACCTGATGGCAACTGGTTGTTGGTGACATCTGCTTTTCATATCCCTAGATCGATGGGGATTTTTAGATTAAGAGGCTGGCAAGTCACAGCTTACCCTGTCGATTTCTATTCTAAAACAGCCAATGGCTTACGGCTGGATCCGAAATATTGGATGCACATACGAGATTTGAGCTTTACGATAAAGGAATGGATAGGCTTATTGGTTTATCACTATACCGGCAAAACAGACAGTTTGTTTCCAGCACCTTGAATAAAACGCTTTAACCGCAAGATATTAAGTTCGGGGATTAAAAGTTATCCCCTAGCTTGCGTATTACATTTACGTATCAAATTAAAGGATAACGATGAAGACAGTTGCCATCCAACGTCGTCAAAATATTGATTACAGTAGTAAGATTTTTAGCCAAGTTGAAACGCCTTTGGCAAAGATATATGCAGCGCGTGGCATAACTGATCAGCAACAATTAGGACGCAATCTTAAAGAGTTGTTACCTGATACAGGTTTGATGGATATTGATAAAGCCACGCAGCGTGTAGCCCAAGCTGTTATTGAAAATCAAAAAGTAATAATTGTTGGCGATTTTGATTGTGATGGCGCTACCAGTACCGCTGTTTTACTTCTAGGTCTGCGTATGATGGGAGCGGGTAACGTTGATTATTTAGTCCCCAATCGTTTTGAATATGGGTACGGCCTGTCCCCAGAAATTGTTGATGTGGCATCTCAAGATCAGCCTGCATTGATCATCACAGTTGATAATGGAGTATCCAGTATTGAGGGGGTCGATCGTGCCAATCAGCTGGGTATTGATGTGGTGGTTACAGATCATCATTTAGCGGGAAATGAGCTTCCCAATGCAGTTGCGATTGTTAATCCGAACCGCAAAGATTGCCAGTTCCAAGCTAAGTCGACCTGCGGAGTGGGGGTTGTTTTTTATTTGTTAATTGCGCTGCGCCGTGAGTTACTTGCAAGGCAATGGTTTGAGCAAAAGAGTATAGAACAACCGAACTTAGCATCATTATTGGATTTAGTGGCACTGGGCACTGTGGCAGATGTTGTCGCCTTAGAGCACAATAATCGAACCTTGGTTTACCAAGGCCTTCAGCGCATAAGAGCAGGAAGGGCACGCCCCGGGTTGATTGCATTACTTGAGCTGGCGAATCGCAGATTAGATAAACTTGTTGCCAGTGATTTAGGTTTTGCTGTTGCGCCGCGATTAAACGCTGCTGGTCGATTAGATGATATGTCGATTGGAATTGAGTGTTTGTTGTGTGAAGACCCACAGCAAGCACGAGAATATGCCGTTACATTAGATCAGCTCAACCTTGAGCGTCGTGGTATAGAACAAGAGATGCAAGCACAAGCATTGCAGTTTTTAAGTGAGCTAGAAAAAAAATTAGAGGGCAATCAGCAGTTGCCAACGGCTATTTGTCTCTATAATGAAAGCTGGCATCAAGGTGTTATTGGTATACTGGCTTCAAGAATTAAAGATAAGCTACATCGCCCAGTGATAGCCTTTGCGCCCGGTGATGATGGCGAATTGAAGGGTTCATCACGGTCAATTAGCGGTGTACATTTAAGAGATGCACTTGCGGATGTAAATACGTTGAACCCTGGGATGATCAAAAAATTTGGCGGTCATGCAATGGCTGCTGGTTTGACAATAGATGCCAGTAAATTAGAGGCCTTTGAGAAAGCTTTTGATGGGGTGATTACCCGCAGTGTACAAGAGGAAGATCTACAAGCTGTTTTGTTAACAGATGGTGCGTTAGAGTCTTCCCAGATGACCGAAACCTATGCGAATTTGTTTCGTGATGCAGGCCCTTGGGGGCATAGCTTTAATGAGCCTTTGTTTGATAATGAATTCAAGATCATTCAACAGCGTATTGTTGGTAAGCGTCATTTGAAATTGGTGTTGATGGAGCCTGAATCAGGGTTAGCGATAGATGCAATTTATTTCAATATCGATGAGCAGGTTTGGCCGGATGAGTCTATTCAAACGGTGCGTGCGGTATACAAATTAGATGTTAATGAATTCCGTGGGAAACGAAGTGTTCAATTAATGATTGAATACTTAGAAGCAATATAATTTTATAGAGAACCAAGAAGGAAATAAAAATGAATGATTTTACTGCCCAAGAGCTAGAAGTATTAGTCGACTTGTTTAAAAGAGCTAATATTAGCAGCGAAGAAACTTTGGCGACTGAGCTACAGCAGCGTTTCAATACGGCTTTAGGAGAAAGACAAGAGCTGGAAGATTTAGATTTTGAAGATTGCCTGAGCTGTAAGCTATAACCTAAATCAGTGACTTTAGTTTTAGCTCAAAACGCTCTCGTGTCCGAATTGATGCATAGGTAGACTACAATGGTAGATAAGAAAGAATGGAAAGCGGCTTACGGTAAAAATGATTTTGCAGTACTTAAAGATGAAGTGCTTGCCGATAGCTTTTATCAATTACGTGAAGTCACTGTGCGTCATAAAACCTTTTCAGGTGATGAGATAACGATTAAGCGAGATCTATTTAAAAGACCGAGTGCGGTAGGTGTTTTGCTTTATGATGTAACATTAGATGCTGTTGTATTAGTAGAACAATTCAGAGTTGGTGCGCTTGTTGAGCCACAAGGGCCTTGGTTGTTGGAAATCGTAGCGGGTATTGTGGAGACCGGTGAGGCAATTGATGAAGTTGCTACTCGCGAGTGCTACGAAGAATCAGGCTTAAAGGTACAAACACTAGAGCATTTGTTTACATTTAGCCCAAGCCCCGGCGGTAGTGAAGAGAACGTTGACTTGTTTTGTGCTCTCGTTGATGCGAGCAAAGCAGGTGGAATACATGGACTGGCTACGGAAGGGGAAGATATAAAAGTGCATGTGTTAGATGCGCAAGAAGCTATTAATATGCTCAATATGGGGAAAATAAATAATAGCTTTACGATTATAGCGTTGCAATGGCTTGCATTAAACCGAGCGCGCTTACTTAAGAAAGTTGAATAGAACTAAGTAGTTATTTAATTAGAGCACTTTTAAACCAAGGTGATTTTGCTAAAAAGTACAGATTATGACTAAGAAATACGTTCCAGACTTAGCAAAACAAATGGCGATCTGCGAAACAAATTTTGCGCGTTTGATGAAGCTATTACCTAACTTCGATGATTGTGTGCAGTGTGATATTTTTGTTGATGTTGCAGGTGTGCAATCGAAAGTGATGATAGAGGTGTGCGAGCGTTTTAAGTTTACAACGACATTACGCGTGAGCCAGTGTGTTGTGGATGAGCAAATGGACGCTCAGTTACAGCAGTTGCTAACGCCGCAATTGCAAGTGCGTCTCTATCACGATGCGCGCATGGCAGAAGTGATTAGCATGACTAATCAAGCGTCGCTAAAGGGTAAATATAATTACCCAAATAAAGAGATGCACCAAGTAGACGAAAAGCTACAACTCAATGAATACCTAGCCCAGTGGTTAACTCACTGCATTAATCACGGATACAAAAGCCAAGATACCTTACTGCAAAGTCTAAGAGCATGAATCACAAAGCCCGCATAATACAAATCACCGATTGCCATTTATTACTCAACCCCCAAGATAGCTACCGGGATTACTATCCAGAACAGCGCCTAGACGCAGTCATTGCAAAGGTTGCAGATCAATTGCCTGAAATAGGTCAGTTCGACCACTTGCTACTTACTGGTGATATTGCTCAGCAACCTGAGCTAAGTGTCTATCAAAGGATATTGGGTAAAACTCAGCATTTAGCTAAAGAAGTGCACTGGATTGCGGGTAACCACGATGATGTGTCAGTAATGTCACAGTTTGTGAGTCAGCAGGATAAACTTGTAACAATCGGGAAATGGGCAATAGTGCTGCTTGACAGTACAGCTTACCCGAATGGTGTTGGCAGTGGCAGTTTAGCGCATGAAGAGCTAGAGAGAATAAAATCAATTGATGAGCTAGAAGCTGAACATATAATGTTAGTTCTGCATCATCCACCAGTCGATGTGGGCAGCCGTTGGCAAGATGAAATAAAGCTTGCTAATGCAGAATCGTTTTGGGAAGCCGTCTCTCAAAGTCAAAAAGTGAAAGCCATTACGTACGGGCATTTGCATCAAGAGCATCATCTTATTGAACAGGGTATTGAGCTATTTTGTTGCCCTGCTACAGCGCCCCAGTTTAAGAAGCAACAAGCTGATTTTATGCTGGAAGATGATCCACTATTGATGGCTCCTGGCTATCGTATCTTTGAGTTAAGCGATGATGGATCTATCGCCAGTAAAGTAGAGCGAGTAAGATGATTATCAATATAAAAACGCTTGAGTATTTTTCTAAAAATACCTCCATAGCGGCAAATCTGTAACAAATACTTGCAACTCACAGCGAGCTTAGGTAAGTTGCTTGCTAAAACACTGTAAGGATGAACAGTATGCCGCACGCTGTGATATACATTCACGGTTTTAACAGCTCACCACTCTCATTGAAAGCCCAGCAGTTACAACAGTATTTTGTTGAACATCAATTGCTTGAAAAGGCTGAATATGAGTTACATGTCCCTGAACTTGATCACCAGCCTGAAGTTGCTATCGCGCAGCTGCAATCGCTTATTGAAAGATATGATGGTCAACCTGTGCTTGTTATTGGAAGTTCACTAGGGGGATATTACAGCCTTTGGCTGGCGGCAAACTTCGAAAAAGTGTGTGCTGTGCTTATCAATCCCGCTGTATATCCCTATCGTCTATTGGCAGATTTGCTCGGTGAAAACCAGAATTTGTATACGGGGCAGCGCTATATATTAGATGAGACGCATATAGAGCAGCTTAAAGCGGTGGATGTGAAGCAGCTGCCCAGCCCAAGCAGTGTTTTATTGTTATCTCAAATGGGTGATGAAACTCTAGATTATAGAGAAGCGGTCGATAAATACCCGTCAATAGAGCAGCGTGTGAGTGAAGGGGGAGATCATGGTTATGTTAATTTCGAACAAGAGATTGCAGGAATCTTCACGTTTTATGAGCAACACTTACAACGCTTAAAGTTACAAAACAATCACTGAGCTCATCAAAGCTGGTGGTTGAGTCGTACGAGCAGTATTTTCAAAAATAGCTGTGTTGCAAAGGCAGCTTTGATAATTAGGATTATGAGTAAATGAGTAGTCAATATCAATCAGATTCCATTGAGGTTCTCAGTGGCTTAGATCCGGTCAAACGTCGACCAGGCATGTACACTGAAACTGATAAACCTAACCATTTAGCCCAAGAAGTTATCGATAACTCAGTGGATGAAGCACTGGCAGGATTTGCTAATCAAATTGATGTGGTGCTGCATAAAGACGGTTTCTTATCGGTCACCGATAACGGTCGTGGTATGCCAGTTGATATCCATCCTGAGGAAGGTGTCAGTGGTGTAGAGCTGATTTTGACTAAGCTTCATGCTGGGGCGAAATTTAGTGATGAAAATTACAGTTTCTCCGGTGGTTTGCACGGTGTAGGTGTGTCAGTAGTGAATGCGCTATCAAAGCGCTTAGAAGTACAAATTCGCCGTGATTCTCAGCTCTATTCAATAGGCTTTGCTGACGGTGAGAAAATCTCTGAACTGGAAGTTATCGGTACTTGTGGTAAGCGAAATACTGGTACAAGTGTCAGGTTTTTAGCCGATGAGCAATATTTTGATACCCCAAAATATAATGTGACTAAGCTCAAGCATAATTTACGTGCCAAAGCGGTGCTATGCCCAGGTTTGAAAATTACCTTTATTGATCAAACGGATAAAAAAGCAGAAAAGCAGTCTTGGTATTATGAAGATGGTTTAAGTGCATATCTTTCGGGTATGACACAGGTTTTTGAAACAATCCCGGCACAGCCTTTTGTCGGTAGTTTACACGGTCAAGACGATGCCGTTGATTGGGCCGTTCAGTGGCTGCCTGAAGGGGGCGAGTTAACCTGTGAGAGCTTTGTTAACCTGATACCTACAGCGGTAGGTGGTACTCATGTAAATGGTTTTAGAACCGGCTTACTTGAAGCGATGCGCGAGTTTTGTGAATTTCGCTCTTTATTGCCGCGCGGTGTAAAACTATCGGCCGAAGATATTTGGGAGCGCTGTAGTTATATTCTCTCCGCAAAAATGCGTGACCCACAATTTGCAGGGCAAACAAAAGAGCGCCTTTCATCTCGACATATCGCCGCGTTTATTTCCGGAGCAATAAAAGATGCATTTTCACTCTGGCTTAATAAGCATGTAGAAGAGGGGGAGCGATTAGCAGAGTCAGTAATCGCCAATGCTCAGAAACGCTTGCGCTCTAGTAAAAAAGTAGTGCGTAAAAGAATAACTACTGGGCCTGCTTTACCAGGTAAACTGGCGGATTGCTCTGGTAGCGAGACAATGCGCTCTGAATTATTCTTAGTAGAGGGTGACTCAGCCGGTGGTTCTGCGAAGCAAGCGAGAGATCGTCAATTTCAAGCGATTATGGCGCTGCGCGGTAAGATCTTAAACTCTTGGGAAGTCGACTCATCCGAAGTACTCTCTTCAAATGAAATACACGATATTTCGGTAGCTATTGGTGTTGAACCTGGCAATGAAGATATTAGCGGTTTGCGCTACGGGAAGATTTGTATCTTAGCCGATGCCGACTCCGATGGAGCGCACATTGCCACATTGATTTGCGCGTTATTTTTACGCCACTTTAAGCCGCTGGTGCAAGCAGGGCACGTGTTTGTTGCGATGCCGCCATTGTATAGAATTGATGCTGCTAAAGATGTTCACTATGCATTAGATGATGCAGAGCGTGAAGGTGTGATTGAGCGGATTAAGGCAGAGCGCAAAAATGTCAAAATAAACGTGCAGCGATTTAAAGGTCTCGGTGAAATGAATCCGATGCAGCTGCGCGAAACAACGATGGATCCAGATACACGCCGCTTAGTTCAGTTAGTCATAGAGCCGGGTGACGACAGCCATGAAATGATGGATATGTTGTTAGCGAAAAAGCGCGCTGGCGATAGAAAGCAGTGGCTAGAAAGCAACGGTGATTTGGCAAAAGTATAGGGTTTTCGTTTTTAAGAACTCTGAAAGAATAAGATTTAACAGGTGAAATGATCAATTATGTCCACGTATTCAACTGATGACAGTATCGAATTATTACCCCTTAAAACGTTCACTGAGAAAGCGTATTTAGATTACTCAATGTACGTTATTCTCGATCGTGCGTTACCGCATGTCGGTGATGGCATGAAGCCCGTGCAGCGTCGTATTGTATATGCGATGAGTGAGCTGGGGTTAAAGAACACCGCTAAGCACAAAAAATCTGCGCGTACGGTTGGTGATGTGTTAGGTAAATACCACCCACACGGTGATAGTGCATGTTATGAAGCTATGGTGCTGATGGCCCAGCCTTTTAGCTATCGCTACACATTAATAGATGGGCAGGGAAACTGGGGAGCACCCGATGATCCTAAATCCTTTGCTGCTATGCGTTATACAGAAGCTAGGTTAACGCATTACTCGCAAGTGTTGCTGCAAGAGTTAGGGCAGGGAACTGTTGATTGGGTACCAAACTTTGATGGAACGCTTAACGAGCCGACTGTTTTGCCCGCTCGTCTGCCAAATATTTTACTCAATGGTGGAACCGGTATAGCGGTCGGTATGGCGACGGATATTCCGCCGCATAATTTACGTGAAGTAACCACTGCGTGTATTCACCTTCTTGAAAATCCGCGTGCAACCCTGGAAGAAATTTGTGAGTTTGTGCCGGGTCCTGATATGCCGACCGATGCTGAAATTATTTCTTCTAAGGAAGATTTAAGGAAGCTATACACAAGTGGGCGTGGCTCTGTGCGCATGCGTGCTTTGTGGAGTAAAGAGCAAGGCGATGTTGTTATCACAGCACTGCCTCATCAAGTATCAGGTGCCAAAATACTTGAACAGATTGCCGCTCAAATGCAGCAAAAGAAACTGCCGATGGTTGCTGATTTACGTGATGAATCAGATCACGAGAACCCGACACGCTTAGTGATTGTGCCGCGCTCTAACCGTGTTGATTTAGAGCAGTTGATGGCGCATATATTTGCCTCGACAGATTTAGAACGCACTTATCGTGTCAACATGAATATGATTGGTGTTGACGGACGCCCGCAAGTTAAAGATCTTAGACAGATATTAACTGAATGGTTGAGCTGGCGTACTTCTGTCGTAAGAAAGCGCTTACAATTTCGTTTGGATAAAGTGCTTGAGCGTTTGCATATCTTAGAAGGTTTGATGGTCGCTTATCTCAATATTGATGAGGTGATTGAGATTATACGAACACAAGATGAGCCGAAATTAGTGATGATGGAGCGTTTTAATATCACTGATATTCAAGCCAATGCCATCTTAGATCTAAAATTACGTCACTTGGCGAAGCTTGAAGAATTCAAGATTAAAGGCGAGCAAGATGAACTAGAAGCAGAGCGCGAAAAGCTCGAGTTGTTATTAGGTTCAGATCAGCGCTTACGTACTTTGATTAAAAAAGAGCTTAAAGCGGATATGGAAACTTACGGTGATGATCGTCGCTCGCCAATCGTTGCCCGTGAAGAAGCCAAAGCGTTTGATGAAAAAGATCTGCTATCAGCAGAGCCTGTTACGGCAATTATTTCAAATCAAGGCTGGATACGTTTAGCCAAAGGTCATGATATAGATGCTCAAGGCTTAAGTTATAAATCAGGTGACAGCTTTAAAATAGCCTGCCCTGGGCGAATGAATCAGCCCTTGATACTGCTAGATTCAACTGGGCGAAGCTATACCATAGAAACTCATAACTTACCTTCTGCAAGAGGGCAGGGTGAACCGGTTACGGGTAAGATAAGCTTGCCTAAAGGAGCGAGTATCGAAGCGGCGACAACAGGTGCTGATAAATCACATGTGTTGTTATCCTCTGATGCGGGTTACGGGTTTATTACAACGATTTCTGATCTATCTAGTAAGACTAAAAATGGTAAAGCGGCATTAACGTTATCGAAAAATGCGCAGTTACTAACAGCAACCAATATTGGTGAAATTGAGCAAAAGCAATTAGCAGCTGTGACCAACGAAGGGCGCATGCTTGTTTTCCCTGTGGCAGATTTACCGCTACTGTCCAAAGGTAAAGGCAACAAGATCATCAACGTGCCTACGGCGAAAGCAAGTGCACGTGAAGAGCTTATGATTGCTTTAATGGTGTTTAGCCCAGGAGATACCTTGCTAGTGCATTCTGGTAAACAGCACTTGCGTTTGAAGCCGAGCGATATAGAACACTTTAGTGCTGAGCGTGGTCGTCGTGGTAATAAGCTGCCGCGTGGTTATCAGCGTGTAGACCAAATAGAAATCGTCTCTAGTCAAAGCGAGACACAGGAGCAGCCAGAGGCATAAAGGCTGTTGGTAAAGGCATCTAAATTTAATTTAGGTGCCTGTTTTCTTGTGTTATAGACGTTATTAAATTATTTGGGAGTAAGGGAGTTCCTTCTCTTGTCGCAAGATATCTCCAAATCCTCTTTTTAGATTCCCTTTACTAAATGTCTTGCCTGTTTTTCTAGCAGTTCTTGATAGCTTGGATCAAGCTTCAAAATCAAAATCTTATCTTCTTCTTGGCGCTCGGTTTGTGCGCCAGATAATAATGAATCTTTTAATGCTTGAATTTCACTCAGAGGCGTATGACTAATCAGCTCGTTAGATATTGTCGTGCGTGTTAAGAAGTGTGCTTCTTCACGCAGTATCTCTAATTTTTCTCTATTGCCGCGCACCAGTGATAATTGAATATTGAGCGTCGGTTGCATACGTGTGATTTGACGATGGTTATAGAGCTTATATAGCTGATTGAAGAGCTTGGCTGCGCATAATGATTGAATGCCGTGGTTGTCATCTGGGTCTTTATCATCAAACATAACTCTTATATCACCACTTGCCAAAAGCTCAACATGACCGCCATAAATATTGGTCACGAGCTTAATTAAACGCCGATATTGCGCCAGTAGCTCTTTATGTTCTTCTGGATCTTCAATAGGGGCGCGGCCACTGCTGCAGTCAATAAATAATAGGTAAGCAGCATCCTTAGCTTTTAAGTTGAGTTCGGTTTGGTGCTCTAAAGAGTATAAGTCTAACTGCTCTTCATGGGGGTGAGATCTAAGTAATGGGTTTTCTTTAGTCTTTGTCGCAGTGCTTAAGTCTTCTTCTATGAGTTCAATGGTGGGGGTGGCGGGCGAAGTTTTTGTTGCCCTTTTTGTTTTACCTTCCCCTTCTGGGTTGTCATTAAAGGGCTTGAAGTGGGGCATTCGCTGCTGGCTATCAGGTTTTAGCAATGATACTAAGGCCTGGTTTTGCTCGTGATCATCTTGCTGCGAAGGAGCTGTATTGGCAAAACCTCCTTCATTCGCATCAGAGCTTTGCATTGATTCAGTAGGTGTTTTGCTGTCTAAGTCGACAATTGCTAAAGAGACAGCATTAGGTGCGGCCTCTTTCGGCTCTTGATTTTCTAGAAGTTCTGGCGCATCAATTGGCACTGGTTTAGTTTCGTCATTCTCTTCGCTGTTATAGCTGCTTTGCTCAGCTTTAGCATTAGCCAGTATTTCAGATTCTTGCACGTGCAGCTGAGCAAGCTCCATTGAAAAGCGATGCTCTAGCAGGGGTTTATATTGTTCGCTGAATTGGCGCATGGTGTTTTTAGCAATAATAGCAATGGCAATTAAGCTAAAAATGCTGGTAGTGGCAGCAAGCACCATAAACACCCAAAGTAATTGATTAAAAAATGTTTTGGCAGGTGCTCTATTGATAAATAGCGTGAGCTCGCCTATCTCTAACTGCTGGCTAAAAATTTGCTTTTTGTCGATATCGCCAAGGCTATCACCTGCTCGGCTCAGTAACTGGCGCTTTGCATTGACAAGTGAAAGACCATTGATGAAGTTAGCTTGAGATAATGTGCGTAAATAAACATTCATACTGACGCTATCTTTGGCTAGTATCATAGGCTGCAATGTAATCTGCGCTTGGTTTTTTACCATTGCGATTTGTTCATCGGTATAGGTTTTAGCTTGGCTTTGGGCAAGCGTGTAGACAAATACCCCTCCGCTGAGGATACAAATGGCCATTATGATGGCAGTCAGTGCTACTAGCTTGAAAGGTGAAGGTTCAAAATAAGTAGGGTTAGTGCGGGAATTTACTGGGTTATTTGTCATTATTTCTAATTATTTTTAAATAGCACAAAATATCTGTATCAATAAGGGTTATTTAGGGATTCAGGGCGTAGTATAATTACATTTAATTCCCTTTGCACCTTCGAAACATGCACGATGTCTTTAGCCTCGTTGCTAATGTTAATAGTGAGCAGTTTTTGTATTGAAATAATGGACTTATTCGATAAGTTTAGAATGCAATACCAAGGTGTAAAGTTTTAATTGAGCGTATCGATAATTTAGCTTAAAGACCTTTCAAACATGAGATTTTTATGTTGATAGGCGAGCAAATCGCGCGCTACATAAATATATCACTTTATGTGATGATAAAACTTAAGCTGTAAGAGCCAAATATTATGAGTGTCGATCAATACATGCAGGCCCTAGGTGAGCGCGCGAAACGTGCCTCTTCTATTGTTGCCAGCGCTGATTCAAACCAAAAGAATCAAGCGTTAAAACAAATGGCTGTTGCTCTTGATGAGAGCAGAGCTACCTTAATTGCTGCTAATGCAAAAGACTTAGCAAATGGTAAAGCAAAAGGTTTGTCTGCCCCCATGTTGGATCGACTCACTATCAATGATGAAGCTATTGATAAAATGGTGACTAGTTTAGAACAAGTTGCTGCTTTACCTGATCCTGTTGGTGGTATTTCTGATATGCGCTTTTTAGATAGCGGTATTCAGTTAGGTAAAATGCGTGTACCACTTGGGGTGATCGGTATTATTTATGAGTCTCGTCCAAACGTGACAGTTGAAGCTGCAAGCTTGTGTCTGAAATCAGGTAATGCCACTATTTTACGCGGTGGCTCAGAAGCTATTCACTCTAATACCGCAATCGCTGCGTGCATCTCAAAGGGGTTGGAGCAGGCTCAGTTACCAGCGGATTCAGTACAAGTTGTTGAAACAGTTGATCGCGAAGCTGTCGCACAATTAATTACCATGACCGATTATGTGGATATTATTATCCCTCGTGGTGGTAAAGGATTAATTGAGCGTATTAGCAATGATGCCAAAGTCCCTGTTATCAAACATTTAGATGGTATTTGTCACGTATACATTGATGATGAAGCAGATGTCGTTAAAGCAATTAAGATTGCCGATAATGCTAAAACGCGCCGTTATGGTGTGTGCAATGCTATGGAAACATTATTAGTGCACGCAGATATTGCAGAGACTGTACTTCCTGAATTAGCGGCAATTTACCTCAGTAAGAATGTTGAACTGCGTGGCTGTGAGAAAACTCTTGAAGTATTAAAAGACATTAACGCAGCCACTGAAGAAGATTGGTCGACAGAATATTTAGCAGCGATACTATCGATTAAAATTGTAGATGATTTAGCCGCGGCAATTGAGCATATAAATACTTATAGCTCTGCGCACACCGATGCCATTATTACAGAAAACTATACCAAGTCACGAAAGTTCTTAAGACAAGTAGATTCTAGTTCTGTGATGGTTAACGCATCAACAGCGTTCGCTGATGGCTTTGAGTACGGCTTAGGTGCTGAGATAGGTATCTCAACCGATAAAATTCATGCTCGTGGGCCTGTAGGCTTGGAAGGATTAACCTCGCAAAAGTATATTGTGCTTGGCGATGGTGAAGTACGTTCATAGCAGAGTGTGAAGGTTAAGTTGCAAACGTTGAGCATTAAAAATAGCTACATCTTCATGGGTGGGACTTTTGATCCTATCCATTGTGGACACTTACAGGCTGCGCAAGCAGTCAGTGAGCTATTGCACAATGCAGATGTACATTTACTTCCAGCGAAAACTCCTGTGCATAAAGCACAGCCTAGTACACAAGTCGAACAGCGCATTTCAATGCTGCAGTTAGCGGTTGAGGATTACCCTCAGCTTAAATTGGATCTAAGAGAAATACGCGCTGTAAATCCTTCATTTACTATTGATACATTGCGCCAGCTACGTCGAGAGTTAGCGCAAGATATCCGAGTAGTGATGGTGATAGGAATGGATTCATATCAAACGCTAGGAATGTGGAAGAACAGTGAAAGCATTCTTAAATACTGCCATATCATTGTATTACAACGACCACAGTATGAAATACAGCCAGGACAAGGAGCTGTGTATCAAGCGCCGATAGCAAATAGCATCGAGCAAATGTTGGCTACAACTCATGGCTCAGTCTATTTTTTTGAACAAGCGCCTGTTGATATCTCTGCGAGTGAAATTCGTGAGCAGATTATCAATAGCGAAACCCCGAATTTACTGCCGCCTAAAGTCGCGCAGTACATAAATACACATCAGCTTTATAAAGCCGATGTACGCCCACAATAAACAGGGCAAACTTAAACTTAAGGTAATAAAACATGCAAAACCAAGAAATGATCACACTTGCAACACAAGCACTAGAAGAGCTTAAAGCGATTGATATCGAGCTTATCGATGTTTGTGGTAAGTCGAGTGTGACTGATTATATGCTAGTGTGCAGCGGAACTTCTAAGCGCCATGTGATGTCTATCGCAAGCAAAGTTGAAGAAACACTTAAAAAAGAATCAATTACACCGCTAGGTAGTGAAGGCCACAAAGGTGGCGATTGGGTAATTGTTGATTTGTCAGATGTTGTCATCCATGTACTAACGGCAGAAGCTCGTGAGCTTTATGATTTAGAAAAACTATGGCGTTTTGATATGCAGCCAGAAGCGATTATTGAAGAGAGTGCATAAGCCTTTTTTCCTAAGTTAAACCAACTACAACAATGCTGTAGTGATTTTATAAAGTGCCTTTTGGTAGTAATTGAACTGAGTTATGAAGATAAGACTACTCGCCGTTGGCGGTAAAATGCCAGCTTGGGTAACCACTGGATTTAATGAATACAGTAAGCGCATGCCTGCTGAAATGCAGTTAGAGCTGGTTGAGTTACCCCTTGGGCACAGAGGAAAAGGCGCTGATCTCAAGCGAGCGATTAAAAAAGAAGGGGATGCAATGCTTGCTGCTATCCCTTCTGGCGACTGGGTGGTTGCACTTGAGGTGTTAGGCAAACATTGGACAACCGAAAAGCTTTCTCAGCAAATGGAAAATTGGCAAATGAATGGTCGCAACGTTTGTTTGCTGGTGGGTGGGCCTGATGGTTTGGATCCACGCTGCAGTGCTCTGGCAGATCAAAAATGGTCTTTGTCTGCGCTTACTTTGCCGCACCCAATGGTTAGAATTTTACTTAGCGAACAACTCTATCGCGCTTGGACAGTGATCCAAGGCCACCCATATCATAAATAGGTATTATGTCCGGATACGCACGTTTTAAAGATCACCCAGAAGAGCGCAGAACCTTTCAACTACGCGCTTTTATTGCTTTTATGTTAGTGTTGATCGCAATGGGCGCTCTGCTCACGCGGATGTATTTTCTACAAGTTGTAGAAAATGATCGCTATACAGCAATTTCAGATAAAAATCGTATTCAGCTAAAACCTGAGAAGCCGACTCGTGGCTTGATTTTTGATCGATCTGGAGTGCTAATAGCTGACAACAAACCTAGCTATAATGTGACGATTCTTAAAGAAGAAGTGGGCAAAGATTTAGACGGCGTTATAGAGAGTGTCGCTAAGATCATTGAAATTTCTGATCGTGACTTAGAGCGTTTTAATAAACGTTTGAAAAGACGCCGCCGCCCCTATGAATCAGTCTTACTTCGCTCTCAGTTATCCCCAGAAGAAATAGCTAAATTGTCTGTGAACTACCACCGTTTGCCGGGGGTTAGAGTCGAAGCTGATCTTATTCGTGTATATCCCTATGGTGAAACTCTGGTTCACGCGATGGGCTATGTTGGGCGAATCAATGAAAAAGAGCTAAATCGTGTTGATGAGCGCAATTACTCTGCCACTAACTATATCGGCAAGCTCGGTATTGAAAAATACTATGAAGAGGAACTGCACGGGCAAGTGGGCATGCGCAAAGTAGAAACAAATGCACGTGGCCGTGTCATGAGGGTGTTAGAGAATACTGAACCTGTGCCTGGCAAAGATTTGCAGCTCACCATTGATTTGCCTCTTCAGCAAGTGACCGAAAAGCTACTTGTTGGTGAAAAAGCCTCTGTTGTCGCGATTGATCCTAAAACGGGTGGTATTTTGGCGCTGGTCTCAACACCTGGCTATGATCCAAATTTGTTTGTAACGGGTATTTCTAATAAAGATTACAGTGCATTAAGAGAATCCCCTGATCTTCCTTTATTTAACCGCGCTATTCGGGGTGGTTACCCTCCGGGTTCTACGATTAAGCCAATTACTGCATTAGCCGCAATTGATAGCGATAGCGTACCTTTGAGTCACACTGTTTTTGATCCTGGTTGGTACACGATTGCCGATGACAGGTATAAACGTAAATATCGAGACTGGAAGAGGAGTGGCCACGGTAAGGTGAATTTGAATCTTGCTCTTGCTCAATCTTGTGATGTTTGGTTTTACGATGCCGCACATAAAACAGGTGTCGATAATATGTCGCACTACCTTGAAATGTTTGGTTTAGGGCAAGTGACAAGTCTAGATTTACCCGAAGCAATCCCTGCGCTATTGCCTACAAAAGCGTGGAAAAAGCGCCGTCACAAGCAAGCTTGGTACCCAGGGGATTCTCTAAATTTAAGTATCGGTCAGGGGTATTTGGTGGCGACTCCGCTACAGCTGGCGACCTCTGCTATGTTGCTGGCAAATCGTGGGGTGTGGAAGCAACCAAAACTCCTAATGGGCATTCGAGAAGTTGATCCTGATGGAAAAGTTGTACTTAAGGATTTAGATCTAGAAGGAAGGAACCCTATTCCTGAAAATGTTAAATTGAAGAACGATGCACTGTGGGACCCGATTATCGACGGCATGGTTGAAGTGGTACACGGTAAGCGTGGGACGGCACGTAAAATTGGTAAAAACTCGCCTTATTTAATTGCCGGGAAAACAGGTACAGCACAAGTTGTTGGTATCAAACAAGGAGAGCGCTACGATAAAAGTAAGCTCAAGAAAAAGTACCAAGACCACGCGCTCTTTATTGCATTTGCACCGGTTGATGATCCTAAAATTGCGGTCGCGGTAGTTGTTGAAAACGGTGGCGGTGGATCGAGTACAGCAGCACCTCTAGCAAAAAAAGTGATGGATGCCTTTTTGTTAGGTGTTGATCCTGAACAACAAAAGTGGGGTGAGGAGCTCTTATGAGTAAAGATTTTTCTCGCTCCATGCAAAACTCCAGTTCCCATTTGAGATCAAAGCCTGGGCTTTGGAGTTATACGCATCTAGATGCGCCAATGCTGATTCTTTTGATTTTACTGTGCGCCTTCGGGTTGATGGTTTTATACAGTGCCTCTGCAGAAGATTCTGGTTATGTGATGCGCCAGGCAGTGCGAATGGGGGTTGGCTTCGTAGCGATGATCTTTATCGCTCAAATTAGCCCCTCGCTATTAGAGCGCTGGGCGCCCTGGGTTTATGGCTTCGGCGTAATTTTATTGATCAGTGTATTGCTTTTTGGAGTAGGTGCAAAAGGTGCACAGCGCTGGTTGGCACTACCTGGGTTTCGTATTCAACCATCAGAAATAATAAAAGTGGTGTTGCCACTTACTGTCGCTTTTTGTCTGGCTGGTAGGCCGTTGCCACCAACACTGAAACAGTGCTGTATCGCCTTGATACTCATTGCTATTCCTACCTTATTAATTATGAAACAACCGGATTTGGGCACTTCTTTGGTGATAGCATCTTCCGGTATATTTGTTTTGTTGTTTTCTGGTATTAAATGGCGTTATATCTTCCTTGCAATGGGGGCTGCAGGTGCCTGTTTGCCGTTGCTGTGGATGTTTATGAAGGACTACCAAAAGCAACGAGTTATGACCTTTCTCGATCCAGAGAGTGATCCTCTTGGTACCGGTTGGAATATCATCCAATCTAAAACAGCGATAGGTTCGGGCGGTTACAGTGGTAAAGGCTGGTTAGAGGGGACTCAGTCTCAGCTTAATTTTTTACCTGAGTCACACACTGACTTCATTATCGCTGTCCTTGCAGAAGAGCAAGGGTTGATTGGCGTGGCTACCTTAATTGGCTTGTACGTGCTGATTATTGCTCGAGGCCTGTGGATGGCATCAAATATCAGTGATAGTTTTGGTCGCTTAGTTTGTGGCAGTATCATATTGACATTTTTTGTGTTTATTTTTGTCAATATTGGTATGGTTAGTGGCATCTTACCTGTGGTTGGCTTGCCTTTACCCATGATGAGTTATGGTGGTACTTCTATCGTGACTTTGATGATGGGCTTTGGAGTGATAATGTCCGTATATACACATCGAAATATTGTTATCTAAGGATTGATACAGTGAAAATAAGAATAACAGTCGTACTACTTCTCTTAACAAATCTGTGCTTTAGCTTAAATGCAAGTGCTGCTAATTACAGTAATCACCCCGTCGCTAAAGCGTGGGTTAAAGAGATGGTCAAAGAAGGTTTTTCAGAGCAATATTTAAATAAGGTGTTGAAAACAGCAACACGTAAAAGTTCTATCTTAAAAGCGCTTAATAGGCCTGCTGAAAAAAGATTAAGCTGGGATCAGTACCGCAGTCGTTTTATAGAGATTAAGCGCATCCAAAATGGTAATAAGTTTTGGAAGAAACATCGTAAAGCACTAGAAAGAGCTGAGCGTCAATTTGGTGTGCCAGCTCAAATGATAGTTTCAATCATTGGTGTCGAGACACGTTACGGAAAAGTTACGGGTAGCTATCGAGTCATTGACGCTCTTGCAACAATTGCTTTTGACTATAAACGTCGTGCAACCTTCTTTCAAAATGAACTTAAAGAGTTTTTGCTGTTAGCAAAAGAAGAAAAGCTCTCTTACACAAAACCTAAAGGTTCTTACGCTGGAGCGATGGGATTTGGTCAATTTATTCCTTCAAGTTTTCGTAAATATGCGATAGATTTTGATGGAGACGGCAAGCGTGATATTTGGAAAAATGAGACCGATGCAATCGGCAGTGTCGCCAATTACTTAGCAGAACATGGCTGGCAGCAAAATGCACCGGTAATCGTACCAGCAAAAGTGTCAAAAGAGATTAATAAAGATTGGTATAACAACGGTTTGGATCTAAAATTAACGCTTAAAGATTGGCGGGCACGCTCAATTGTAGGTGGTGCAAATCTCGATCAAAATGATAAGGCGACGTTAATGCGCTTAAGCCAAAGTAAAAAAGATCTCTTTTGGTTCGGATTGCAGAATTTCTATGTAATTACACGCTATAATCGCAGTCGTTATTACGCGATGGCGGTTTATCAATTAAGCCAGTTAATAAAAGCTGAAAATAAGTTGGGTTAAAGGATTATATGAATAAGACGACTGGAATACGTAATCTATTAGGTTTATTAGCACTTGTTTTAATTGTTACAGGTTGTGCGAATAAAACAACACAAACGGCTAAGCCGAAAACAAACGAAGGTCGTTATAAAGTCACTAAGGACTACGGGCCTGATGCTGTCGTTGACGTATCTCACGTGCGTGATGCTATTCCAAAAGTAGAGCCTTTAAGCCGAGGCGGTAACCGCAGCAGTTATGAAGTGCTTGGTAAAACCTATTCTGTTATGCGTGACTCTAAAGGATTTAAAGAGACGGGTGGAGCTTCTTGGTACGGAAAAAAATTCCATGGTTATTTAACGGCTAATGGTGAAAAGTACGACATGTATGGTATGACCGCGGCACACAAGTCCTTACCAATACCGACTTATGTGAGTGTGAGAAACCTTGCAAATAATAAGAAAGTAATTGTGAGAGTTAACGATCGTGGGCCTTTCCATAAAGGAAGAGTTATCGATCTTTCTTACGCAGCAGCCTCTAAATTAGATATGCTAGATAATGGCACAGCGCAAGTTGAAGTTGTGGCGATTGATCCGAAAACGTGGAGAGAAGGCAAGCAAAATTTAGCTGGCACTGAGCTAAAGAAAAAGTCAGCGGATGATGCTTTTTTAATGACTAAATCTTCCAAGCCAAGAGTAGTCGATAATCTTCAAAAAACTAGTGCGGCTATAGTAGCTAGCAAAAAAGCAGCGGCACCTATTGTTCCTACTGCAATTGAAAAGACAACATATAAAGAAGTTGTTTCTCAGCCAAAGAAAGTTGCAAGTGCGAAAACTAAAAGCACAACAAAGTACCGTTCAGATAAATATTTAGGCATTCACTATATTCAGGTGGGTGTATATTCAACTGAAAAAGCAGCACATGATGTTACGTTGCAAGTGAACAAGTTTGATTTGCCGGCATTAATTAGTGAATTGGATAAAGGTAGTAAGCATCTGTATAAAGTAATAATAGGTCCCATGAAAAGCCGCAGCCGTACTGAAGAGATAAAGTTGGAGCTTGCGGACATGGGATTTGCAGGCGCGCATTTAATAGATTTACCAAAATAGCAGTTTGAGAAATCATTCGTGTAAAAGAGTAACTATTTACTCTGTTTGCTGTCATTAATGGTAATGGCGCTTGTAGCAAGTGTTTTCAGATGAAATGTAGTCTTGCAAAGTAGCAAAAATAATCTCAAAAAAGAGTGCTTTATAAGTGCTCTTTTGCATTAAAAGTACTTTAGATATTTATCATTAGTAAGGAGTCATTGTGACACTTTTGCCAAAAAAGAGCATTTTACAAATAGGGTTGTTAATAGCGGCTTTTTCTAGCGTTATTACTGCAAATGCTACGCAGTTAATTCCTGCAGCACCTAAAATTGCAGCAACTAGCTACATCATTATGGATGCTGATACCGGCGCAATTATTGCTGAAAAGAAAGCTCAGCAGCAATTTCCTCCTGCTAGTTTAACTAAGATGATGACTAGCTATATTACCGAATATGAATTAACCAAAGGTAATATCAGTTTAGATGATGAAGTATCAGTTAGTAAAAAAGCTTGGAAGACCCAAGGCTCTAGAATGTTCATCAAAGAGGGAACACGTGTACCTCTTGGTCAGCTGCTAAAAGGTATTATTATTCAGTCGGGTAATGATGCATCAGTCGCGATGGCTGAGCATATAGCCGGTAGTGAAACAGCGTTTGCCAGCTTAATGAACCAGCATGCAAAGCTGCTTGGTATGGATAATACAAACTTTGCCAATGCGACAGGTTTGCCTCAAGATAATCACTATTCTTCGCCTTATGATTTAGCCATTCTTGCAAGAGCGATTATCCAAGAATTCCCGCAACATTACGGTATTTACTCAGAGAAATTTTTCACTTACAACAATATCCGCCAGCCTAACCGCAATAAGCTATTGTGGCGTGACAAAACGGTTGATGGGTTAAAAACAGGGCACACCAATGCGGCTGGTTATTGTTTAGTTGCTTCTGCAAAGCGTGAAGGCATGCGCCTTATCACTGTTGTACTAGGAACAACTAGTGAAGAGGCCAGAGCGCGTGAATCACAAAAACTACTCGCTTACGGTTTTAGATTTTATCGCACCCATAAGCTTTATGAAGCAAGCCAAAAACTTTCTGTTGTTAAAGTGTGGGGTGGCAAAGAATCGGCTGTTCATTTAGGTGTGCAAGATGCTTTGGCAGTTACTATTCCTCGTGGACAAGCTAAAGGCTTGAAAGCGACGATGGATATCAACAACGAAATTAAGGCGCCTGTTGTAGCAGGCCAAACTTATGGTGTTGTTAGAATTACCTTAGATGACAAAGAAGTTAAAACCGTGCCATTGGTCGCTCTAAATTCGGTGGAAGAAGGTGGTTTCTTTAAGAAAGTATGGGATAGCATTATGCTGTTCTTTATCAGCCTTTGGAGCTAAGCCTGATTAGGGATTAGTTATATAGATTCCAAGGCATTTTTTCTCAATCGGTAACCAGCAACCACCAAGGTTGCTGCTATCCTTTTCTTTATGTCGGTAGTTTAAAATGGATATCGTTTATCTTAACGGCCAGTTCATTGCGGCAGATCAGGCAAAAATTTCAGTATTCGACCGCGGTTTTTTATTTTCAGATAGTGTTTACGAAGTTATTCCGTTTTATGCAGGTGAGGGCTTCCAGCTTGAGCAGCATATAAAACGTCTCAAAATTAGCTTAGCTGCCCTTAATATTAGCGTTGAAGATAATTATACTGAGATTGTTCAAGAGCTTGTTGCGAAGAATAAAATGACCAACTGCTCTGTATATCTTCAAGTTACTCGAGGTGCAGATACTAAGAGAAGGCACAGTATTAATGAGTCTTTAAAGCCTACAGTTTTTGCCTGTATTAACCCTATTGTAAATAATTATGCGCTAGCAGCTGCTGAAGTTTCAGGAATCAACGTAATTGTCTGTGAAGATTTACGGTGGAAGCGATGCGATATCAAATCAACAAGTTTACTGCCTAATATATTGGTTATTGAGCAGGCGAGACAGCAGGGTGCTAAGGAAGCTTTGTTAATCAATGATGGCAAAGTATTGGAAGGCGCTAGTTCAAATTTATTCTTGGTCGAAAGTAACAAAATTATTACTCCACCAAGTTCTCATGCAATATTGAATGGCACTACAAGTCAACTGGTTCAGCAAGTTGCTAGAAAGCAAAAGATCGCGGTGCTTCATGAGGATATTAGTTATCAACGGCTAATCGCGGCAGATGAGGTGTGGATAACTAGCTCGACAAGAGGTTTGTTACCTGTTTTAAAAGTAGACGACAAGTTTATTGCTGGCGGAGAAAAAGGCGCTGTCTGGCAAAAGCTATATGTTTTATTGGCTCAAGCGCAGGCCAAGTTACTTAACGAAACAGACTAATATAGTTACACAACCCCCATTTATCTGCTGTGCATCTATCAAAACAGCCTACTTTGGCCCATAAATACGATCTTTTTTGCGCTATTGCTCATTATCGAAGATAATAGCGCATATATATGTTTAAGATAGAAATCAGATATGAAAAAAGTAATGTCAGTTAAGCCTGGCTTGACAAAAGTCCCTAAAAAAACCAATGTAGCAGATCAGCAACCTCCTAAAATTGAATTTCCATGCGCTGATTATCCAATTAAAGTTATTGGTCACAATACAGAAGATTTTCATGAGTATGTCATTGATACAATGTGTAAATATGACGCACAACTTGATAAATCTAAAGTCACACACCAAGATTCTAAGAATGGTAAATTCCGCTCTGTTAGGCTTTTTATCACCGCCGCTAGTGAGCAGCAGCTTGTTGAACTCAATGACGAGCTAAAAGCGTCAGGTCGAGTGATAACAGTAATCTGATGACAAAAGCGAATTCCCTAACTATACGTTTATTAGAACAAGCAGAGCCTTACGAGCCCGTTTGGCAAAAAATGCAGAATTACACTAATACACGCAACGAGCAAAGCAGTGACGAAATATGGCTGCTTGAGCATCAAAAAGTATTTACGCAAGGGCAGGCAGGTAAAGCTGAGCATTTGCTAAACACTGGTGATATTCCTGTTGTACAAGTAGATCGTGGTGGCCAAGTGACATATCACGGCCCTGGCCAATTAGTCATGTATATTCTGGTTGATTTACGCCGTCATAAGCTTGGCGTTCGCGATATGGTGACTTTGATGGAGCAGGCAATTATTGATGTGCTGCAAAGTTTCTCTGTAACGGCTTTTGCCAAAGCAGATGCACCGGGTGTCTATGTCGACCAAAGTAAGATCGCATCGCTAGGCTTAAGAGTGAGACGTGGTTGTACCTTCCATGGTTTTGCGCTTAATCTGGATGTCGATATGGAACCGTTTTTACGTATAAACCCCTGCGGGTATGCGGGTATGCAGATGAGTAATTTGGCCGATTTTGTCAGTAATTTAGATCACTCATTAGTCAGGCAAAGGCTGTGTGACTATATGGTAGAGAAGATAGGTTATACTGACGTAAATTATACGAGTCATTTAGATTGAGTATATTATGATACAAATTGAAGACCCTCAAAAAAAGCAAGAAAAGCCAAAGGCTAAGCGCCTAGATCAAGGTGTAAAGCTACGCGGTGCTGACAAAATGGCGCGTATCCCAATTAAAATTATGCCTACTGAAAAAGAGGATATGCTTAAAAAGCCGCCTTGGCTGAGAGTGCGCTTGGGCAGTAATAGTGAAGTTAAGCGTATTAAGTCAAAGTTGCGCGAGCATCAGTTGTCATCGGTTTGCGAAGAGGCAAGTTGCCCGAACATAGGTGAGTGCTTTAGCAAAGGGACAGCTACATTCATGGTAATGGGAGATATCTGTACTCGACGCTGCCCGTTTTGTGATGTTGCACACGGAAGGCCGAACCCATTGAATGAAGATGAGCCTCGTGAACTTGCTGAGGCGATCACTGAAATGGGCTTGAAGTATGTCGTTATCACATCTGTAGATAGAGATGATCTACGTGATGGTGGGGCGCAACATATTGCCAATTGCATTATAGAGACGCGTAAGCGTTCAGATACTCTACAAATTGAAACTTTGGTGCCTGATTTTAGAGGACGTGTTGAGAAAGCTCTCGCGATATTGACCCAAACCCCTCCAGATGTTTTCAATCACAATATGGAAACAGTAGAGCGCTTATTTAAGAAAGTTAACCCAGGCTCTAGCTATGAAGGCTCGCTTGAGTTGCTGCATCGCTACAAAGAGCTTGTACCACATGTGCGCACTAAGTCGGGAATAATTGTTGGGGTAGGTGAAACCAATGAAGAGATTATTCAAGTATTGAAAGACTTAAGAGCCCATGATGTGAACATGGTAACTTTAGGTCAGTACATGCAGCCAAGTAGAAATCATTTACCTGTTGATCGCTATGTTACACCGCAAGAGTTTGATGAATTTGCACGTGTAGCAAAAGAGCTTGGTTTTGATCATGTAGCAAGCGGCCCACTCGTTCGCTCCTCATACCACGCTGATCTACAAGCATCTGGTGTTTCAATAGGCTAGAACCTGAATCAGTGACTTCACTGCACCACTTAGCGCAAGCTCTTGATTCTACAGCGGTTAGAAAAATGCCTGCTGAGCCTTTGGGTGCAGCTCAGATTTTTCAATTCCACTGTAAAACCAATATCTTCCACTCTGTTCTCTCATTGAAGTCGCGGATTCAGGTAGAAGCAAAGCGCCCTTTTTGTAAGGGCGCTGTATCATTGGTTATTGAGCGCAAAGCTCCTTAGCTATTTTTGCACCCAGTGCTGCGTTGTTGTAAACCAATTGAATATTAGCTTCCAAACTCTTGCCCTCGGTCACTTTCGCAATACGAGCAAGTAAAAACGGCGTGCTTTGTTTACCGCTAACGCCTTGTTCTTGCATGTCTTTTAAAGCTTCTTCAATGGTTTTTTCAATCGCTTTAGCATCCATTGAATAAGCTTCTGGGATAGGGTTGGCGATAACAGCACCGCCTTCTAAAGCAAGCTGCCATTTAGCGTGCAAGCACTGTGCAATTTGCTCAGGGGTATCGAGTTGGTAGTCTACCTCAAAGCCACTTTGTTGGGTGTAGAAAGCCGGCATGTCTTTTGTTTGATAGCCCATGACAGGAACGCCATATGTCTCTAGATACTCAAGAGTTAAACCGATATCTAGGATTGATTTAACACCGGCACAAATAACAGCAACTGAAGTGCTGGCAAGCTCTTGTAGATCTGCTGAAATATCCATGGTTGTTTCAGCTTCACGATGGACGCCACCAATGCCGCCAGTAGCGAATACTTTAATACCCGCCATCTCAGCCAAAATCATCGTCGATGCAACTGTTGTAGCGCCATCTTTTTGCTGTGAAACGATGTATGGAATATCACGACGGCTAGTTTTGATAACATCGCTACCGGTTTTTCCTAGGTATTCAATTTGTTCGCAGCTCAAACCGACAACCAGTTTGCCCTGCAAAATGGCAATAGTCGCTGGAATCGCGCCATTGTCTCTGATGATTTGCTCGACTTTTAAGGCTGTTTCTACGTTTTTAGGGTAAGGCATGCCGTGAGAGATAATCGTTGATTCTAAGGCGACTACAGGCTGTCCTGTGGCAATAGCATTGGCTACTTCGGCGCTGACTTCTAAATGTTGTTCAAGCGTTAGCATTGGGCTTCCTCTAAAATTTTGTTAATACTGGTAAGTGAAAAATCTGGGTTGATCGTTTGAGTACTGGTGATAGCGCAGTTAGCTGCGGCTAAAGCAAAATAAGCGCTCTCTTCAATAGGTAAGTTTGATAGCTGGCAATGAACTAAGGCTGCACTTAAGGCATCACCTGCGCCATTGCTGTTGGATACTGCTTTTGCAGGCATTTGTACTTGTTTGCTTTGGTTTTGATCCGAAAAGAATAAACCATCCTCTCCTAAGCTAATATAAAGCTGCTTGACGCCTTGCTGATGAAACCATTGAGCTAGTTTGGGTAGCTGCGAATAATCGTCAATCTGCATACCTGAGAGAGCTTGAGCTTCAAGCAAGTTTGGTTTTAGGCAGTGTACCTTAGCGAGGTAGGGCAATATTTTAGAGGCTTTAGCGATTGATACAGTATCAACAAAAAATCTCGCTTGTGGCAGGTTATCAAACAGATAGCTCAGTAGCTTCTCATCGATATTTGTATCCAGCACTATCGTTTGTGCACGCTTCAATAAAGGCATCTGGCGTTTAAGTAGGGCAGGTAGCATGTGATTTAATATATTCATATCGGCGATTGCTAATTGCATTTCACCGTTATCATCAACAATAGATAGGTAGCTAGACGTAGACTGACCATCAATCGTCAGTATTTGTGATGTATCGATGCCTGCACTATGACTTTGCTCTATAAGTTGGCGCCCGTAGTTATCATCGCCAACAGGTGCTATCAAATAACACTTGTTACCAAGCCTTGCGATATTTTCAGCGATATTGCGTGCAACACCGCCAGCACTAGTAGAAACAACACCAGGGTTAGAGCTCATTGCTGAGATAGACTGCGTGGGCGTTCCTAGGATATCCATGTTGGCGCCACCAATAGCAACACAGAACTTTTCAGGGGCAATTACATAACCGCGCCCTTCAATAACACCTTTAGCAGTTAAGTTGGTGATATGGCTGGCAACGGCGGAACGGCTTATATTTAATTGATCTGCCAGTTGGTGCTGTGAAATCAATGGATTTTCATTGATAGCATCAATGATTTGTTGCTCTCTTTTAGTCATAAAATCTATATTTAATTCGATGAATGAAATTTTTCTGGATTTTTGTCTATAAACAAACAAAAGTCAAATAATATTGAGTTGATCCTGTAGATAACAAAAGTGGTGAATAAATGTAAAGAGCAATAAAAAGTAAGGAGTACGAAAAAGGATCAATTAAAAGAGAAAGTGTGTTGGCATCAAAGCAAGGGTGGGGTGTTGGTTGAGCGGTATATTATGCAAGTATCAATTGAGGTAAAAGGCTAGCTGGGAGTACATGGCTGGCTAAGCCTTTCTTCCATCCAGCATATTGCTTCATCAATATTATCGATATAAACATAATCGATACCAACATCATTATAGACTCTGCTAAATTGGTGTTGAATAACAAAACGCGCTTGATCATCACGAATAATAACAGCGGAAGCGGTCAAACCTTTTTCTTTGCGATAATATAGCGCTTGTTTCATGCTTTGTTCTGCTTGAGGTGTGAATAAGCTATTTTGGTGAAAAGTAATGATTTGCCCCCAGGGGCTATCAAAGCTTTCCATTATTTCTTCCATTTGTAATGTATAGAGTTCAACTGCTTCTTGATTAAAGGGGCCTTTTGATTCAATAAAAACGACTTGCTCTTTCTTTTCTATCCGAAACTCTCCGTGAGCAATGAACATTTAGTGACAACCTCTAGTGTGTTCGGTAGCTGGTATCTTACATTAGCACTTCAAAATATACCTGAGCCTGATTATAAGCAAGCGCTTGATATGGATAAATTATTGTTGGCTATGTGATTGATTCTTATAAATTGTGATATTAGTGCATAAAACATTCAGTCTTGTCTAAATATTAGGCAAAAAGCAGTAGAAATTAAAAAATAGTAATATTTATTAAATATAGTGTTGACTCTTTCTGACAAATCGATAAACTCTGCGCCCATCTTCTGGAGGGGTGGCTGAGTGGCCGAAAGCACTGGTCTTGAAAACCAGCGAGTCGAGAGGCTCCCAGGGTTCGAATCCCTGCCCCTCCGCCATTTACCTTATCAACGGGTAAATGTTTAGAAGATACAGAGTTCCTCGATAGCTCAGTTGGTAGAGCAGTAGACTGTTAATCTATTGGTCGTAGGTTCAAGTCCTACTCGAGGAGCCAAATCTGAAATGGGTCGTTAGCTCAGTTGGTAGAGCAGTTGGCTTTTAACCAATTGGTCGTAGGTTCGAATCCTACACGACCCACCAATTTCAGATTCGTGAGAGTAAAGTAAGATCAGGCGAGGGTCGTTAGCTCAGTTGGTAGAGCAGTTGGCTTTTAACCAATTGGTCGTAGGTTCGAATCCTACACGACCCACCACTGCCTGCTAATTTTTGATTTAACTTGTTAATTTTATTTAATTTTTAATTGAATGAGATTAGGGGTTGACACAGATCTTAAATTAGCTAAAATGTGCGTCCATCTTCGGAGGGGTGGCTGAGTGGCCGAAAGCACTGGTCTTGAAAACCAGCGAGTCGAGAGGCTCCCAGGGTTCGAATCCCTGCCCCTCCGCCATTTACCTTATCAACGGGTAAATGTTTAGAAGATACAGAGTTCCTCGATAGCTCAGTTGGTAGAGCAGTAGACTGTTAATCTATTGGTCGTAGGTTCAAGTCCTACTCGAGGAGCCAAATCTGAAATGGGTCGTTAGCTCAGTTGGTAGAGCAGTTGGCTTTTAACCAATTGGTCGTAGGTTCGAATCCTACACGACCCACCACTTCTTAGTGGTATCAAATCCCAGATAATTTCTTAATAGACTCCCACTTCTATGAGTACTTCTCGTATTTAATCTCCAGTATCTCATAGTACATCACGCTGTTATCAGGTTTTGTTAAAGAGATTTCATCGCCTACAGATTTCTTGAAAAGCGCTTTCGCTAATGGCGAGTCCATACTGATGTAGTTGTTTTTAGCATCGATTTCATCGGGTCCTACAATACGTACTTTTAAATCCTTATCATCTTCATCGATTAACGCTACCCATGCGCCAAATAGGACGATTTGAGTATTCTGGGGGATGTTGTTAACGACAGTGATGTCTTCTAGTCTATTGGCTAAAAACCTTACTCTGCGATCAATTTCCCGCAGTAGGCGTTTACCTTCGGTATATTCAGCGTTATCAGAGCGATCGCCTTGTGCTGCGGCTTCTCGAACAGCAAGTGTTACTTGAGGACGCTTTTCTTTCCAAAGGTGGCGCAATTCTGCATTGAGTTTATCAAAGCCGGATTGGGTTATGTATTTTGAGCTCTTAGGTTGTGGGGCTCGCCATCTTCCCATGTTTTTCTCCTTGAAGGTGTGTAAACATCTGTTTAAGCGCATAGTATTAGGCGGATAGTATAATGGTAGCAATAGAAAAATGCGGCAGTCGACCTGTTTAATTGTAAAAACAGATGGCATGTTCTGTGTCAGAAATAAAAATAAAATAAACAGTAAAGTAAATGCTTAACTTGCCGCTAACCTATTTGCTGATAATGCTTTCAGCAATGTAAACGTAATTTATATTTTTAGCGAAGTGATAATGCAAGCAGATCAAATACAGCTAGAGCGAATTGAAACCTACACCGCTAGTTTGCCAAGTGCAATCCAGGGTGCAAATGGTGCTCAGTTTGCAATGTTGTTATCATTAATTACCGCTAACCAAGATCTAGGTAATAACTTTCAAGTACCTCAGCCTGTTGAGAGTGATGTTCAAGCTCAGCAGCAGTCTATTTACCCTACCGAAGTAGAAGTTAACAAGCCTGTATTAGTGCAGCGCTTAAATGACTCGATTCATCAGTTGCGTTTTGGTGACTTTGCGTTTGTGAATTCATTTATTGAAACTGTCGCTGAAAAGCCTAGAACTCAGCAGGCGCGTGCTGATGAGTTTGAGAAGGTTGCTTTGATGTCATCGGGTAAGCTAATGTTGGATCACATTAATATCGCCCGCGGCTCAGTGAATATCGCTGCTTAATACGGTGGGTGTATCGGGTATCAATTTGTTGCTTGGGTGTGTGTTTTTATACAAATACTGCAAATAAAGCTGCGCTTTATGATGTTTTTGCGCAGCTTTTCTAATACCTTTCCTTTTTGTTTTATCTAGCCTTTCCAGCTTATTAAAGCTTTCTCGCCGTTTTCTATTCTCCACCATTGGTCATCGTCGTTTTCGGCATCTTCGTCGGTATCTGACCATCCTGCTTTTATGCAGCGGATCTGGGTGTCCATTTCAGACGCAGCTTGCATTGCGCAATCTAAATCAGTATCCCAGGGGGTTTGGTTGGTTTTGAACCAAAGGCTGCTCCACATCTTGCCAGAAACTTTTAGTTGTAACGAGCAGCGGACTCTAGCGTCTGTAAAATAGGCTTCTAATTCACGTCCATTGTTAGACTGGCTGATGCTCACGAGATCATCGCAGCAGTTTTCTAACCAAGTCATAATTTCACTTTCTGTGCGGTTTTTTATGTAAATTTCGAGATCTGGGTGGCGAGTATCTGACATTAGTAATCCGTTTGAGCAAATAAGAACTGCGAGCATAATACAGCTTAGCTGCCTTTTGTTAAAGGTTGACTGCTCTGGTACTGAAATTTGTGGTTGCTGTAGATTAATTTTCAAAGGCAAGTGTTAGTATTGGCATATTCTAAAATGAGGTAAGGATTTTTTTGTATGAAAAAGGCTTTTTGGGCTGGCTGTGTTGTGGTTGTTGGTGCTGCTGGATTTGCAGGTGGGACAGTATTTACAGGTAAGCTAGTAAGTACGGAGTTTGAGCGTTATGTAGCTGCAGTGACAGAAAATTACCAAGGTGTTGCTAATGTTAGCTCAACGGTAAGTGAGAGTCTTTGGGGTTCTCAAAATACGCTTAGTATTGAGTTTCTTGATTTGTCTAAGTCGGTAACGGATTGGGCGGGTACCAACACTATCGATTTTGATATCGCCTACACTCACTCATTTTTATCAAGTCGAAGTGTGCTGACATTATCTGATACTCAGCTGTTACAGAAGCTAAAATCTATTCAGGTGAATTCACAAAAAGCCCCACTAATCGTCAGCAGTGATTATCAATATGATTTTGGTGAAGGCCAAGTCAGCGTAAGTGGCGATATCGAGCTGGATGCGTTGCGTTTCGGTGAAGATGATAAGCTGGCTCAAGTAGGTGCGAGTAAGGGTGAATATAAGCTCACGCAAGGTGCTATTGATCTGGAATGGAAGGTGGCTCCTAGCACGATTGAGTCTGGCGAAGCTAAGGTTGATATTGGGGAAATTACACTTAAAGAGTCGGCGCAGGTTGAAACAGGGGATGTGTTAACTGCACTCGTCACTCAGCGTTCTTTTGGCGAGTTTGCTGTTGATAGTGTTAAGTTCACAGCAGAAAATGCTCAGTTGCTTCTCAAGTCAATGGTCATGAGCCTGAAGCAGCATATAGAAGGTGAAAGAGTAGTATTAGATGTTGATTATCAAGCGGCTTTTTTAGAAATCGATGATAAGCGCAATAAAGTGAAGCTAGAGCAGCCTCAGCTGCAGTTGCTGCTCGATCTTGATTTGGCTTCGGTTGTTTTGTTTGTTGAGAAATTACAGCAACTACAGATGCAAACGGGTGATGCACTTCAGCACTCAGATCAGATCGTGTCTCAATTGAGTTTAATTGCGGATCAAGGCGTGAATGCTGATTTGAAGCGTCTGTCGGTTTCTGTCGATGGAGAAACTTTATTGGCAGATGCAAAGCTTGAATTGTCGAAAGTGAGTGCTACAGCTTCAACTAAGAACCCTATTGATCGAATGGATTTAGAGGCTGCTCTCAGCGTACCTAAGAAGTTCTTAGAAGCTATGCCAAACTATAATCCAGCTCAAATTCGCATGCTGACTGGGTTTGGTGTGCTTGTTGATGCAGGAGATAGTTATAAGCTAGAAGTGACGGTAAAAGATGCAAAGGCATTGCTCAATGGCCAGCCTATGCCTGGTATCTAGTGATGCTCCCCCTAAGGCTTGGGCTTTAGGGGGAATTCGTTTAGTTGGAAGAAGTTGTAGTCTTCTTTTTAATGATTTTCTTTGTCTCTTTGGCTTTAGTCGTGCTGCTCGTTTTTTTACTTACTTTTGAGGCGGTCTTTTTTTGAGTGCTAGCTGCTTTCTTAGTGGCTAGTGACTTTTTCTTCTTAGGCTTGGCTTTGCAATAAGCGGCTACTTTGGTGCCATTTTTCTTCTTATAGGCTTTTGTCCAGCTGCAGCTATCGCTGCTGCCGCAAGCATTTTGGGATTTTCCCTTACAATTAGAGGCTGCAATAGTGCTATTGCTAAAGCTAATAGCAAGCAGGCAGATAAATGATATGAGGGCGGTGCTGATTTTTTTGCTAAATGTTGTCTTTGTAATATCCATAATAAATTCCTTTTATTTAGATCCATAAGTAACAGCAAAAACTACTTTGTAGTGAGGTAATTTGCTGCTTATTAGTGGTTGTTTTAACTTTTTCTATTTGAAGTTTTGAGTCATTGGCAACTACTGGCAGAAGTATATTTAAAGCAATTTAAAATAACTATGGATTTTCAAGGTAGAGATCGCAAATAGGATATGGGCTTAAGATTGTATTCTAATAACTGGTGTAATCGTGCTGATTAAATTTATATTGCACTTCTTAGTACTTGAGCTGTCTTCTTAAATTGATCTCAATAATTTGCGATATTGATAGCTGTGATGTGGTATGTGTCTGAAAATATCGGTGCTTGGGCTAAAAAAGTATTCTAAAGAGACCCATTTAACAGGGGATGAGGTAAAATTTTACTAGCTCATTTGTTGTGGAGAAATAAAAGTGAAGCGTTCAATTGTTTTTATTGCTATGTCTAAGAGGTTTTGTGTTGGTTAAGTATTTATCTTTATTGTGTATCTTTTTCTCGGGGCACCTAGCTGCATTAGAGTGGCAAATGCCGCTCTCTCAAGGCAGTGCGAATTTTCAGACCCAGCTGGCCGTTGAGTTTGCAAAACAAGTGCAAAAAGGCACTAGTAATCGCCTGAAGATAGTTGCTCATTTAGATGGCAAACTCTATAAGGGGGAGCAGATATTCGGGGCTGTTAAAAATGATTTAACGCCGATAGGTTTAAGATTAATGTCTGCATTAGATCATGAAGATATTCTATTGCAGCTGGATGCCTTGCCTTTTCTTGCCAAAAACTATCGCGAGGCATTTAATCTTTATAAGGTTTCTCGTGCTGACGTTGAAAGAATTTTAGAAGTTAAGGGGGTGAAGCTTTTGTATGCAGTGCCTTATCCTGCACAAGGGCTCTATAGTCGCACTGAAATTGAATCTTTAGATGATTTAATTGATAAACGCTTTCGCCCATACAGCAAAACAACGCAGGCTCTCGGTGATAAGTTGGGAATGAGGGCGCAAATTCTGCCGCTTAATAAACTTGAAAAGCAGTTTAAAAAGAAGAAGATAGATGTATTGTTTGGCTCAGCGCTCGCCGCTGCTTCTATTGATTTGCCTCGATACTTTCCCTTTTGGTACGAGATAAAAGCTTGGTTGCCTAAGTCTATGATGGTCGTGAATTTAAAAGTTTGGAATAAACTGTCAGAAGCGGATCAAAAGGCGGTGCTGGCCGCTGCTAGAAAAGTTGAGGGTCAAGGCTGGGGGATGTCTAAAAAAGTCTCTGAGCAAGCTAAACAGAGGCTTGTTGATGAGGGGGTGACTGTTAGTGTATTTGCCCCAGCTTTGCAGCGTCAGTTTGAAGTTGTTGGGCTTTCAATAGTGCAGCAGTGGCTACAAAATATAGGTGACAAAGGGCGCTACATTATCGAGCGTTATTTGTTGCTCAATAAACAAGGGTGATAAAACTGTCTGCCGAGTTTAAATCGGCAGCAGTGTGGTTGATGCAAAGCCGTGCAGTACTTTGTTAATTGTGCGGTTGTTTCTGTTGGCAATGATTTGAGCGAGTATGTCTTGGGTGGCAATTAACTTCCCAAATAAGCGTTCATAGCTTAAATTATTACCAGTGTTAGCGCCTAAGCTGTTACTGAGTATAAACAACTGCTGTTGCTGGTCTTTTTTGTTATTGAGCAGCCAGCTTGCAGTTTCTAAATTGCGTGCTGAATTGTAAATTTTCTGCTCATTGATGGTATCAAGCATAAAAAATTCATCCTGAAAATTGTATGAGCCGTGCAGTATTCCTGCGATACCTGCCATTAATGAAAATACTCTATCCCCTTTGAAATTCTCATCAAACGCATTTAATAATGCACTATTTCCATATTTCTTGTTTAGTTCATTGAATTGTACTTGCCTGGGGAAGCTAAATAATTGCTTCACACGGGTGTCGACAGTGGTGCCCTTTGGTGCTTTCTTTAGTTCTCTAGGGTTGCGTTTATAAAGCTTTTTCATTAACGCGATAGCTTCTGCATTTGCTTGGTTTAAATGCTCATCAATCACCATGTCCAGTTCAGACTTTGCCAGCGTTTCTACGCGAAAACTTTTGTCTGGGTTTAATGAGCAACCGGATAGAATTATGAGAGATAGAACAATGAAAAACTTGCTGGCAAATAGTTGATGTAGCACTAATAACTCTCTTTTTATAAAAAAATAAAAATATAGGTAGGTAGTTATGCTGTAGTAAGTAAGCATTTTGTTGTGTATTTTGTACATTACTTTTATGCACAATTTTGGTCAAGTGATTTAATTGATGGGAAAAACAACCGCTAAATTATCTTGTGGCGCAGTAAGAGCTAAAAGAGATTGTGGCTTGCTTCAATAGTCGTTGTTTGAGATCAAAAATAATTATGCAGTTTCGGTTATTATGAGCGAAAATGTGGATTATTAAACAATGTGCTTTCAGTAATCGCTATTAGCTAAGTGCATATTAGATTTTAAGAAGGTGTCAAATGGATAAAAATGCAGTCGATTTAACGGCTATTAGACGTAATTATAGTGCCGCAGATTTTCTTCACAGCCATTTAGAGAGTGATCCGATTACTCAATTTAGAAAGTGGTTCGAACAGGCGAGCGAAGTAAAGCCAAACGATGTCTCATCAATGACTTTGGCGACGGCAAGTGCAAATGGCATGCCCTCTGCTAGAATTGTATTGTTAAAGCATTACGATGCAGATGGGTTTTGCTGGTATACCGATTATGAAAGCCAAAAAGGACAAGAATTGGCTGAAAATCCGCAGGCTGAACTTATGTTTTATTGGGATGGCCTTGAAAGGCAAGTGCGTATTCAAGGCACGGTTGAAAAGCTTGATGCCGTACAGGCTCAAAAGTACTTTGAGCAGCGCCCGAGGGGTAGTCAGCTTAGTGCGGCGGCAAGCCATCAGAGTTTTCCTGTAGATTCTCGTGAGAGCTTGAAGTCTGCTGTTGCTGCATTAGAAGAACAGTATGGAAGTGAGCCGGTAGTGCGTCCTGAGCGTTGGGGTGGTTATTGCTTAAAGCCTGTTAAGTTTGAGTTTTGGCAAGGTCGCCAAGGTCGCCTGCATGATCGATTTACCTACCAGCTTGAAAATGCTGAATGGAATATAGAGCGCTTGCAACCTTGATTGGGTTAAAGGTCTAAGATCGATTCAAAGTTTAGTATTTATAAAGTTTAAAAGAGTAATAGGTGATTTTTGCAAACAATTATTAAGCAAACCCACGGTGCACCAGATGCAGCTGTCATTTGGTTACATGGGTTAGGGGCTGACGGTAGTGACTTTGTACCTGCGCTGCCTTATTTAAATCTGCCGGCGCAGTGTAAAGTGCGTTTTATTTTTCCTAACGCGCCTGTACAGCCTGTGACTATTAATGGTGGTTTAGCAATGCCATCTTGGTACGATATTCTCGCGATGCTTCCTCAGCGTGTTACTGATGAGGCACAGCTGGCTCAATCTGTTGCGTCGATTAAAGCTATTGCACAAGAGCAAATTGAGCAAGGTATTGAAGCCTCGCGAATCATTATTATTGGCTTCTCTCAAGGCGGTGCTGTCGCTTATGAGCTCGCTTTAACATCGAGCTTGGGGTTTTCTGGCGTTGCTTGTATGTCAACCTATTTGCCGAGGAAGTTGACTGCTGAGCAGTGCAAAGCTGATAAGTCTCTTGATATGCTAGTTATTCACGGGACGCAAGATGACGTTGTTCCCTGTGAGCTTGGAGAGAACTCGGTGTCGCATTTAAAAGAGCTGGGTTATGAGCCAAAATGGAGCAGCTTCCCAATGGCACATGAGGTATCATTACAATCTTTATCTATACTCGGTGAATGGATCACTGGTCAATTGAATGGGCGCAATTAATTATGCAAATAAATCAACAATGTATCGTTACTTTTCACTATGCCTTGCTCAATGAGAAAGGTGAAGTTATGGATACTTCAAGAGGGCAAGAAGCGGTATCTTTTACTGTTGGCGAGAAGCAGATCTTACCTGGTTTAGAAGAAGCTATGGTAGGTAAGTCAACAGGAGATAAGTTTCAGTTGAAGCTGAAGCCTTCCCAAGGGTATGGGGAGTGGTCTGATGATAGGGTTTATGATATCGCTATCAGCGCTTTTTCTGAGCTTGAATCTGTTGATGTTGACATGGTTTGTGAAGTGACAAACCCTGAAGGAAATAAAGAAATAGTGACTATCGTTTCTGTAGAAGAAGATCGAGTGACGGTGGATGCCAATCATCCTTATGCCGGTGTCGATTTGAAATTCTCTATTGAGATAGTAGATGTTTCAAAAGCTATATAATTTTAAGTATATATCGCTGTAATTTCTCTTGATGCAGTTGCTTTGGCGGCTGCATTGAGGAATGCTTCTACCTTCTACCTTCTACCTTCTACCTTCTACCTTCTACCTTCTACCTTCTACCTTCTACCTTCTAAAACTTAAAACTATCCCTATTTAATAAAGACTATCTTGTGGGGCGTGTTCAATTACACCAATCAGTGTGAACAGATGTTGTTATTCTCGATTTGCCAGCGGTCATAAATTTCGGTGCCTGGCTTTTAGCTTTTCTGGCAATTTTAAGTGTCAGCTATCACCTATTCCAAAGAACCCTGGGAATCGGGTTCTTTAGACCTTCTCTTGCCATTCCAAATCTCCAATGTGCACGTTTAGCCATTCAAAGCCAATGCGCTTAGCAACAGCAGAGGCGCCATCCAGACTTTTGAATTCCCTTTCTTGATTACCCCTTTGTAAGTCTAACGTCATGACGTTGTCGTCTTTGGTAATGAATTTCAGTGTCCAGCCGCGTGACATGGAAATTGGAATAGCCTGGCAAGAATCAAATACGCCTGCTCCAAATAATAATTTTATTTCCTTTTCTTGCATTATCTTAACTCCTATTCGATTCATCAAAACTTATTAAATATAATAGCAATTATTGTTGATTTAAGCAAATAAATATGAAAAAAGAATGTTCTATAAGTTGTTGAAAATAAAAAATTAAATAAGTTTATTTTAAAATAATCATGTTTGTATTTGAGTTGAATTTTTGTATATATCAAATTATTTTAAAATAAATAGTGATTAGTCAATAATGTAATAATGAATGATCAAAAATATAAAAAGGATGGCGAATTGATAGTTATTGCTTTGGCAAAAAAAGGAGTGTGGGAAAAGCACGATAAATTCAAGGAAGTTAGTGTTTTAGAAGGAGGTGGAAGAAGGGAGCAGCTAATGAATTAGTTATTGAATAGCAATAGAAAATAGTCGCAAAAAACTGAATAAAGTATAAAATGCAGCGCCTGATCTAATGATATTTTTTGACCAGCATTTGTGTTGGTAAAGGGATTTTTTGAGTTGAGTTTAAAAAGGGGCGCAATTTGCTTCTTGGAGTATGTTTTTAAATGTCACTTTCTTTAGGTAGGCTATCTGTTAAGTCTATTGCTCGATCTTATTTTCTACGCTATATGAAAAACGCGCAGCTGGTAAGGCAGTCTGTATTTTCAGAAAATGCAGCTCTGCAGGTCAAGCGCAACCATGCTCATAAGCAGTTTTTAACTTTGTTAGAAACCGCAGTAGGTTCTGCTTACCAAGTAAAAGGTCGTGCGCAAGTGTTTGACTTACTTCAGTTAGAAAAAGACAGTAAGGCATCAAGAATCTTGATGAAAATGTTTAGTGAATATTACTTTGATTATGTTATTTGTAGGCGCAGTGATCAGCAAGTCGTTTGTGTTGTAGAGCTTGCGCAAGATAGCCGTTTAAAAAACTCACAGCAAAGACGATTAGAAAAGCTCCAGCATCTTCTACAGCACTATTGTGCAACAGCTAACTTACCGCGCTTAGTGGTAGCCCAAAAGCGAAGTTATAATTTGCCTGAATTGATAGAGCGCTTTGAAGGTGTGATTGCGGCAAATGAGATGAGTGCTTAAACCTCTTTAGATTGTTTGTAGTCTCTTTAGGCAAGGCAAAAAAAGCAGTCACTATTAAGATGAGTGACTGCTCCAGATTTTATTATGTCCTAGAAAAATTAAGCGGTAACGATAATGATACGAATCGCTTCAAGTTTTAATTGCAGGCTATCTGCATAGCTTTCTAGCGCCGTTAATGTATCGTGCTGATAGCTAATCTCCGATGCGCGAATATTAGGGTTCACGGCTGCTAGCTCCTCTAATCTAGAAATTTCTGTTGTCATGTGCTGCTTAATCTTCTGCTGTGCATTATCTATCATTTTAGGCTGAGATTTTGCGGCTATATTTTCGATTTTAACCAGTTGTTGCTCTATTTGATCTCTCGCATGTTTAATAAGATTTTGAGCACTCTTTTTAGGTACACGTTGGGCGAGAGCGTTGATGTTTTGAGAGCTGATAATAGTGCTTAAATCATTATCGTTTGAGTCGAGCAGAATACGATGAACACCTTGGTCGATATAACGTGACAGTTGAAGTGATTTAGGTGCAGCACAGTGAGGCGTGAAAATCGCTTCAATCAATAATGTACCTTCTTTTATCGGCGGTAATTTAATGGTGCAAAATGCGGTGTTTCCATAATCACCACTGAGCATCATGTCCATCGAACCTGTTACTAGAGGGTGCTCCCAAGTTAGGAACTGTAAATCATCACGGCTCAGTGCGTGGTCTTTATCCCATGTGAGAGTGACACCGTCGTCATTTAGCCCAGGGAAGTGATGGGTACGCATGTGATCGCCTGGGTGCAGGCTAAAGCTGTAAGGGTCATAAGATTGAACTTCAACACCAAAATAGTCCGCAAGGCGTTCAATATATTGAGCGAGCTCCTGCGGTTGGTAAGCATCTTCCATGGCTTCCAAAATGTTTTCAGCAGCAGGTGTTCTACAAGAGTTCAGCTCCAGAATTTTATCGCGCCCCTCGTGTAGTTTTTTCTCAAGGGCTATGCGCGTATCAGCTGTTTGTGAAATCAGCTGCTCAATTTCGTCTTTTTCTCTGCAGTTAAAACAGTGTTGTAGCTGTTGCTGATAAGTATTGAATAATTGCATACCGATTGAGCTGCTGTGCTCAAAGGCATTCCCGCCACGATGGTACCAATCAAGTAATACCTGCTGGGCACTGTTTTCATAGTAAGGAACATGAATTTCAACGTTGTTTTGCTGGCCAATTCTATCTAGACGACCAATGCGTTGCTCAAGCAGATCTGGGTTGGTCGGTAGGTCAAATAACACAATTTTACTGGCGAATTGGAAGTTTCTGCCTTCACTGCCTATTTCAGAACAAATGAGGATTTGCGCATTATCTTCTAAGTTAGCGAAGTAAGCTGCAGCGCGGTCACGGTTGATAAGCGACATGCCCTCATGGAAAGATGCAGAGCGAACCCCTTCGCGTAAGCGCAAATGATCTTCAAGGGCGATCGCTGTTTCTGCGTTAGCACATATCAGCAGGATTTTTTCGTAGCGATAATCTTTAAGCCAATCGACTAGCCAGTTAACGCGAGGGTCTTCGTAAAGCCAATCTTGGCCAAGTAGTAACTCAGGTTGCAGTTTTTCTTGAACGCTAACTTCGGCGGCAATGGCGTCGTACAAATCGGGCTTGGGTAATTCATGAGGGTGAAGTTCACGCTTAGGAAAACCACTGATAGCCGCGCGAGTGTTGCGGAATAATACTCGGCCAGTGCCATGTAAATCTAGCAGTTGCTCTATAATATCTTGGACCACTTGTTGCTTGTCGTCTTCATCAGTTAAGCGAGCTTTTATGTTTTCAAACTGGCTATGAGATAAGTAAGTTTTAAGCGATTCATCAAAAGTGTGGTTTATTATTTGATCAACGCTGTCGTCCATCTGCAGTTGCTCAATGAAAGCGCTAAGTGGGCGATAGTCTTGTTCTTCTTGTTGGAATTTATTGAGATCGTAATAGCGATCAGGGTCAAGTAGACGCAACCTGGCAAAGTGGCCTTCAACACCTAATTGCTCAGGGGTGGCAGTGAGCAGTAGTAAGCCTGGCGTTGTACTCGCTAAGTCTTCAATGACTTGATACTCAGTGCTTGGTGATTGCTCGCTCCACTCTAAGTGGTGTGCTTCATCGACAATCAATAAATCCCAGCTGGCTGCATGAGCCTGCGCAGCTCGCTCTGGGTTTTGTGTTAAAAACTCTAGCGAGCAAAGTACGAGTTGTGCACTTTCAAAAGGGTTAACTTCAAGGTCTTCTTCGGGAATGATATCGCTATCAAGCAGATCTAAATCGATATCCGGGGTTTTATCCTCCAAGCCTAAGCAACGTGCTTCATCAAGAATACTGAACATGAGATTGAAACGGCGTAGCATTTCGACTAGCCATTGATGCACAAGAGAGTCAGGAACAACAATCAATATTCGTTGAGCACGGTTGGTAATGAGCTGCTGGTGTAATATCAGGCCTGCTTCAACTGTTTTGCCAAGACCAACTTCATCTGCAAGAAGTACCCTAGGTGCGTGGCGATTTGCTACTTGTGAAGCAATGTAAAATTGGTGCGCCAGTGGTTGAACTCTAGGGCCTAGTAGGCCGCAAACAGAAGATTGTGAGTGGCGGTGTTGATGTTCTAAAGTTTCAACGCGTAACCGAAAGGATTTGAGCTTATCTATTTGCCCTGCAAACAGTCTGTCTTGAGGTTTGCTGAACTGAACAAAGCTATCAAGCTCCATTTCATTAAGTGCAACAGTATCGCCAAATTCATCGGTGCACTGGTAGGTGAAACAGCCTGATTCTTCATCGCGCTCAAGGATGGTGTATTCATCGCCATTTTGGTCGCTGATTTTTTCTCCGATGTTATAAATAACACGGCTTAAAGGTGCATTGTCAGATGCATAGGTACGTCGCTCTGCAACGGCTGGGAAACTCACTTCAATCCGTCGATTTTCACTGACGACAATAATGCCTAATCCTAGTTCTGATTCGGTGTTGCTAATCCAACGTTGTCCGGGTACAAACTCTTCAATTTTCATTTGTTAACCTGTCTGTCTTAATGCGCTTGGCGCTATCTATGTTCTGTTTCGAGTACTTGGTATTGCAAACACTCGATAATCTAATTCACTGAATGGCTGTTCTTTGCAGCTATCCACTGAGACATATATTGGGTACTTTTGTGGTGATGATGGCGTAGCATTAATCCGCTAAAATTATCTAAGCGCGATTGCTGTAGATTGTTCTTTAAAGCGAAAATAGTGTGTTGTAAGTGGGCCTCAAGTTTATCCTTGTTGTAGAGCTGATTAATAATAATTTGCCCTTTATCCGATGCTGCTTGCCATTGTTGTTCATCAGTAAACAGGGCAACAGCGCTGTCGGCCAGTGCTTGGCTTTCAAAGTGTTCAGCGCCAGGCCATTCGTAGTTTTGATGCATTGCTTCACTGCCGACCGGTGTGGTCACTATCGGCGTGGCTGTTTGCATCGCGTCAGTAAATTTCCCTTTTATGCCAGCACCAAAGCGAATAGGTGCTAGGCAAACTTTTGCATTTGCCAGCACTTGGTGTGCATTTTCTGCCCATCCTTGAATATAAAAGCCTTGTTTTGGATTGTGTAAGTCAGTGACTTTTTTGGCAGGGTAGGCGCCATAAATGTGTAACTGAGCTTGAGGAAGAGCTTTGCGAATGAGAGGCCAAAGTGTCATTTTTAAATAGCGCACACAATCCCAATTGGGCTGATGTCGAAAGTTGCCAATAGTGACAAAATGTTCTCTATCATCAAAGCTCAGCTGTTTGCTATCTGAGGATGAGTTCTCAAGCATAAAAGGCAAGTGCATTAAGATGTGCTCAGGTACTTTAAAGATCTCTTTTAAAAATGCTATTTCAAAGCTCGATATCATAATACTGAGATCGCTGCGCATAATCGCTGCTATTTCTCGCTGGCAAATATCTGTTTGAGCCATGGTTTGGTATAGCGCAGAAAAATCATCAAAGTTGTGATCGAAATCATCACCTGCCTTTATCGCCTTTTTTAGTCTGAGCTCTCTTGCGCTGCGTAAACTGTGTAAGTCTTCGGTGTTTAAAATTCGAATACAATCGGGGCATTGTTGCTCAACTCGCCAGCCAAACTGTTCTTCCATCATGAAGCGATCAAAGATAACGGCGTCGGGTGATATATCATTTAGCCAAAGATCAAAGCTGTCGCAATTAAGTGTAATGCTGTGTTCTTCAACCCCAAGCGCGGGAAGATCTTCGCGGTGAATGCTATGTTGTGCTGGGCTTGCAAATACAATTCGCTGAGTATTTTTTTTGAAAAAATTGATCAGTTGCATCATGCGCGAGCCTGCCGCAGATGAGTTTGGTTCAGGCCAAACGTAACCGATAATAACAACGCAATTAAATAGCGCTTTAGTGCTGGTGGAGCAAGGGCTTAACATAGATGTGTCTTTATCCAATGTGAATTACGTGTCAGGTAATTCGTGATATCTATGCATATTTTACTATACCCAATATTTGTATTGAAAGATAAATCAGTGCGGCACGAGAGTCTTTAGGTTTATCGTTTTTGGGATCGTTCTCTAACAGGGTTGGATTTTAATCAGCGAAGGAGTGCCTGTGATGGTTTTTAGAAGTCTATACTTAAAATAGATCAATTATTCAGTTAAAAGGATTAAGTTACTTGAGATAATTGCTCGATAGGTTATATGCTAGAAGATTATTAACTGCAAATTCATAGCGACTTTTTTAGTGGGTGTTAAATGATAGATTTAGAAAACCTTTTTCAACAAATTCAGCAGCGTTTCAATGCTCAAGGCGCTGCTAATATGTCTGCTGTTTTTCAATTTGATTTATCGACAGGGCAGGCTTTTAGTTTCGAGATAAAAGAAGGGCAATGCATATTGCTGCAAGGGACTAATGAAAGTGCCAATATTACACTGATTATTGATGGTCAATTACTGGTTGATATCATCTCTGGCGAAGCAGATCCATTACAAGCTTTTATGGAAGGAAAAATACAAGCGCAGGGTGATTTAACATTAGCGCCTTTGCTGGCGATGGTGTTCGCACCAAAAGGCTAATTTTGCTTTCTATATTTTGTTTTTTTCAAAGCAAAAGACATTTCGATAATAGGCGAGAAGGGCGCTATATTGCACTTTACAACATTGAGAAACACGATAGATATAACACCAATAACAAAACTAGGATGTGTTTATGACTAACTTTGAACGCGGTGAATGGATACCCGAATCGCTCAATGGCGCTAATTACACCAATGTGCTGGACGTTTTTGATCAAGCTTGCTCAAAATACAGTGATAAAGTTGCCTATAGTAGTTTTGGCCACAATTTAACGTTTGCAGCGCTAGATACGCTAGCAAATGCTTTTGCTTACCATATTCAAAATAATACAGACTTGGTTATTGGCGATAAAATAGCAATTCAATTACCTAACGTTTTGCAATATCCGGTCACTGTATTGGGCGCAATGAGAGCGGGGTTGGTTGTGGTGAATACAAACCCTCTGTATTCGCCCCGTGAATTAGAGCATCAATTTAATGATGCAGGTGTTAAAGCGATTGTTTTGTATGAAGGTGTTGCTCATAACGTTGAAAAGATTGTCGATAAAACGCAAATCAAGCATATCTTTACAACTAACCTTGCAGACTTCCACCCCTTTGTTAAACGCAATTTAATCAACTTGGCGGTGAAGCACGTCAAGCGTATGATTCCAAAGTTTTCATTGCCTCAAGCTGTTAGCTTGCGCAGTGTAATATTCTCCAATAGTGGTCAAAAACCACAGTTAGTTGATTGTAAGCCAAGCGATATTGCGGTTTTGCAATATACCGGAGGAACAACGGGAGTTTCGAGAGGTGTGATGCTTAGCCATGCAAACCTAGTTTCGAATATGCTACAAGCTGCCGATGTTATCTCAAGAGCGCCGTCGCATTGGAAAGATGTGGTTGTCGCCCCTTTACCGCTCTATCATATTTATGCATTTACAATTTCTTTAATCGTCATGGAAGCCGGTGGCTTAAGTGTTTTAATTGCAAACCCAAGGGATATACCAAGCTTTATAAAAGAGCTAGGGAAGTGGAAGTTTACGGGGTTTTTAGGGCTTAATACGCTGTTTGTTGCGCTGTGTAATCAAAAAGCATTTGAAACGCTAAATTTTGAGAAGTTCTGTTTAACGATATCCGGTGGTATGGCGCTGACTCATGATTGTGCACAAATGTGGCACAAAGCGACAGGCACTGAAATTATGGAGGGATATGGCCTAACAGAGACATCTCCCATTGTTGCGGTGAATCCTGTTAATGATATTGAAATTGGCACAATAGGCTATCCGGTTGCTGAAACAAAAGTACGCATTATTAACGAGAATGAAGAAGACAGTGCAGTGGGCGAGCCAGGTGAGCTATGTGTGTTTGGCCCACAAGTGATGAAAGGTTATTGGAATTATCAAGAAGCCACTAGCGCCGCTTTTACTCAAGATGGATATTTTAAAACAGGCGATATTGCAACCTTTAGTGAGCAAGGTCGACTGAGTATTGTTGATCGTGCTAAAGATCTTATTATTGTTTCTGGATTTAATGTGTACCCCAATGAGGTGGAAGATATTGCGTCTTCCCACCCTGATGTCCTTGAGTGTGCGGCTATCGGTGTGAAGAATGATGTAACTGGAGAGCAGATTAAGTTGTTCGTGGTTTCATCAAGTGAATCGTTAGATGCTGAAAAATTGCGTGCTTATTGTAAAGAGCAATTGGCGGCTTATAAAGTTCCCAAGTTAATTGAACAAGTAGCAGAGCTACCAAAATCTAATGTCGGTAAAGTATTACGTCGCATGCTTCGTGAAGATAATTAATAGAAGTTTTTTGTGGAGCTTTTGTAGGCTGCTCATGTAAGTAACTCTTGAAAATAATTTTAGAGGGAAGCGAAGCGGACAGCTATTCAGTCTTAATAAAACTGCTTAGCTGTCAGTGGGCAGTGCGAGTGGTTTGCCAGAAAGTGTTAATACGATATCAGTCATAATTAACCAATGATCAGCAACGACTAATCCTTTGATGATTTGATCAACTTGATTACATTGACGTAAGCCGTTTTCTAGCTTTTTGAAATCTAGTCTATTGGCTGCCTTATTGAGGTGTTGCTTTTTCTTACCCCATACACGGTTTTTAGTGCATAGAGCTTCATAGTTTTGCCCTTGGTTTAAGCCGTTTTTAATAGTGTGGATTAAACGTATTTCACGGCTAATAGCCCATAAAATAATTGTTGGTTCTACGCCTTCTTGCTTAATGACCTCAAGAATTTTTAAACTGCGCTCTGTTTGACCAAAAACGATGGCATCAATTAGCGCAAAGACATCGTAACGAGAGCTGTCTGATACAGCATTGATGATATCTTCACCAGAAAGGGGAGTGTCACTTTGCAGTAATTGTAGCTTGTCGATTTCCTGCTTAGCAGCGAGTAAGTTACCTTCGATTCTTTCGCACAATAAGTTTATTGCATCGCTCTCTAGTTGAAGTCCCTTAGCACTCGCTCGCTGTTTAATCCAGCCAGGTAGCTGCTGAGATTCTACCGGCCAAATTTCAATTAAAGTACCCTGCTGTTCTATCGTTTTATACCAAGCTGATTTCTTGGCAGCACCATCGAGCTTGTCTGCTACAATTAATAGGACGTTTTCAGGGGGAGCAAAACTCAAGTACTCTTCTAAGATTTTGGCGGCAGCTTTGTTTATTTTTTGGCTGCCTAAGCGAATCTCGATAAGGCGGTTCTGAGCAAAGAGCGAGAGTGCATTGGCGCACTCTAGCAAGTATTCCCACTTAAAGCCGGTTTCTACATGAAGCACTTCGCGCTCTTCAAAATCCTTTGACTTAAGGTGGTGGCGAATAAGGTCACAACTCTCTTCTACAATCAAAGGCTCATCACCCGTGACTAGGTAAAAGTTAGATGTTTTTTTAGCTAAGTGTTGTGATAGCTGTTCTGCTTTTACTTTCATGTTATTTGATTTTGAAGTGAGCTGCGTATTGTCTCAAAATTTGCTGAGCTAGATCATTCCAAACCTCTTTATTTAAGAATGCTTCACGGGAGTTACTTGCTGCTGCATCGTTCGCATCGTATTGGAATGTTCTTTCAGAAAAAGCATTTAAGTTAGTCGCAATCATTGACTCATCAGGGCCGTTAATATCGAAGGTGAGCTCGCCTCGCAAAGTATATTCATCGACATTAGCTGAGGAGTTAATCGATGTTGTGATTCTTCTGAAATTAACCCTTGATAGTGTAATGTAATTCTCTGCGGATTCATCAATCGTAAGACTGTTTGCTTTCGCAAGGGCGTTAAATTCAGAGACTAATGCGCGATGCTTACTGCTGTCGGCCACTAACCAGATTGATTGTGCTTCTAGAGGGATTGCAATGTTACCGCGTAAACTAAATCCACAACCGACTAATAATGTGAGTACTAAGGCACTTAACAATAATTTAATTTGCGCAGGAACTAACTTACTTTGAATTGTGGTCATGATTTATTCCAGTCGAATGTTAAAAGGAGGCCTGAATTAACCATCGATTTAAATGGATGAGGTCTGGGTTGTAAGTTTGAATGGTTTAAGCAGCTTTCGTTAATCTTAAACCATTCTTTATCGTTGTAAAAACTATGACTAAAGCAGCTATAAAAACTGCTCTAGTCTAGCGGGGATTAACCTACAACGATGTTTACTAGTTTGCCAGGGATAATAATCTTCTTACGGATTGTTTTCTCAGCAATAAATTTTTGCACGTTTTCAAGGGCAAGAGCCGTGTGCAAAATGACATCTTCATCAGCGTCTGCGCTAATGGCCATTTTTCCTCTCACTTTACCATTCACCGATATAACCATCTCAACTTGTGATTGAACTAAGGCAGACTCATCGGCAGAAGGCCATTGTGCATTGAGAAGATCGGTGCTTTGGTTTAACTCGCTCCAAAGTTGTTCTGTAATATGCGGTGTAATTGGCGCAAGTAGCAAAATGCACGCCTCAATACCTTCGCGAACCACAGCGATGCCTTGCTCGCTATCATCTTTGAATTTACCGAGGCTATTAGTTAGCTCCATTACAGCGGCAATTGCAGTGTTAAAAGTTTGACGTGTTTCAATGTCATGGCTAACTTTTTTGATAGTTTGATGCGTTTTTCTTCTCAGCTCTTCTTGCTTATCATTTAATGCAGCAGGATCAAGTTGAGCCGTTTTTTGCAGTGCAATATGATCAAAAGTTAGTTTCCATAAACGTTTTAAGAAACGCTGCGCGCCTTCAACGGCAGAGTCAGACCATTCAAGAGATTGCACAGGTGGCGCTGCAAACATCATGAACAAACGCACGGTATCAGCACCAAACTTGTCGATCATCATCTGTGGATCGATACCATTATTTTTAGACTTAGACATTTTAGTAACGCCGCCGTGTTGAACTGGCTGGCCGTCTTCTTTATGAACAGCCGATACTGTTCTGCCTTTGTCATCTGTGGTGATATCGACATCGCTTGGTGAGATCCAAGTGATACTAGAGTCGCTATTTTCGCGGAAGTAAGTATCGGCAAGTACCATGCCTTGGCATAGTAAGCGCTTGAATGGCTCATCAGAGTCAACTAAGCCTTCATCGCGCATTAGCTTGTGGAAAAAGCGCGAGTAAAGTAAGTGTAAGATAGCGTGTTCAATACCGCCAACATACTGATCGACAGGCAACCAATAATTCGCCTTCTCAGGTTCAAGCATTGCGTTTTCAGTACCGCGGCTAGCATAGCGCGCGTAGTACCAGCTTGATTCCATAAAGGTATCAAATGTATCAGTTTCACGTTCAGCATCTTTGCCGCAAGAAGGGCATTGAGTGTCGATGAAGCTGCGCATCTTTTTAATAGGAGAACCGCTACCATCAAACTCGACATCTTCAGGCAATAGAACAGGTAGTTGATCTTCAGGTACCGGAACAGCACCACAGCTATCACAGTTAACCACAGGGATTGGAGCACCCCAATAGCGTTGTCTTGAAACACCCCAGTCACGTAGACGGTAATTGATGGTTGTTTTGCCTTTGCCTTGCTTTTCTAGCTCACCGGCAATTGCTTTAAAAGCAATGTCGAATTCTAAATCGTCAAAGTTGCCAGAATTAATTAGCACGCCTTTGTCAGTGTAAGCTTCTTTGCTTATATCTACATCAATAGAGTCGTCACTTGGTTTGATGACCTGTGCAATCTCTAAGTTGTATTTAGTCGCAAACTCCCAGTCACGCTGATCGTGACCTGGCACAGCCATTACTGCACCTGAACCGTAATCCATTAAGACAAAGTTAGCCGTCCAAACGGGTACTTTTTTGCCCGTTAGCGGATGAATTGCTTCAATGCCTAAAGCCATGCCGCGCTTTTCCATCGTTGCCATATCAGCTTCGGCAACTTTAATGTTTTTGCACTCATCAATGAAAGCAGCTAATTCTGGGTTACTTTTAGCTGCTTCTAATGCCAGTGGGTGCTGCGCTGCAACGGCAACGTAAGTCACACCCATTAGAGTATCGGGGCGAGTGGTGAATACTTCTAAATCTTCACCATTAACTTGGAAGTTAAGTTCAACACCTTCAGAGCGGCCAATCCAGTTTTTCTGTTGAGTACGTACTTGTTCAGGCCAATCTTCTAATTGATCTAAATCGTCGATTAGTTGATCGGCATAATCAGTAATTTTTAAGAACCACTGAGGAATTTTCTTACGCTCGATAATTGCACCTGAGCGCCATCCACGTCCGTCGATAACCTGCTCATTTGCAAGTACGGTTTGATCAACTGGGTCCCAGTTAACTTCCGCTTCTTTTTTGTAAACGAGGCCTTTTTCCATCAACTTGGTAAAGAACCATTGCTCCCAGCGATAGTACTCAGGGTGACAAGTTGCTAATTCTCTATCCCAATCATAGCCAAAACCCATGCGCTGTAATTGACTGCGCATGTAATCGATATTTTCATAAGTCCAGTTGGCAGGAGGGACATTGTTGTTCATCGCTGCGTTTTCAGCTGGAAGACCGAATGCATCCCACCCCATAGGTTGTAGAACATTTTTTCCCTGCATACGCTGGTAGCGGGAAATAACATCGCCTATGGTATAGTTACGTACGTGACCCATGTGTAGTTTCCCACTTGGATATGGGAACATTGAGAGGCAGTAAAACTTCTCTTTACTTTGGTCTTCGTCACATTTAAAACTGTTGTTAGCTTGCCAGTGCTGTTGAACTTTAGGTTCTATATTTTGCGGTTGATATGTCTCGTTCATTTTAGGTACTTTAAATGCTGTTAGCCGCTTACCACAGAGTTTTCTCAGGGCAGTTTGGTCAGGGAAAATTTGCTCCATAGCATACCCTAAAGCGCAGGTCATAAATACAGCGGGAAAGGCAAATATTTATCTTTTGGAGGATATTATGAAGTCGAATAATAAAACCGAGAATAAAAGCGCCGCACAAACAGAAAATTCTTTGGTCGTAGGTTACGATCGCATCGTTGAACGTATCTCTAAAACTAGCTTGCAAACAACGGATGCCTCAACTCAAATCGTTCGTGAAATGGTCGATGAAGCGATCGCGTTAGAGCAGACCGCTGAACAAATGACAAGTGATGAGCTGCATTTGCTCGCACAATATGTATATCGAGATATCAAGTTATTGAGTGAGTACTTACATGAAACAGGGGAGGGCTTGGCAGCCTGGCTAAATTTCGATTTGAATTTTCTTGAACAATCAACTAAACAGCAATTTTTGGAGCTGGCTGATAAAACCATCATTGATAGTATTGCACTTTCAGAAAAGATTGACTGCTCAGAAACACAATATATGTTAGGGGAGGTTTGTGCAGCGGGAACCTTACGTTGCTTAAATTGTGAAGAACAATGGCAAATGCTAGAAACGAAGGTGATTCAGCCTTGTCGTAACTGTGAAGGAGAGTTGTTCGAGCGTTTATCTAAAAGTATGGATCAAAGTCAGGATGAGTAGCGGCTTTGTAGTAGTGTTATCAGTGAAACGCATTTGGTGCTATAGCTATTGTCATAATAGTGTCAGATAAATTTACTATGCTTTGCAGCAAGTTATATTTTTCGATAAGTAGAAATGTTAGGATTTTAGCCTATCAAATCGCTCGGTAAGAATTGGCCGCGTAATTGATGAAACGTCGCTATCTGATGGCGAACAGAATAAGAGAGCACAGGGAGATAATAATGAGAAAAACCGCATTGCTAGCAATAGCGACTATGACCAGTTTTGCAGCTGTATCACTACATGCAACAGCACAAGGTGAGCAGTGGGAAAAAGATAAAAGTTATAAATTAACGATATTGCATACCAATGATAACCATGGTCGCTTTTGGTCTAATCGCCACGGCGAATATGGTATGGCTGCCCGTAAAACGCTAGTCGATAGTATTCGCGCTGAAGTTGCTGCAGCGGGCGGCGAGTTATTATTGCTATCAGGTGGTGATATCAATACAGGTGTTCCTGAATCAGATTTGCAAGATGCCGAGCCTGATTTCAAAGGAATGGCGCAAATTGGCTATGATGCAATGGCGATTGGTAACCATGAATTTGATAACAAGTTATCAGTTATTCGCAAGCAAGAAAGTTGGGTAAACTTCCCTTTCTTAGCGGCTAATATTTACGATGAGTCGACAAAAGAGCGTCTATTTAAGCCTTATAAAGTATTCCAAAAAGGTGATTTACGTATCGCTGTAATGGGGCTGACAACAGAAGATACTAAAAAGTTGGGCAACCCTGAATTCATGGGTAACATCGCTTTTACCAAGCCTGTTGATGAAGCCAAAAAACTGCTGCCTGAGCTAAAAGCAAAAGCTGATGTTGTCATCGCTGCAACTCACATGGGGCACTATAAAGATGCTAGCTTTGGTATCAATGCACCGGGAGATGTAACACTTGCTCGTTCTGTTCCTGGTATTGATATGATTATCGGTGGTCACTCACAAGATCCGGTTTGTACTGACGCACAAGGTGCCTTAATTAGTAAGTACAAAGCAGGGATGGCGTGTATGCCTGATAGCCAAAACGGTACGCTAATCATGCAAGCGCATGAGTGGGGTAAGTATGTTGGGCGTGCAGATCTAGAATTCAAAAACGGTGAGCTTAATCTAGTAAGCTATCAGTTGATTCCTGTTAACTTAAAGAAAAAAGTGAAGAATGCAGAAGGCAAAAAAGTTCGTGTCCTTATTGCAGATGAAATCGCTGAAGATCAAAAGCTAAAAGACTTCCTTAAACCTTTCCAAGAGCAAGGCCAAGAGCAGCTGCAACAGAAAATCGGATCGGTAGATGGTAAATTAGAAGGTGATCGAGGCGTCGTGCGTTTCCAACCAACTAATATGGGTCATCTAATTGCTTTAGCGCAAATGGATAAAGTGGCTGCAGATCTTGCGGTAATGAACTCTGGCGGTATCCGTGACAGTATTGCTGAAGGCGATATCACTTATAAAGATGTCTTGAAAGTACAGCCGTTTGCTAATGTTGTGAGCTTTGTTGAACTCACGGGTGCTGAGCTTTGGGATTATCTAGCAGTAGTTGCAAGTAAACCTGTTGATAGCGGTGCATTTGCACAGTTTGCGGGTGTTGATCTGGTAATCACGGGTGGTGAGCTCAAATCAGCTAAGATTAAAGGTCAAGATATCGATAAAGCTAAAACTTATCGTATGGCAATTAATAGCTACATCGCATCAGGCGGTGACAAATACCCGGCAATGAATAAGCATGCAGGTTATGTTAATAGCGGCTTTGTCGATGCGGATGTATTGAAAGGCTACATCGAAAGCCACTCTCCTTTAAGTGCTAAAGCGCATGATAAAGGTAATGTTGTTCGTAACTAGAGTGTTGTAGATAGTGATAGAAACCGCAGCTTCTAAAGTAGAGGTTGCGGATTTTTAAAGAAAAAATATATTTTAAACTTAAAAAGTAGTTGAGATTCAATACTTGTTTAGGTTAATATTCGACCATCTCGTTGTGAGATATTCAATTAACTAAAAAAGTGAAATTCATGAAACCAGTCCGATACAACAATCACCAAGCACGAAATCTCGCACCCGTTGCAAGAGTTTCAGTGGTTGCGCGTGTATTGAGTACTGCTTTGGTAAATAATATTACCTAATGAGTTGAACTTAAATGCCGCGAAAACAGTGCGGCGTTTAATAGTTATCTTTTATGCTCCTTTCTGTTTTCTCGGCAATTAATATAACCGGAGAAAACAATGACAATCCTAGCACTCGCTTATAACGGCCTTAAAGCCTTAAACGAACTTATCTTCACGCCAGATCCCTATCGATCAGTTGAACATTTAAATGATGATCTACTTCGTGATATCGGTATGTATCGTGACGCAGGTACTATCCTTAATTTAAACGAAACACCATTACCTGTTGAAGAAAAGAAAACAGAGAAACCGACTACCCATAGTGCGCCTGTTTTAACGGAGCACCTTGAGAATAGTAGCGGTTAGCTTCAAGTAGCGCTTTATTATGTGCATTAAGCGCTACTTATTTCTTAGCACAATCCCTTTGCAGCAAGAGCTGCAAAAGGTTTTAAGTGCCAGAGCGAATTCTGGCACTGCTTTAACAGGCGTATCAAGATAAATTGCGCTGTTAAAATAAAGAAGTTTATGTGATGGTAAATAATCAACAGTTAAGTTGAATGGTTGTAGTATGAATGATTTAGATAAGTTTGATCGGGCGATCATCAGTGAGTTACAAAAGAATTCAAGAATAAGTGTCACAGGGTTGGCTGCAAGAGTAGGCCTTTCAAAAACGCCTTGTAAAATTCGCATGGATAGGTTGGAGAAACAAGGGTATATACTAGGATTTAATATTCTAGTTGATCGGGCTAAACTGGGAGAGTCCCATGTTGCGTTTGTACAAGTTACCTTAAGTGATACAAAAACGAAGGCGCTAGAAGCTTTTAATAAAGCGGTTCGTCAATTACCAGAGGTGGAGCAATGCCATATGATTGCGGCGAATTTTGATTATTTGCTTAAAGTGCGAACTAATAATATGGAAGGTTATCGCAAATTTTTGGGTGAAACGCTCTCAGAGTTACCTTTCGTTATTAATAGCAGCACTTTTGTGGTGATGGAAAATATAAAGGATAGTTAAATTGCAATAAGTGTCTCAGATGAAAGCCTATTTTTTACTTATAAATAGAAAAGCTTGATATGATTGGCGCGGAATAAATTATTCGTAAATTATTAATATTATAGGAAATTTTGTAATGGATATATTGATTGAAGCTATCTTGGAGTTCGCTTTTACGTGGCAGTTCATCGTACTTGTGTTAGTTGTTGTTTTACTAAAATCAGCTATTGTCTTTGTGCCTCAAAACCGTGCTTATGTGATTGAACGATTCGGTAAGTTTCAATCTAACCGTTCTGCGGGCTTAAACTTTATCATGCCTTTTATTGATAAAATCGCAGCGGATCGCTCTTTAAAAGAGCAAGCAGTTGATGTGCCAAGCCAAGGTGCGATCACACGTGATAACATCACTCTAACAGTTGATGGTGTGCTTTATTTTCGAGTGCTTGATCCGTATAAAGCGACTTATGGTGTAGAAGATTACAGCTTTGCAGTTGTGCAATTAGCACAGACAACAATGCGTTCTGAACTTGGTAAAATTGAGTTAGATAAAACATTTGAAGAGCGTGATAAGCTCAACTCAAACATTGTAGAATCTATTAACAGTGCTTCTGAGCCATGGGGCGTGCAGGTTCTGCGTTATGAGATCAAAGATATTGTGCCGCCAGCAACAATCATGGAAGCGATGGAAGCACAAATGAAAGCAGAGCGTGTTAAGCGTGCGCAAATTCTTGAATCAGAAGGTGATCGCCAATCAGCAATTAACGTTGCAGAAGGGCGCAAGCAAGCACAAGTTTTAGCAGCAGAAGCAGATAAAGCTGAGCAAGTATTACAAGCGGAAGGTGAAGCGAAAGCCATTATTGCTGTCGCCGATGCAAAAGCTGAAGCGCTAATGACAGTCGGTGAGGCCGCTAAAACGGATCAAGGGCAGAAGGCGATTCAACTTGAGTTGGCAGGTAAAGCAATTGGTGCAAAAGAGGCAATTGCGAAAGAATCTACCGTTGTTCTATTGCCTGATGGCTCAACTGATGCATCAAGTGTGGTGGCTCAAGCAATGACAATTATAAACACCTTGAACAAGGGGGCTTAATGGAGTTAGTGACAAATAATCTAGCACAAGCATTACTCATTCTAGGGCTTGTGCTATTGGTCATAGAAGTTTTGGTTCTGGGCTTTTCTACTTTCTTTTTGTTCTTTTTAGCGCTGGGGTTGATTGCGACAAGCTTGCTGTTTTTTGCAAGCTTAATACCTGAAACAGTAATATCAGCTCTGATTAGTACGTCTTTAATTAGTGGCTTAAGTGCAGTACTGCTTTGGAAACCGCTTAAAAATATGCAAAACAATGTTGATAAAGCGCCGATTGAAAATGACTTTATTGGCCAGTCGTTTCAGCTAAATGAAGCACTGTCGGCTAATGGCACTATTAAGCATCAATACTCAGGTATCTCGTGGAATGTATCTAGCGAGCAAGATATTGCAGCGGGTGAAGAGGTGGAAGTCGTTTGGGTTGGTGTTGGCCGTATGAAAGTTAAAAAGGCAAGCAACGCTTAAAAATACATACGAGAGTGAAAGTGGTGAGCCCAAAAAGGTAAAGCACTTTTGCTTCTTTTATCGCAATTGATCTGCTTTACTCTCCTTTTTCCTCTCTTTCTTCTTTTAATAATGGCTGTTTAAATACTCAATTTATTCAAGTAATTGAATAAATGTTTAAACCACAATTGCTCATCTAATCCTTTGGTATAAAGTAAATAACAGCTAAGTGAAATGCTCGGTGCATTAGGTACTCTATAAAGTGCTTTTTCACTGATGTGTTTTTGACAGCTGCTTTCTCTTAAATAAGCTGAGCCACCGTTTTGTAAAATATACTGTAAGGCTAAATCACTAGAGTGCAGCGTGATCTTAGGTGTTTCATCGATCGGGTAGATGAGTTTATGCTGGTCTCTGAATGATTTTGCATAATCTACATAAACATAATCTGGATCCCAGTGCATTAGCTCACGGGGTTCTTTACTAACTAATATAAGTGTTTCTTGGAAGGCTTCACAAAAGCGCAGCTCATTGTTTATCTGTGGGTGGTAGCTAAAAGCGATATCAAATTGGCCGCTCTTAATTCCTCGTGCTATATCTCTATCGTTTGCAAACTTTAAGCTACTTGCGTAATGCTGGTTACTGGCACAAAAGTGATTGAGCACATTGATCATAGTTTGGTGTGGAACATTATAATCACATACAAACTGTAAATACTTATCGATCCCTTGAGGTAGGGCTATTTCAAGTTGAGCTTGCTGCCAACTTTGGGTTATCTGCACGGCATACTTATAAAATTTTAGGCCAGCTGGTGTAGGTTTTACCCCTGCTTTGTTTCTGATGAATAACTTTTGCCCTAAATTTTCTTCAAGTGCATTGATGCGCATGCTTATGGTTGATTGGGTTACATGAAGCTGCTCAGAAGCTTTGAAAAAACTCCCTGTTTCGATAATTTCGATAAACGTTTTGGCGGTATTGATATGCATAGCTATAAGCCTTTATTGCTAACGGTTCACCCAGGTTAGGTTTTAAGCATTCCTATTACGTGTATTTATTTATATCAATTATTTTGAAGTAAGTGTTTATTTTTTTTCGTTTGTTTGATGTCGTGGAGTTTGCCATATTTGGGAAACCAGTACTCATTTTATAGAAGGCGTTTACTATGAGATTTAACCACTTCCTTTCTAGCTACTATCCAGATGTCAGTTACCCAGGGCAGCGATTATTCAACGATATGGTAGATCAAGCGAAATTTGCCGATGTCTTAGGTTATGACGCGGTATCTATACCTGAACATCATTTACTTAACGTATTACTGACACCCGCACCCTTGCAGATGGCAGTGAAAGTCGCAGCGGTCACTGAGCGGGTTGAAATCGTCACATCAATTGCTGTTTTGCCACTGCATGATATGCGAATTTTTGCAGGAGAAGTTATCCAAGCAGATATGCTCTGTGACGGCAGACTAATACTGGGAGTTGGACGTGGCGCTTTTAAATATGAAATGGAGCGTTTAGGTGTTGCTATGGATGACACACGAGAGTGTTTCGATGAGTCCTTAGCAGTGTTAGAAGCATTGTTAACCAAGGAAGAGGTTTCGTGGGACGGAAAATACTACAAGTTTGATCCTATTACCGTAATGCCAAGACCTATGAGAAAGCAACAATTGATGATTGCAGCTTTAGCGCCCCCAGCAATTTTTCACTGCGCAAAACGTGGGATGCATGTACAAACGACGCCTTTAGAAGGCAATAATCAAATGATGATGGATCAAGTGGCAGCTTTTCATCAAGGGAAGGCACAGGCTGATCAGCCAAATGAGCTTAAGTTATCGCTGCTCAGAGTATGTTATACCGCAGAAAATCAACAAGATGCCGATGATAAGTTGGTACTTACGAATAACTATTTTAAGCGTTTTGATAATGTTTTTACAGGGCCAGGGCAAGTGCAAAATGGCCAAATTGAACCGCTAGAGAGAACCCAAACAATCGAAGAGCTTAGCAAGAGCGTGCTGATTTGTCCTGCAGCTGAGATGGTCGATAGGCTATCGCTTTATAAAGAAGCAGGTATTGATGAAATAATTCTCAATGCCAATATTGGTGCGAGTCAAAATGAAGTACTTGATGCTATGCAGCGCTTTGCAGAAGATGTGATGCCGCACTTTAAATAGCCCTCGTTGCTGAATCGACAGTCAAAAAACTAAATACATAATTAGGAAGTCACATGAACTTAGATGAATTACATCAGCAGTCATTGATTATCGACGGACTGGTATTTTACAGTGATGGTGATGTCACTGAACTCAAGCAAGGTAATATTAACGCAGCGAACGTAACTGTGAGTCATTTTGAAGGAGATTATGAGCAGAGCTGTGAGCAAATAGCACATTGGTTAAGCGAGCTTGCAAAAGAAAATACTCCTTGGCATTTGATAGAAAATACCAACGATTTAGACGTTGCCCAGCGCAAAAATAAGATTGGCTTGATCATGGGGTGGCAGAATATGAGAGCCATCGGAGATAATTTGGATAGGCTCGCATTCTTTAAAAAGTTAGGTATTCGTATCATGCAACTGACTTATAACAGACGCAATTTTTTAGGGGATGGCTGTCTTGAAAAAAATGATGGAGGGCTTAGTGGTTTAGGTAGGCAAGCGGTAGCGAAAATGAATGATTTAGGAATAGCGATAGACTTAAGTCATGTGGGTGATATTACTGCATTGCAAGCTGCTGAGCACAGCCAACAACCAGTATTAATTACTCATGCGAATGCTAAAGCAGTTGTAGATGTACCGCGCAATCGTACTGATGATTTAATTAAAGCAGTCGCTCAAGGAGGCGGTTTAATAGGTACTAGTGTTTATGGAACGATGTGTTGGGATGGTAATCAGCAACGCAGGCCGCAACTTACCGATTATATTGAACAGCTAGAGTATATTTGTAACTTAGTTGGTTTAGAGCACGTCGCTATAGGCACTGATTTACCGGTGGTTTCTGACTTAGAGAAAGTAAAGGCGATAACAGAAATGACTTTAAAGCGCTTTCCTGAGGCAATTGGTGATTATGCCCAAGCGTTTGGAAATGATATACGAGATAGATATGTAGAAGGCGTCACTCGTCATTCAGAGCTCATCAATATATCCACGGCACTGCGAGAAAGAGGTTGGAAAGATAGCGAATTAAAAGCGCTTTTAGGTGAAAACTTTAAGCGGGTGCTAGGTGAAATTTGGCACTAAGTTAGCGGCTATAAATTAGTTGTTATAAAATAGCTGAATTGGCATTTATAAATGCACTTAAAGGATAAAGAGTAAAATGAGTAACAATTCAGCTAAGCATCGACAAATAAGCTCCCCCTGCATCAGACAGTGCACATTAACGCCAGAGGATATTTGTTTAGGATGCTATCGCAGTTTGACTGAAATATGTGCATGGTCGCAAATGACAAATGCTCAAAAAGCAGATGTGCTGATAGAAACTGCTCAAAGAAAGGCTAAACGCTAATACATAGATTTAAAGAAGCTGTAGGCAGTTCCGACTTAATCTTTATAACAGCTAATCTCTATCTCTCTCCTTTTATTGATGATAGTTTTTGACTATCAATACAATGAATTTAATCAATTAGATTAAATCAGCCTGCTTTTATACACTATAGCCATCTTTGAAACATAACGAACAACGATCAATAGCGGGAGCAGGTAAGTGTCAAATACTAATCAACCTACACAAGTACCAAGCGTTACATTCAATACAATTAATGATCAGCAGTGGAGTCAAATTACCACAGATTCTCTTTTTGCTGGTCAAAAAGTGGTGGTTTTTTCGTTGCCGGGAGCTTTCACACCAACATGCTCAAGTAGCCATTTACCAAGATATGATGCATTAGCAGAAACCTTTAAAGCTAATGGCGTTGATCGCATTATTTGTATCTCTGTTAATGATACTTTTGTGATGAATGCATGGTCAGCAGATCAGGGCACAAAGAACATTGAGTTTATTCCAGATGGCAATGGTGAATTTACTGAGGCAATGGGGATGTTAGTGGATAAATCTGACATCGGTTTTGGGAAGCGTTCATGGCGTTACTCTATGCTGGTGGATGATGGCAAAATATCTAAGATGTTTGTTGAGCCAGATTTACCTGGTGACCCGTTTGAAGTATCTGATGCGGACACTATGTTAGACTTTATAAATCCTGAAGCTCAAAAACCAAAGAATATTAGTGTGATTACAAAACCGGGTTGTGGTTTCTGTACTAAAGCTAAAAATGCACTGCGTGCTAAAAAGCTAAACTTTGAAGAAATTGAAATTGGCAGTAATGGGTTGAGCAGCAATAGCCTACAAGCGTTGTCAGGTATGGGAACTACACCGCAAATCTTTGTTGATGGTCAGCTAATTGGTGGCTCTGAAGCATTAGATGAATGGTTAGCAGCCCTTTAAACGTGAGCTAAAGAAAAAATACCAAGCAAACTCGCGAATTAGTTTGTAGCTAGACAGCTAAAAACATTTGCTGGTAGGTTTTGTATTTTGATAAAGTTAATAAAGGGTTGCTTCAAGCAACCCTTTTTTCGTTGGTTTGAATGAGTAGTGTCGCAGACTAAAGTGAATTTTGTAGGTTTTGTAGTTAAAGCCTGAAAAAAATTATGGTTTTTAGAGACAGACTTTGTAGGATCACTCACAGCTCTCTGCTAAAATTATTAAATCTCCTTTTCTGTACGATTGTGAAAAAGATGGAATAGCAAATAAAACAGCGACTATATTAGCTGTTAAAAATAATAAACATGGATGTGTTATACAAGATTGACTCAATCGGTTTGCATTGAGTTTTGAAAGACACAATTGTTATGGGAACCTCTCTTTTATGAAGCGAGCATTAAAAAACTCAGTATTAAGCGTAATACATAAAATGGTTAAGCTTTAGCTATATAGCCTAATGTTAATATGTGACTATAGCCAAATGCTTAAAAAGCTGGATATTTGATTCAAGCAGGACGCTAAACATCACAAATCATGAAATGCCAACTATACTCAAAGCACATTACTTAAAAAGGCACTACTGCAATAATGCATCCTATTGAGCGAAGAAATATACGCACTGATAAAGAACACTTACAGGAAGTGAGTGGTGTATCACCGTTTATCGAAAGTTTACTGGTGAAAAGACACGCTCCTGCATTTTTAGCGAGCATGATTGGCGTGATTGTGATGCTGATTGCGAGTGCGTTTCTCTTTATTATTAGTGAAAAAAACTTTGCCTCTCAAAGTGTTAGTGCATTACAGCAGTCTTATTGGGTGCAAAACCAACTGACGGGGTTCATCAATGAGAATAATGATGTTCTGCATAAAGTCAGAGCATTCGTCATTAATAATCCTACGCCTACAGACCGTAAATTCCGCTCCTTCTCACAAGGAATAAACCTGACTAACCCTTTTGTTAAAATGATAGCTTGGTCACCGTCAGGGAAAGTGAAGAATATTTACCCGCTTGGTTTAAATAAACAGCTTTTGAATACAGACCAAGAATTGACTGTTATAGATCGAATTGAGAGCTCGGCGGCAAACCTCGCGTACCGTTTAACGAATAATGAATTGTTAATGTTACGTGTCGATAGTTTTCTATACCCAGATAAGCTCAATAGAAATGGTAACGGTGTAATTACACTAGAAATCGATTTATATAATTATTTAAAATCGATCATGTTTAGTGAAGACACCGTTCTCTTTCCATTTTATATCGAAGACTTACAAAACTTAGAGACCTTGTTTAAGTTCCTTGAGCAAGGAGTGAATGATGGGGATGTCAGTGAATCTACAGTGCTAAACGCAGTTGGATTTCACTGGCAAATAAGCACCTATGTTAAGCCTGACGATGCTGTTAGCTTAGGTTTTGGTGGGCTTATATCACTATTGCTTGCTTTGTTGATGTCGTTAACGAGTTATCGAATCATTTGTAGTTATAAACAACGCAGTGTTGATGTTAAAGCTGGCGCCTATCGTGCCAATTTTGATTTACTAACAGGGCTGCCTAATCGCTATCATTTTTCACGAAGATTAAAAGAAACAATAGAAGAAGCGCAGCGAGAGCAAACCGATTTTGCTGTTTTCTTTATGGATATTGATCACTTTAAGCAAATGAATGATGCGCTTGGGCACGGTGCTGGCGATACTATTCTGTCAGAGTTCTCGACACGTTTAGAGTTTGCTGCGAAAAACACAGATATTGTCGCTCGTATCTCGGGTGATGAATTTGTTTTTGTTGCTCGGGAAGTTGATGATGTAATTAAAGCAGATTTGTTAGCAGAGAAGCTCAAAAAACACCTTCAGCAACCAATAGAGTTTGCTGGGCAGCAACATTTTATAACAGTGAGCATGGGTGTTGCTATGTATCCAATTGATGGTGCTGATGCGCCGTCATTGCTGCACCACTCAGACCAAGCTATGTACGCAGCTAAGCGGGCAGGGCGTAACAGGCATTTTTTCTTTAATGAAGGGATGCGTGAGCAAGCAGAAACTTATCTCACAATTCATCAAGATTTATTACGTGGCTTGGAAGCTGGTGAGTTTGAGCTTTATTATCAGCCAGTCTTAAATGTGAATAGCGAGTCGGTTGATATATGTGAAGCATTGATCCGCTGGAACCACCCTGAGAAAGGGATGGTCATGCCGGATAAATTTATTCCTGTGGCGGAGCGAACAGGGGCGATTCGAGAAATCGGCAACTGGGCATTTGGACAAGCTTGCCGTGATATCCGTGAATTTATTGACGGTGATATTGATATTAAAATAGCGATTAATCACTCGATCAGTGAATACTATTCAAATCGAGCATTTGAGCGTTGGAAGCGGATTCTTAAAGAGAATTCTGTGACGGGTGATCGATTTATTTTTGAAATCCCAGAAGCACTGTTAATGGATAAAAAATCAATCCGTATGAGTGTCGTAACAGCGATGCGTAAAATGGGTGTGCAATTTGCGATTGATGATTTTGGCACTGGGCATTCCGCTATAAACTACCTGCGTAATTACCCTGCTGATATCCTTAAAATCGACTCAAGCTTAATTCATGGAATGCAGAAAAATACCAAAGATAGAACGCTGGTAGAAGTCGTACTGACGCTTGCCAGATCTTTAGGTAAAGTTGTTGTTGCTGAAGGAGTTGAGAACGACATCGTGGCAGCACAGTTGAAAGAGTTGCACTGTGATTATTTACAAGGAAACTGGTTATTAGAGCCCAAGCCTATCCAGCGCTTAATTCCCTATCTTCACCAGCACATGTTTGAATTAGAAGAGCGCGCAATTGGCAAAGGATCAGATGGCTATTAACAAATATAGTGACTAATTAGCCATGTCGTTTAGCTTGCACAGTATTATATTAATTAAAGAGCTCTGAGAAACAGCGCTCTTTAGTCAGCAGCGAAGTGTTTTACTTCTTTCGCGTGAAAGGCGCATTACCATCATCAATAATCATTGGTTTTGCCTTTGGTTTTTTAGCAGCAGTTGTCTTTTTAACTTTGCTAGCTTTTTTAACTGCTGCTTTCTTCGCAGCAGGTGTTTTAGCTACTTTTTTCTTTTTCGGGCCGGCGGCTTTACCGGATGATTTCAGTTTTTTCGGGCCTAAATAACTACCTTCCAACCCTTTGATACGGCGTTTCTCAAATGCGGTTTTAAGATAGCGCTCAATACTCGCCATCAAATTCCATTCAGTAGGGCAAACTAATGAAATAGCCTTACCCTCTTCACCTGCACGACCTGTTCTGCCTGTACGATGAATATAATCATCACCACTGCGCGGCATATCTTTGTTGATAACAAGGTCTATCCCTTTAATATCAATACCGCGGGCAGCAACATCTGTTGCAATCAAAATTTTCAAAGTGCCGTTTTTGAGAAGGTTTACAATGTGCTTGCGTTGTTCTTGTGTTAAATCTCCATGCAAAACACCTGCACGAATACCAAAATGACGTACACGACCATTTAATCTAGCTGCTTCCACAATAGTATTGGTAAATACAATGGCTTTCTCGTAGCTTTCTTTTTGCAGTAACGAGATTAGCTGCTTCTCTTTTAATGCTTCATCCGTGGCTGTGATCACCTGATGGACAATTTTAGCGTGTACTTCACGGTGGCTGCTTAACTCATGTACAGCAGGGTCATTTAAGCTGCTCTTCATTGAGCTAGGTATTTCTTGTGCTGATAATGTTGCTGAGAACAGCATTGTTTGGCGCTGGGCAGGACAAGTGTCAATGATGCGAGTGACATCATCAGCAAAGCCCATATCAAGCATGCGATCAGCTTCATCCAGAATAAGCACTTCGATATCTGATAAATCGATAGTACCTTTATCTAGATGATCAATTAGGCGACCAGGTGTAGCAATTAAGATATCTGGATTTTTGCGCAAGCGTGCAGCTTGGGGTTTGAACTCTTCACCTCCGCAAACTGTATCACCTTTAATAAAAGTGAACTGAGCAAGAGCCGTTAGTTGAGCTTGTACTTGAATAGCAAGCTCTCTTGTTGGGGTTAAGATTAATGCGCGTGCTTCATACCCAGGAGCTTTTGTATTGAGTAATCTATCCAACAGTGGGACAACAAAAGCTGCTGTTTTTCCGCTTCCTGTAGGAGCCGTGACTAATAGGTCAGTACCCGCTAATGAGTCGTTTAAAGTGGCTTGCTGAACAGGGGTAGGAGTTGTGAAGTTTAGTGCTGTAATTGCTTTAACTAAACGCTCATGTAGTTGGTATTCGTGAAACACAATAGCTATTCTCTGAGTATAAAAATTAGCGCTATGTTAGCAGAATTATTGATAAATAGATTGTGCTATACATCCTTGTAGTGTGACTTTTATGTCTCTTTATCGATACATAAGTATAATTTTCTTTTAATTTGAGGATTTTTGTAATAATCTTCTCCTTCATTTTATTCTGCTATTTGGTGATTTTTGTATCATCTGATAATATTTCCTCGAGAGTTGAACTACTTACACAGAATAATGACCTGTAAATTTAAATTTTACAGGTAGTCGCCATACAAAGATTCACTCTGTAATTGAATAAATATAGATTAAACACCGGTTAGCATATGAAATCAGTACATCACTTAGCAAAGTTAATTGCCACTCTAGGGCTTATGTCAGTTCTTGTAGGTTGTATTTCTAATCAACCTAAGCCTCAAGTGAGCAAGCCTACTGACTCCGTTCATCCGTTAAAGAAGGTTGAGAAGGATTTGCTAGGCTATTATAGCGATTGGCAAGGTACGCCATACCGCTTAGGCGGAAATAGCCGTAACGGTATTGATTGCTCGGCTTTTGTCCAAAATGCTTATCAGTCGGTGTTTGATATGAAAGTACCACGTACTACTCTTGGTCAAGCTCAGTTGGGTAAACCTATCAAAAAAGCAGAAGTCCTTCCGGGGGATTTAGTGCTCTTTAAGACATCTCGCTCAGTGCGCCATGTTGGGGTTGTTGTAAACGGCAATAAGTTCATGCATGTATCTGAAAAGCGCGGCGTTATGATCTCTGCGTTGGATAATGTTTACTGGCGTAAAAAGTATTGGAAAGCCGTACGCGTTGATAATGGCGTAGCACTTTAGCTTTAACAGCGTACTTGCAGTTGATTAAGTAATCGCTGCAAAGGAATGTTTAGTAATTCACTTAACTTTTTAGCATGTGCTTGCTTTTTTCTTGGGTGAGGGTCTGCTTGAAAGTCTTTCCCGATAATAACAATAATATTACCTTCATCTGTTACCAGCATCAGTGCTTGAGAAGTAAATACTTCCTCGAGCAAATCTAAGTTAAAAGGTAGATAGCCTTTTCCCTCGTCCCATAGATTTAAAACTAATAAGCCATTGTCATTAAGTGCGCCATAGCAGTGATTAATAAAAGCTTCGCTGGTGAGTGTCTGTTGAATGCCGTTATCTAAGTATAAATCGACGAACAGCAGATCTGTTGTTGTGGTCACATTTTCGATATAAGAAAAAGCATCGTCTATTTCGATCGTTAATTGATCGCATTCAGGTAATAAAAACCATTGATGTGCAATATTTTTAACTTCTTCGCGTAGCTCAACAGCAGTTATTTGCAGTTCATCACTAACTTGAAGTAAAGCTTTTGCGAGAGAACCTGCACCTAAACCTAGTAAAAGTGCAGATTTTGCCTGATCGTTGAATAACAATACTAGCATCATCGCTTGTGTATATTGAAACATAAGCCGATTGGGCTCGGTGACCTGCATGCCGCTTTGTTGGCCGCCTTCGCCAAAAGTGAGGTAGTAGTGTTGTTGATCGCTCATTACATGAATATTACCCCATTGATCAACGGTGTTGTGTATCTCTATAAAATGGCTCATTTAGCTTCTTATGGGTCTGTTTCAAGGTCGTTAATTCTATCGAAATATAATCAAATATAAAACACAAAATAATTTCGTTAATTGTATTGCAAATCATTCTCATTAGCAGTACTATTATTTTGCTCGCAAGATAACTGGATATCAATTATCTCGTTAACTTACATTTTGTTGATTTACCTAGTCTCGGTATCAACATACACGGTTCTTGTCATTTTTAAGCAACCCATTGGGTTGCTTCTTTTTTTCTGCCAAATCTTCCTGCTCTTTTTATCTTCTATATCAATCTTTAATCAAGCTTGCTTATGTCTGATTTGATACTATGTTGCTCGAACAGCTATTGTACTCAAAAGAGTTTATCTTCATTTCGATTTCAAAATATTGAAGATAGGCTGCCAGTTTAAAGGAAGATTATGTTTCTCCAGCTAGACTCAGATATTCAGCTACATTATCAACTAATAGAAGGTGACCCTTCTAAGCCGCATCTTGTTTTTTTGCATGAGGGGCTGGGTTCTATTGCACAATGGAAAGGCTTTCCTGAAAAGCTTTGTGAAGCAACTGGGCATCCTGGTCTGGTTTATGACAGGCAAGGTTATGGTCTGTCTTCAGCATTAACAAAAAAGCGCTCTGTACATTATTTGCATGATTATGCGCTAACAGAATTGCCTGAAATTCTCTCACAAGTGTTGCATGACAGGGATTATCTACTGATTGGTCATTCTGATGGGGGCAGCATTAGTTTGATTGCAGCAGCTGAGAAAGATAAGCATCTTAAGGGTGTTATCACTCAGGCTGCTCACGTATTTGTAGAGAGTGAAACCCTTGAAGGAGTTGCTGTGGCGCAACAGGCTTGGCAGGCAGGCAAGTTGCAGGGGTTAAATAAATATCATGGTGAAAAGACAGAGCAGATCTTTAATGCTTGGGCGCAAACTTGGGAGCAGCCTTGGTTTCACTGCTGGAACATAGAGTATTTATTGGCAAGCATCCAAGTACCTACCTTGGTGATGCAAGGAGAACAAGATCAATATGGGACATACAAACAAGTAGAATGCATAGCACAGAGAGTAGTGAATGGGCGCTCAATAATGCTGGAAAATTGTGGGCATATCCCCCATTTAGAAGCGCCGCAAGCAACCTTGGAAGGCATGCGTAAGTTCATTCATTCAGTATGTTGATTTAGTTAGATTTAATTTAAGGAAATAGTTATGAACGACTTAGCGCAGCAGCTTGCCTTCATTCAAGAGATTGATAAATTAAAAGCAGTTTACCGCCGTACAATGGTGAAAGCAGATAAAAATAGGCGCGAAAATAGTGCGGAGCATAGCTGGCAAATCGCCTTAAGTGCTCAAGTTTTGCAGCCCTATGCTCAGAAACCTGTTGATATTCAGCGTGTCACAACGATGTTATTAATACATGATATTGTTGAAATAGATGCAGGTGATTTATTTGCATTTGATGAAAGTTCACTACATGAGGAGCAGGCTGAAAAAGAGCAAGTTGCAGCTAAACGAATATTTTCACTGCTTCCACAAAGCCAGTCTACTAAGATGCTTGCACTGTGGCAGGAGTTTGAATTGGCTGAAACGGATGATGCATGTTTTGCTAAGTCAATTGATCGTATTTTGCCTTTAATCCAAAATATGGCAAATCATGGTGGAAGTTGGGTGGGTAAGGGGCTCACTAAGTCTCAGGTACTTGCGCGAAATACTTATCTGCAAACGCTTTCTCCTAAACTTTGGGATTATGTAAACCAGCAACTGTCTATAGCATGTGAAAAAGGTTGGTTGCAAGATAGTTGACAAAACCGAGTTCAGCTCAACCATCTTTCAGCTATTATGTTCATCGCTCAGAGAGTTCATACTCAGATTTGTACTTTTCTATTGCTCTAAAACTTAATGCCAGTGACGACGTATAAAAGCAGCCTTTTAATTGTCACTATTAATTTTACACTGATTAAAGCGCAAGTTAGGAGTGGGATCTATGCAGCATTTAGTATGTATTGATTGGGCTTGCGAAAAAAATTATTCAGTTGCCGTTATTTCGCTTGTGAATCGTCATCTTCATCTTTCGTAATGACATAAAAGATTCGCAATAGGCTCATACTTAAATAGCCAACGGCTGCTAATAAGCAGCCAGCGCCAATGATGAAAACTCCGGCTAAGGCAACTATTTCGCGGTGAAAAGCATCATTGACTATGTACTCGCCACCCATGACTAAGCCGATGCCGGCTAGAGTTAGGGTAAATCCAATGAGTATCAGTGTGAAGTTCTGCTGAGTTTTAACAGCGCGAAGTTGCAATTGGTACTGTATTTTTTGAATTAAAGTTTTCCGAGCTCTCATAAAATCATCGCTAACGTTTCTTAAAGCAACCAATATTGACACTAAAGCTTAATGACAGTGGAAGCTGATTAGTCAGAGACTCTCTTACTTGCGAGTTCACTTTTTGTCCGTGAGGAGTCATCAGTAATAGTGCTGTTAAATCATGCGCGGTTTCTATTGTAAAATCAAATGTGCAAGGTGTGACGCTATCAACACTGAAAAGTGCATCTAACTCAGCAGCTGGGTCATACTTAGAGCGTTTAATATCATCATAAATGGCTTGCTTAAGCTCGATTAAGTGCTGATCAGTTGGCCAAACAAGCACTAGTGTGGCATCTGTTTTTAACTTGTCTGCAAAGGCTTGAGGCATTAAGCGGCTGAAAACAACTGTCATGATATCGATGCTGCTGTCTTTTAATGGCATATTCGCACCACTGGCAACAAGCCATGTGATTGCCTTAGTGCGCTGAGTGGCAGCTTTTACAGCATGTTTTGAAATATCGAGGCCAAAGAATTGGTGGTTTTCTAATTGCTGTTGGCAATGTGCGGTGTAATAGCCTTCTCCGCAGCCCATATCAAGAATATTAGCGCTTTGATCGGGTTGTACTGTCTTTTGTAATTGCAGGCTCAGTGCTTGAGCAAGGGGTTGGTAATAGCCTAAATTTAGGAACTCCCGTCTTGCGCTCACCATCTGAGCGTTATCCCCCGGGTCCTTCGATTTCTTTTGTTGTACTGCTAATAAATTCCAATAACCTTGTTTAGCGCGATCGAAACAATGATTAGCATCACAGCTTAAGGTTTTAACTGATGCTGCAGATTCTGGTTTTGCAAAGAGAGCTGCACTACATATAGGGCAGCTCAATAGTTCTATACTCACGTTTGATCTACCAACATTCTAGCGAGGATGTTTTCATACACGTTTGATAATGTATCTAAGTCTTCCACTTTAACGCATTCATTCACTTTGTGGATGGTAGCATTGATAGGACCTAGCTCGATAACCTGAGCGCCAGTCGGTGCGATGAATCTGCCATCTGAGGTGCCACCTGAAGTTGATAATTCAGCAGTTAAACCTGTGACTGATTTCACAGCGGCAAGGCTTGCATCAATCAGCTCACCTTCACTTGTTAAGAATGGATTGCCTGAGAAAGCCCAATCAAGTTGATAATCAAGCTCGTACTTGTCTAGTATTGCGTGGACTCGTGCTTTTAGTTGCTCTGCCGTTGATTCTGTTGAAAATCTAAAGTTGAAATCAAGAACGGCTTCACCAGGAACAATATTATTTGCACCAGTACCCGCGTGGTAGTTAGAGATCTGAAAGCTAGTTGGCGGGAAGAAGTCGTTACCGTGATCCCAAACCTCAGCGCTTAGTTCGGCAACTGCCTGAGCACTTAAATGGATAGGGTTTTTAACGAGATGTGGGTAGGCAACATGTCCTTGTACACCTTTAACACTTAAGCGGGCGCTTAAAGAGCCACGACGACCATTTTTAATCGCATCACCTAGCTTGGCTGTGCTTGAAGCTTCACCAATAACACACCAATCTATTTTTTCGTTACGCGCTTCTAAGGTGTCGATAACGCGAGTCGTACCGTTAACGAAAGGGCCTTCTTCATCACTGGTGATTAACAGTGAGATTGAGCCTTTGTGGTCTGGATGGTGATCGAGAAAACGCTCTAATGCTGTTATCCAGGCGGCAATGCCACCTTTCATGTCAGCGGCTCCTCGCCCTTGTAAAAAGCCATCGTGAAAAGTAGGCGTGAAGGGTTCTGTGCTCCAGTTTTCAACAGGTCCAGAAGGAACTACATCGGTATGTCCCGCAAAGCAAAGTAGTGGTGCTTGTGTACCACGACGTGCCCAGAAATTTTTCACATCTTCAAAAGGCATCTCTTCTATTTCAAAGCCTAGCTTTTGTAACCTTTCAATGAGCACTTGTTGGCAGCCCGCATCTTCAGGGGTAACAGATTTGCGAGAAATTAAATCGCAAGCTAGTTCAATAGTGGCAGATCTTTTCATGATGTGTCTCTTTATAGCAGGAATAGGGATATGCAGTATGCGATTAAGTCCCACAAAGAAGATTGGGGACTTGATCGCTTAACTAATAATAATTAGTTGTGCTTGTGTAGCGCTTCGTTTAGCTCAATTGCCGATTGGTTTGTTTTCACTTCAATGCGGCCATTTTTAGAGTTACGACGGAACAGTAGATCAGATTTACCCGCAAGCTCAGCTGCTTTAATGCTAGATAGCTCGTTGTTTTGATCATCAAGAATAGATACTTTAGAGCCAGCTGTTACGTATAAGCCTGCTTCGATAGTACATCTGTCGCCTAATGGAATACCTGTACCTGAGTTAGCGCCGAGTAAGCAGTTTTCGCCAAGTGAGATAACGACGTTATTACCGCCAGATAGTGTACCCATTGTTGATGCGCTGCCGCCGATGTCAGTGCCATTGCCAACGACAACACCTGCAGAAACACGTCCTTCAATCATGCCTACACCTAGTGTGCCTGCATTGAAGTTGATGAAGCCTTCGTGCATTACCGTTGTACCATCACCAACGTGTGCACCGAGTCTTACTCTTGATGCATCACCAATACGAACACCTGTTGGTACTACGTAGTTGGTCATTTTAGGGAATTTATCCACAGAGATAACATCTAGTACACGACCTTGCGCACGTGCTGCAAGCTGGCGCTTCGGTAGGTCTTCTAATGAGATAGCGCCTTCGTTAGTCCAGGCAACGTTAGGTAGCAGTGCAAACTGGCCAGTTAGGTCGATATTATGTGGCTGCACTAAACGCGCAGATAGCATGCTTAATTTTAAGTAGGCTTCAGGTGTTGATGCCGGTGCTGAATCAGTCGCTAAAATAGTGATAACTAAAGGCTGCTCGGTGCCTTTTAAAATTTCAATCACTTCAGCTTGTGCTTCTTCGTCGATGCTAAGTAGCGCAACTTCAATGTCTTTTAACTGCTCTTGGCAGATCTCGATTGCAGCGTCACTTCCTTGCTCGTAACCAATGCAGTTACCTACCGCTTCAACCAGCGCAGCTGACGGGTTTAATAATGGCTTATTGTAATAGACTTCAAGCCAATCACCTTTTGAAGATTGTGTGCCTATACCTATACCGAATGCAAAAAAACTCATAATATTCTCCGTTGTCGCTGATTAACGTGCAAAAAGTGTTTGATATTGATCGGTTTTAAAGCCAACCAAGGATGTGTCGGGTGTGCAAATAACAGGGCGCTTGATCATAGCTGGGTGCTCTAACATTAGCTCGATGGCACTGGCTTCATTGATGTTATCTTTCACATCATCGCTTTGCTGGCGCCACGTTGTACCGCGTTTATTTAGCAGTACTTGCCAATCGTGCTTTGTTAGAAATGATGCTAGCAGCTCCTTGTCGATACCGTCAGAACGATAGTCGTGGAACTGATAATCAATACCTTGATCAGTTAGCCACTTGCGTGCTTTTTTTATCGTGTCGCAATTTTTAATGCCGTATAACGTAATGCTCATTTATCAACCTTTATTTGTGAGTGTTCATCTGTTTTTCGACAAAAGATCGAATACGATGCGCGCCTTCTAAACATTCATCTAAAGTGGCAACAAGTGCCATGCGCACATAGTTTTCACCAGGAATGGCACCTTCTACTTCGCGAGACAAATAGCTTCCCGGTAATAGTGTTAGGTTTTGTTCAGCAAATAAGTTCTTTGCAAAATCTTCATCGTTAATCGGTGTTTTAGCCCATAAGTAAAAGCTGGCATCTGGCTGGGATACTTCAAGCACGGGGGATAAAATTTCGATAACTTTGGCAAATTTTTCGCGATAAACATCACGGTTCTCAATAACGTGTTGCTCATCAGACCAAGCAGCAATAGACGCCAGCTGATGCTGCACAGGCATTGCGCAGCCATGATAAGTGCGGTATTGAAGAAAGGGCCCTAATAATGATTGATCACCCGCTATAAAACCAGAGCGTAATCCCGGTAAGTTTGAGCGCTTAGATAGGCTGTGCATAACAACACAACGGCTGTAGTCGTCTCTACCTATTTTTGCACAGGCTTCTAATAAACCAATGGGTGGGTTTTGCTCATCAAAATAAATTTCTGAATAACACTCGTCACTGGCAATGATAAAGTCATATTTATCAGCTAAGGCGATCAGCTTTTTAAGAGTGTCTAGGCTCGTAACTGCACCTGTTGGGTTGCTTGGCGAGCATATAAATAGTACCTGGCAGCGCTGCCAAATTGATGCATCTACTGCATCGTAATCCGGAATAAAACCGTGTTCAGCTGTACAGTTTAAATAATGAGGTTTGGCTCCTGCAAGATAAGCTGCCCCTTCGTATATTTGATAGAACGGATTAGGGCATACCACTAATGCATCGTCACTGCGTGTAACAGCTGCTTGGATGAAGGCAAAAATAGCTTCGCGGGTGCCATTTACAGGTACAACGTTTTTAACAGGGTTGATACTCTCAGGCTTAAGGTTGAAGCGTTTCTCGCACCAGTTGGCAATTGTTTCGCTCAGCTCTGGTATACCTTTTGTGGTTGGGTATTTACCTAGCAGGCTGATGTTATCGGTCAACGCTTTAGCAACAAAAGCAGGTGAAGTGTGCTTAGGTTCGCCAATGGAAAAAGCAATATGAGGAAGGTCAACAGGGGTAACTTGTGCTTTAAGAGCGGTTAGCTTCTCAAAAGGGTAGGGCTGTAAATCTAGTAACGCTGGGTTCATGTTCTTCCTCACATCAATTTGCTAAAAAATTGCCCTTTATAACGAAGTGTGCAGGCCTTTGCATATTTCGCCGTTAAGAAGGGCAGCAGATTATAGCTCAGTCAAGTGCAGCTGAATACTCTGTCGCGACAAGTTAGCTACCTAATATACGCAATGGGATGCTTAATAATGGGTCACCTGATTTGGCGACTGTTAAAATAATTGCAATCAAGCAACCGACAGTGGCGAAGTACCAAACCCCTGAGAAGATCTGGCCGTAGCGATCAAGGGGTAGTAAGTGACTATTATGTCTAGCGCGCCATTCAAATAAAATTTCGACGGAGCCTATTAGCAACATAATGGTTAGTAGTGAAAGGTGGAAAATATAAGAGAGATACAAGCCACCAAGCGCAGCAAGGCAGCAAATGATTAGGCCACTGATTGAGTTAACTGAAAAGCTGATGCTTTTAAGTATGTGACCACCATCTAAAGGAAGAATTGGCAGTAAATTGAATAAATTAAGAAGAGCGTTGAGCGATGCCAGTGCTGCAAAGAAAGGCAGGTCAGTAATCCAGTAGGCAATAAGTGCAAAAATTGACAAAATGAGGCCGAACGTTGGTCCCATAATTGAAATCACAACATCTTGCCAACGCGTATTGATGCGGCTATCACTTAAAGCGAGCCCGCCGACAAAAGGTATTAAATAAATGCCTTTGGTTTTCATGTTGAAGTATTTCATGGCGCGTATATGCCCGTATTCATGGAATACTAGGCAGGCGATTAAAGCTAAGGCGAACTCGATAGAGAACAGCCAGCTATAAGCTGCCACACTTGCGCTGACGAGTAATACTTTAATAACTTTTGCGCTTTTAAAAAGTTTAAGTGCTAAAGAGCCCAAGCCGATGATGCTAAACTGCGGCTTTACTACAGGAGCAACAACCGGTGTTTGTGCTTCTATGTCTTTGGTGACACGCTCGCCTTGGGTAGCTGTTTCGCCATTTATTGAGAGTTGATATTGCAGTTTGAATGGCTGCCAGTGTAAATCAATATCAAGTTGGCAGTTGATTTCTACCTGCTGGCTTTGTAACTGAAATTGATGAGAATGACTGCTTTGATCACTCGCGCTAGCATCTCTTTGTGAGACTAGCTGATTATCCCAATACAGTTGTTGCCAACCCGCCATTGAGCCTTCTAATCTAAGGGGACGCCCTAAGCATTCAGTGACCAATAGTTGCACTTATTTTTCTCTCCGGTAATGCTGTCAATAATCAGAGTGTAGAACGTGAGTTATTCGCTGATTATTATTAAAAAATCGAAACAATTAATAGTAATTGTCTTAATGTCGTATAAGCTGTCTTTAAACGCCGTTGTACTAGCAAAATAGTAGCTAATCAAGGGTTAAACATGTTTCTATGTTATCTGATATTTGGGGGATAAAGGTAAGTTACAACCCCTTGATTATATTTTTTCGAGATCTCTTTTATGGGCACCACTCTTCTCTCTCTTATTTCACTCTTTGCCAGCTGCTTTATTTTGATGATGGGCAATGGTTTAGTGAACGTTTTGCTCCCTGTTGCCATGGAGCTAGACGGTATAGATACTGACACTATTGGTTTAGTGTTGTCGCTTTATTATATTGGTATGTTGTCAGGCGCTGTTTACAGTAAAAACTTAATACGTCGTGTTGGCCATGTAAGAGTATTTGCAGGCGTAGTGGCACTAGGTGCAGTGAGTATTTTGGCCTGTAGTTTTAGTTCTGACCCTATTTTATGGGGTGTGATGCGTGCATTGCTGGGTTTTTGTAATGCTTGCGCTTATACCGCTATGGAAAGCTGGCTGAGCGCTAGCTCTACTAAAGAGAGCCGTGGCAAAGTGTTGGCTGCTTATAACGCAGTTGTATTGAGTGGCTTGTTTGTCGGGCAATTTATTTTGAATATAGCAGCGCCAAACGAGGGTACATTGTTTGTTGTTGGCGGTGTATTACTCTGCTTAGCAATTATGCCGATTGCATTGAGCAGAAACTCTGCGCCTGTTATCGACGATGTTGCTCCAATGTCCATTTTCTCTTTAATTAAAAAATCACCACTAGGGGTAGTGTGTTGTGTTGCTGGTGGGCTTATTTACGCAGCACTGTTTAACATGCTGCCGGTGTTTGCAAAGTTTAACAATATTGTTGATTTTGATCTCACGCTGTATATGGGGGCGGCTATTCTTGGTGCGTTTATTTTGCAGTTTCCTATCGGTTACTTGTCAGATAAGTTTGATCGGCGAACGGTAATCTTTGTACTGCTTTTGATTTCCTCTGGAATCGGAATATTAGCAACCATTGCCGCTTCAATGCAGTGGCAGTGGGCGCTGTTTGTCGCAACAGGGCTAACGACAGGTATTATTGCCTGTTTGTATCCGTTAAGTATTTCTGAAGCGTTTGATAGGTTAAAGCAAAACGAAATGGTTGCAGCCATGGGGAGTATGATTTTAGGTTTTGCTGTAGGTGGTGTGCTTGGCCCGTATTCTTCTTCAATTGTGATGAACATTTTTGGTAACAACTCACTGTTTTACTTTTTGGCGGTAGTACAGATGATGCTAGCGGCTTTCGTACTGTACAGAATGAGTGTCAGAGAATCACTACCAGTAGAAAAGCAAGAAAGCTTTGTTATGCAAGGTGCGACCATTCCTGCGATGGTTGATTTAGATCCACGAACGGAATATGTGCCTGTTGTTAAAGAGCTGAGCTCAGAAGCGCAAATAGTGGTTGAAATTGCACAAACAGATCAAGCAGCCGCTGTGAAGGCGGTACGTGCAATGGCGGTTAGTAAGCCAGAAGTTGCTATTGAAATGGCATGTGCTTTAGCCTTAGTTGATGATATTGATGTGTTGCGTTTGTATGCTGTGATGCGTGAATCGCTGCCATATCGGATCATGGGAATTACTCGGGATATTATAGCGGCCAAGCCTGATTTAGCTTATGAGTTAGTTAAAAAGCTGGCGGAATCACACCCTGAACAAGTTGTATCTGTCGCCGCTGAAATAGGCTTTGCTTATCCAGAGCTGCGTGTGGATATGGCTAAGATCGCAGTAGAGTCTGCACCTGAATCTGCTTTAGAAGTTGCTGAATATTACGCCAAAGTATTGTCTGAAGAGCGCGAAGCACTTAGACCTGCAGACGAAGCAGAGGATACCAGTGAGCAAGATGTTATCGATATTGCAAACGAGCTTTGGGAAGTGGCGCCTGAACAAGCAATAGATGTTGCGGTAACAATGGCTGAAGCGGTACCTGAAACTGCAGTGTCTCTTGCAACTGAGCTGGCTGAGAACATTGCAGATGAGCAGAGCGATACCGAGCATTACATGAGCACAAGTGTCGAAGAGGATACAACGGCAGTGCAGGTTCAGGGAGCTGAAGTGGATGCGCAAGTAAGTGGTGATAAGCCGAGTGGAAGTGATGAGGCTGATGCGGCATTGAACTTAGTACAGCGTATTACTGAAGTTGCTCCTGAAAGTGCTGTTGAGGTTGCGGTTGCAGTTGTTGAAAATATTCCTGAATCAGCGGGAGCTATTGCGTCTGAAGTTGTTACCACAGTGCTTGAGGCAGCTGTGGAAGAGGCGCAAGCACAAGAGCAAAATCAACCAGACGAAGAACCTTCTAGTGAGCTTGATCAGGTTTATCAAGTGGCTCTTGAAACCGATACAGCGATTGATATTATGCAGCGCTTGAGTGAAGTAGCGCCAGATAATTCCATTGATGTTGCAGCGGCGGTAGTTGAAGCTGTGCCTGAAAGTGCGGGTGTTATAGCAGCTGAAGTCATCAATAGCCTCAATGAAGATGCCGAATCTATTATCAAAAACGATAAAGAAAACTTTGAAAAAGCTCACCAAGAGGCGATTAATACTGATTTAGCGATCGACGTTGTAGCAAGGTTGTCTGAAGCTGCGCCTGAAAATGCGACGGAGGTCGCAGCTGCGGTGGTAGATGTAGTACCAGATTCTGCATCATTGTTGGTTGATAATATGAGTGTTGGTAAAGAGTCGGAAGAAGGAGAATGGATGAGCCGCTTAGATCAAGCTCCTAAAGAGATTGATGAGTTAAATAGTGATGAAAGTAACTCATAAGCAATAAAATCAATAACTAAGATCATAAAAGGTACTGTTCCAAAAAGAAGTTTGGCAGTACCTTGGTTAAACTGCGCTAAAGTACAACCCCTTACCTGTAGAAGTTATACAATTCTATTCCCGTCGCTTTTAGATTCCCTTGCGGTTAAACACCTATATCAGTGTCGCTTTTAACTAATTTTGTAGAGCTTTTAGTAGAGTAATATGCAGCTATAAAGAAGGGAGAAGATCTGTTTTCTCTCTTTATAATTAATCCTGAATCAATGCGATAAATTGACAATCAATTTCCAAAATTGATCAATGCGTTGACTGTACTCAGGCTATTGAAGTGATGGCTAAAAGTTAGCTGATCGCAAATTAATAAAAACAATAAATACACAAGCACAACTTTTAATGAAAGAGTGCACGTGGGACAAGTTTGATAAGAGAACTTCGTAGAAGAAGCATTACTTTTTGTAGGTCGTTATGAAGACAAAACAGTATTGACATTAAAGCCCTTCGATCCTTAAATCAGCAAGTGTCTCAACCGTGTGTTATACATTTAAGTTGCTGACAGGAGCTTAGCATGGATTCTCAGACTAATATTTCAGCAGTTCCCACTGCTAGCATTAAAAAATCACGTATCGGATTTTTACTCCTAAGCGACTACTCGATGATTGCTTTAGCGTCAGCAGTTGAGCCTTTGCGCATGGCAAACCAGCTCTCCGGAAAGGAGCTTTATAGCTGGTATCTGATCAGTACAGATGGCAATAGCGTGCAAGCAAGTGACGGCATGAAAGTACAAGTTGATGCCTCCATTGAAAATACCCCTGAAATAGATACTTTAATCGTTGCTGGTGGCATTAATGTATCGAAAAAGTATTCGAAAACAGATATCCAATGGTTGAAGTCATTAGCGGCTAAAAATGTAGTACTAGGTGGAATATGCACCGGTGCGTATTTGCTGGCAGATGCAGGCTTACTTGATGGCTATGACTGCAGTGCGCATTGGGAATATATAGCACCACTTCAAGAGGCTTTTCCAAAAGTTAAATGTAACCGTCGATTATTTACTCATGATAGAAATCGTCTAACCTGTTCGGGTGGTGGTGCGCCCATGGATATGATGCTCTATATCATCGCACTTCAGCACGGGCGTGCGCTGTGTGGAGCAATATCAGACATGTTCGTTTGTGATCGAGTTCGCTCCCAAGGCGATCAACAAAAAGTACCACTACGCCACCTATTAAGTACGGCACAGCCAAAGCTGGTTGAGATTGTCGAGCTAATGGAATCCAATATAGAAGAGCCTATCGAACTTGACGAACTAGCAAGCTTCGTTAATGTTTCCCGCCGCCAATTAGAACGCCTATTTCACCGCTACTTAAACTGCACCCCCTCCCGCTACTACTTAAAACTACGCCTAGATAGAGCAAGACAGCTCCTTAAACAAACAACCCTTTCAATTATAGAAGTATCATCAGCCTGCGGCTTTGTGTCTACTCCTCACTTTAGTCGCTGCTACCGCAAACATATCGGCTTCTCACCGAGAGAAGATAGAACCGGCATGTGGACAGATACACGTTTAGACCTTGGAACGTTAGAGATGGATATGAAGGCTGCCGATCTGGCGGGTGATACGCAAGTTCATCAGGTTTTGAGTGCCGCTAGAGGAGAGTCTAGTTTTGCTTCTGTGGTATTGGGGTGAGCTAGTTCTATAAAAAGCTATCAGGTACTGTTGTTGATAATCAAAACTGTTGCTTAAGGCTGGAGTTTAAAAGTGCTCGGCTAGTAGGCTATGTAAATGTTAGCTGTGTGGACTTCCCAGACTTTACTAGACACTAAATGAGTTACATTGTAACTTCACATTGAGGTGTTTATGAGTAAAGGCAAACGATATACACAAGAGTTTAAAATAGAAGCTGTTAAGCAAGTAACCGATCGTGGTTATTCAATCGCTGAGGTTTCTGAAAGGCTAGGCATTTGTAGTAAAACGTTGTA
>CAKZOD010000074.1 GCA_937136055.1 uncultured Oceanospirillaceae bacterium | reverse complement strand
AAACCACAGAAAAATTCTGTAATTTTTTAGCATTCTTTAACTACCGTCTTTAAGTTGTTCTCTTCCACTAATTGCTTCTTAAATTACCTGAATCCGTGACTTCAATGTGAGAACAGAGTGTAAGACATTGGTTTTACAGTGGAATTTAAAAATCTGAGCTGCACCCAAAGATTCAGCGGGCATTTCTCGAACCGCTGTAGAATCAAGAGTTTGCGCTATGTGGTGCAGTGAAGTCACTGATTCAGGTATTAGACAAGTGGTTCTTGCTGAGTCGTGCAATGAATCCCGCCACTACCTGCGGCTAATGCATCTATATTAAGCTGGATGATATCGCGATTAGGATAAAGCTTTGCTAATAGCCCTTTCATTGCAAGCCTGTTTAAAAATTGACGTCTCGATAACACCTTTCCACACCTGACTAATGGTTAACTATCCGCCGTGATTAAAGTCTGGCTCGTATCATTTGATAGATGGAGCTTTTCTTTTATATCGGCACGTATTTCATCACTATCTATTGAGAGCAAGCTACAAGCTTGTAATGCCTGTTTAAGGCTTACTTCACTATCGAGCTTTTCTAACACGACATGGGAGCAGAAAGGGCGGTGATCTAAGCCTCCAGAAATGGCAGTGGTTAAGCCTACAAGTAAGTCAATGCGCGATCTATTCGCCGGATAGTAAATCTGCTGTCCCCAGTTATTTAACGTCAATGTTTCATAATCATTGAACACAACTCGATCGCGAATCATTTGTGCGAACCCGTGATATCGTACCGTAAAGTGACGCGTTTTATCTTTATGCTTATAAGGTAGACGCTCCACTGATTTAGTTAAAGTTACGCCATCTTCCTCATACACGCATACTAAAGTTCGCAGCACTTCACCAGGATTTGAGGGTGAGCAGTAATAGTTGTGGTAGATACCGTGATAAGGTTTTAAAAATGCATGCGATTGCTCCGCGCTTTGAATGGCGCTATCAATCAAGTTTTGCAAAGGATGCTGATTACCATTTTGTAGCGCTCTGGGTCTGTGATTAACAAGCTGCTTAAAATCCTCAGGCGCCAGAAATAGCTCATCCGCTTCTAAGCCAAAAAAGTCATTAATTTTACGCAGACTACTCAGTGATGGATTACTCTGCCCGCCCAAGTATTTATTGAACTGTTGACGGTTTATCTTAGCCAATTTTGACACTTGCGAAATCGATGGGTAATACGAACACAAGGTACGCAAGTTGATCATTAAATTGCTGCTCATGAGTTATCCTCTCTTTGCAGAATCGACATAAATTTAAATAGAAGCGTCCATTTTATTTGTGCGAACAGTGGCTTTCGGGCTTTAAAGTATAGAGGTTATCAATGACAACAAATGCGCTGAAGCGACCTGTTCTAAGGTCATGAGCCCTAAACCTTATTATTAAATAACTAACGATAAAAGTAAGATTAAGTAGCGTCACTTGGCGTCAGCTTACAGTTGAATTTACATCGCGTCAACTAGCGTCAGTAGTTTAAGGATAGCGAATATCCAGCCAAAAAATTAGCCGATATACTCCAGATAATACAAGTACAAAAATAACAATATCTGGAGCACTCAAAGCGATGCGCATTGCAGTAGCAAGCTTTCAACACGAAACCAATACCTTCTCACCTCGCCTCACCGAGTTTGAAGATTACTTACAAGTAGATAGCTGGCCGGGTCTGTTAATTGCCGATCAAGTCACTGAAACTTTAGCAGGCCTTAACATTGCCAGTGAAGGCTTTATGCAAACGGCAAAACAACATGGCCACTCAATACTTCCCGTCAATTGGTGCTCAGCCGAGCCTGGCGGAAAAGTCAGTGATACAGCTTTTGAGAAGATCATGAGTATCGTGCTTGATGGACTTGCAAAAGTGGCGCCTTTTGATGCCCTGTTTTTAGATTTGCACGGCGCGATGGTGAGTGAGAGTTATGATGACGCAGAAGGTGAAGTTGTCAGACGCATTCGCCACCAATACGGTGAGCATTTGCCAATAGTGGCGAGCTTAGACTTTCATGCTAATTTAAGTGCAGGTTTTGTCAACCAAGTTGATACCTTTGCTATTTATCGTACATACCCGCATTTAGATATGGCGGACACAGGTACACGCTGCGTTCAATTGCTTGAGCACTTGTGTGAACAGCTAGCAAGCCAGAATCATCATCAGAATCAGAATCAGACAAACTATAAAGCTTTTGCTCAAATCCCCTATTTAATTCCATTGTCATCCCAGCATACCGGCTCTGCCCCAAACACTTTGTTATTTGAGCAATTAGCAGAACTGGAAAAACACCCAGCTATCCACAATATTGAATTTGCTATGGGTTTTCCCGCTGCTGATATCCTTGATAGCGGTGCCAGCATCACCGTCTTTGGCAGTGACAAGCAGCAAGTCGATAAAATATGCCAGCAGTTTTATGACGCGGTGATGGATGCTGAAGCTCTTTTTAGCGATAACCTAATCACCACCAAGCAAGCTCTGAGTGTGAGTCAAAAATTAACCGCTCAATCAATCAGCCATTCGCCTATCTTATTCGCCGATGTACAAGACAATTCCGGTGCAGGGGCAAGCTCAGACACCACTGGAATACTCGCTGATTTAATAAAGCATAATGCTCGCAAAGTTGTCATTGCAGTCTTAGCAGATCCGCATGCCGTGCAACAAGCACATAACGCTGGGGTGGGTGCCAAGCTCGATTTAGCACTTGGAGGGAAAAGCGGTGTTGCAGGGCTTAATCCTTATCAGGGCTGCTTTGAAGTAGTCGCCCTTAATGATGGCAACTTTACTTGCACAGGTGAAATGTATTTAGGCTGCGCTGTTTCACTCGGTCCTATGGCTTTATTACAAGTCGCCAGCGATCAGTGTGATGTGCAAATCATTATCAGCTCAGAGCGCTACGCTTGCACTGATTTGGCAGTGTATGGCCACCTTGGGATTGATCCTCTGGATTATGAAATTCTAGTAGTCAAAAGCACTGTTCACTTTCGGGCAGCGTTTGAGCCTATTTGTGAACATATATTGAGTGTCGTATCGCCTGGGATCCACCCGTGTCAGCTCAGCCAATTAACTTATCAAAATTTACGCAGCAATGTGCGACTAGGACCTGCTGGTCCTTTGCACATTAAACAAAGCACATTGCAGTAAAAGACGGGTTATCTATCGCTAATTCAGGTGATAGATAACGCAATCGATCAAAACCCAAACAATCCTATAAGTACAAAAAAACCGAGAGGAATGTCATTCATGACGATCAAAAAACTCCATAAAAAAATCAAACTATCACGTAGAAGCTTAATGCTGGCAAGTGCTGTCATTGGCCTTAACTTAATCGCGCCATTTACCCTCGCCGCCAGTTCAGATCAGGTACTGCAAAGCCGTAGCTACCTAGATATCACGTCCCTTGACCCATCCAATTATCTCAATGCAGTTGACGAGGATGTAATGGGCGCTATTTACAGCAAGCTTATTTATTTTAAGCCGGGCAACAAATGGGAGTGGGAGCTACAAGCCGCTGAATCCATTGAGCAAATAGATGACACTCACATTAAGTTCACCCTAAAAAAGGGAATCAAGTTTTCCGGCGGTTTCGGTGAAATGACCACTGAAGACGTTAAGTTCTCTTTTGAGCGCGCAGCCTTTGGGGAAAACCCCGCAGCTGCCGCAGATTGGGGTGGTGCGCTCAAAGAAGTGCAAATTGTTGATAAATACACAGGGATTATCGTGCTCAACAAGCCTTATCAACCTTTGTGGAACCTCGCGTTAACTTACGCCGCAGGTAACATAATTTCTAAAAAAGGTTTCGAATCTGTCGGCAGTTTCACTAATAAACCACCGGCGAGCTCTGGCCCTTATATCGTTAAAGAATGGCGTCCTAAACAGAAGGTAGTGCTAGAGCGTAACCCTGATTACTACGGGGAAGCCGCACCTTATAAAGAAATTCACATCAATCAAATTGACGATGAAAAAACCGCAGAAATCGCCTTTGAATCCGGCAATTTAGATGTCACTCGTATCAGTATGAGTTCTGTGCAAAGCTATCGTGATAATCCACCGAGTAACAGCCAGCTGCAAATCTATCCTTCTCTGTTTTATGTCTGGTTAGGTATTAACTCAGAAAACCCTAAGCTGCAAGACAAGCGGGTTCGCCAAGCTATTCAATATGCGGTGGATATTCCATCTATCATGCAGGCCTCCTACTTTGGCGAAGCAAAACCTTCAACGGGTATTCTCGCACCTGGCTTACTTGGTCACAGAGAAAAATCTATGATTGCTCCACAAGCAGATCTTGCAAAAGCTAAAGCATTAATGGCTGAGGCTGGTGTTAATAGCCTAGAGCTTGAGCTTGATGTCCTAAACAAAGCGACCAATGTGACAACGGCTCAAGTTATTCAGGCACTGCTATCGCAAATTGGTATTAAAGTGAATATCAATCAACACGAAGCAGGCTCGTTCTGGACACTAGGTTCAGAGAAAGCGGGCGATCGCTGGAAAAACATCGAGCTAATCATTAACCGTTATTCAATGGTGCCAGATCCTGCCTACGCTGCAGTCAATCATACTAGTGCACAAAAAGGGATATGGAACTGGGAGCGCTTTTCAAACGCTGAATACGATCAACTCAATGAGCAGGCTCGCTCAGAAGCGGATACCGACAAGCGCGGTGCCATGTATCAGCGGATGCAAGATTTAATGGAAGAATCAGGTTCATTCCGATTTATCACTCACGAGGCTCAGCCTATGGCTGTTCGCAATAATGTTAGCGCCGGATTACGCCCTGACGGTCGCCCTCTTTATCGCCACTTTAAACCAGCTAATTAACTAAAACTGCTCCCTTTATCTCGAATTAGCGATAGATGAAGGTAAAGGGAGGGTGCAACTAATTCATAGCTTTACAGCATTAATTATTTAAGCACAGAGTTTAAGAGCCAATCGCGTTTAGTTAGTCCGGCAGGCTCAATAATTATAACAATGAGAAAGGTTAGCCTATGTGGTTATTTTTACTTAAACGCAGTGCACTGGCAGTATTAATTGTAATACTGGCGGTGACTGCACTCTACCTGATGATACACGCAATCCCTGGTGATCCTGCCAGTATTATCTTAGGTCCACGCGCCACTGACGAGATGAAAGCAGCATTGTATATAAAGATGGGTTTAGATCAGCCGGTTTATATGCAATTACTAAGTTTTTTTGGCAATATCCTCAGCGGTGATTTAGGCTACGATGTTTTTAGTCAACGCGATGTCAGCGACATCGTATTTGAGCAATTACCTTGGACACTCGCTCTCATTTTTTGTGCAATTGTGTGGGCTGCATTAGTCGGCATTCCACTGGGCTGCTACTCTGCTATTTATGCCAATACTTGGTTTGACACCATCACTGGTATCATTTCTGTAGGCACAATTGCTATCCCCTCTTTCGTGGTGGCTATTTATAGCTTACTTATTTTCTCCGTGACTCTGCACTGGTTGCCGGCAATTGGGGCTGGTGAGCGAGGCGATGTTTTAAGTCAATTAGAGCATCTTATTTTACCAGCTTTTGCGGTAGGCCTTGGCTGGGTAGGTTACATCTCACGCTTAGTGCGCTCTTCCATGCTCGAAGTCTTGGGTAGTAATCACATTAGAACTGCTAAAGCGTTTGGATTACCGAGCCGCTGGATCACTTTTCGCTATGCGCTAAGGCTCGCTATCTTGCCCACTGTCACTTTATTAGGCGTCGGTATTGGTTATCTACTCTCTGCATCTTTATTTGCCGAAATAGTGTTCGCCCGTCCAGGCATCGGCAAGCTTATTTTTGATGCCGTTAGCACCCGTAATTACCCAGTAGTAATGGGGGCTGTATTAGTGACAACTGCTTTGTTTGTCATCGCTACTACCCTTGCAGATTTTATCAACGCGCTATTAGATCCGCGAATGCGTGCTAAACGCTAGGATAGAACAAATAGGAGAGAACTATGAGTGAATTAACCCAAACTAGCGAGCAATCAATAGCAGCAGTAGCGCAGGTAGCAAAAGACAATACTGTCACTCACGTGCTAGTTGATACTTTTCGCCGCCTAATCAAGAAGCCACTGGGATTGATGGGCCTTATTTTAGTCAGCACTATTGTACTCAGTGCGCTATTTGCCAGTGTTATCGCCCCTTATGATCCTATAGCACTCGATATTCTCAATCGCTTGAAGCCCCCTAGTAGCGAGCATTGGCTAGGCACTGATCAGCTCGGCCGAGATACCTTTTCACGTGTGCTTTACGGTGGTCAAATTGCCTTGCAAGTGGCACTGTCATCGATTGCCTTAGCACTCGGCTTTGGACTCTTGCTCGGCTTGCTAGCAGGCTTTGGACCGCGCTGGTTAGACAATCTTATTTTAACCTTGTTTGATATGGTGCGCTCTTTCCCGACTATCATCTTTGCACTTGCTGTGGTGACCCTAACAGGGCCCAGTGTCAGCACTATCATATTAGTGGTGGTGATCACTTCTATTCCCATTTATGGGCGAGTAGTACGCACTCAAACACAAGCATTAGCACAGCAGGAATTTATCTTGGCAGAGCGCGCCATGAACGCCAGCATGCCACGCATTCTATTTCGCCACATGCTGCCTAACGTTATTGGCCAGCTGTTGATTTTAGCCAGTATGGATATCCCAATTGTAATCACTATTGAGGCGGGTTTGAGCTTTCTCGGTTTAGGTATTCAGCCGCCAACGCCAAGCTGGGGCTCAATTATCAACGATGGATACTCTTTTATTCGCAATACGCCGTGGCCCATTATTGCCGGTGGTTTACCGCTAATTATCACCACTCTTGGCTTTACCTTTTTAGGGGAATCGCTGCGCGATATCTTCGACCCTAAACTGCGCAAGGATGTTTAACCATGACTATACAAACAACACACTCCTCAAATAGCCCAGCTGCACAGCAGCCAGCTATGCCAGTTGAAAATATTATTGCAATAAAAGATCTCAGTGTGAAATTTGAAGTGGCTGGCGGTTTTGTCTTCGGCCTAAAAAATGTCAACGTATCGGTGCCACGGGGCCAAATCATTGGCATAGTCGGCGAAAGTGGCAGTGGTAAGTCGACCCTGATTTACACCCTGACCCAGTTAATGGCGGAAAATGCAGTGATTGACAGCGGCAGCGCTGATATGGATGGGGAGGATTTACTAGCAAAAACGCCGCGCCAAATGCAGCAGCTACTCGGCCAAGATATTGCCATGATCTTTCAAGATCCGATGACTAGCCTCAACCCGGTCTTTAGCATCGAAAAGCAAATGACTGATATTCAGTATCGCTTAAACCTCTCTTATTCAGAGAAAAAGCAGCGTGCAATCGATGCGTTAACTCGTGTCGGCATTCCCAACCCTGAACTGCGTTTACCCCGCTTCCCCCATGAGTTTTCAGGTGGTCAGCTACAGCGTATCTGCATCGCGATGGCATTAATGGCAAAACCTAAATTGCTGATTGCCGATGAGCCAACGACAGCCTTAGATGCCAGCTTAGAAGTGCAAATCATTGATCTGTTAAAAGAGCTACAGGCGGAAATTGGCTGCTCTATGATCTTTGTATCGCACCATTTAGGCGTGGTTGGCACACTTTGCGATTACACTGTTGTGATGTATCACGGCGATGTTGTCGAGCAAGGCCCAACCGTTGATGTCTTTAACAACCCACAGCACGCATACACCCAAAGACTATTAGCTTGCGATCCTGCACGCATTAAAGAGCCGACAAAACGCCTACCGACGATGAGTTCAGAAGGCACTGAACATATCGCTATCCCCAGCGGGAGCTATCTTGCCAGCCAGCTCACTGAGCAAAACACTCATCCTGAAAACAGCGCTGAGCACTTATTAGACATCGACGAGCTGCGTATACGCTTTCCCATTCAAAGCAAGCTCGCTGCGCTAATCAGTGGCAACAAAGATCCTTACTTGCACGCGGTCAAAGGCGTTAGTTTAACTTTGGATGCCGGTGAAACCTTAGCTATCGTCGGTGAAAGTGGCAGTGGCAAAACTACGGTTGCCCAAGCAATTCTGGGGCTAAATCAGCCTTGGTCGGGGAAGATACACTTTCAAGGTAAAGAGCTTTTATCGATGGAAGCCAAAGCGCGCGGCAAAACCCGTCGCGATATTGCAATGATGTTTCAAGATCCTATTAGCTCTTTAAGCCCGCGTATGAAAATCGCCGATTTAATTACCGAACCGCTGGTGATTCACGGGCTACCTTTTGATTCTCGCGCACAAGAAGCCAAGCGCTTGTTAGGAATGGTCGGCCTACCCCTAGACTTTGCCAATCGCTATCCCCACCAGCTTAGCGGTGGACAAGCGCGCAGAGTCGGTGTTGCTAGAGCATTAGCACAATCGCCTAAGTTGATAGTGGCCGATGAACCGACTGCTGGGCTAGACGTTTCAGTGCAAGGCGAAATCCTCAACCTGCTCAATCAACTGCAAGAAGATTTAAATATCGCGATTTTAATCATCACCCACAACTTGAATATCGTGCGCCATGTAGCTGATCGCACACTGATCATGAATATGGGGGATATAGTTGAGCAAGGGGAAACGCAAGGGATTTTTGCCAATCCACAACACAGCTACACCAAGCAATTGCTAGCGGCCAATGTGCACCCTGATCCAGTGTAATACGGATTAGTTTTTTAGTGCCCTTTCAGCCTTGATTGATGCTTTTAACTATACCTTTAACGATGCTTTTAACGATTCATTTAAGGAAAGCATTCAGCAGCTTCGTACTATAACTTTCACGATAGTATAAAGAAGCTGCGAATTAAGCGCTGAAAGTGCATTTTTTTACCCTTTTTGAGATAAAGTGAATGTCTAAAACAGCCAAAATATTTGCAGCGCGCAAAATATTGACCTTAAACCCTGATTACCCAGAAGCGACTCATGTAGTCATCAAAGAAGGCAAAATTCTTGCTCTAGGCAGTGAGCAAGATATGCAAAGCTGGGATTTGCCGATTGATCATCAGTTCAGCGATAAAGTGCTGATGCCGGGCTTTGTTGAAGCTCACGGTCATGCGATGTGTGGTGAAACTTGGCGTTATACCTATTTAGGTTACGATCAACAATTTGATCCTGAAGGAAAATGCTGGCCGGGGATTATCAATCAACAGCAAGCGATAGAGCGCTTAAAAGCCGCTGAACTGTTATTAACTGACCCACAAACACCATTGATCGCTTGGCAATACGATCCTATTTTTTGGCAAGATCAACAAAAGCTGCTGGATCGCTGGGCCCTTGATCAAGTCTCTGCAACACGGCCAATTTTAGTGATGCATGCCAGTGGCCATATAATTAATGTTAACTCCGCCCTGCTAGGCTTAGCTAACCTCAATGAAACTTTAGACATTGAAGGCTTAATGCGAAATACCCAAAGCCAGCTTACTGGAGAGTTACGTGATCTCGCCAGCCAGTTTGCGGTATTGCGCGCCACTGGAAACCCGCTTTGTGGGGAAGTCGACCTTGGCATCCTTGAGCAATACGCAAAACTTGCCACTAATGTTGGGGTAACAACAGCTAGCGAGCTCTATGCCTCTTTAGATGACGATTCAATGTCGAGCTATAAAACCGTTAGCAATCAAGATGATTTTCCACTGCGTTTTTATACGGCACAAAATGCAGAAACTCTGAGCATCGAACAGGGATTAGCGCGTTTACAAGATGCACAGCAGCACTGTAATGACAAACTTTATATCGGCAGCTGCAAACTCATTGTCGATGGCTCGATACAAAGCTTTACCGCCCGCCTTGAATGGCCTGGCTATCACAATGGAGTCGCTAATGGTGCCTGGAAACAAGCGCCACAAACTATGCGCCAGATGATCCATGATTATCACAAAGCGGGAGTGCAGTTACACATCCACGTCAACGGTGATCAGGCAATTGAGCTGGTACTTGATATCTTAGAGGATGTGCTAAGCCAATATCCACGTGCTGATCACAGGCACACTCTGCAACACTGCCAACTTGCCAGCGAAGCGCAGTATAAACGCATCGCTAAACTAGGTTTATGCGTCAATTTATTTTCCAACCATTTGTACTATTGGGCTGACCAACATAAGGCACTCACCATGGGCACATACCGAGTACAGCGCATGAATGCCGCAGCCAGCGCTTTAAAACACAAGGTACCACTGGCAATTCACTCCGATGCACCGGTAACCCCTCTTAACCCTCTGTTTAGTGCTTGGTGCGCTGTGAATCGCATTAGCCGCAGTGGTGTAGTTCACGGTCAATCCCAGCAAATTTCAGTTGAGCAAGCGCTGCATGCACTGACGCTGGGCGCTGCTTACACACTAAAACTAGATCACTTGATAGGCAGTATTGAAGTTGGCAAATTCGCCGACTTTGCCGTTCTTGATGACGATCCTTTGCAAGTCGATAAGCACGCACTAAAAGAGATTAACGTCTGGGGCACAATTGTCTCTGGCGTACCTCACCAAAGTGCATGTCGTAATTAATAATAAGAGCAACAAGAGAATCACGTGAGTAATCCATTACAAGTCACTTCAAACCCTGAAAAAGCGGTGCCTTTCACTGTCATCGGTGGCTTTTTAGGCGCTGGTAAAACAAGCCTAATCAATCACTTGCTCAAAACAGCGAGTCAAAGATACGCTATTTTAGTGAATGATTTTGGGGCTTTAAACATCGATGAAAAGCTCATTGCTGAGCATAATGGCGATACTATTGCTTTAGCTAACGGCTGTATATGTTGCAGCTTAGCCGCAGGTTTTAGCCAAGGCTTAGGTTTGTTGTTAGATAAAATTGAACAATTTGATCATGTCATCATCGAAGCAAGCGGTATTGCAAACCCAAAGCGCATTCAAGACATCGCCCGCATTGAGCCGCGTTTAAAAGCATGTGGCAACTTAGTACTCGTTGATGCCAGTGCGCTTATGCAGCACGCACAAGACCCATACACTGATCAGTTAATCCACCAGCAAATTGATGCCGCGGATATGCTGTTAATCAATAAACAGAGCTTGATCGACTGTCATGCCAAGCATTTACTAAGTGATTATTTAGCGCAATTTAGCCAAGCTCCTCAGGTTTTTACTGATTGGGGGCATGCCGCTCCTTCCCAAGTGCTTCATTTACCTCTTCTTAACCGAACGCCAAATCCTCTCTTGGAACAGTTAGTCAATCACGGTTTATCAAGTAAAGTACTCAAAAGTGATGAGATCATAAGCAGCCATAAATTTGACCAATGGGCATCACAATTAACCGGCAATATTCTGCGAGGTAAGGGTTTACTCACCTTTAGCGATAGAGCTGGCACTTGGCTTTGGCAATTAAGCGCTGGGCAATCCACATTGAGGCCATTCTCTGATGAGACTGTTGAGCACAGCTACGCACTAATTTTGATTGGCAAACAAAAAGCTCTTATACCTAACACTATTGAGTTGTAACGCTCTGTACCCTAGGTATTTTAATAACAGAAAAAAGAACAATTTAATCCAGCAAAACCTTAACAGTCAGTATATTATGTGCAGCAATTTACACTGCAACGCTTATGTAAACGTATCAGATACAACAAGCATTTGCGCATTGCAGATAATATTTCTACTTTGAACACTTATAACTTGAGCACTGGCTATGTACGAACTATTTGATGGGGTTATCTCGATTATCGGTGGTATTTATTGCTACCTTACTGCAATTGGTGTCGTGAAACTAAGAAAGAGTGATGAAGAAGCTGTTGTCTGGCGCGGCAAATATGGCACTTTCTTAAAAATAATCGCCATCACTTTGGTTATTTTTGGTCTGTATAAACTATACCAAAATTACTATCCTTTGTAGGCATATTAGCTTTTCATCAATAGCACTTTACTAACCCTTTGTTATTCCCCTTTTCGCACGGCTAATCAGCTCTTATGTAAAGGGGTTTTCAATATGTAATTTTTCTAGAAAAAATATTATCCCGCGAATTGATCTTTAACTAAATTAGTGGATAATGCGCCCCTATTCTCATCGCTATTTGAGCAATGATATTGTTATTAAAAACACCTATAATATTCACCGATAGCTTCGTTTTTTTACTCCCCTCTTTTTTGTAAAGCGCACTTGTAAATGTCTAAATTGAAAACCAGTACTGTAAATACATCAACTCCCGATCAACCAGCTTCTTGGAGTGTCAGTGATAGTGAAAAACTGTACGGCGTAAAAGACTGGGGAACCGGTTATTTCAATATTTGTGATAACGGCGAGCTTGAAGTCACGGTACAAGGTCCTGATGCGCAAAATGCTAATACAAGCAAAACAGCTGTATCGGTATTAGATATCGTCAAAGGAATGCGTGAGCGCGGTATGGAAATGCCAGCTATTTTGCGTATTGAAAATGTCCTTGATCAGCGTATAAAAGAGCTCAACGAAGCTTTTCACAACGCGATTGAAAGTTGTGATTACCAAGGAGTATACCGCGGTGTTTTCCCTATTAAAGTCAACCAGCAGTGCCACGTAATTGAAGAGATTGCAGACTTTGGCCGACGCTTTCACCACGGTTTAGAAGCGGGATCAAAAGCGGAATTAATCATCGCGCTATCGCAACTGCGTGATCACAACAGCTTAATCATCTGTAATGGCTATAAAGATGCTGAGTTTGTCGATTTAGGTTTGTACGCCAGAGAACTAGGCATTGCTTGCTTCTTTGTACTAGAAACACCTGCTGAGCTACCGATTATTTTAGAGCGTAGTCGCGCCTTAAACATTAAACCTTTGATTGGCGTGCGTATAAAATCTTCAGTGATTGTGGATGGCCACTGGAATGAAGACAGCGGTGATCGCTCTATCTTTGGTTTATCAACCACCGCATTATTAGATGTTGTTGAACAGCTAAAACAAGCGGATATGATCGATTCATTACAATTATTACATTGCCATTTAGGCTCGCAAATCCCGAATATTCGCAATATTCGCAGCGGCGTTCAAGAAGCCTGTCGTTTTTACGGTGAGTTAATCGGTGAAGGTGCACCAATGGGCTATTTAGATCTAGGTGGCGGTTTAGCCGTTGATTATGAAGGGGCTAAAACGAATAGCACCCACAGTATGAACTATCGCTTAGATGAATACTGCGTCAATATTGTAGAAACGATAGCCGAGAGCTTAGATGCACAGCAAGTGCCTCATCCTTGCATTATCACCGAATCAGGGCGCTCAACCGTCGCCTACTCTTCGATGTTGTTGTTTAACGTGCTTGATGTGCGAAACCATGATCCACAGCCACTGCCACCTGCCTTAAAAGAAGGTGATCACGAAACACTGCATAATTTATTTGCCGTCAACAGCGTTGTTAATGAGCGTAATTTCCAAGAGTGCTACAACGACGCTCTTTATTATCGCGATGAGATTCGCGAGCTATTTCGCCGTGGTCAAGTCGGTTTACGCGACCGTGCACTTGCTGACAACATTACCTTAGCTGTACTCGATAAAATCGCCAAAATACTAAAAACCATTGAGCGCATTCCACCAGAGCTGGAAAACTTATCTGAGCTACTATGTGACATTTACTACGGTAACTTTAGCTTGTTTCAATCACTACCTGATATCTGGGCCATTGAACAAGTTTTTCCTGTGATGCCAATACAACGCTTAAACGAACAGCCAACACGCGAAGCAATCATTGCTGATATCACTTGTGATTGCGATGGCAAAATTGACCGCTTTATATCACCTCAAGGTATTCGTAAAACCTTGCCTCTGCACAAGCTCAATGACAGTGAGGAGTATTATATCGGGGTCTTTTTAGTTGGTGCTTATCAAGAAACTTTAGGGGATCTGCACAACCTCTTTGGTGATACAAACGTGGTTAGTGTTAAAATAAATGGCGACGGCGATTTTGACTTTATTCGCGAGTTTCAAGGGGACAGCATTGCCGATGTACTGAGTTATGTTGAGTACGAACCCAAGCAGATGTTAGAGCAGTTTAGGCGCAGCGCAGAACAAGCGGTGCGCGATAAAAGAATCAGCGCTTCTCAGCGCCAGCGTATGTTGCAAGCGTTCAAAGATAGCCTACAAGGCTACACCTATTTTGAGCGTGAGCAGCACTAAAAATAGATGATCCAGCCAATTGCTGCTCATCGTCATATAGATTTAACCTGATTAGCAGGTTGTAAGAAATAAAGAAGGATTAACTATGTCTAAAGTAATGATTATCGGCGCTGGTGGCGTCGGTGGAGTTGTCGCACAAAAATGTGCACAAGTAGCAGAAATCTTTGATGATATTATTCTAGCTAGCCGTACTGAATCAAAATGCATCGCCATTGCGGCGCAAGTGAAAGAAAAAACGGGCCGTACAATTCGCACCGCTCAAGTGGATGCTGATAACGTACCTGAGCTAGTTACTCTGCTAAACGCAGAAAAGCCTAAGCTTGTGATCAACGTAGCATTACCATACCAAGATTTAACCATCATGGATGCGTGTTTAGAAGCTGGTGTTCACTACATGGATACAGCGAACTACGAGCCACTAGATACCGCTAAATTTGAATACCACTGGCAGTGGGCGTATCAAGAGCGCTTTGAAAAAGCAGGTTTAACCGCACTGCTAGGTAGTGGCTTTGATCCAGGTGCCACTAACGTCTTTACTGCGTATGTTGCTAAGCACTACTTTGATGAAATTCACGAGTTAGACATCATCGATGTCAACGGTGGCGATCACGGCTACCCATTCGCGACCAACTTCAACCCAGAGATCAATATTCGCGAAGTTACCGCTGAATGTCGCCACTGGGAAAACGGCGAATTCGTTACCACTGATGCAATGAGTAAAAAGGCGAGCTTCACTTGCCCTGAAGATGTTGGCACATACAACATTTATCGTATGTACCACGAAGAGCTCGAGTCATTGACTAAGCACTACCCAAGTCTTAAGCGTGCACAGTTCTGGATGAGCTTTGGTGATAGCTACCTCAAGCACTTAGAAGTACTAGGTAATGTTGGCATGACAGGCATTGAGCCTATCGAGTACAACGGCCAGCAAATCGTGCCAATTCAATTACTCGCTCAAATGCTACCTGATCCATCAACTCTTGGCCCACGCACTGTTGGCCGTACTTGTATCGGTGTTGTGGTTCGCGGTCTTAAAGATGGCAAAGAGCGTATTGTGTACTGCTACAACACTTGTGATCACCAAGCCTGCTATCAAGAGGTTAACTCTCAAGCCATTTCTTACACCACTGCAGTGCCAGCAATGATTGGCGCTAAGCAAATGCTAGAAGGCAACTGGATGAAGCCGGGGGTTTGGAATATTGAGCAGTTTGATCCAGACGGATTCATGGCTGACATGAACGCACACGGCCTTCCATGGAAAGTTATTGAGCTAGATAGCTTTAACTTAGACCAGTAAACCAAGATCATTAAGTTGCGAGTTGCGAGTTGCGAGTTGCGAGTTGCGAAAATAATAGGTCAAGATTAGCTGATTAACAGTATTTGATCTTTTCTTTGACTCGCAACTCGAGACTTTGCTTGCTCGTTACTGAGTCTTGGCTGTGAACCAGCATAGAGTTAAAATAAGTGTTGTAAATACTTTTTTGCAACGCTGCTTTTCTTAACTTTATCTTTTCTTTTTCCACTTCTTAAAATTTAGCGAGCTATTGATGCAATTCACTGATTTTTCTAAGCTTGATTTACAGCGCCTTCCCTCACCTTGTTTTGTTGTTGATCAAGTGGCTATCGAGCGTAATTTAGGGATCTTAAAGCAAGTTGCTGATGATAGTGGTGCTAAGGTATTAGCAGCATTAAAAGCATTCTCTATGTGGCATTTAGGCCCGTTAACCGCTCAATATTTAAACGGCACTTGCGCCAGTGGTTTACACGAAGCTATGTTAGGCAAAGAGTGCTATCAAGCGCCGGGAAAAGATAACGAAGTGCATGTTTACAGTGCCGCGTTTAGCAAGGAAGACTTAACTCAACTAGTCGCTTTTGCCGATCATATTGTGTTTAACAGTTTAAGTCAGTGGCAGCACTATCAAGAGATTATTCAAGAGGCGCAAACAAAGCGCCCAGAGCTTGAATTTGGCCTGCGCATCAACCCTGAACACTCTGAAGGTAGCGTGCCCATTTATGACCCCTGCGCCCCCGGTTCTCGCTTAGGAATTCGTATCAGTGAGTTAGCTGACCAAGACTTAACGGGTATTAGCGGTTTGCACTTTCACACATTGTGCGAGCAAGGCTTTGCAGAACTCGATCGAACTCTAAGCGCTGTCGAGAGAAAATTTGGTGATCTTTTAGACCAAATGCAATGGATCAACTTTGGTGGCGGTCACCATATTACCGCACCTGGCTATGATATTGAGGGCCTCGTTAAGCGTATCAAAGGGTTCTCTGAGCAGTATCAAGTGCAAGTTTACCTTGAACCCGGTGAAGCGATTGCCATAGGCACCGGCATTTTAAGCGCCGAAGTTTTAGATATTATCGAAAGTGATGGGCAGCAAGCACTACTGGATACTTCTGCAACCTGTCACATGCCCGATACTTTAGAAATGCCCTATCGCCCGGATATCACAGGCAGTGGCGAAAAAGATCAATACGCCTATAACTATCGCCTAGGCGGCTTAACTTGCTTGGCCGGCGATATCATCAATGACTACAGTTTTGAGCAGCCTCTAGAAATTGGCCAGCGTTTAGTATTTGAAGATATGGCCCATTACACTATGGTGAAAACTACGACTTTTAATGGCACTAAGCTACCTGCCCTAGCACTGTGGAATTCACAAACCGATGAGCTAGAAGTTGTTAAAGCCTTTGGTTACGAGGATTTTAAGCAGCGTTTATCTTGATAATCACTCCATAAATATCGATCAAGTAAGCCTCCACTTTGTTTAAGCATTATCTTAAACTGGCAGTGCCCTTGCACAACTACATTGAGCATAGTCGTTGATGTTCAAAGGGAACGCTCGAGAATCAATCGAGCGTACCTTAACAGTATCAACGAAAAGAGAACTAATACTTCGTTAAACATAGCCTGTAATTTTGACAATCCAAAAATCCAAACTAGGCTTCATTAAAGCAATGCATATAACAATTTTAGAGAAAGCATTGTCTCGCCCTTAAGTTACATGACTTTTGGACCATAAATTATTTTTAATTCCTTAACCCAATTAGAACAATCCATAATATTTTAATTATCATCACGTTAATTAGAACGGCTATGTACGGAGTCTGTTTATGACAAAAAGGAAAGCATCAATTTTTATGAAGTTCAGTTTTGCTGCTCTAACAAGCTGTGTTCTTTCTTTTAGCGCTGCACATGCTAATTCAACCCAAACTCTCAATGTTGCTTATTTTAGCTATCCTCCATTCTTAATTGAGGGAGATACACCCAGCGGGTTCATTATCGACATAGAAAGAGAAATTTATGAACATGCTGGGTACACATTAAACTTTACCCTGTTCCCCTACTCACGTGCGCTCAAAGAAACATCTCACGGAAATTTCGATTTCTGTGCAAGTTTAGTCCCCATGGCAGTGCCAGGACTAAAATACCCTGAACATGAAGTCGCTGAGCTGAATAATGTATTTGTCGTAAAAAAAGGGAATACGTGGCGTTATACAGGAGTAGCTTCTTTAGAAGGTAAAAAAATTGGCAGCATTGTCTCATACGACTACTCTTCAATTTCAAAAGAATACAATGATTACTTACACTCCGACAAAGCAAAAGTTAATGCTCTATCAGGCTCCAATGCGACATTACGTATGCTAAAAATGATTGATAAGGGGCGAGTTGAAACTTTCAACGATTCACAAGCACTTATCAAATACACGGCTTCCCAAAATGGCTTAGCAGATGAATTTGAATTCGCTGGAGATTTGGGAAAATTACTATTAACGAAACCGGGCTTTCCTGAGAGTGCTGAAAAATCAGATACTTTGATTAAAATTTTTGATCAAGGAATGATAAGAATTAGGAATAATGGAAGGCTTGAAGAAATTATGAACAAATACGGTCTCAAAGCTTGGCCATAACAAAGCGTATGATCGATAAACCCACTTGAACAAAAACGGGTGGCTATGGCGGCTCGCAATCAACATCCTATTTTTATACTTCTTTTTGATGGCATACCAATTCAATATTGTGCTTATCAGGCCCAATGACAAACGCCGCATAATAATGTGCCACTACAGTGAATGATAATCAGGGCGAAGGCCAGGCGCACCATTGCATTGAGCCCCCTACTTTAATGGCCACTTTATAGAAATTATCAACCTGCTCACGAGTATCTGCTTTGAGGGCTAAATGTAGGTGTTGGATAATCGTCTCTTCTTTGCGGATACACAGCGTAGTATTACTATTTGGACAACACAGCTCCATTCCCAGCTCGCCCTCTGAAGCAATAGTTATACCAATAGGTACAAGCGCCTTGAGGAAAAAAACCGACTCGCTACATAATCGCTAACTCCATATACTACGTGATCAAACATAACTCTTTTGAATCTCTAGTCTCTTGATAATAAACTTACTCATAGTGTGTCCATAATCGCAAAACCTTGATCGCATTTTCAGTTTCCAGTACTTGATAAACTAATCGATGCTGAATATTAATTCTTCTTGAATATGCTCCCTCTAAATCCCCAACTAATTTCTCGTATGGCGGAGGGTTTTGATAAGGATTAATCTCGATCACCTCCAACAAGCTTTTAGCTTTAGCTTTTAGCCCTGCTGAAGCCAATTTTTTGGCATCTTTCTTTGCTTGTTTGGTGTAGTAAATTTGCCACATTACCAGTCAAGATCCGTATCACAATCACTCAAATCTGTATCTATGCCTTCACGAATAGACTCTCTCATTCCTGGCACCGACAATAAAAATAAGCTCTCATTAATCGCCGCCCAATCTTCTTCAGACAAAAGTACTGCATTACCTCTTTTACCAGTAATAGTAATAGGCTGATGTGTTTGATGAGTTTCATCGATCAAATTGTAAAGATTCGAACGTGCTTCGGTTACATTAATTGTTGTCATAAATACCTCCAATGCCAAAAGCGTACGTTATTACGACCGCAGAGTCAATTTACGCTACAGTTACTGCTAGTTGGAATTTAGTGTTATTCAAGGCAGTTAGTAGACTATTCGTTATCAGGCCTTATTATAGAGCTACTTTATCGATTGGCTGCCACCCAGAAAATGCCTTTTTAGGTGAAGTTTGAAAGATATAGTAGTTGCCACCATTATTGGGTGGTTGATCCCAACGCCGTGAAATAGCTTCTCCCGTAAGATCACAATAAAGTAGCGTGCCAACAGCGCCGTGTGAAATGATAGCTATGGTGCCAGATGATTGATCTGATTCGACGATTGCGGTGACTGCATTAGTTATTCGGATTTGGGCGTTGCTGGCCGTCTCCCAACCGCGTACCGAAGATTCTGGCATTGCAAAGAACTCATCAGCGACTTTCTCAAACTCTACAGGAGGCAAAAAGCCCGTTGATGAGCGGTCATTCTCACCAAGATCATGAACAGAAACAAAATCTAGAGAAGGATGCTCTGCAAGTATCTTCGCACCATCGATAGCCTTTTGTTCAAAGCTACAATATACAGCTGATATTTCAGATACCCACGGTTGGCTAAGCGCATTTTCCATGCGATTGCGACCGACATCTGAAAGTGGCCATTGCGGAACAGGAACATCTCTACTCACAACTACGTTTGGATAACTTATGAATATGATTCGACGCATTGAGCTCTATTCTCTTTTATTAAGAGAAAACAACTTCGTAGATATTGATATTTGCGATTTGATACAGCAAGGTTCTATGAACACGTTCTTTAAAATGACGCTTCCCCCTTTGCACACAAATTTCCAGAAAGTGAAAATATTGCTTTTCAAGGTTTTAATATCAAGTTTAATACCAATAGTATGTACATACTAAATCTTCCATATCCCATCGATAAAAGAGCCCCTAAATGAGTTCAGTCAGTTTCAATTGCCCTAAATGTAAAACAACTAATAGAATCTCTGGGGTAGATATTGATAGTTCTGTTCATTGTCAAAAATGCAAATGCCCGTTACTTGAAGGAGTGGTTATCGAGCTTCTTCCCCATAACTTTCAAGCTTTAGCGATGAGTAAAAAACCGTTGCTGATTTTTATGTCAGGGCCTAATTGCAGTAAGTGCAAAATCTTTGCACCTATTTTTGAAGATACCTGCGCACAGCTTAAAAAAAAGTCTGACGTCTGGTTTGCCCAAGCTTATTTACCAAAGAATAAAGGTTTGATGAGTAAGTACAAAATAAGAGGGGTACCGACGATTGCATTGATATCCAAAGGTAAGCTGCAACAAATAGTGCATGGTGGAATGCGCAAGAATGAATTATTGCAGTTCATTAAAAAAAACACTTAACCTATCCCGAATATTGCACACAATCACCGGGCTATGTTACTCCGTTAAAAAAACTGCGATTGAGTTTGAGCGGCTGCATTTAACTTATCGATTATGATAGGGATATCCATTACTAGTAATGTTTTAGGGGTGTCATTTCCCACATCCATTTGAATAATGTCTTGGGCACCTATAGAAGTCGCTTTCTCTCTATCACCTGGTGAGCATTTAGGAATATGGATGGGTGAGTTTTTATCAAATGCTGCAATTGAATCAATGGAGTCAACAATCAAACCGTACTTTGCATCACCATCTATAAAGATCAATACTTTAGGGTCTGATGAATCACTGCTTACATCGATATCAAAGAGTGCTCTTGAATCAATTATCGCAACTAAAGTGCCCCGCAGGTTGAGCATGCCACGAATGTGTTTTGGCAGATTAGGTGGGAATAATAAGTCTTCAGGGTAATCAATCACTTCATTGACATGTTGAATTTCTAAGGCGTAGTTATTCTCAATTGTGAATAAGATATAGGTTTGTTTTTGTGCCTTATTCATAGCATTGTTAGCTGCTTGAGCTTGCTGTTCTTTGTATAAATTACCATGCCCTCTCGTCATATCGGCTATTTCAGAGGCAGAGAGTATTTCTAAGTGATTTAACAGTATGGTCTCTATTGTATCTCCTTCTGGAACACAGCCTTCAAACATTCTTGGCTTGTGATCTCCGATGATTGGAAACGTAATCATATCTTCATCGTAGAACGAGATAATACTTTTTACGCCTTTTATCAGTAGCCCAAAAAACAGTTCATCGATAATCATCACTATCACTGTGTAACTGTGTATTGTCGAATCTACTGCCTCGTTATCTTTGCTTTCAATTTCACTGCTCTCAATACTCTCAGTACTCTCAGTCTTTCCATCATCTGCATAGTGAATCTCTGTGGCCTCACTGCCAAGTAGGGCACCAAAATCCACTACAGGTACTGTATTCCCCCTAATGTTAATAGCCCCTACACAGTGGCCGCCAGCGAGAATGCTATTGTCTATTTTATCAACAGTGATAACTTCCCTGATAGCATGAATATCAAGCGCGCAAACACTCTCACCTACTTCAAACGAGATACACTGCTTTCGTTTGCCACGCTTTTTTCTAATATTGGCAAGGGCTGATTCGTTGGGCCTTGGCAGGTGTTTTAAGCTAATCAGCTCATGGGGTTCTATAATTTGTACAATTCGATTACCGCAATCGAGTTTAAACGCCCCTTGCACGACTGATTGGTAGTCTTCACTGTTATTAAACTCAATACGGTCCTTATCTGCTCCATCAAAAACCTCAGCGGTTCTATCAAACAGTAGCCCGACACTGAATACACCGTATTCAATAATCGCGATAACTTTGTCGTCTGCTTCGTTACTGGCTTCATCCACAAGGTTAAACAAAATTCTTAAATCTACCACTGGGATAATCATGCCGCGCAAGTTAAATAGCCCTAGTAAATAGTCAGGTGATATTGGCATACTGATATACGGGCCCTGCTCGTTCACCACCTCTTTTATTGCCGTGGCCGAAACCGCAAATTCGGTTCCGTTTAGGGAAAATGATCCAAAAACATCTCGCTGTATTTTTGCTTGCCCCGCCCCTGTTGTTGGGTTTTCTTGTGCGAGTAATTGCGATTCCATAGAGCACTCCGCTAACTAAGATCCCTGGCGTGAAATACGCTTGATCTCATACTTTTCCGATCCACAGTGAAGGGATATCTTTCGACCAGTGATGCCGCCAACATCTTGGCAAATAATAGGGATTCCCGCTGTTTTCAGGCATTCAATCGCTTTATTAACATTTATCGAACCAATTAAGTCTTCTTCGTTTGCGCTTTGCGGCTTTGTCATATTCCCACCGCCTGCAAGTACCGCTTGTACCTCGCTGTATTGCGCTTTTTTAATGCCCATTAGCAGCAACAGTGACTTTATCGCTTGATCAACATAGCGTGCACCAATATTAACGGTTATTTTTGGCGACTCAGGCAATAAACAATGCGCTAGGCCATATACTTTTTTACTTGGACACAGCAGCGCAATCCCCACACAAGAGCCTAGCAATGCATGCAGCACATCTTCCCCACGCCCCACTTTTACTTCACCAATGTGTACATAATTTAAGTCTTCAATCATTGGGTTGATTCATATTAAACTGCTTCACCTTAAGTTACTTCCTCTGAGACAGCTTCGCTTTTTGGCTGATAAACCAAGGGCATCACAGACTCAAAATCAGTATTCAAATGAATCAAAGATTCAGATTCGCCAATAATCAAACAACCATCCGGAGCTAGACTTTTATACATATTGGCCAAGACCTTTTCCTGATCTGCCTTAGTGAAATAAATCAGCACATTGCGTAATAAAATCAGGTCATATTGGGTGTTACTCTTCAAACAAGAAAACAGATTGTGCAGTTTAAAATCGGTATACGCTTTCACTTCTGGCACTATTTGATAACCCGATTGCTGATTACCTTTTAGGTAAGTTTCAAACGTTGCCGGCTGATGTTTTCTAAAGTGCTCAATTGATCTTTCGCTGTAATGACCTTTTTCGGCGATTTCTAACACCCTTGGTGATATATCTGTCCCACTGATTTGAAACATTAAGCTTGGATGTTGTCGTTTAAACTCATAACACAGTATGCCTAAGGTATAAGCCTCTTCTCCAGTAGAGGAAGCCGCCGACCACACCCTCAGTTTTTGCTTACCCTTTCGCTCGTAAAAGCGAGGCAAAAATTGATTGGAAATGTAATCCCAAATCCTCGGCGTGCGATAAAAATAGGTTTCATTAGTGGTAATCAAATCAATGAATAGGCGCTCTTCGCAGCGATCTTCTTTTAACAGCATTAAATACGCAGCATAGTTTTCAATGTTGAGTGCTTTAACGCGTTTGCGTATTCGGCTGATCACCATTGTGCGTCGTTTTTGACCAATCGTGATGCCTGTCACACTATGGATGAAATCGACATAATCATTGAAGCAAGCTGAGGTAAATTGCTCTTCATTTACACAGGGCATCAAAGCTTGTCACCTAAGCGTTGACAATAGCAACTACGCAAATTTTTAAAGACCTTTGCTGCTTGATAACTGCTTATATTTATTAACAAAAAAAGTCTAATATCCTTTCTCCTTTACGATGCAAACTTTTTCATTTCTAAGGCTAAATTTTCAGCACCTTCTGACAAAACCCCTGTGGACTTAGCAATGGTTTCTGAAGCAATCGCTGAATTCTCTGTCGAGTCGACAATTTGCTGAATAGCATCACTCACATCCCCGGCTACTGACTGCTGCTCTTGAGCTGCCACGGTAATCTCAGAAATTGACTGAGTGGTTTTTTCAACACCAGCAACAATCTTTTTGAAAGCCTCTGAAGCCTCTTTTGAAATTTCACCACCCTGAGCCACTCTTTTGACAGACTGGTTAATCAAGGTTGAAATTTCTTTAGTCGCCTGAGAGGAGCGCTCTGCCAGTTTACGCACCTCATCAGCCACAACAGAAAACCCTAAACCATGCTCACCTGCCCTGGCCGCTTCAATGGCAGCGTTAAACGCAAGCAAGTTAGTTTGCCCCGCAATTTCGCTGATCACTTTGACAATTTCGCTAATTTCTTCTGAGGATTTATTGATAAGCTCCATGGATTCAATTGAGCGAGCAATCGCTTTGCTTCCATGATCTGCTTCTAGCTGTGTTTTTTGGGCGATTTTATCGGTTTCTTTAGTGTTTTGAGCGATTGAGTCTATCGAAGCACTGAGCTCTTCAATTGATGCGTTCATCTCTTCGGTGGTCGCCCCAAGTAATTGCACTCCCTCAGCAACAGTCGATGATTGCTCAGATATCTCTTTGGATTGAAGACTAAAGCTTGAAGCAATTTCAGTGACTTTTTCTTCTAATGCAATCTGGCCAGAGATATCGGAACAAAACTTTACTACCTTGTATACGTTTCCGCTTAAATCAAAAACGGGATTATAGTTCGCCTGAATCCATACCTCGTTACCGCTTTTATCAAAGCGCTTATAGCGCGACGACTCAAACTCACCTCTGCCAAGGCGCTCCCAAAACAGTCTGTATTCCCCTGTTTGAGTGTATTGTGGATCACAGAAAATTCGATGGTGCTGCCCGACAACCTCTTCTAAGGTGTAGCCCAATGTATTCAGAAAATTTTCATTGGCTGTGATAATAGTGCCATCAGGGTTAAACTCTATGACCGCTTGGGCACGGCTAATCGCTTTAATTTTCCCTCTAAAATCAGCATTTTGTAATTTTATTGCTGTTACATCAGTGGCGAATTTAACGATTTTTAAAGGGTTACCCTCAGCATCGAATACCGGATTATAAGAAGCGTTAATCCAAACCTCTTTTCCCTCTTTTGTTAAGCGCTTGTACTCACCAGATTCATATTCACCGCGCCCTAAACGCGCCCAAAAAGCTTTATATTCTTGTGTTTCGGTATATTGCGCCTCACAAAACATACGATGGTGTTTACCTTCAATCTCTTCATTCGTATAACCCAAAACAGAAAGAAAGTTATCATTCGCAGAAATGACAGTGCCATCGAGGTTAAACTCAATAACCGCTTGTACACGGTTAATCGCGTTAATCTTACCTTTGTGATCTGCTGATTGCTGTTTTTGAACGGTCACATCAGTGGCAAATTTAATGACTTTGTAAGGCTTACCCTCTGCATCTAAAACAGGGTTGTAAGATGCATTGATCCACACCTCCTGCCCTTCTTTAGTGATCCGTTTATATTCCCCAGAGTTAAACTCACCGCGGCCGATTTTCTCCCAAAACACTTTGTATTCACTGGTTTTTGCGTATTGTGGGTCACAAAATATGCGATGGTGTTTTCCTTCTATCTCTTCAAGGGAGTAGCCCATTGTCGACAAGAAGTTCTCATTCGCGGTGATGATGCTACCGTCAAGGTTGAATTCGATGATTGCTTGGACACGGCTTAACGCCTCAAGCAGATGACTCATATTATTTTCTTTATTCTCAACGGGGCTTTCGGAATTGTTCATAGAGATCCCTTACACATAAAACTCATTTGCACATTGCAGCACGAGTCAAAAAAACAAACCTATCAGCGCTTTTGTTTGATCCACCAATAGTGTGACGTTGTCATTAAATCATAGTAAAAATTCTCATTTTTGCACGTAGCGCTCATAATAAATTTCCTGAAGCTTCAAATTTTAGAAGTAACAATGAATGCTGGTGCAAATCCCTCTTTTGTTATTCCTTATCAGCTTTTACACTTCACATTGAAAAGCCGAGCAGATTAAATAAGTTAGCGCCAATTTCTAAGCGAATTAAGATAAGAGAGAGCGATGCAGGATTTTGACACTTTGATAACTATTGCTAAACGCAAGTCTGTTTACGATCAAACGACCCCTTGATATAGCGGCTCAAAAACCTAATTATCTGGAATAAAGGACGAAATTGATGAAGTGATTGAAGAAATCCCCAAGAAGAGGGTTTGCTTTCTTGAAGACGAGCTTGCAGATGTTTTGTGGGATTATCTCAATCTCGTGATGGCATTGGAGAAAGAAACCGATGTCGATCTAAAATCAGTTTTATCCCGCGCCTGTAATAAATATCACAAGCGTATCACAGGCATTGAAAATACAGAGCGCTGGCACTCATCAAAGCGCAGCAAAAGGAAGCTCTAGTCGCCGAGCAGAGCACGAAACAGCCGCGCAATGAACGTTAACGAATCATTCTAAACCAGCGCCATAAGCTCAAAACATCTGCAAGTGCAGCGGCAACATAAGTCAAAGCACAGGCTTTTAGAATCTCTCTGGCGGCGGGCATATGCGTTTCAGGCAAATACCCTTGGGCGAGTATTGGCAAGGCTTTTTTGTAACTCGCATCATACTCTTCTGGTAAAATAGCAGCGTACATAAACACTGAAGACAACATGGTAATCAAGCCAACCGCTATACCAAAAAACATCACTACGGGGCTTTTCAAAACTAAGGTAAATACTGGAATACTCATTAAAATCAGCGAGCCTACACGCTTTACAAGAGCAGCTTTTCCCAAGTAGCGTTGACGCAGCTTTGTAACTGGCTCATCATTGTAAAACTGTATCGCGTGCCCCACTTCATGCGCAGCTACTGCTACGGCTGTGAGTGATTTACCCTCAAATACATCAGGGCTTAAGCAAACCACTTTTTCTTCCGGTGAGTAATAATTTTCTCCAACACCCCCACATACCACTTTCACATCTTTTAAGTTAAAACGCTCAACAAGATGTATGGCTAACTCGGCACCTGTGCCCGGCATACCTTCAATAGGCTTAGAGTATTTATGCAACACATGACGAACCCACAGCGATGGGCCGTAAATGATTAGAAGAACAAGACAAAGGAGTATCAGATAAATCATGTTTTTAAATTACTAACCTAATAAGGGAACAAGCGATGAAATGTGATTTGGCATTGTACATTATTTTTATTGCTAGACGCTTATAGTGCTAGATAAACAGACTGTTTGAATGCTTTAATTTAATGACATTCTAGAAAGTTCAGGTGCTAACTTACGATCCTCACGGGGGGATTTACCAAACACTTTACGGTAGCGCCTTGAGAAGTACTCAGGGGAGTGGAAGCCACAAGCTACCGCCACATCAACCACAGATAAACGCGACTGTTTGAGTAGCTGCCTCGCGCGCTCTAAGCGCAGGCGCAAATAAAAACCGATGGGTGAATCGTGGCAGTGCTTTTTGAAAAGCCGCTCAAGCTTGCGCTGCTCAATACCGCTCATTTCAACCAATTGAGCGATATTTAACGGCTCTTCCAAGTGCTGCTCCATTATTTCAATCACCTGGGTGACATCAGGATGACGAATACCCAAACGCTGCACGGTTTGCAAGCGCTGCATCGAGTTGGAAGGTGTCACAGGCTCATGCATAAACGCCGCACAGATCTGCTCACTGAGCACTTTGCCATGCTTGCGTGCAATTAAATCTAACATCATATCCATTGAAGTGGCGCCACCGGCACAAGTGATGCGCTTTTCATCAACTTGATACAGTTGCTCGGTAGTTTTAAGGTGTGGAAAGCTCTCTTGAAAAGCAAGTTTGGATTCCCAGTGCAAGGCAATCGCATGATCATCCAGTAAATTAGCATAGGCCAGCGCATAACAGCCTGTTTCAATCCCTCCTAGGACAAGCCCTTTACGAGCCATTAGGCGTAGCCAATTAGTTAGCTGCTTATCGATGGTTAGTTCTGGCTCAAAGCTGGCGCAAACAAAAATAATGGAAAAATCATCATCAGTAGCGCTTTCAATAGATTGCTCTGCGGCAACGGGAATGCCGCTGCTAGACATCACCGGCTCACCATCTACCGATAAAAAGTGCCAGCTAAAAAGACTCCCTGAAAAACGATTGACCACCCGCAACGGCTCTAGCGCACTGAATAGCGAGAGCATTGAGAAACGCGGCTGCAACAAAAAGCCAATGCGTTCTGTCCGGGGTTTTGAGATCTGTAAAGACATCGAAATTCAAACCTTAAATTCAAACCGTAATAAAGTTGACACACTTTCGTTTATACAGGGAAAACCTTTTTGAGAACAGCCTTTTACTTGCCTCGTTTACGCTTCTTATTGACCGCGCCAAACAGGATCACGCCCTTCACTAAATGCGAGAGGCCCTTCTTGTGCATCATCACTGTGCAGCACTTTCGGGTAGTTTTTAAGTGCTCCACTGCGAATGAATTGATAGCCTTCTTCAACGCTCATTTCTGCCGTTGTGCGAACAATTTCTTTGACCGCTGCAATCGATAGCGGCGCATTGGCGATGATTTTCTGTGCCAGCTCACGTGCAGTGTCCATCAGTTGCTCAGAGCTCACCACGCGATTGACCAGCCCCCAGCGCTCAGCTTCACTCGCTTGCATTGCCCGACCTGTCATCAACAACTCATTAAGCACAGCGGCAGGCAAGCGTTTTGGTAAGCGTAAAACGCCGCCACTGTCGGCAATAATACCTAAGCCAACTTCTGGCAGTGAAAATTTCGCGTGCTCAGCACAGACAATTAAATCAGCTGCAAGTGCCAACTCAAAACCGCCACCTGCTGCATAGCCATTCACAGCGGCGATCACTGGTTTGTCTAAATCAAAAATTTCAGTCAGCCCCGCAAAGCCGCCAGAGCCAAAATCAGCATCCGCCGCCTCACCTTCTGCCGCTGCTTTTAAATCCCAGCCTGCGCTAAAAAATCGCTCTCCTGCACCTGTGATAATCGCCACACGTAATTCAGGATCGTCCCTAAATGCCAAGAAAGCCTCGCCCATCGCAAAGCTTGTTGGTGCATCAATTGCGTTAGCTTTGGGGCGATCTAAAGTGATTTCTAAAATAGCGCCATTGCGCTCAATCTTTAATGATGTATTCATGTCGTACCCTTTTTATTGAGCTCTCATACTTTTAAATTCTTTATTGGCCAAGCATTTAATGACAGCGAATATAAGCATCTGCTGCAAAGGCCCCTTGCCCTTGAGGTGCCACTAGTAATGGATTGATATCTAATTCAAGTAATTGCCCCGCATGTTGTTCAGCGTATTGAGCAACCGCCATCACCGCATCTACGCAAGCTTCAATATCACCGATTTGCTGGTTGCGAAAACCTGTTATCAACTCTGACATGCGCAAGTTAAGAATCGCATGGCGCACCGCTTCTCTGTTGGTCGGTAGCAGTAAATTAGCGCTATCTTTTAATAGCTCGACCATAATGCCGCCAGAGCCTACTACGAGTGATAGGCCAAACTGCTGATCTCTTGCGATACCAATAATGAGCTCGCCGATACTATTGGTGAGCATTTTCTCGACTAGAAAACGCTCACTTAAACCCTGCATTTTCTCTAGCGCTTCACACACTTGCTGCTTATTTTGCAAGTTTAGCTGCACTGCGCCCATTTCAGTTTTGTGAACGATCTCAGCACTCAGCGCTTTGATAACGACGGGATAACCTAATCGCTCAGCACATTCGATGGCTTGTTCAGTACTTGTCACTACTTCTGATTCTGGGACAGATAGGCCAAAACTGGCGAGTTGCTGCTTAGCTTGGTACTCATCTATATTTAACGTCTGGTTTACTGTCTTATTGGCCGTATTTTGTAATTCAGCTTGATCACACAGTTTAGAGTTAAGTAATGGCTCAATACCCGTTGCTTTTAACTGCTGTTGTTTGCGCCCTATCTTATAGGCGGCATCCAACGCACATAGGCAAGCATCCAAACCAATCATCGGCACTACTCCACCAGCAATACAGCGATCAATTGCCGATTGCGGTAAACACTCCGCCAAAGAGGCAACTAGTACACCTTGATGGCCCGTTTCACGACTCGCATTGATCAGCCCTTGCATCGCCATGTCCCAAGGTTCAGGGTCTGAGCCGCCAAAGCTTGGCCAATCTAACAGCAGCAGTGTGGCATCAAACCCCTCTCTCATCATTGCCGTAAAGCAGGCGCTTAAGCGCGCTTGGTCGCCCCAGATAAAGGTGTGATAATCCAGCGGGTTTTCAACGTTGACATAATCACTCAAGGTCTCTTTCACGGCGCATTGGTGACTAGGAGTAAGATTGGGAAACTCAAGGTCATAACCTTCGATCAAATCAGCCATGGTACCTGCTTCACCCCCTGAACAGCTCATCGAAGCGAGTTGGTTCCCTTGCAAGGCACCGGCAATACTGACAAATTTTAAGGTTTCAATGAAGGCTTCTAAAGTATCAACCCGTGCGATACCTAAGCGCTCAAATAGCGCATCAAATAACTGATCAGCACCGGTCAAAGAGCTAGTGTGGCTCATGGCTATTTTGGCGGCGACTTCACTGCGACCATTTTTGATCACCACAATAGGCACCTTTTTCGCCAGCGCGCGTCTGCACACGGCATCGAAGTGGTGTAAATCATTGAGCCCTTCAATGTGTAAACCTATTGCAGTCACTCGCGAATCATCGAGCATGATATCGATCACATCACTGACCCCAACATTGGCTTGATTGCCCATTGTCATCATATAGGCGATGGGCAAACCACGCTTTTGCATGGTGATGTTTAAACCAATGTTGCCACTTTGCGTGATCACCGCAACGCCTTTACCGCTGTGTTCATCAAGGCTTTGGCAGCCGTGCTGATCAGGCCAAAGCACTGCCTTATCTAAGCAGTTCAATACGCCGTAGCAGTTAGGACCTATTAACGGCATAGTGCCCGCAAGTTGCACCAATTGTTGCTGGCGCTGGATACCCTGCTCACCGATTTCTGAAAAACCAGAGGCATGTAACACCGCACCGCCACAGCCAATAGCGTTTAGCTGCGCCACTATCTCCATGGTTTTTTCGGCATTTACTGCCACATAGGCAGCATCTGGCACAGCGGGAAGCTCATCGATCGAGGCAAAGCAACGTACCCCTTCCATTTCAGTGCGTGTTGGATGAATTGCCCAAATCTCACCCCTAAAGCCCAGCTTTAAACTTTCACTGATCGCATATCTGGCCCCTAGGCCACCTATCACGACGATAGATTGAGGTTTTAGTAGCCGCTTTAAACGCTGATTATCGAAGTTGTTATTCATCGTGTGCAACTCCTAATTAGCTTTCTAATGGGCGCAGCATCGCTCGTGAGATAATATGGCGCTGTATTTCACTGGTGCCATCCCATATCCGCTCGACTCTGTGATCACGCCAAATACGTTCAAGTGGCAGTTCATCCATCAAGCCCATGCCACCTAAGATTTGGATAGCCTCATCTGCCACTACACCAAGCATTTCAGTCGATTTAAGTTTCGCCATGGCCGCATCTGTATCGCTCATATTGCCCTGATCTAACTTCCAAGCTGCGTACATAGTGAGTAACTCAGCAGATTTTAGCTCTAGTGCCATATCCGCTAGTTTGAAAGAGACCCCTTGGAATTTACCGATCGTTTGACCAAACTGCTTGCGCTCAGCTGACCATTGAGTGGCTATTTCCAATGCACGCTCTGCACGGCCTAAACACATTGCAGCGACTGATAAGCGCGTGCCACCCAGCCATTCGTTAGCCACATCAAAGCCATGATCTTCAACACCGAGTATTTGAGATTCATGGATACGACAGTTATCAAAATTGAGAATACAGTTTTGATAACCGCGGTGAGAGACGCTGTTATACCCGGGATCAACACTAAAGCCCGGAGTACCCATATCGACCAAGAAGCTGGTGATCTTTTGCTTTGGGCCGCGAGGGGTATCTTCAACCCCAGTGGTTGCAAACAAAATCACAAAATCAGAGACATCCGCATGGGAGATAAAGTGCTTGGTGCCGTTAATCACAAAATGCTCGCCGTCTCGCTGAGCGCGACATTTCATCGAGCGCACATCAGAGCCAGCATCGGGCTCAGTCAATGCTAAGCAATCCACCTTTTCACCGCGAATGGCGGGTAGCAAGTAGTTCTCACGTTGCTCACCTTCACAGGCCAATAAGATATTACTAGGACGGGCAGCAATGTATTGCAGCGCAAAACTAGCGCGGCCTAACTCTTTTTCTAACAGGCACAAAGTCACAGCATCTAAGCCGCCCCCGCCTAACTCTTCTGGCATATTGGCCGCGTACAAACCGCAATCTAGCGCGGCTTGTTTAATTTTTTGATGCACTTCATCACTGACAGTACCCGTGCGCTCTACTTCATTCTCGTAAGGATAAAGCTCTTGTTCAACAAATGCTTTGACAGTATCGATGATCATTTGCTGTTCGCTAGTAATTGAGAATTCCATAATTTTACCTGTGGTTTATGGCCTATCCGCGCCTTAGAAGTAAAGCGAGAAGCCAGGCAGTGCAGCGATGCTCACAGCCTTTATTGGTTGAGGGTATGATTGAAAATTAACCTGCTCGATTGATTAAGTTTTAGCTTTAACCTGCATAACACGGCCAACTTGAGAGGGCTTTGGCAACTCACGATGGGCTTGCATAATCTTCTCAAGTATTTGGTGCACTTGCTGTTTAATAGGCGCTGCAGCGGATTTTTGCATATCCACATGGAGCAACATTTGCTCAGTGGTTGCTAATAATGCATCAGTTTCACCGTGATACATGCTGTGAAAGAAATGTAAGCGCTTTTCATCAAGCCCTAATAATTGCGTCGTAAAATATAAAGGCTCTGCAGTTGATGCTTCTAAAAAGTAATTAATATGGGTTTCAACGGTGTAAAACGAGCTACCGCTATCGCGGTATGCTTCATCGATGCCGACATAGCGAAATAGCGCATCGGAGGCATCTCCAAAAGCGAACAGGTAAAACGATTCACTCATGTGATTGTTGTAATCCACCCAGCTCTTGTCCACCTCACATTGATAGAGTTTAAGTGGCTCAGTAAGGTTATCGGTATCGCTATAGCGCTGGTACTCACGGGTTAAATAAATTTCGTTATCCAAGCCATTTCTCCTTTTATCTGTTTTTGTTTTTATTTTTGTTTTTTAAAATTGCATTTCGGGAGTCACATAAATGCTGATATGGCTTTTATTCTATGCGCAAGTTTTGATCAAAACATGACCTAATTATCACTTTAATCTTCACTATTTCGACACTTTGAACTTGTTTCTATGAGCTTAATGCCACTAGATTCTGTTCAATAAGTGTACTTAAAAGTATGTTAGGTGCAGTGGTCGGATGTATTCTAGATCGGCAAAAAAAAGAGAGGCGATGAAAATGGAAAGAATAATGGAAGAAACAAGGGGCTAGAGTGTAGATGGGAAAAATTAAAAGCTTAAAGGAAAAAAAGAAACTCCCTTGTCACTCAACATCAGCGACAAGGTAGCTAAAAACAGGCCAGTGAATTACTTATCAGCGCGGCTGATAAACTTGCGCTCTTCAACATTGATCTTGATACGCTCACCGCTCGCAATATATTCGGGTACTTGTACAACCACACCTGTAGTTAATGTCGCAGGCTTAGTACGTGCAGAGGCAGAAGCGCCTTTAATAGACGGGTCTGTTTCAATGATTTCAAGCTCAACGATACCCGGTAAATCTAAACCAACTGGGTTGCCATCAACAATCACTACATAGATCCCATCAGTTTCCTCATTGATGAATAGCAGCTCTTCTTCAATCGATTCTTTGCGCAGCGGATAAGGAGTGTAATCTTCTTTATCTAAGAACACATATTCATCACCATCAACGTACGAAAACATTGCTTGCTTGCGCACTAAATCTGCAAGATTGAGCATGTCTGAATCTTTGAAAGATTCATCAATTTTACCACCGTTAACAATGTCGTACATGCGCATACGGTATATGCTGCCACCGGCTCTTCCCTGTGGGACCGAGCGTTCGATATCTTTGACTATGTAGGTTTTACCGTTGTAATCGAGAGCGGCGTTCTTTTTGATTTCGCTTGCCTTTGGCATATTATTTATCCTAAAAATATAATGAATGTCTGCGCTTTTTACTGCACAACAGCTACTCAAGTAAGTTCTGTTTTAAACCTTGTAACTTACTGAGTAATTCAGTGAATTCTTGAGTCTCTAACCCTGTGGCACAAGCAACACTTTTTTGCATTTGAGCAACTTCGGGAATCAACGTTGTCGCCTCTTGGGTGAGTTTAACCATCACCTTGCGCTCATCTTGCTCACTGCGCTGGCGAATCACTCGCCCTTGTTGCTCCATTCGCTTAAGTAACGGTGTGAGTGTACCTGAATCTAGATGCAGGTATTCACCTAAGTGCTTTACCGTTAACTCTTTATGCTCTACCAAAACGATGAACACTAAATACTGTGGGTAGGTCATATTTAACGACTTCAAAAAGGGGCGGTAGGTTTTAATAATAGCCTGAGAAGTAGAGTACAAAGCAAAGCAGAGGCGTTGATCAATTGTCGAAATTTGCGAGGTTGTCATCAACAGTCACTTTTGGATTAAAGTTGTGAGTTTAGTGCTTATTTGAGGAGTTAAAATGGGCAAATAATCGCAGAGAAAGTGCCACTTACCTCTTCAGCAAGGTGAAGTGTACACTCTCAAAATATGTGAGGAAAGGACTGCTTTTTAGTTATTCTATTTTGCTATCAAGCCTGTTTATGAAAATTAGTTATCGAAGACTAAACTAAAATTGACCACGGCTGTTTGCGAAATAGAAATACCGCCCGCTAGTTCAGCTAACTTAGTAAGCCCGCCACCTAAACCAAATGTCTCACTGTTAATGAGTAAAGGCTTACGCGCAGAGACCAAAAGCTTGTCCCCCACAGACATTACATTCAAATCCATTGCTATCTCTTTCTTTAAACCATGTAGATCAAGTTTTGCTGAAAGGGAAACCTGAGTTAAGCCCCCTTTTTTTAACTGGTCAATCACGCTAGTTTCCAGTTGCGTTGTAATAGTCGCCGACGGGTATTTTTCCACTTCAAATAAATGCGCTTGCATGCGCTCATCACGGATCCCAATGCCTGTGTCTATGCTGCTGAGATCTAAATTGACTACTAGTGCTCCGCTATCACTGATTTCACCGCTCAAGCGCTTAATCATGAACACTTCACTAGTATGAGTATTTTTACTCGCCACTATATTTAATGCTGAGCTATCTTGGTTCAACTGCCATTGCGCAGCAGCGCTACCAGCATAGAGCGAAGCTAACACAGCAACCAATGAAAATGTTTTGTTTAAATACTTATGCATTGTTTCACCCTTTTATTTTCAACTCGCTAAAATCTACATTAAACCAAGTTTAACGTTACATCGATGTTGTCACGCGTAGCATTCGAATACGGACAAACAGCATGTGCTTTTTCGATCAAAATCAATGCAGCAGTGCGTTCCATATCTGGCAACTCTATAGTAAGTGCCACTTCAATGTTAAAACCTTCAGGTGTAGGCCCAATTCCTACTTCTCCTGTTACTTTTGTTTGCTCAGGCAACTGTGATTTTTCTTTCGCACAGACAAATTTGAGAGCACCGATAAAACACGCCGCATAACCTGCTGCAAACATTTGCTCAGGATTAATGCCAAATGTGCCAGCTCCGCCCAATTCCTTAGGGGTTGTCAGGGCAAAGTCCAATGCGCCATCTTCTGATTTTACCCAACCTTCGCGACCACCCACTGCTTGTGCTTTGGCGGTATAAACTATTTTTTCAGGTTTCATGATTGTTTCTCCAGCTGTTGTTTATTGGTGTCTGTTTTTAATATGAGACCTTTGCACGATTACTGCGCTCAATGAGCGCAGCGTTAAAACAAGCTCGAAATCCTCATTTATAAATATAAACTACGGTTTTTCGTTTGTTTTTACCTGGTCTCACCTTCGCTCGCTACTTAGTGCAACGGTCTCAATATAATACAAATTCAAATTGTGCACAATTAAATTTTACACAATCAATTAACTCTGAATCATTTAGACAACCAAATCTATCCAGTGCTTTCTTTACTAATCGCCCATTAATCCATACACTTTGCGCCCAAATCAGATCTCCAATTAGCACTCTTAAGTTAACGAGCTTCCTATGAACAACGACACACTCACATACCCCATTTTTCTAGGTTCAGAAATCGAACAAGCCCCTGCTGATCAAGCAGCATTTCATGTTTTACCTGTTCCCTATGAAAAAACAGTATCCTACGGCGGTGGTACCTACCAAGGACCATCGGCAATTTTAGAAGCCTCTTGGCAGCTAGAAGACTGGGATGGAAAAAGCAAACCTTGTGAGCAAGGGATTCACACTTGTGCACCTGTCGATTGCAGTGTTGAGCCTGATCAAGTCATTGAAAACATTGCCAAAGCAACCGCTGAAATTGTTAAATCTGGTGCTATGCCTGTTGTACTAGGCGGTGAACATACTGTCACTTACGGAGTAGCAAAAGGTTTACGCGATGCTGGATACGATGATTTTGGTATTGTTCAAATTGATGCGCATGCTGATTTGCGCCAAGCCTATGAAGGCGATTTACTTTCTCACGCCTCGGTGATGAAGCGCTGCGTTGATTTAGGAATCCCGCTTTATCAACTGGGTATTCGTGCTTATTGTGAAGAAGAAATGAAAATCCGCGAAGACCACGGTGTCCATTTTCAAGATGCTGAAGAGCTTGTTCCCAATGCTATTCAAAGCTTTGAGTTGCCTGGAGATTTCCCTAAAAAAGTGTTTTTCACTTTAGATATCGATGGCATGGACCCTTCTGTTTTCCCATCAACGGGTACACCTGTTCCCGGTGGATTAGGCTGGTATCAAACCCTTAACCTGTTTGAATCAGTTGCCAAACAAAGAGAGATTATCGGTTTTGATGTGATGGAGTTCGCACCCATTGAAGGCTTTCACGCCTACGATTTCGCCGCTGCACTGCTGACTTATAAACTGATGGGCATCACCTTGCGCAACGCATAAAGCCTTTTTAGTATTGATGTATCCAATGTTGATACTCTATCAGCATTGGATATCTTCTTTTACCTGCTTCGATTTACCTGCTTCCAAAACCTTCTTAGTCACTTTGCTATAAATTTCGTAGCACTAAAATCCCTTCTTTTGACATTTCTTTGTGCTTCTAACAACTTTCAGCATTAACTTATATATATACTTTAAACCTAAAGCATTGTCACAAAAGCTTAACAATCGAACAATAGACTTAATGATAAAGTGTGTTGTTTACGATACATAAATTTATAACTGATTGTTCAGGTGTTTAAACAGATATTTTATTTGTCGATTATCTTTCAATCTAATACCGATCTATATCAAAGCATTGGTCGTCAACTCCAGGGAAATCTTGTGAAATCAATAACAATTAAAAACAAGCTTTATTGGCTCATTGCGCTCGTTTGCATCAGCTTTGCACTGCTTGCATTTGTATTACTTTTTTCATATCAAAAAGTACAAGTGCTCAATCAAACATTATTGCAGAGTAAACAAAATAATATCGAACTGCTAACATTAAGGCGCAATGAAAAAGACTTCTTAATGCGTTTAGATGAGAAGTACATCGGGAAATTTAACGAAAACAGCACCAAACTACAACTTGATATACAAGATATTCAAACCAGCAATTTGCAATTGGAAATCATAGCGCCTGAAAGCTTTGATCTATTATTAAAAAATCTTGCTACTTACCAAGCAATGTTTGCTCAGTTAGTATCGACTCATCAACTGATTGGCTTAAACCAAAACGTTGGATTAAGAGGCGAGTTACGCAAAGCCGTTCATGAAATAGAAACGATTTTGAAGAAAACACAATCAGTACAATTAACCGCTGATATGTTGATGCTAAGGAGAAACGAGAAAGACTTTATCATCCGTAAAGCCGCTAAATATCAAGGGAAGTTTGAAAAAAATATCCAAGTATTTAGCAAAAACTTGGCCAGTTCATCTCTGGATAATAGCCAAAAATCTATCATCAACCAAAAGCTCAGCATCTACCATGCAAAGTTCATTGCTTTAATAGAAGCATATAAAACACTAGGGTTAGATAAATCCTCAGGGATTCAAGGGGAAATGCGCGCTTCTGTGCATCAAACAGAAGCGCTATTTAAAGAGCTATCAAATGTAATTTCCCAGGAAATAGCGAGGGAAAACAGCGCAATTACAACGCTATTAATCACAACAACCTTAGCCTTATTACTGCTTGTAGTCGCTGCCGTATTAGCCATTGCTTACTCTATTATCTCTCGTTTAAGTGCCTTAACGCTCTACCTGAAAGACATAACCTTAAAATCGGGAGATATCTCACAGGGGTTAAAAATTGGCGGTAAAGATGAAATATCGCAAATTAGTGAGTTATTCAATTCCTTTTCTGATTCCCTAAAAAGCACTTTCCAAAAGATTCCGCTCTATTCTGAAAACTTGCAACTTGCCGCCTCTAACAATTTGCAAATGTCTAAACAAACTCAGCAATTATTTATTGACCAGCAACAAGAATCTGACTCACTTTCACAATCAATGCACTCGATGGTGAGTATCAATCAGCAAATTGGCGAGAATATCAACACAGCTGCAGATTACGCCGCTAGTGCTAAAGAAAATATCGAAAGCGGCCAATCAGTGATGCAATCAGTCAACCTGTCACTGCAAGGCCTCACTAAAAAAATGCAGTCCTCTCAAGCCATAACACAAGACCTACAAATCAGCAGTAATGAGATTACCACTGTATTAGATGTCATTCGCTCTATTGCCGATCAAACGAATTTACTGGCGCTTAATGCTGCTATTGAAGCTGCACGAGCAGGTGAAAACGGAAGAGGCTTTGCGGTTGTCGCTGATGAGGTTCGTTCACTCGCAATGCGCACCCAAGATTCAACACAGCAAATTCAGGCACTTGTTGAAGGTTTTCAATCCAATGTACAAGCGACGGTAAGTTTAGTTGAGCAAGGTGTTGTAGGTGCAGATAAAGCCTCAAAAGACATAAATCAAGCTCAACAAGGGCTTGATCAAGTTAGCCAAGGTGTCGCTCAGATTTTCCAGCTCAACTCCAGTATTGCCCAAGCATCTTTCGATCAAAATGAGATATCAAACACCCTTCAAGGAAACATCCAGAGCATCAATACAGTGACTAAAGAGGCCACAGAGCACTCTGACAAATCGAGCCAATCTAGCCAAGACGTGGCGCTGGTCGCCTCTGATTTAAAGTTATTAGTGGCCAATTATAAGTTTTAATAGCTGATTCAAACATTTCAATTTAATCGTATGCTGCCTCAGGATTTTCGATTGAATTGATTGTTTTTTATTCTACTCATTATATTAGTACCTATTAGCTGTCGAGGTCTGTATAATTTGCGCCCTTAATTTGACCTACTTGGAACCGCTCTGTGATCTCAACCGCAAACATCACCATGCAATTTGGTGCAGAACCACTCTTTGAAAACATTTCAGCAAAATTCGGCAATGGTAATAGATACGGCCTGATTGGCGCTAACGGTTGTGGTAAATCAACCTTAATGAAAATTATGAGCGGTGAACTCGCCCCCACCTCTGGCAATATTTCTATTACACCTGGGGAAAAACTAGGGACGTTGAGCCAAGATCAATTCGCATTTGAAGAATTTACGGTTATCGACACTGTTATCATGGGTGACCCGCAGCTTTGGAAAGTTAAGCAAGAGCGTGAGCGCATCTACTCTCTACCTGAAATGTCAGAAGAAGATGGCATGAAAGTAGGCAACTTAGAATCTGAGTTTGCAGAAATGGATGGCTATACGGCTGAAAGCCGCGCCGGTGATATTTTATTTCAAGCAGGTATTGCTGAAGAGTTCCATTTTGGCTTAATGAGCCAAGTGGCTCCAGGCTGGAAATTGCGTGTACTACTAGCCCAAGCGCTCTTTTCAAATCCAGATATTTTGTTACTTGATGAGCCAACCAACAACTTGGATATCGATACCATCAACTGGCTAGCCATTGAGCTCAATAAACGCAAATGCACAATGATTATCATCTCGCACGATCGCCACTTCCTCAATTCGGTGTGCACGCACATGGCGGATATTGACTACGGTGAATTGCGTATCTACCCAGGTAACTACGAATACTTCTTGGAAGCTTCTGCGTTAATTCGGGAGCAATTGCATACTGAAAACGCTAAAAAGAGCGCAGAAATAGACGAGCTACAAGCTTTCGTTAACCGCTTTGGTGCCAATGCCTCTAAAGCGAAACAAGCGAGTTCCCGAGCTAAGAAAATGGATAAAATTAAACTTGATGATGTGAAGTCATCAAGCAGAATGACCCCGTCTCTTTCTTTTAAACAACACAAGAAATTGCATCGCCAAGCACTTACCTTTGAAAAGCTCAGCCATGGTTTTGATGGTACAACTCTGTTTAACAGCGGTGATGTTATCTTAGAAGCAGGTGCTAAATTAGCAATACTGGGTGAAAACGGTGTCGGTAAAACAACTTTTCTGCGCTGCATAGTTGATCAGCTTGCTGTCAATGCAGGGACAATTAAGTGGGCTGAGAATGCCGTTGTTGGCTATTGCCCGCAAGATAACTCTGACGATTTTGATAATGACCTGACCTTGTTTGATTGGATGTCACAATGGCGTACAGTTAAGCATGACGATCTAAAAGTCAGAGCTATGCTGGGTCGCTTATTATTCACTGAGAATGACTTCAACAAAAAAGCTCGTGTCTGCTCTGGTGGAGAAAAGAACCGCCTATTATTTGGCAAGTTAATGATGATGGACACTAACGTGTTGATTCTGGATGAGCCAACTAACCACATGGATATGGAAGCGATTGAAGCGTTAAACCAAGCACTGATGCACTACGATGGCACACTGATTTTTGTCAGCCATGACCGTGAATTTGTATCGAGCTTAGCTACCCGTGTTCTTGAAATTAAAGATAATGTAATGAATGACTTCCAAGGCACTTACGATGAGTTTCTCGCCAACAAAGAAGCATTATTGAAGATTGCATAGCGCATTTCTACAAGTAATGAAGCAGCGCCTGTTCTCCTTTAATGGGCGCCCTTTACTCATTTATCACTTTCCAATCACTAAACATCGCAGCTTGCCCGTAATACTCACCGCTTTCATCTGTTAAATTCCACACTTTAGCGCGCTCTATATAAAACTGCTTACCTGTTGCTGATACTCTGATTCCTGAATAATCATCGATACAGCCTTTTGTGGTTACTTGTGACATTAAACGGTTGCGCTCTTGTTGGGTACTCGGCCCTGCTGACTTGCGTGATGGTAACTGGGTAATGGTTTCAAAATCCATTTCAAACAATTGCTGCGCACATAGATTAGCGAAATTAAAAATAGGGTCTTCCTCTGTGCCATGGGAAAGCACCACAAAGTCACCTTGCCAAATAGCCTGTAATAAATCCTTTTCGCTAAAGCCTATTATCATGGGTTCAGAAAAATATTGTTGATAGTTGTTAGCGAGAATAGAGATATGCTCTTGAGCGCTATTGCCATCTATGAACTGAGGGGGAAATGAGGATTTGAGAGTATTGTGCATAAACCTGCCAAGATTAACGAAAAGCGATTATTTTTTAACAGCTTATTATGCAACTTAGATCATTTTATGCAATACAATAACAGCCTAGCTAATGTGTTTTAACAATGATGAACGCTACAGCCCCCAGCATTGAAAGCGCTAAAAAAGCGAGGTTAAGCATTAAGATATGCTTTCGTGTCAATTTAGAAAGCTCTGAGCTTTGCAGCGGTTGCTCACTTAAAGAGGAATCCATCTCTTTCATTACAATACCTTCTTATTATTTTTGATTGCACGCTTGAATCCTTTTTGGTCTGGCGTCGAGCCAGTACTACAACTATTTAAAATAATTGCAGCAAACAAGTGCACCTGAAAATAGCGACTCTCTTGTCTTATCTAGGATACGCTTAATTTATTTACTCACTTTACAGCATTTAATAGCAAAAATAACCTGTAACAAGTTACAGGTTTTGGGTGTTTTTTGATCTAAATGTTAAATAATTTCAACATTGGACACTTTTTAATGTTTCATATTTACGGTTAGGGCAGTTAGATCACTCTCAAGTGCGCAAGAATTGATAAAAGCTGTAGTGGTAAAGTTTCCTCGCTGTTGGGAAAACAGCATAATATTCGTCACAGTGCACTTCTGGAGAATGCCAACAATGGTTGCCACAACAACGCTTTATCACAAACGTCTACAAAACGTCATCGATCATATTTACCAACATCTAGACCAACCGCTAGATTTAAATAGATTGGCCGATATCGCCTGTATGTCTTCTTATCACTGGCACCGGGTTTACCAAGGCATCTATGGAGAATCTATTGTGAGTACGGTCAGGCGTTTACGCTTGCATCGCGCTGCTGGAGACTTAGTCAACTCTGATCAGGCTATTAGCTCAATAGCAAAAGCATCAGGTTACAGCTCAGTGCAAGCCTTCAACCGTGTGTTCAATGAATATTATGGATCCCCACCAGCAAAGTATCGGTTGTTAGGCTCTCATCAAGAGCTGCAGCTGTTAATCAATAAACCTGAACAAGGAAACTTTGCTATGTCACACCCTCAAGTTAGTATTAAACAAATAGAAGCCTTTGATGTTATCGCCCTTAACCACACTGGCAGTTATATGAATATTGGCAACGCTTTTGAGAAACTCTTAGGTTGGGTCGGAATGAATGGACTCTTTGCCAATACTCAAAAAATGGTGGGTATTTATTACGATGATCCAGACAGCGTGGCAGAACCTGACCTACGTTCGGCTGCTTGTGTTGAGCTAAGTAATTGTGAAACCCCTTCACTCACTGCACATATGCACCAGCAAACAATTGGCGGCGGACAATATGCTGTGTTACAGCATAAAGGTCCCTATGCTGATTTAAAATCTGCCTATCAGTACCTTTATAGTGTGTGGCTAGTTAACTCAGATGTTGAAGTGGCCGACGCACCCTGTTTTGAAATCTACCTCAACAATCCAAGGGAAGTTGCACCAACAGAGCTATTAACCGAAATCTACTTGCCCCTGGCGCATTCAAAAAGCACATAACAAAACCTGTATTGTTATACTCCCCACTAGCATGCCAGTGAGCTTTACGATAGCCTGTGCTGGATAAGAACCACAGTGGGGAATTTACATGAGTGCACAAAAGAATCTGTTCGGACGTTTCATCAAAGATTTACCACCAGGACAGTTAGAATGGATAGGCCTGCGCCCCGCTAGAAAAGCCGATATGCACGTAGTCGATAGCGTTATAGCTAAGCAAACCCTCGGTTTAGAGGGCGATCATCGCTGTGAAAAAACACCAGGCTCGGCTCGCCAAACGACCATTATCTCTCAAGAATACATCAATCTTATCGCCCACTTTACCGGGCGCGAGTCGATTGATCCTGCTATTTTACGGCGTAACTTAGTTGTCTCAGGTATCAACTTAACTGCATTGAGACATCAACAATTTCGTATCGGTGATGCTGTATTTGAAGCAACCGCGCTGTGCCATCCTTGCTCGCGCATGGAAAAGGCCCTAGGCCCGGGTACGATTGCTGCGATGCTAGGTCATGGCGGATTGTGCGCAAAAATATTGCAAAGTGGAGAGATTAAGGTTGGTGATGAAGTAGTGGCTATACCTAGCTAGTTCGAGCCCATTGCCATCTGACAAATGAATAAGTCCATCAAATAATGGATTGACACTAGCAACTCCTGATATGAGTTTTTAGGAGAACACCATCTCAATTAACTTGGCTTGATTGCGGCCTAAATCCTTCGCTTGATATAAAGCTTGATCTGCTTTTTCCAATACGCCCATTAATGCGTGATCAGGGTGGCCAACACAAATGACACCACCGTAGCTCATAGTAATCAAACCATCGTCACACGCTGAATTTTTGCAGTGATCGATAGCCAGATTTCGCAACCCTTCTTGAATACGCTCTATCACCTTACACGCCCCTTGGTAATCAGTGTCAGGGAGAACCAAACAAAACTCCTCCCCCCCAAAGCGCGCTGCAATATCATCGGGGCGATGCAGTGCTTGATTGAGCATGTAGCCTATTTTTTGCAGACTCTTATCCCCAGTTAAATGGCCATATTCATCGTTATAGGCTTTGAAATTATCAATATCCATGATGATCACCGCTAAGTTAGATTTCATGCGGCAAGAGTTTCTCCACTTGCGCTGGGCATAATCGAGAAATGAGCGTTTATTCCACAGCTGTGTTAACCCATCTATTTGCGCATGATCTGATAAGGTGTTTAATAACTGGAAACTGGTAATGCGGCTCGCTAGGCAAGGCAAAATGTACTCATCAACCGTCACTAAATTAAAGACGTCGTTAGCCCCTAAAATATATCCTTGTTTGATGAGTTTGGGGCTGTGCTCTTCAGTTATAGCAATCAAGGGTAAATAGCGATTAAGCGTACTTTCTTTAAGCTTTAAAAACCCCTGCCATGCCTGTTCATTATCGCTGACCTTAAACAGTATCACTTTAAATTCGTGTAAAGCGTAATCTGCTAACAATTGATCAACGGTTGCAAACTGCTGGATCTCATAAAGTGCGCTGCTTCTAAATAGGATCTCCGCTAAGGGAGCTAGATCAACTAAAGCAATTTTCTGCTGATTATCCGGCTTACAAATTTCCCCTTGGATGTATTGAAATGACTCATTCCCTGCGACATAAGCGTTTATCGTATCAATGTGCTGCAACCCTAACAGCAAGCCATTTTTATCACTGCGCATTGCTGGGATACGCTGATCTAAATCTCCGTTTAACCAAAAGCTCTGAGTTTCACGAAAATGATCGATGGCCGTTTCAGATGGCTGCAAACCTTCACAATCAAGCTGCTTGAGTATATGTGCCATTTCTTCGGGCTTTGAGATATCCCTATCATGCTGCCAGTAAGCGCGATAAACCAAAGTACGAAAAATTTTAGCTTTATGCGGGTAGCTCTCTAACATACTGAGATAATAAAGAATGGCTAAGCGGGTATTAACACAGAAACTGGGTTTAGAGATACTAATGTCACTGCCTCGCTCGACAATAATGTCATACTCTTCATTAAGCAGCGCCAATTGGTCTGCAGTGTTAGCGTGGCTAATCACATTTGGTGCATGCTCGATAAATCGGTATTCAACTTGAATCGTCGGCTTAAATTGCAGCAGCCGCTCTGATTGAACAAAGCAAAAAGGGCAATTAAAATCGACGAACATCTGTATCATGTATTTCTCTCCGAAAATTCAACCAGCAACAGTTAGTACGAGCTTCTTTATGAAGGCACTACTGTGATGTACTGTGTATTAATTTTACCCTTATTTTTTTTAAGGTTATAGCGAATAAGCTATTTATCATTAATGACTTTCAATACCGATCAAATGACCGGTGAAATCATTTACTGATTCACTTTACTCGATTAACCTTAGTATTAGATTCATTAAGCAGCGCATTTAATTCATTCGCTTGTTTAGAAATAACCCGTGATATATTCAAACCTTATCGGTTGCCTGCTTTTGACGCTCTTCACCCGCCATTATTTTTTGAGGGTTACAGTTAGAAATATGTGTGACCTCTTTAGCAAAAGCAAGAATACTTGGGCTAACACTATCATTACGCCAAATTAAACTCGTTATTGATTGTCGCCATTGTCTATCCAGTACATGTACTTGAATACTCGTTGAACAAGGATAGCTAGCCAACAAGGCCTTAGGCACAATACCAACTCCCATACCCGCCGCCACACAACTCAGCATCGTATGATATGAGCTGATTTCAATCACCTTCACCCGATGCCCCGCACTTTTTATCCATTGAGTCATTTTGTTGCGATAGGCACAACTGGCACTGAAACCAATAAAGGTCGGATCGCAGCCTAAATCATTCACGCTTGTAATAGCCTCGTGCTTTAAATCCGAAACAATAACCAGCTCTTCCTCAAATACCTGGGTTTGCGTCAAGCGACTATCGGGGTAGCTATCAGCCACTAGCGCAACATCTAAATCCCCGGCTAGTATGCGATCAATTAGCTCACCGGTCGGCGCCGTTTTTACCTCTAATTTAACTTGCGGATACTTTTGGTGAAATTGCATCACAGGCTCAACTAAGTGAGTCGCGGCAACAGCCTCCATTGAACCAAGTCTTAATTGCCCACTGGGTTCACTATCTGTTAAGGCGTTTTTAGCTTGTTCTGAAAGCGTCAATAACTGCTTGGCATAAGGTAGTAACTGTTCTCCCGCTGGCGATATACGCAGGCGATTCTTATCTCTTACAAAAAGCGCTTTATCCAGCTTTTCTTCTAAGCTTTTAATCCGCGCCGTGACGTTAGAAGGCACTCTATTTAGCTGTTCGGCAGCAGCACTAACACCGCCACTTTCAACAACTTGTAAAAATACTCTCAAATCAGATAGCTCCATCATCACTCCTCAGTCAAATCACTTATTCACATTTAATGAAATAGTGTTTCATCATTATTCATTATTAATGAAAGTTATTATAAATTACTCTTGTGCTCATTAACACCCATCAACATTTTGGAGAAGCTTGTGAGCATTGCATTGAATATCAAGGACAACGGCTATGCCTTTGCGCTGGGAGCAGCAATCATTTGGTCTGGCTTTATTTTAGTGTCACGCTTAGGTGGCACTAGCGATCTTAATGCCTTCGATGTCATTGCTATTCGCTACCTCAGCTGTAGCTTAATCGTGTTGCCCTTTTGGTGGTTTAAATTTCGTTTTAATTTATTTAATGTAAAGCTAATCACTTGTAGCTTGGTTGGTGGGCTAGGCTTTGCGCTATTTACCTTTCACGGTTTTCAGTTAGCCAGTGCTGCACAAGCCGCTATTTTGCTTCCAGGCTTAATGCCAATATTTATTTTAATCTTCGCGGTGTGGATCAACAAAGAGCGCCCCAGCATTAACAAACTTTTGGGAATAACGGTGATCACCTTAGGTGTCAGTGCCCTATTAATACCAATTTATCTCTCACAATCCAGTATCAGTCTCGGTCAAATTTATTTGATATTAGGTGGGCTATGCTGGTCTGTCTTTTCGGTACTGGTTAAACGCTGGGGAATTACACCTTGGCAGGCGACGGTGAGCTTAGCGGTAATCACTTGTCTGATTTACCTTCCTTTTTATATCGCTTTCGCGCCTAAACAAATCAGCTTAGAGTTATGGCAGGACATCGCCATTCAAGGAATTTATCAAGGTTTTCTAGCGACTATTGTGCAAATGCTTTTTTATGTCAGAGCAGTTCAACTGATCGGTCCTTCAAGCGTCGGCAGTGTGATGGCAATTGTTCCTTTAGTGTCAGGCGTTGCCGCGATCTTTTTCTTTGACGAGCCCCTTTCAATCACACTGATCAGCGCCTTGCTTCTTGTCAGCTTAGGCTCACTTTTAGTACACAGCCAATTCAATCTAAAGAGGATTAAACATGCCATACGTTAATATTAAAATCACCGATGAACAGGTCAGCGCCGAACAAAAAGCTCAACTTATTCAAGGTGCTACACAACTGTTAGTCGACGTACTCAACAAGAACCCTAAAACCACAGTGGTTGTAATCGATGAAGTGAATACAGATAACTGGGGAATTGGTGGGGAGGTGGTCACTAAATTGCGAAAACAGACAACATAACCACGCTTTAGCTACAACTACTTAAAACACCCTCTCTAAGTTAGCACCCTAGAGGGGTAGATTAATCACATTCCAGATATTTCTTTGCTCCTTTATTTTTTAGATTCTTTGCGCAGCAAAATAAGATTATAATCTGCGCACTTAGAATACCTGCTCTACCTTTAGTAACTTTAGTAACTTTAGTAACTTTAGTAACTTTAGCACACCTTAATTTATCGAAGATCTTGCAAAGAAGCCCTATGAAAAAAGATATACCCGCAGCCATTTTAACTGGAGCTCTTTGTGTCTCCAGCACCTCTTTAATCGCAGCAGATGATAAATGGACGTTAAACTTACACCTTGAAAACGATCTCTTCGCTAACACAGACTTAAATTATACTAACGGTGTGAGGGCGTCTTGGGTTTCACCGGATGTTTCAGATTTTTTAAATGCACAGCAAAAAACTTATCATTGGGTTACCCATATCAACGAGCTTCTTGAACCTTTACACCCCTCGTTAGATGCGAATGAAACGGACCAAGTGCATCGCAATATCGTTGTCAGTGTCGGCCAGTTAATGTTCACCCCAAAAGATAAACAAAAGCTGACACTGGATAGTAATGATCGCCCTTATGCTGGCTGGCTTTACGGCGGGATAGGTTATCAGGCAAGAACGGAAAATAAGCTGCACAGTTTTGAGCTTAACTTAGGTGTTGTAGGTCCTGCTGCGCTTGCCAAACAAACACAAAACCTTATTCATGATGCTCGCAATATCGAGCGCTTTCATGGCTGGGATAACCAGTTGAAAAACGAGCTTGGTGTACAGTTGGTATTTGAGCGAAAAAGGCGTTTTAAGCCTGTTAAAGGAAAAGTATTTAATGTCATCGATACTGATCTCATCACCCACTGGGGAGGGAGCGTGGGTAATGTTGCCACCTACCTAAATGCAGGAGCAGAGCTGCGTGCAGGTTGGCCGTTAAACAGTGATTTTGGTACTTCAACACTGCGACCTGGTGGTGATAGCAATAACCCGGGCAAAGGAAAACCGAACGATAGAGGCCTACAAATGCATGCCTTTCTCGCCTCTGATATGCGCTTAGTAGGACGTAATATTTTTCTAGATGGCAACACTTTTACCGATAGCCACAGTGTCGATAAAAAGAGAGCCGTAGCGGATATCACAGTAGGGCTAAGCACAACTTATAAGCGTTGGAATATCAGTTATTCCCACGTTTATCGCACTAAGGAGTTTAATGGCCAACAACGTGCCCAAAAGTATGGTTCTCTTTCAGTCAGCTACAGTCACTAAATCGATGCCGTTAATCCTCATTCGCGATAAGCGCTTCAAACTCTTGAGCTGCTTGTTGCAATAATGGGGTAAAGATTAATAAATCTTGTAAGCTTTTGCGAAGAACGGGTGCGTGTGTGAAAAGGCAGGCAAATAGTTCACCTTTAGAATTGCGAATCGGCACTGCACAAGCCACCATGCCTTCAATGAATTCTTGATCATCAACCCCCACGCCTGTGAGTGCAATTTGATCCAGAGCTTTGTTCAAACTTGCTTGGTCATCAATGGTATTTCTAGTTAGTTTATGCAAGTTTAAGTTTTCACAAATACGAGTGCGTTTTGCTTTACTCAAAGTACTTAAATACAATTTACCACTGGCAGTGCACCACAGTGGTGTTGAGCTGCCGGTTGGCAGGTGAATTTGCAGAGGCCAGTTAGTTTGCGCCCTGTCGTAATAACGCATTTGAATGCCATCGGGGATTGAAATACCGCAAGTTTCGCCGATTTTATCAGCGAGATGACTTAAGATTGCTTGGCGCTCCACCTTATGGCGGCTGTTATTAATCACACCAACAGCCACTTGCTCTAATCGATTACCGGGTAGTAAAGTGCCACGTAAACTCGTTTCTATGTAGCCATCTTCTTCAAGTTGCTGAATTAAGCGATGAACACTAGGTTTTGGAATATCTAACATCAGCGATAAATCCAAAGGACTCAAGGGGCGCTGTGCATTTGAAATAGCTTCAATTATTTCAAGTACCCGGGTAATGGAAGAACCTTTAGTTGTGCGCGCTTTCGTCATTTTAGACCTTAATACGAGTTACGAGTTACGAGTTACGAGTTACGAGTTACGAGTTACGAGTTACGAGTTACGAGTTACGAGTTACGAAGCAGAGTATAAATGAGTGAGCGCCTATTTAAACCTAGAATCAGCAGTTGAACGCTCAATGTAACAACAATCTATTAAATTTGTTTAATAACTTGGTCAGCAACACTCCACATCTGCTCTTAGCTCTTAGCTCTTAGCTCTTAGCTCTCAGCTCTCAGCTCTCAGCTCATAGCTCATAGCTCATAGCTTAAAACTCGAAACTATTCACTCGAAACTCGCAACTCACTACTCGCAACCGCCCCTATTCATACACTGCTTTATAGATGTCGACCATTTGTTCGACACTCGCCTCCCTTGGATTATTACCCGGTGAGCCAGATGCCAATGCTTGCTCAGCCATGTTAGTTAATGATGAGAAATAAACCTCTCGATCAATGCCAAATTGCGCAGGGCTTGGCACTTGAAGCTCGTCGTTTATCGCATACAGCTCATCAATTAATTTCACCCCTGCTTGTTCATCTGTATCAGTGCCTGTCGCGATACCCATTGCTCTTGCGCAATCGGCGTAGCGCGCACTGGCACCGGGTAAAGAGAAGCGAGTCACTTCAGGTAACAGCATTGCATTTGATAAGCCATGTGGCACATGAAACGCAGCGCCAATGGGCCGGCTCATCCCGTGTACAAGGGCGACCGATGCATTTGAAAATGCAATCCCTGCAAGCGTAGAACCCAGCATCATTTGCTCTCTTGCCTGCACATCTTGCCCATCGTGATAGACCTTGCGCAGATTTGGCGCCAGTAGTTTAATGGCGTTAATGGCCTGCCCATCAGTAAACAAGCTAGCTTTTTTACTCACATAAGCTTCCATCGCATGAGTTAGCGCATCAATGCCTGTATCCGCACTGACTCGTGCAGGTAAACTCAGCGTTAGAGTGTAATCAATTAATGCCGCTTGTGGCATGAACCCCGTGCCCATGCACAACATTTTCTCGCCGCTGACTTCATCGGTAATGATAGTCACTTTAGTCACTTCAGAGCCGGTACCTGCTGTGGTTGGGATTGCCACTACGGGTAAACCACGCTCGCTCACTATGCGTGGAAATTTATAATCACGCATCTGCCCGCCATGCTTTGCCAATATCGCAATCGCTTTAGCGCTATCAATTGGGCTGCCACCGCCTAGTGCGATGATCGAATCAAAACCGCCCTCACACGCAGTGGTAACACCTGCTTGAATAGATGCAACCGTAGGCTCTGGCAATGTATCGCTAAACACTTGTGCACTGATCCCCAGCGCTTGAAGTGCATCAACTAAAGGTGCGCTATAGCCCAGTTGAACCATCATTTTATCGGTAATGATCAGTGGCTTTTTACAGTTTAGTTGCTGCATTACTTGGCCAATTTCAGTACTCGCATTGACACCTACTTGAAGAATTCTGGGTAATATTATCTGGGCTGACATCTCTTCTCCTCACTAATCACACTTTTCATTAATCTTATTTTTTACAAATAATGATACATTTTATATCACTATACAAACAAAAATATTAACAATAAATTCCTAAATGACTTTTTACAGTAAGCAATTTGTCATAGCCTGCTGGCAAAAATTTATGGAAATATTCTAAAAAACCTAACAAAAATACCAATAAATACCTGATTTTAAACAGTATAAATTTTATACACTTTTATCTTGACAGATCAAAGCTGCAGGGATTAAGATTAATTTAAGAAATATATTTCACAGAAAGAAATTTGTTTCTTGCTTGTTGTGATATGATTGCTAAATCCAACAGGCACTAACGTTCATTTGTGCTGTGGTGATCTTTAAATCACCCAAAGAGCTCAAGCTATAAAAAATATAATAGGAGTGTGAAATGAAAAAATTAGTCATCGGACTTTCGCTTTCAGTACTAGCAGCGGTTGGCAACGTCCAAACAGTATCCGCAGCAGCATCAAGTCCTTTCAAATGTGAGCCTGGCGAAACCTATGTCATGAACGTCATGGTATCGGGTGTTGAGTACTGGTTCCCTGTTTATGAAATGATGAAACAAGCCGCTCAGCAAATGGGCTGTAAAACAGTATACACAGGCACCCCAGAATACGATGTTAACAAGCAACTCGCCTCTTTTGAGCAGCAGCTGGCTAAGAAGCCTGCGGGGATTTTGCTACACCCAATGAATCCAGATCCATTCATTGAGCCGATCAATCGCGCCGCTGAAATGGGCATTCCTGTTGTTACTTTCGCAGCTGACTCTCCAAACTCAAAGCGCGTTTCTTTCATCACCTCAAACAACGAACGTGAAGGCGCATATTCTGCGGATGCGATTGCAGAATCTATGGGTGGTAAAGGTGAATATGCCGTTCTAGAAAACCCAGGGCAAGATAATCACGATTTACGTATTGCATCATTTATCAAGCGCATGGAAACAAAATGGCCTGATATGAAGCTAGTAGCACGCGCAGCTAGTAACACGGATGCCGTTAAAGCTTACAACGCTTTAAACAGTATGATTCAAGCAAACCCGAACTTAGGTGCGGTATTTATGCCTGAGGCAACCTCTGCATTAGGTGCTGCCCAATCTGCTAAAGAAAATGGCGGTAAAGTACGGGTATTTAACGCCGATGTTAACGCTAAAATCCTTGATATGATCAAAGCCGGTGAAGTATTTGGTGCGGTTAACCCTAACCAAGGCGTACAAGGATATATGGGTATGACACTATTATTCTTAGCGAAACATGCAGGTCAAATCGATCCGATGAACGACTACAAGCGCTCGGGTAAAAACCCAATGGCAGTGCCTTATGTCGACAACGGCTTCTCGATAGTGACGAAAAGCAACGCGGATGATTTCTACTGGGATAAGTACCTTAAGCGTCGCGGTACTGACGGTATTAACGAGTAATTACAGCAAATACTAGGCCTGGACCTAGGCCCGAGGAAAAGTCCTCGGGCATCTTAGAGTCTGTTTTGGATATAAAAGGAGCACCCTTTTGTCAGTTGATACACGTTTAGCAGATAGCTCATCAAGCGAGCATTTATTAACACAAACACTGCTTGATATTCGCAATGTGCACAAAGCCTTTGGCGCAACCAAAGCCTTAAACGGTGCGAACTTTGAGCTACGCCGCGGTGAAATTCACGCCCTTGCAGGGGAAAATGGTGCGGGTAAATCAACGCTCATGAAAGTGATCGATGGTATCCACCAGCCAGATAGCGGTGACATTTTTGTTAAATCCAATAAAGTCACGATACAAGGCGCCATTCAAGCACAGCGCTTAGGTATCGGCTTTGTTCATCAGGAAATCGCTTTATGTCCCGATGTCAGTGTCGCTGAAAATATCAACATGGCGTGGATCAACCAATCTAAAAAATGGTTCATCAACTACCGCCAATTAAGAGAGAAAGCGCAACAGGCATTAGCAGAACTTGCCCCAGAAATTGATGTTAACCAAGCCGTTAAGACGTTAAGCATCTCACAGCAGCAATTAGTCGAAATTGCCAAGGCGCTGATCTTAGATTGCGACATTTTGATACTTGACGAACCGACTGCCGCACTCACTGATGCAGAGTCTCAGGTGCTGTTTGTGATCATGAAAAAGCTACGTGATAGAGGTATCGGCATTATTTATATCAGCCACCGAATGGCTGAAGTTTTTGAGCATTGCGACCGTATCACGGTATTGCGCGATGGTAGCCATATCAGTACCCAAGAGGTTGCTAACACTAGTGCTGAGCAAGTGGTACGAAATATGGTTGGCAGAGAGCTTGGTGATCTCTACCCGAATAAATGTGAGTTACCAATTGAGCAGCAAGAGGTACTGCTCAGTGTAAAAGCTCTGAGTAATAACAAACAGTTCTTTGATATTAATTTCTCCCTGCATCGCGGTGAGATCTTAGGCGTAGCCGGTTTGATGGGCGCTGGGCGCTCTGAAATGGTCAAAGGAATCTGCGCCTTGCAACCTATTACTCAAGGTCAATTGACACTTTCAAATGGCCAGCACGTCAGCTTTAAAAGTTACCGTGACAGTATTGAGCAAGGCATTGTTTACTTATCGGAAGATCGCAAAGAAAACGGTGTATTTCTCGATTTGTCTATCGCTAAAAACGTATCGGCCTTAGCCGTTGAACAAATCACCACCAATATAGGCACGATTGATAACCAAAAAGAGTTGCAACAAGCGCAGCGCTTAACAGATCAGCTAACCCTTAAAAGTGGCGGTATGTCACAACCGGTTTCATCCTTAAGTGGCGGCAACCAACAAAAAGTCGCTATTGCCAAAATGCTCTCTGTTACTCCATCGGTGATCATTATGGATGAGCCAACCCGTGGCATTGATGTTGGTGCAAAAGTTGAGATCCATCGTCTAATACGCAACTTAGCTAATGAAGGCGTTGGTGTGATTGTGATCTCATCAGAGCTGCCTGAGGTGATTGGCTTATGTGACCGAGTACTAGTGATGCACGAAGGACATAACCAAGGCATTTTACATGCCAATGAATTAACAGAAGAACGTATTTTACAGCTGGCCTCAGGTATCAAAAAAGAACAACTGAGTGCATAGGCAATAAGCAATATAACAAAACGAAAAACGAGCTTATCCCGTGAATATTCAAGCCGCGGGCTTTAGAGGAAATATAGATGGCTAATTCAGACACTAATACTGCACCGCTAAATGTGCAGCCGACAGCGGCATCCGGCAGCATATTTAAGCGCTTTATAAAAATGCGAGAAGCAAACTTAATCGTCATCATACTCGCCTTGTTCATTGTTATGAGTTTCGCCTCTCCTTACTTTTTAACCTGGGCAAATATGAAAGCCATGATGCTTTCCTTCTCCACCGAAGGAATCGTGGTTGTCGGTATGACAGTGCTGATTATAGTCGGCGGTATCGATTTATCGGTTGGTGCTGTGATGTGTTTGGCGATGGTGATCGCCGGCAAACTCTTCTTAATGGGTATGAACCCTTGGCTGGCAAGTCTAATCAGTATTGGCTGCTCAGGTTTACTCGGGTTAGCTATGGGCTTGTGTGTCACTAAAATACGCTTACACACCTTTATTGTCTCTCTCGCCATGATGGGGATTGCCCGCGGCCTTGCGATGACAATCACTCAAGGTACGCCACTATCACTCTTTACCTTGCCCCCAGAGTTTAAGTTTATCGGTCAAGGCACTGTGATGGGCGTCCCTTTTGTAATCGTGATCTTTTTCATTATTGTCATTATCAGTGATTATTTACTGCGCCACCACGCCGCTTTGCGCAAGGTTTACTACACTGGTTCTAACGAGGCTGCAGCACAATATTCTGGCATTAACATTGATAAAATCAAAGTCGGCGCCATCATACTGTGCACTACATTTGCAGGACTTGCGGGCATCATTTATATGTCCAAGTTTGGTGCAGCCACCCCCAATTTCGGTGTGGGTTTAGAGCTAAATATTATTGCCGCAGCAGTGATAGGCGGGGCCAGCTTAAAAGGCGGTGAAGGCAGCGTACTGGGCGCGATTTTAGGTATCGCACTACTATCGGTGGTCTCTAGCTCGCTTATTTTGCTCGATGTTTCACCTTATTGGCAGGATTTAATTAAAGGCCTAATTTTACTGGTCGCCGTATCTATCGACCAAATTTTACATGACAAACAAAAGTAGTAAGAGCTAGTTCATTGATTTAAATATCTGCTTATAGCTACTGAGAGTTTCAACAAGGAGACAAGCTGTTGGACAAACTAGAAGATTTTGAAAACGCCAGACTGATAAGTCGCATCTTATCGATGCACTACATTGAAGAGTCGAGCCAGGCGCAAATCGCCAAAGAGCTCAACCTTTCGACAGTCAAGGTCAATCGCATGATTAGACAAGCAAAAGAACAAGGTTGGTTAAATATCAGTATTAACACACCTTTCAAAAGCTTGTTTGAGTTAGAACAGCAGCTCACTGAAAAAACAGCGCTCCCTAACTCAGTGGTCACACCGAGTTGGTCACAAGACCCCGCGGTACGTTTGCGAACAGTCGGCGAAGCAGGCGCTAACTACTTATTAGAACAGCTAAAAGATGGCGACACTATTTGTATCAGTGGCGGAAAGGCAGTCAGTGCAATCGCCGATGCGCTAAATCCTAAGCACAGCTACCCTAATGTAAAGGTAGTACCTGCCAGTGGCGGTGTGCAAGGTAAGTACTTTACAGACGTAAACCATTTGGTGAGCCGCATTGCCGAGCGTTTAGGTGCGCAAGCAATGACATTACACGCCCCTTTATTTGTGGAGTCACGGGCGGTAAGAGACATGCTGATGGAGTTAAAACAGTGCAAAGAGATTCTCGATATGGCAAGGGCCGCTGATTTTGCACTGCTCGGTGTTGGCTCTATCTTACCAGATGACTCGAGCTTCTTTGATCTCAATCCACTAAGCCCTGCTCAGCGCGAAGAGATTATTGAAGCCGGTGCTATCGGTGATTTGTTTGCACACCTTTACGATAAAAACGGTGAGCTGTGCCAACTCAAACATAACGATACTTTAGTTGCGCTCAGTTTTGAAGAACTGGCAGCTATTCCCTGCTCCATTGGCATGGCTGTCGGTGATGACAAAGTAGATCCCATTGCGGGAGTGTTACACAGCAAACGCTTAAAAACGCTCATTACCGATGAGCTGACAGCGAAAGCCGTTATTGAAAAACTGAGTTAGTTTTCAAACAGCTTTTAAATAGACGAATTACAAACTGCAAAAATAGGAAACACTATGCGTTATCAAACATTAGGAACAAGTCAGATTAATACCTCGCTAATCGGTTTAGGCACTTGGGCAATGGGTGGTTGGATGTGGGGTGGCACAGACGACAAAGCCTCTATTGATGCGATTAAAGCATCCCTTGATAACGGCGTAAATTTAATCGATACCGCCCCTGCATACGGTTTAGGCAAAGCCGAAGAGCTAGTTGGCGAAGCTATTCAAGGACGCCGTGAAGATGTGGTACTGGCTACCAAATGCGGTTTAGTGTGGCACACGCAGCAAGGTGAATACTTTTTCGACGAAGAGGGAAAGCCTGTACATCGCTATCTAGGGGGCGACTCTATTCGCTACGAACTTGAACAAAGTTTAACGCGCTTAAAAACAGATTATATCGATTTGTACATTACCCACTGGCAAGATCCAACCACTGATATCAATCACACTATGGAGACATTACTGGCGCTAAAAGAGGAAGGTAAAATTCGCGCCATTGGTATTAGTAACGTTAATGGCGATGAGTTAAAAAGCTATCTTAAATGCGGCGCTGTCGATGCTATTCAAGAAAAATACAACATGTTGGATCGCGATATTGAAACCGGTTTGATGCCTATGTGTGCTGAGAATAACACCAGCATTTTAAGCTATTCCTCTTTAGCGCAAGGCCTTTTATCTGGCAAAATTAGCGCCCAGCGTCAATTCAGCGGCGATGATCAGCGTATTAATGACCCGCGTTTCTCTATGCAATCACGTCATTCAATTAATCAATTTTTAGACACAATCTCCCCTATTGCTAAAGATTATTCTATTAGTACCGCGCAGTTAGTAATCGCTTGGACATTGGAACAAGCTCCTTCCATGTTTGCTTTATGCGGTGCCCGCAATAGCCAGCAAGCCATTGAGAACGCAGCCGCTGGTGCCGTGACATTATCTAAAGGTGATGTGGATACTATCAATGCACAACTTCAAAAATACTTAGCGGATCAATAGCTAATAAAGTGCTGAGTTAAAACGATGAAGCACTAATTTCAAACGCTTAATCCTGGCCCCAGCAAGCAGGCGAACCTACAACAACTTGCACGCTGGGCTTTTTTAAAAACCGCGATTTTTTTTCGGGAGTTGATTCTCTCTAGGGAAACTATCGCCAAAATTTGGAGAATGTTATTGCTATGCATCCGCTAAATCGCCAAACAACGCTAGAAAAAATAGCACAACAAAGCGAAATGGACGTTGTCATTGTCGGTGGTGGCATCAACGGAATTGGCTTATTTCGTGAGCTAGCTCAACAGGATCTAAAGGTTTTATTAATCGAGCAAAATGATTATTGCAGTGGCGCGAGTGCTGCTCCATCTCGCATGATACACGGCGGATTACGCTACTTAGAAAACGCTGAATACAGCTTGGTCAAAGAATCATTACACGAGCGTGACCTATTACTGAAAAATGCGCCTCACTACGTGCAGCCCTTGGCGACCACTATCCCTATTTTCTCTTGGTTTGATGGCCTATTCACCAGCACTTTGCGCTTTGCAGGTTTAACGGATCACAGCTGTAATCGCGGAGCTTTAGTGATTAAGCTAGGCTTACATGTGTACGATGTATTTTGCGCAAAACATACTAAAATGCCACGCCATAGCTTTAAGTTTTCAAAAGCTACTCACCAGCACTGGCAGGGCCTAAACAGAGATTTACGCTGTTCAGCTACATATTATGATGCCTGGATCAGTCACCCTGAGCGCTTAGCTTTAGAGATGATCAAAGAGAGCTGTGCACAATTTTCAAAAGCCTTAGCCTGCAATTATTTAGCACTGACAGGGGTAGAACAACAAAGCCTGCAATTAGCAGATAAAATTGATAACCAAATATTGACAGTGCGTACAAAAGCACTAGTCAATGCCAGCGGTGCCTGGATTGATTTTACCAATCAAAAACTAGCCAAGCCTTCGCGCTTAATCGGTGGCACTAAAGGCTCGCATTTAATACTTGATAATCCACTGCTGCACTCAGCCCTTAATGGCAACATGATGTACTTTGAAAACCAGGAGGGACGCGTGTGTATCGTCTTCCCTTATTTTGACAAAGTATTGGTAGGCTCTACGGATATTAAAGTCGATGATCCCGATGATATTTATTGCACACCTCAAGAGCGCGATTATATTTTTGAATCGCTGCAGTATATTTTTCCAAATATCCCTCTCGCTATAAACGATATATGCTTTACCTACAGTGGTGTTAGGCCGCTGCCCTCAAGCAACGCTCAAAGTAATGGTCAAATATCTCGCAGCCATAGTATTCACGTGCAAGAGGCTAGTGACTCAAGCGATTTTCCGATCTACTCTATGATCGGTGGAAAATGGACCACTTTTCGCGCTTTTGCTGAACAAATGTGTGAGCGCCTCTCTACTGACATCGGTTTTGAGATAAAGAGTAATTCTCGTCATCAAGCTATTGGCGGCGGTAAAAACTACCCGAATACGCCAGAAGCTAAGCAACAGTGGATTAAAGATTACTGTGCAAGCTTCACTGTCTGTGAGGCGCGCGCTGCACAGCTACTTGATAGATATGGCACCAATGCTTACGAGCTGGGTGAATATATCAAACAACAAGGATTGGAAAGCCTCTCCCAGAGCACAGACTCCTTAGCGGGTGTAAGCACTTACATGACCTACAGCCAAGATTATAGCCGCGCTGAAATACAGTTTCTGATTGACAACGAGCAAGTAGAAAGCTTACTCGACATTGTGCTTAGGCGTACCAATATTGCGATCAGTGGCGCGCTGCATATGAGTTTATTGATTGAGCTAAACACTGTGCTCAGCCAAGTTAAAAACTGGGACTCACAGCGCGCTCAAAGTGAGCTGACACAAACATTGTTGCATTTAGAAAAATTCCACACTCTTACTAATTCGATGTTGGTGGAGCGCTCTCAAACGATTAATCACTCACTCATCAACTCCTACGACAATGACAATGACAATGCCACGACTGACAGACACGCTTGTCAGCATGCTGCTAGAGGTTGATAGAGACTTATTTCAACCATTTAATAACTTATAACATGAGCGTTGATTGCTCTTTATGAACTAGCCCTAAAAAGGAAACAATATGTTTGAAAGTAAAAAAGTGCGGATGAACCGCCTATTTCGCAACGGCAAATGCCTAGACGTTGCCATTGATCACGGTGTCTGTAACGAACCCTCATTCCTTGATGGCCTTGAAGATATGGGCGCTGTGGTGAATCAACTCGTTGATGCACAACCCGATGCTATTCAAATGAACTTCGGCCAAAGTGATTTATTACAAAACTTGCCAAACCGTAATAAGCCCGCCCTTGTGATGCGCACCGATTTAGGCAACCCCTACAATGATCACCGCCACAAAGTCATGTGGGCGATGATGCAAAACGATACGGATCCCGTTTTAGCCGCTTTGCAAATGGACGCCGCTTGCGTAGTTGTTAATCTATTTATGCTGCCAGATGAGCCTGACTTATTTCGCCAGTGCGTCCAAAACATCAGCAAGATTCGTAACGATTGTGAAAAGTACGCCATGCCATTAATGATCGAGCCTTTAGTGATGCTACCCAACGATGTGCGCGGCGGTTATCAAGTCGATGGGGATTTAGAAAAAATCGTCACACTTGTGCGCATGGCGCGAGAACTCGGCGCTGATATCATTAAAGCTGACCCTACTGAACACGCTGAAGATTATCACAAAGTCATTGAGGCGGCGCGCTGCCCGGTACTTGTTCGCGGTGGTGGTAAAGAAGATTTACAACAAGTATTCTCCAAAGCTCATGCTATTTTAGAGCAAGGAGCGATGGGCATGGTTTACGGACGCAACATTTATCAACACGCTAACCCAAAGAAAGTTGTAGCAGCATTTAATGCAATGATTCATGACGGCGCAAGCGTAGAGCAAGCTTGGCAGTTGTATAATTCATAATCCACATATTGAAAGAGATCATTTTGTGTGAGTTGTGAGCTTCAACGTTAAAACTTGAAGCTCACTCCCTGTTTAAAAAATAACAAAAAGAGAGCGCTATGCAGTACCTACTCGGTTTAGACAATGGTAACACCGTCACTAAGGCAGCCATCTTTGATGAAAAAGGCCGTGAGATAGCCGTTGCATCCCAAGAGGTACACTCACAATACCCACACAACCATCATGTTGAAAGAGACATGCATGAGCTATGGCTACAAAGTAGTAAAGCCATTCAACAAGTGATTAAACTTGCCAATATCGACAGCCAAGACATAAAAGCTATTGGCTGTAGTGGCCACGGTAATGGTTTGTATTTATTAGATAAACAAAATAAGCCACTCAAGGCCATTCAATCATTAGATAGCCGCGCTGCTGCTATGGTTGAGGATTGGAAGCTGCAAGGGTTACATCAAAAAATATACCCGCAAAACTTACAAGGTATATGGGCCGCACAAAGTGGCATGCTACTGGCTTGGTTAAAGCACCATCAGCGCACTGTTTTTGACGACATTGGCAGCGTGTTAATGTGCAAAGATTACATCAACTACTGCCTAACAGATCAAATCACGACGGACTATTCAGACATGAGCGGCGCAGGTTTATTGGATATGGGTAGTAAGGATTACAGCCAACGCTTATTCATGCATTATGGTATTGAATCAATAGCGGATTGTTTCCCTAAGCTTTTTCACAGCCAGCAAATTATAGGGCAAATAACAGCAAAGGCAGCGCAGCAATGCGGCTTAAAAATGGGTACACCTGTGATAGCCGGTATGTTTGATGTAGTTGCCAGTGCATTAGGTAGCGGTGTTAACCAAACAAATCAAGCCTCTATCATTGCTGGCACTTGGAGCGTTAACCAAGTCATTGTTGATCAGCCCATCCACGATGAACGGTTGTTTATGAGCTGCGTATTTGATGAAAAGCGCTTCTTAAGTATCGAATCTAGCGCCACCTCAGCGACCAACTTACAATGGTTTGTAAACACCTTTTGTGAAGCACAAAAGCACTCAGGGGAAACCAAACAAGATATATTCGAGCATTGTAATACACAGGTTGAGTCCACCACCTTAGCGAAAGACCTGCCGCTTTATCATCCTTTTTTATACGGTGCACCGCACCTTAATACAGCGCGGGCTGGCTTCTATGCTATTGCAGGCTGGCACAGCAAAGCCGATATGTTACATGCGGTGTATGAAGGGGTTGTATTTGGGCACCTCAACCATGTTGAAAAGCTTAGATGTGTCGGAGCTAACTTTAATAAAGCGGTATTATCAGGAGGAGCAGCGAACAGTGAAGTATGGTCACAAATGTTTGCCGATATATTGCAAGTACCGATAGACATCAGCCAGGGAGAACAATTCGGGGCAAAAGGTGCTGCTATTGCAGCCGCTGTAGCTATTGGCATTTACCCAGATAACCAAAGTGCTGTTAACGTGATGTGTCAAGAATTACGGGTTCACTCACCCAATGACAATCACAAGGCGCTGTATCAATATCGTTACAAGGCGTTTACAAAGCTGAGTGAGTTAATGGCTGATCCATGGCTAGCGCTTCAATAACTAGCACTTTAATGAAAAACTCTTCACTAAAAGTCAGTTTGATTAAAGCCTCATAATCTTGCGCCAAAATATCGCCATCACTACAGAAAAGGCTAATGCAGCAAGGGATAATAGTCCATAGGCAGTCACTGCTTGTTCTTGCCAAATAACGGTGCCATCCCAGTATCGCCCCATCGCATTGTAGGGCTGCCCCATACTCTCCCACCACACGCTCAAACAACTCACGCTTATGACTAAGCTAATCACAAAGCCTATTGCGTAAAGCACTTTAACTACTTTCATCATAACTAATACCGAATGCATTGAATGTGAGCGGCAATAATGGCTGAGCGCTCGTTAGAGTGATAATAATAAAATATCCAGCAACATCAAACAAATGTTTAGAATGATCAGTTATTTATTGTCAATAATCAATAATTGAAGCACCTAAACACGCTACAGACACACCCCAGCAATTCAAAATGATCATGCATGATCAGCGACTGTGAAAAGTGAAAAGTGAAAAGTGAGTAATAATAGAGCTAGCAATAACTGTGAAAGACTTTAGGATCAAAAGCTTATAGAAATGAGAATACTCGATCGTGTTTTTATTTATTATTTTCAACCAGTTAACAGTAATAAAACTAAGACTCCTCTGTGCTTTCTAGCATTTCCTATGTAATCAAAAAAGTAAGCTATAATTATTTTGGGTGCTTTGGAATATGCAAAATAACGCTAGGGAACATGCGTTTAAGCTCTCCCATTTCTCCTAGACTGCTCCTGTAGATTGTTCTGTGTGGGCTGACCTGTGTGGATATTAGAAAATGTAAATGAGGATTCAAAATGAGCCATCTAGATGAAAGGTTAAAATTAGGGATTGAGAAATTTGAAGTCGAAGAGGCCATCATGTCTCAATGGCAGGAAATTGTTACCTCTATGGCAAAGCTAATGAATGTTCCTGCTGGTCTTATAATGAGGCTAAACGATAAAAGGATAGAGGTTTTTACAACAAGCAAAACCGAAGATAACCCCTATAAATTTGAAGATTCTGAGCATTTTTTTGATTCCGGGCTCTACTGTGAAACGGTCATAAGAACCAATGACAGGCTGCATGTACCCGATGCGTTAAAAGACAAAGACTGGAAAGATAACCCTGATGTACCGCTCAACATGATTTCCTATTTAGGCTTTCCAATTATGCATGAAGACCAAACACCTTTTGGCACGTTATGCGTCTTAGATAGCAAGGAAAGACACTACACCCCCGAAGAAGAACATTTGATTGTAGAGTTTAGAAATATGCTCGAGAGTCATTTAAAATTAATAAGCACGAGTAAAAACCTAGAGAAAGCCAATGAATCTATTCGAGAATCAATACAATATGCCTCTCAAATACAGCGCTCACTGATAATTGACGACAAACTGCTGAATAACTTCTTTGATGAAAGCTTCGCTATTTGGGAGCCCAAAGACGAAGTTGGCGGTGATATTTATTTTGTAAAACAATTCTCTGCAGATGAAATGCTGATTATTTTTGTGGATTGTACGGGTCACGGAATATCAGGCGCATTTTTTACCATGATTGTAAAAGCTATCGAGCAACAAGTGGATTTACTGATCAGCAAAGGGAATAAAGAGCTTAAGCCGAATGAGATTCTGAGCATTTTCAACAAGCGTATCAAAAAAATCTTTTCAAATAGCTACCAAGACACCTTCGATCATGCAGGTTTTGATGGCGCTATTATTTATATTAATAAAGAGCAAGAAACACTCGCTTATTCCGGGGCAAAAATGCCACTGTACTGCGTTAATAGCAATGATGAAATGGAGATCATCGCTGGAGATAAATATAGTGTCGGCTATAAATCATCTGATGCAGACTATAAGTTTAAAGAACACACCCTCAGTTTAAGGGATTACAAATCATTTTACCTAAGTACTGATGGCTACCACGACCAGCTTGGTGGAGAGAACAGATTTCCATTTGGAAAATCAGCTTTTACAAACCTAATTTTAGAAAACAAACACTTACCATTTAAAGAGCAAGCTAAGATATTTCTAGATACGATAGAAAGCTATAGAGGTTCAGTGGATAGAGTGGATGATATTAGCCTTATTGGATTTAAGGTTTAGCGTTGAAAAAATCTTAAAGGCGACAGAAAAAGCGATTAAATCCCCCTTATCAATTAACGGGACTTAATCGTACTTTCTTCTCACCTTTCGCCCTACTCTATGCCTTCAACTCTGCGAATCGTATCAACAGCGATAATAAACTCTTCATCCGTTGGTACAACATACGCCTGAAGCTTACTCTCTTGTGTGGAAATTACTCGATAATCGACACTCTTTAAGCCCAATTTATTTTCTGCTAAATCAATATCTAAGCCCAATGCGCTCAATGGCTCACATATTCTGCGGCGGATTTCTGCTGAGTTTTCACCAATTCCACCTGTAAAAACAATAGCATCGACATTACCTGCCACTTCCACATAATAAGCCGCGATATACTTGCGAACATTACGACAAAAAATATCGATGGCAAGTTTGGCACGCCTATCATTGCACTCTTCTGCTTCGTCAATCAGCTCACGCATGTCAGAGGTTAGCCCTGAGATACCTAGCAGTCCTGAGCGCTTGTTCAAGAGATTATCAACATCATCAAAGCTAAACCCTTCTTTAAGGTGCAAGTAGTGCAAAATAGAAGCATCTACATCACCTGATCGAGTCCCCATCACAAGGCCATCAAGAGGTGTAAAGCCCATTGATGTATCAACAGATTTACCAGCTTGAATTGAGCATGCTGAGCAGCCATTACCTAAATGCAAAGAGATAATATTGACCGATTCACGGGGAATTTGATTAATTTTTCGATGTTTGTAAGCGATGTAACGGTGAGAGTTGCCGTGAAAGCCGTAACGTCTGATCTTGTAGCGACGGTAGTATTGATAAGGTAAACCGTACAAGTACGCCTGTTCAGATAACGTGGAATGAAAAGCGGTATCAAACACTGCTACCTGAGGCACCGCGCTGCCTAATAAAGCGGTGACCGCTTCAATACCTTTAAGGTTGGCAGGGTTGTGAAGAGGTGCAAGTTCCATGCAATCTTCTATACCCGATTTAACATCGTCATCGACTAATATCGATTTAGCAAAGCGTTCTCCACCGTGCACAACGCGATGGCCTACGGCTTCAATATCGGCATAGCTTTGTATTCCATCGATCTTAGCTGCTGGAGAAATCAACCAGCGCATGACATGATCAATTGCGGCTTGATGATCTTTTAAAGATTGGCTTTGGCGCACTTTCGGTTGACCGCTGACATTAAATGTCAACTGAGAATAACTGCCAATGCTCTCTACCAAGCCTTTGACTAAATACTGCGCATCACACTCACCTGATTCTGTGATTCGAACTTCAATAACTTGAAACTTGAGTGATGAAGAGCCACTGTTTAATACTAAAATTTTCATACTTTAACCTTAAGCTTGGAAGCATTATAAGTTTGAAATTATACCAGCCGCTCACCAGAGATATTTACTTATCTTTAGATAACAACTACTTCAACAACACAGATCAACAAACCTTCTTATGAATGATGATAATCGTGTTTTAAATGATCAATTTTGCACATAAATCTTAATTTAAAATGAAAATTAGCCGATAAATTATGCGAAGGAACATGCGATCAAGCTCTCATATTTTCTCTGTGGGACTTAATCGAATGTTCCCTGATTCTACTACAGTATTACTTGCATAAGGTTAACGTTTAAATGCCAAAGTTTATTAAGCTAATATTTTTGCTGCTTTGTACAGTTTCTGCTGCGCAGATATTAAATGCCACTGCGCAATCTGTTACATGGAAAGTACAATCTAATAAGCCTGCAACAGGTAAGCTCTTTTCATTTGAGCAGCATTTAGCTCAGGACATAGCCCATCGAACACAGCAACGTTTGATTTTCGATGTTAAATCCGATAATGGTCACGTTGGTGTGCGCGAAGCATTTAACGCCCTGCGTTTAGGGAAAATAGATGCCATGTTTATGAGCCCTCAATATTGGGGAGGCGCTGATCCAGTGTTTCCGATTATGGGCGATTTAGTCGCCGCTTGGGACTCACCAGAGCAATATTTTCACTGGCTCAATGATGAAGGCGGCATCAAGCACTTAGAAGCAGCTTACCAAAGGTTCGGGCTCAAACTCATTGGCTATGTGGTAGCGCCAACTGAATCACTGGTATCAAAGGTTCCCATCGCTAATATTGAGAACATCAAAGGACAAGTGATGCGGGTTCCACCGGGAATGATTAGCGATTTTTTCCAATTACTGGGCGCTAGAACTCGCAATATAACCCCTCCTCAAATAGAGCAAGCAATGACGAGAGGAAAAATCACCATCGCCGATTTATCTCACCTCTCAATGAATAACGAAATCGGCTTATACCAACAAGCAAAGCATACAAACTACCCTGGTTTTCACTCACTACCCTTATACGATTTTGTCGTTAATCAAGAAGCATGGGATGCACTGGACTTAGAGCAGCAAAATATTGTATCTGATGCGCTTTTGCATTGGAGAGTCATTACTTATAAATCGACTCAACAAGATATCAACGAGACACTAGTGTCACTTCGCGAGCAAGGTGTAACAGTTCATCGCTGGGATAAAGAAGAAATAAAAAAAGCGCGTACTATTGCTATCCAAGTCTGGGATAAATACGCCACCAAAAGTGAACATGCCAACGCGTTAATTCTCGAATTAAAACGATGGCTAAAAACAATCGGTAATATTGATTAAGAGAGCTAACTATAATCGCTTAGAAAAATCAGCTGCGGGCTATTTATGGATGGCACTCAAAGCAGTTCCTACCTTTGCTTTTCGCTGTATACAGTGCCTTATCTGCCCTCGCCAACAAAGTAGAGAATTCACTCACTGTATTTTTGTCTGATGCATGTGTAGACAAACTATTACTGCCCAGCGTTTGTTTATCTAAATCAGAACGTTCTTGCGCTGCATGTTCCTGCACAACTATACCCGCACTTACCGTTTGCTTTAAATCTTTAGCGATTGTTTGCCAAGCAAAACCCTCAATATTCACAAGTAAACGCTGAGCAATTTTACGCGCTTGATCAAGAGAGCAATCCGGCATTACTATTAAGAATTCTTCGCCGCCAACTCGACCAAGTTGATCGCACTCTCTTATTGATGTGCTGGCAATGTCAGCAATCGTTTTAAGCACCTTATCGCCAACATCGTGACCATAGTGATCGTTCACTTGTTTAAAATGATCAGCATCAAAAGTAATCATGGCTATGTTTTGCTGCTTATTTAGTACATCAATTAACAAAGATTCGCCTTTTGCATATATATCCCGTCGATTAGAGAGATTAGTTAACTCATCCGTATGCGCCAGTCGCTGAAAACGTCTTTTACTGTTCATTTGGGTTAATGCGAACAACGACATCACCAGTAAAATAATGGCGACCAAGGCAATGATAATAATGCGCATACGATCTTGATCAGCGAGTATCGCTAACTTCTTCTGCTGTTCTTTAGTACTTTGTAATAACAGGGCATTCTCAAGCTGAATTTTTTGATTATGGAAACGCGCTTTCATCTGCTCATTACGTTTTAAATTAATGGACTCATCACTTTTCACATGTGATTGATAAAAAGCATTTAGAGCTAGATAAGCAGCTTGCCAATTCCCCATACCTTGATAAACCTGGCTTTTAAGAAAAGTAACATCAGCTAAGCCTCGTTTATTTTCGTCGCTGCCAAAGGCTTGCTCAGCATTTTTTAACGCCACAAGGCTTTGCTCAAACTCATTTAAATGAAAATACGCTCTAGCAAGGTATAAACTTAAATAGCTGAAGGGGGCACTAAAGCGAGGTAAAATAATTTTTTGTGCGGATTTTAAGCGCATTAACGCCTTTTGATAATGCCCTTGCTTAATCAATACACCGGCAATAGTGACGGATATATCTGCAGCATAAATAACTTGCTTATTGTCTTGCAAAAATTGTTCACTTTGCTGATAACGCTCAATCGCTTTATCAAAAAGCTGTAATTTTTCGTAAGAAGATGCAATCTGAATACTGACATCATTCGCTTCAAATACACGCCCTTGCTGTTGGTAGTTTTTCTCCAATTTATGCTGATAATCAAGCGCTGATTGGGCATCTCCTGAGCGTCGATAGGCGGCAGCAAGCTCACCTAAATTGACATTTTGCCAATACTCTTGTTCAAACTTAATAAATATCTGTTGAGCACTAACTAAGTCATCTAAAGCCGTAGAATAATCCCCTTGAAAAGAAGATATAGAGCCGCGCAAGCTCTTACCTTTAGCCACAAGCAGCGCCTCTTCAAGAGCGTAAGCTTGATCGATGAGTTCTGTCAGCAACGTTGAGACATGCTCTAACGAAGTATTTACACTTAAAAAGGAGGCCTCACAAAGACTTAAATCTAAACTCAAAGCTTTAAAGCCCCGCTGCCGGTATTTTCCTTTAAGTTCAGAGGCAACGACAATCGCCTGCTCCTTTTGCGCTTTCGTTTTGCTCAATTGATTCCAGCACCTAACTTGATCAAAACGCTGTAGCCGCACTTTATCTTTTTTATCGATTAGCTGCGCTAAGTGAGAAAGTAATTGCTCCGCTATTTCTGGCGTTCTGGCACGCTGGCTATCTAAACGTTTTAATATTTGATCCGCAGCAGGATTTTGAATATCACTGGCATCTACCTTCAACACTACAAAACACAGCAACATAACGAGAAAAAACCATCGAGAATAGAATGTAATAACAGCCAATGGACTTCCTTTTTCAAACAGTGGGGTAGCAAAACAGTAGGTATCTAAACACTCAGCACATTAACTGTGTATTAAATGGACTTATCTCTATCAAAATAATTGTCGGCAATTTAATGCAAATTATTAATACAATTATCGTTCATTCTGTATTAATGATTAATACATATACTTCATTACTTCGTCAACAAACAAATTTGTAAGCTATGTATTTTAAACAACTTATCATTCCGACTTGTCTCATCAGCGCTTGTTTATCACTTTCCGCATTTGCTCAAACTTCACCCCTTGAAGGTAGCTGGGTGCGCCACTGTCAAATTGCAGACGCCGCAGATCCAGAATCCCACTATGACATCATTCGTTTGAAATTCTCTGGCGACAGTTTTATTAGCGATATTAAAAATTTTACTGATCCACAGTGTAAAACCCCTTTCAAATATGCACCGAATCCTACTGCCACTGGCAAGTTTTCTATCGGAAGCAGCCTTGAGAATAGTCAGGGAGAGACGGTTGTTGAGATTGATACTCACATCACAACCTTCAACGGAGCCCCTTTTGATATTCAACAATTTGAAGTTTTTCTACTCAAAGAAAATAAATTGTACTTCAGTGTTGAAGCAGATGACGCAAGGCTACCAAGCGCTCAAAACAGGTTAACCGAAATTGATTTCTCTCATCACTTCCTCCCCCTATAATCGTGTGATCCACACTAATTACCTATTCAAGAGCGCTTTGATGGCTTTCCAAACGCCCTACACTCCCCGCTCCTCCTTTCAAATTTCCCTTGAATTGCCACATTAACTTTCGAGCGAAACAAACTCTATTTCATACAACAAGAATAACTGTCACTATTTCGTCACACCACTGTCACATTTGTTTGATTTAATGATCAGCATTAGCAAAACGAAAGAAAACAATCGATTTTTTCGAGATTGACACACTCTATCGAAAGCTTGTATATTTCTTTCGAAATAAAACTTGTTGAGAATTTGAACAGTGAATGAAGAGCAACTAAGTCGCAGACAGCAACAAATATTGCAGCAATTGCGTAATACAGAACAAGATCAATCAGCAATGATTACTAGTGCAATGTTGACTGAACACTTCAACGTGTCTGTACAGAGCATTCGTAAAGATTTAAATTTACTGAGTGATTTAGGCCTAGTAAAACGTGTTCACGGGGGCATCACATTACCCGTACAATCTTACAACCTCTCATTTACCAACCGCCAAGTTATTAATTTAGCTGCTAAGAATGCAATAGCGCGCAAGGTCGTATCGACACTACCTAAAGGCGCTAGTATCTTTTTAGGTATAGGTACAACACCCCAGCAAATCGCCCAAGAGTTAATTCATCACCCGGGCTTAACGGTAGTGACGAATAACCTCAATGCAGGGTTGGTACTTTGCCAAAACCCCAACATCGATATTTATTTAAGTGGCGGAAAAATTCGCCATTCAGATCAAGATGTCACCGGTGAAGACTGCACCCGTTTTCTAAGCAAGTTTCATTTGAACTTTGGTATTTTCGGCGTGGGTGGGATTGCTGAAAATGGTGCATTACTCGATTTCTCTCCAGAAGAGTCTCATATTTCGAGCGCTATTATTGAAAACTGTGACAAATGCATATTAGTTGCTGATAAAAGCAAGTATTTGCGCAGTGCACCGATTAAGACAGCCATCATAGGCCAAGCAGATAAGTTTTATATTGATCAACTCCCAGCACCTTTAGCCGCCACTTGCCAGCAAGCGGGAGTCGAGGTAATCGAATGTAGCAGCGAGGTGGCACTATGGGCTTTTTAAACATTCAACAACTGAGCAAAAAATGGCAAGCAACCACCGCTGTCGATGCTATTGATATCGAAATTGAAAAAGGTGAGTTCATTGCATTATTAGGTCCATCAGGCTGCGGCAAGTCGACAACCTTACGCATGATTGCCGGCCTTGAAGAGCCGACAAGTGGCAGCATTGTATTAGAGAACAATGAGATTACACATTTGCCACCGGGCAAACGTCAGCTATCCATGGTTTTTCAGTCTTATGCTTTATTCCCGCACTTGTCAGTCAAAGAGAATATTTTATTTGGCTTAAAAGCACGCAAGCTACCTGCTAGCGAGCAAAAAAAGCGTTTAGATTCAGTTGTCGAACTGGTCAATTTAAGTGCTCAAATAGATAAGAAACCGGGTCAATTATCCGGTGGTCAGTGCCAGCGAGTCGCATTAGCCAGAGCGATTGTCTCACAAGCACCTATCTGCTTGATGGATGAGCCACTCTCAAACTTGGACGCTAAGTTAAGAGCTGAAATGCGCAGCGAAATACGCGCCCTTCAAAAGAAGCTAGGACTCACTGTCATCTATGTTACCCACGATCAGATAGAAGCGATGAGCATGGCTGATCGAATTGTGTTACTCAACGCCGGAGCCATCGAGCAAGCAGGTGTTCCCGAGTCACTTTACAACAAGCCTGCTAGTACCTTTGTTGCCTCTTTTATTGGCCACTTGCCAATGAACCTTTTTAACACAACATCACACACAATTGGGGTGCGCCCAGAACACATCAGAACGCACTTGCAACAACAGCCGCTGCAACAAGAAGGTTATAGCCAAGTGATTCCCGTAGAGGTGATCAACTGTGACTATCAAGGTGTCGATACACTCGTCAAAGTTCGCCTTAGCGATGCAGCCTTTAACAATGAAGTGTTTAAGCTGAGTGTGAGCGGCATACAACGCATTGCGACAGGCACCGCGTTATTTATCGATTGGCCGCTAGATCAGCAGCACTACTTTAATCTTGAAAGCGGCAAAAGAGAGCAACCTTAACCTTTTGAAAACCGGTTAAGTAAAACTATTTTAAAAATTTTACAGTGCGGCGTAAGCCACTGTTCCAAGTGATTAGCGATGCACAGTGAATTAGCGACATTTGCCGACAATGAATTTACGTTGTCAGTTATGTCGTTATTAAGCCTCTGAGGATTTCCTCAGTAGTCGTAAAGAAAATAAAACAATGCGTTGAACTTAACTTTGTAAATAGGATTATTCTCATGTTCCAAACTACTAAGAAAACAATACTGGCCGCGCTTGTCGCAAGCAGTGTCGCAGGCTTTGCAAACGCAAAGACTGATTTGACAATGTATTACCCTGTTGCCGTTGGTGGCCCTATCACCAAAGTGGTAGATGGTATTATCGCTGATTTTGAAAAAAAGAACCCTGATATTGATGTTAATGCTATCTATGCGGGCAACTATAACGATGCGCGTGTAAAAGCACTGGCTGCACTAAAAAGTGGCAAACCTGCTCAGCTTTCTGTGATGTTTTCTATCGATATTCACGAGTTAATGAACCTAGATGCAATCGTGCCGTTTGATGATGTCGTCAGCACTGAGCAAGAGAAAAAGTGGTTGAATAGTTTCTACCCTGCTCTGATGGAAAACGGTAAAGCGAAAGGCAAAACTTGGGGTATTCCATTTCAGCGCTCAACAATCGTTATGTACTACAACAAAGAGATGTTCCGTGCTGCAGGTTTAGATCCTGAGAAGCCACCAAAAACATGGGAAGAATACGTTAGCATGGGTAAAAAAATCACCAATGCTGACCAATGGGGTGCGATGATTCCATCAACCGGTTACCCATATTGGATGTTCGGTGCACTGACCAAGCAAAACGGTCAGAAACTAATGAACTCTGAAGGTAACAAAACTAACTTTAATGACCCAGCTGTTGTTGAAGCGCTCACTTTTTGGAAATCACTGGGCTCTGAGCACAAAATAATGCCAGAGGGAATGATTGAGTGGGGCACATTGCGCCAGAACTTCTTAGAGCAGAAAACCGCCATGATGTGGCACTCAACAGGTAACTTAAGCGCGGTGAAGAAAAACGCTAAATTTGATTTTGGTGTCGCCATGCTCCCAGGAAATAAAGAGCTAGGCTCACCTACCGGCGGCGGTAATTTCTACCTATTCAAAAAGTCAACCGATGATGAGCGAGCTGCCGCTTTAAAGCTTGTTAAGTTCATGACAGCTCCTGAACAAGCCGCTAAGTGGAGCATTGCAACAGGTTACATGGGTGTTAGCCCAAGTGCTTACGATACTAAGGCATTAAAAGAGTATGTTGTTGCTTTCCCACCAGCAGCAGTGGCACGTGATCAACTTAAGTACGCAACGGCTGAGTTTTCAACTCACCAAGCAGGTCGTGTTCGTAAAATCCTAGACGATGCGATTCAAGCGACGTTAAGTGGTCAAAAGTCCGCTCAAGATGCTCTTGATAGCGCCCAAAAACAAGCAGATCGTATCTTGTCTCGTTACAAGTAAACAGTTTGTTAGCGGGTGTTCGCACCCGCTATATTATTTAATCACTAACACTATAATAATATTTGAGATCAACACTGTATGAGTCGAAAAAGTCAATTATACGCTTGGCTATTGCTGCTACCTGCGCTGTTTTTTCTGGTCAGTTTTACCCATTTCCCAACACTTAAAACACTGTGGCGTAGTGTCTCGACTATCGGTGTGCAAGATGCGCCTCTCAATTTAGATAACTATCGTTTTCTACTGGACGACGATACTTTGATGCAGGTACTGAGCAATAGCTTTTACTATGCATTAGTCACCGTACCTGTCTCTATCATTTTGGCACTAGCGATGGCATTGTGGGTAAACAGCAAGATGTCTGGGCGAGCAACATTACGCTTAGCCTATTTCACCCCAACAATTTTACCGATGATTTCAGTGGCGAATATCTGGCTATTTTTCTACTCACCTGAAATTGGCATGTTCAATGCAATACTGGGCTGGTTTGATCACCCAGGCATTAACTGGCTTGGCGATCCTGACTTTAGCCTCTTTAGCTTAATGGTGATGACCATTTGGAAAGAAGCGGGGTTCTTTATGATCTTCTATCTCGCAGCGCTCCAAGCCATTAGCCCTGAGCTCTACAACGCAGCTTCTATAGAGGCCTCTAGTGCTTGGAACACTTTCAAACGCATTACCTTACCTTTACTAATGCCAACGACTTTATTTGTCCTTGTGAATGCAGTCCTAAATGCTTTTAAACTCGTCGACCATCTCTTTATTTTAACCAAGGGTGGCCCAAACAACGCCAGTAACCTCTTACTTTATTATATTTATGAAAATGCATTTAGCTTCTTTGATATTGGTTACGCCGCTGTTTTAACCGTTATTTTATTACTGATATTGATGGTACTCGCGATCATTCAATTCGGTGTGTTAGAAAAACGTGTGCACTACCGTTAAATAAAAATAGCGCTATCAATAAGTAGCAAACACACTAAATACTGATTTTTTGGAATACTTATGAACCCAGTTATCAAAATATTTTCTAGCTCTGTGGCATGGCTGCTAGGTTTAGCATGGATATTCCCATTGCTATATGCGTTTTGGGCAGCTTTGCATCCCCCAGAATACGCAACGTCATTTTCACTATTTGCCCCCCTAAGCCTTGAGAACTTCAGCGCCGCTTGGGATCAAGCGCCTTTCATGCGCTACATGCTCAATACTGTGGTTATCACATCGATGATACTGGCAAGCCAATTAGTGCTTTGCACACTTGCCGCTTATGCGTTAGCAAGAATGCGCTTTTTTGGTCGCGGTTTGGTGTTCGCATTAATCTTAATGCAACTGATGGTAGTGCCTGAAATATTGATCGTTGAAAACTATCAAACACTGGCAGCCTTTAACATCATCGACTCCTACATTGGGGTGGGCCTTCCCTACCTTGCCAGCGCTTTCGGTATATTCCTGCTACGCCAAACCTTTATGACAGTGCCACAGGATTTAGAAGATGCTGCAAAAATAGAGGGCTGTAATTTACTGGAAATCATCTGGAAAGTGTATGTACCACTAGCAAAGCCTACCTACCTGGCTTTTGCTTTGGTTTCTATTAGCTATCACTGGAATAATTTTCTCTGGCCCTTAGTCGTCACTAACACTGAGCAAAGCCGTCCACTAACTGTCGGCATGGCTATTTTTGGTGCACCAGAATCAGGGGTCGATTGGTCTGTTATTTGTGCAGGTACGCTAATTTCAGTTGGCCCGCTGCTGATCTTATTCTTGTTGTTTCAACGCCAGTTTGTGCAATCATTCATTCACGCGGGTATTAAATAATGCAGATTTTTAGTTGGAATATCCAAAATGGCAAAGGCTGTGATGGCATTGTCGATTTACAGAACATTGTCAATTTCATCAAAGAGAACTGTGAGCCCGCCGTTATTTGTTTACAGGAAGTCGCCCGTCACTTTGCTGAGCACGGTGATCAAGACCAATTAGAATTTCTAAAAGCAGCTTTTGATGACTATAGCTGTGTTTGGGCACCGGGATTTAGCTGGCCACTCTCTACTGTTCATATCGATCAACAAGCCTCTTCACAAGCACCTTCCAATGAACTGCGCCGCGAGTTTGGCAACCTTGTGCTGGTAAAAAAAGGGCTGCTACTGGATTATAAAGTTCATACATTACCCTTACCTGCTGCACATGGATTAATGCAAATGCCTAGAACCGCAGTAGAGGTTATAGTTGCTCATCAACAAAGCGCTATTCGTATTCTGAGCAGTCATTTGGCTTTTCACTCTTATGATGAGCGCATCGCACAGCTAGATTACTTAACCGCTTTAAAAGACTTAGCACAAGCTCGCAGCTTACATCCTGCTAACGATCAACAGACTGGTTGTTATAGCCCAGCGCCCTCTCCTCAAGGTACTTTTTTATGTGGCGACTTAAATGTCGCACTTGGGGAGAGCGACTATCAACATATTCTTAATAGTGGCTGGGTTGATGTTTGGTCTACACTTTATGCTGATAAAGAGCATTTACCTACTTGCGGTATTTATGACCATCAGCAATGGCCTCAAGGCGCACATTGTCGGGACTATTTTTTGTGCTCCAATGATCTAACAGCGCAGCTTCAAAGCCTGCAGGTCGATATCAAAACTGCAGCATCTGATCACCAACCTATCTGGTTAACGTTAAAAAGTACATTTTAAGCACATTAAAAGAGAGCCCCTTTGATTACTTCAGCCCAAACCAACACCCAAGTTCAATCACTGCCAAAGACATTAGCGCAAGATATTGAAATACTGTTCACTGATGTTGACGATACTTTAACATGGCAAGGAAAACTGCCCGTTGAAACCTTTATGGCGCTGGATAAACTGCGCAAAAAGGGCATTAAAGTAATCCCGGTAACTGGGGCGAGCGCTGGCTGGTGTGATTGCATGATACGTACTTGGCCGATCGATACTGTGATTGGCGAGAACGGTAGCTTTTGGATGAATAGGGATCAATCTGGCAAAGTGCATTTCGATTACAGCATAGAAGCGACAGAGCGCAAAGCAAATTTAGCCAAGCTACACCAACTAGCGACAGAGCTAAAAGCTAAATTTAAAGGCATTGGTTACACACCAGATCAAGCATTTCGCTTTACTGATATCGCCTTTGATATCGGCCAAGAAATCACAGTCGATCCACATCTGGCAACGCAAGCTGTGAATTGGTTAATCGACAATGGAGCCAACGCAAAATTAAGTTCAATCCACATTAATGCTTGGCTGGGTGATTACTCAAAAGCGGACACTGCACTTCGCTGGCTTAAAGCACAAGGCTACAACGAGCACAGCCACTGCGCCTTTATTGGTGACTCACCCAATGATGAAGCTATGTTTGAGCACTTTGAAAATTCCATTGGCGTTGCCAATATAGCTAAGTTTCTTGAGAAGATGCACTACCGCCCTCGTTATATCACTAAAGAGAGCGGAGGCTTTGGCTTTGTTGAGCTAGCAAATATTTTGTAATTGCAGAATATTAGCTATTCTCTAAGCGGCTCAACATTGCAAGCACCTCATAACAAGCGCCCATCGTATGATAATCTGTTTTACCCGCGGGGCTTTTGCAGCTATCAATCTTAGAGTTATCTGCATTTAAAATGCGGTACCAAGCACCATATTTATGATCAACCATATGCTGCCAACTATACTGCCAGATCTGTTGATAGTGCTGTAAGTATTTCATTTTTTGCGCGTCATTCTCACTGCGCTCATACAACAAGGCCGCGGCTGCAAATGACTCAGCCTGCACCCAAAAATACTTGTCATCATCACAAACACTGCCATCAGGTGCAAAACCGTAGCAAATACCGCCGTGTTCTTTATCCCAAGCAAGTGCCAGTGCTTGATCAAACAACTGCTGGGCTTTAGGCAACAACCAGGCCGTTGGTCGGTAGCGATCTAATGTCAGCAATAGTTTTGCCCACTCTGTAAAGTGACCAGGCTGAAACCCCCAAGGACGAAATAAGTTTTTAGGATCATCTAAGTTGTATTGCCAATCGATTTGCCAGTCTTTGCTATAGTGCTCCCAAATTCGCCCCTCAGCTAATGCGCCTTGGCGCTGGCAAATCCCTTGGGCTAAGGTGAATGCACGATCTAAGTAAGTTGTATTTTGAGTAGCTTCAAAAGCGGCAATCATCGCCTCAAAGCTGTGCATATTGGCATTTTGACCACGATAATCATCTAACTCGCTCCAATCTGCTGTTGCTTGATCTGCATACATTTGGCTATCTTGCAGCCAAAAATGCCGCTCCATTAATTGATACGTTTGCTCTATATATCCTGCACATTCACTAAACCCCACCTGCAATGCTTTAGCGTAAGCGAGTAAAACAAATGCCAAGCCATAACAGTGATTGGTGTCATCTATTACCGAATTGCCATCAATCAACCATGCATAGCCTTGGCTATCTGGATTCAAGTGGCTATTGCGCAAATAGCTTAAACCGTGCTCAACAGCTGTTTTGTAAGCCGCTTTTTCGTTAGCATCTTCGCTATTTAAATAGGCCATGGCGTAGTTGAATATATAGCGGGTACTGCTGACTAAATGCCTTTGGCGACTGTCATAAATACTCCCATCGTCACTTAAGAAATGATAAAAACCACCTTGCTCATCAATACAGCGCGGATGATAAAAAGCCATGGTTTTCGCAATATGCTCATTGAGAAACGCCTTAGTTAAAAACTGATCGGGGTGAACAACAGGAATATCTTTAACGCTAGGCATATGTGCTCCTAAGTAGACGACTTGAGCTAAAGGGTTTAGCCGTTCATCATTATTATTAAGCGGCTAGTGTAATTCCCCTATTCCATTAAATCAATTTCATTGATTTATTACCTCAAAAGCTTATTACGCACTTAGGAGCGCTAAACTTATAATCAATCAAGAGTGAGCCCCAAAAATTCCTATTTTTAAGATTTACGTAAAAAAATAAGGTAGTTTTAGGCCTTGCGATATACCATGCGCAATCGCTTACAAGGAAGATAAAGCCTTCAGTAGACACTACACAGGATGAAGAATGTCAGCACCCGTTTACAACCTACCTTACGACCGTATCAAAGTTACCTACGTTTCAGATCATTCTGTCAATCAAGAAGAAACTGAATTACCTTTCAAGCTGCTGATGCTAGGGGATTACAAAGGTATAGAAGACACCGATTCAATCAGTGATCGCAAAGCTATTTCAATTAACAAGAATACTTTTGCTGAAGTAATGAGTGCCTTTAATGTGACGTTGCAACAAAATGTTGATGACAAGCTATCTGATGCCAGAGAAAACATGACACCCACTCTACCTATCGATATTAAATTTGATAGTTTGCGTGACTTTCATCCCGATGCCTTTAGCAAACAAGTGCCTGAACTTGCAAAACTCATCAAGTTTCGTGAGCTACTCACAAAAGCTAAAACTGAGCCTAAAAACATTCAGCAAACCGTGAAAGAGATTGAGCAACTCTTACTCTCTCCCGCCCCTTCTAAAAAAAGTTAGTTAAATCTACGTTAATAGTTTGAATATCAAGTAGCTGCCTGCGCTTGTGACAATTCCTAATCGCGTAAAAGATGGTATATACTGGCGCTCATATTTCTGCAGAATTACTTTCTTATCAACACCTACACCTAAATAGGATCAAGCATGTTTCGTTTTTTCGAAAGCTTAATTACCCCTTTTCCTGATAAAGCCCCCACTGAGCCCCCTAAGAATTTATGGGCATTTTTCCGCCATTACTCAAAAGGCATGGAAAGTTACCTCATTATGATGGCCTGCCTAACCGCTCTGCTTGCGATTGGTGAGGTTTACCTATTTAGTTTTATGGGTGATTTAGTTGATTGGCTCAGTGGAAAACCGGATCCTCAAGTTATTGCTGATCACGCTGCACACTTTATAGGTATTGGCATATTAGTCTTGGTAGTGATGCCAATTGTTATTTTTGTCCATTCATCACTTTTGCATCAGACAATACTGGGCAATTACCCAATGAGTATCCGCTGGAGCATGCACCGTTATTTACTCAAGCAGAGCATGGCTTTTTATCAGGAAGATTTCGCGGGTCGCCTAGCCACAAAAGTCATGCAAACCTCCTTAGCTATCAGAGAGGCATCGACAAAACTGTTAGACGTTTTTGTGTATATCATCGTCTATTTTATTTCGATTATCTTCTTGATAGCTCAAGGGGATGCACTGTTTTTAATTCCATTACTGCTCTGGCTGGGCGTCTATGTATATACCCAGTTCTATTTCATCCCAAAACTCAAACACATTTCAACTGAGCAAGCAGATGCAAGAGCGATGATGACGGGCTGTGTTGTTGATAGTTATACCAATATCGCAACCGTCAAACTGTTTTCTCACAGCCAACGTGAAGAAGCCTACGCCGAAAGCAGCATGAAAGTGTTTCTAGAGACCGTGCACAAACAAATGCGTTTAGTCACTAAACTCAATATGTGTGTCGAAATTAACAATTTAGTTTTAGTGTTTAACACTTGTGCACTGTCGGTTTACCTATGGCTAGGTGCTGGAGTGAATGCTGGGGCTATTGCTATCGCTGTCAGTTTATCACTGCGCTTAAACGGTATGTCGCAGTGGATTATGTGGGAGCTAAGCTCGCTATTTGAAAACATAGGCACAGTGATTGATGGTAAAAACAGCCTTGCTAAACCACTCAATGTACAAGATCAGCCACAAGCAGAAGACTTAGTCGTTAAGCGTGGAGAAATCAGCTTTAACCAAGTGAATTTCAACTTTGGGCAACAGCTACCTTTGATTGAAAATCTTAATCTGAACATTAAAGCCGGTGAAAAAGTAGGTTTAGTCGGGCGCTCTGGCGCGGGTAAATCGACATTAATTAACTTACTCATGCGCTTTTACGATATCGAATCTGGGCAAATACTGATTGACGGTAAAGATATAAAATCGGTCTCTCAAGAGAGCTTAAGGGGTAACATAGGTATGGTGACCCAAGATACCTCCCTGCTCCATCGCAGCGTAAAAGACAACATTATTTATGGCCGACCAGATGCCACTGAAGAGGAAATGTACCAAGCATGCCACCAAGCTCAAGCACATGAGTTTATCCAAGGGTTAACGGATAAATCAGGCAATACTGGCTATCAAGCACAAGTGGGTGAGCGCGGCGTTAAGCTCTCTGGGGGGCAACGCCAGCGTATTGCTATTGCTCGTGTACTGTTAAAAGATGCGCCGATTCTACTGTTAGATGAAGCGACCTCTGCACTGGACTCAGAAGTAGAAGCAGCGATACAGCAACATTTAGAGCTATTGATGGAGAACAAGACGGTTATCGCTATCGCACACAGACTCTCAACAATCGCGGCATTAGATCGCTTAATTGTCATTGACCAAGGACGTATCATTGAACAGGGAAGCCACAGCGAGCTTATCGCTAAAAAAGGTGTTTACGCCCAGCTTTGGGCACACCAAAGCGGTGACTTCTTAGGAGAGCAATAAAGATAGCAATTTAGGCAGCTCTAAAAACCCATGATGTCTTCTGCGTTTTAGAGCTGTCTTTAAAATCAACTCGATGATGAGCTGTAAAGGTTGTACAAAGTAATAAATGAGTTACCAGCTACTCTACCTGTTTACGCTCCTCGCGAGGGGTTATATTGTAGTGGTTTTTATAAGCCGTACTAAAATACGAAGCACTTGAGAAACCGCACAACAAGCCAATTTGTAAAATCGTTTTATCGCTTTGGCGCAATAGTTTACGCGCCTGCGTTAAACGCAACTCAATGTAGTATTTGGCAGGCACATTGTGTAAATACTTTTTAAATAAGCGCTCTAAATGACGTCTTGAAAGTTTGACATGATGCGCCAGATCATCAGTACTTAACGGCTCTTCTATATTCGCTTCCATCAATGTCACTGCTTCAATCAATTTCGGCTGATTGGCATTTATACGTGATTTAATAGGAATACGCTGCTGATCATCGCTGCCGCGAATGCGCTCACACACAAATTGCTCAGAGATAGCGGCGGATAAATCCATATTTTGCTGTGAGCCGATTAAAAACAACATCATATCCATAGAAGCTGTGCCACCACTACAAGTATAGCGTTGACCATCAATTTCAAATAAACGGCTACTCACCTGGGTTTTAGGAAACTCACGCTTTAAATTTTCAATATGCCACCAATGTATCGTGGCACGATAATTATCCAGCAAACCTGCAATCGCTAAAATATAAGAACCCGTACCTATACCACCAATAGCCATAGGAGAGTGAATTTGCTTTTTAAGCCATTCGATCACCGCTTCATTACCGGTTCTCGCAATAGGGCTAGCACCACAAATGAACACAGCATCAAAATAAGGTAGCTCTTTTAAGCTGTGATCAACTTGCACAGGCACACCACTACTACTTGTAACAGGTTTTCCATCATGGGAAATTAAGGAAGTTGAATAGCATTGCTGTTCACTAATCCAATTCGCCATGCGCAAAGGCTCAATAGCCGAGGAAAACGCAATTAAGGAAAAGTTTGGCAATAATAGAAAGCCATAACGCAGCTCTTTATTTGATTTAGTTTCTATTTGACGCATCTCGAAAACTCTAAAATTAGTCGCTTTTTAAATTTAGCGACATATACACAGGCGTATTTTGCAAAATATTTTAAACTATTTCAAAGTAATGACACAAAATACCAACTAAATGTCGCACTAATTAAATTTATGCCCTAGATTTCCCGTCACGCTACGCTCATAATTAGCCTTATTGAAACTCAGTAAATGTTTCAATCTGACTTTTTATTACAAACAAGTGCGATAGCTCATACAACTACAGACAATGCGCTATCAGAGAAACTTAAGGATCCCAACATGACTAAGCAAAGTGTTACCCGGGCAGTATTCGATGAAGTAATGGTACCTAATTACAACCCACAGCAGATGGTACCTGTTCGCGGTCTAGGATCACGAGTATGGGATCAAGATGACAACGAATATATCGACTTTGCAGGTGGTATTGCAGTTACTGCACTAGGTCACTCTCACCCTGCAATGGTAGCTACGCTTAAAGAGCAAGCTGACAAAATTTGGCACTTATCTAACACTTTCACAAATGAGCCAGCGCTGCGCCTAGCGAAGAAACTTTGCGATGCAACATTCGCCGATAAAGTGTTTTTCTGTAACTCAGGTACTGAAGCAAACGAAGCTGCTTTCAAACTTGCGCGTAAATACAGCTACGACAATGTTGGCCCTGAAAAGCACGAAATCATCTCTTTCGAGCAATCTTTCCACGGCCGTTCATTATTCACTGTATCTGTCGGTGGCCAAAAGAAATACCGTGAAGGTTTTGAGCCTGTGCCTGCTGGCATTACTCACCTTCCTTACAATGATATTGAAGCATTAAAAGCTGCAATTTCTGAGCGTACTTGTGCAGTTGTACTTGAACCTATTCAAGGTGAAGGCGGCGTTATCAACGCGGACGTTGAATTTGTGAAAGCGGCACGTGAGCTTTGCGATCAATACGGTGCACTACTGGTATTTGACGAAGTTCAAACAGGCGCTGGTCGTACGGGTAGCTTCTTTGCTTACCAAAAATACGGCGTAACACCAGATATTTTAACGAGCGCAAAATCACTGGGCGGCGGTATCCCAATTGGTGCAATGCTTACCACTGATAAGTGTGCTGGCAGTTTAAACTTTGGTACCCATGGCAGCACTTACGGCGGTAACCCACTGGCGTGCGCTATTGCTGAAGTTGTTGTTGATGAAATCAACCAACCAGCAGTACTAGAAGCTGTTGAAGCGAAACGTGCGCTATTTGTTGAAGGGCTAGAAGCCATTAACGCTAAGCACCACATCTTCAAAGAAACACGTGGTTTAGGGTTGTTAATCGGTGTTGAGCTAGTAGAACAGTGGCACGGTAAAGCGGCACTATTTTTAGCCGCTGCCCGTGAACAAGGTTTAATGATGTTAGTAGCAGGGCCAAAAGTTTTACGTATGGCACCTTCTCTGATCATTCCAGATGAAGATATTAAGCAAGGGCTGGCAAAGCTAGAAGCTGCTATTGAAAGTGTGATTAACTCAGAAGAAAGCTAATCTTTTAACTGCGCACACTTAACCCGAATATTGCAGCTGATATTCGGGTTAAACGAGCACATTTTCAATGTGCTCGATTCTTCTTTTCTACCCTCTTCTTCTCTATCACTTTAAATAACATTGAACACTTGCATGTTATGAGGAAAAAGCTATGTCGACTAACTATTCATCCGTTGATTTTGATCAATGGCTAAGCTGGATTGATGATCAATACCCGCAAATGCTTGAGCGAACTATTGAATTATCGCATATCAACTCCGGTAGTTTTAACCCAGAAGGGGTAAACCGAGTAGGCAAAAAACTCATTGAATACGCACAAGTTTTAGATGCTAAAGTGGAAGTGTTACCGGTAGCTCCTTTTAAAAGCATCGACAATAAAGGCAATGAGCAACAGCAGGCATTAGGTGATGCTATTCGCTTAACGAAACGTGCAGATGCGCCTATTCAGATTTTTTTCTGCGGTCACTTAGATACCGTATTCCCTGTTGATTCTGATTTTCAAAGCACGACTTGGTTAGATGACGATACCTTAAATGGCCCGGGAGTTGCCGATTTAAAAGGCGGCTTAATCGTCATGCTTACGGCTATTCAAGCACTAGAGCGCAGCCCATATGCCGATAAGATTGGCTGGGAAATACTGCTTAATCCGGATGAAGAAATTGGCTCACAAGGCTCAGCAGGCTTTATTGCTGACGCTGCTACCCGTGTAGATTTAGGCATGATTTACGAGCCGAGCTTTCCCGATGGCAACTTTGCAGGAGCCCGTAAAGGCAGTGGTAACTTCAGTGTTATTACCCGTGGCAAACCTGCTCACGCAGGTAGAGAGCATCATTTAGGGCGCAATGCAGTGCGCGCAATGTGCGACTTTATAAGCCAGCTTGATGACCTAAACGGTCAGCGCCAAGGTGTCACCATCAACCCTGCCTTAATTGAAGGGGGCGGTGCTAACAATATCGTACCAGATATGTGTTTATCACGTTTTAACATTCGCTTAGAGCAACCTGAAGATGAGCAATGGTGTCTAGATAACATTGCTAAAATTCTCAATGAAATTAATGCACGCGATGGCTTAAGCATTGAAATGCATGGGCAATTTGGTCGCAAGCCCAAGGTTTTATCCAACGCTAACGAAAAGCTTTTCCAACTTGCATGCGATTGCGGTGCGCAACTTGGTCTAGACTTAACTTGGTTGCCAACAGGCGGTTGCTGCGATGGTAATAACCTTGCAGAAGCAGGTATCCCGAATATTGATACATTAGGCGTACAAGGTGGAAAAATTCATTCACCGGATGAGTACGTCAAAGTTAGCAGCTTAACAGTGCGCGCTAAATTAAGTGCTCTTTTGTTACTCAAGCTTGCTACCAGTGAAGATTTAAGCTGGCTTAAAGACAAGGCGGTTAGCTAAAGTGCTTATTTTCCGCCCAGTGCGTTTTGCTGATTTGCCACAAATAGAACAAATGGCGATTAGCGCGGGTGATAGGCTAACCACACTGCCTAACAACCGCGACCACTTGGCGCAGCTGATAAATAACACCCAGCGCTCTCTACAAGGTAAAAGCAAACCTAAAACGGATCAAAGCTACCACTTTGTACTTGAAGATACTGATACTCAAGAAATTATTGGTATCTCAGGTATTGAGGCTTGTGTCGGCGACAACATCCCTTTTTATAACTATCGCTGTGATGAAATACAGCACTACTCGCAAGAGTTACAACTGACAAACACTGTTGATACTTTGAGCTTAAGCCAAGACTCTGAAGGGGCATCAAGGCTTTATACATTTTTGCTCGCACAGCCAAATGTTGCTAACTATGCCCTTTCACTGCTGTCTCTCTCACGTTTGATGTTTATCGCACAGCGCCTTGAACATTTCTCAGAGCGTTTAATAGTAGAGCTGCAAGGAGTGGTTAATCAAAAGAATCAATCACCTTTTTGGCAGGCGCTCGGTCAGCACTTTTTTAATATGGATTTTCACCGTGCGAATTACCTAACAGGTATTAATGCCAAAGGCTTTATTGCAGATCTAATGCCTAAAAATCCGATTTATGTACCACTGCTGGCACAAAGTGCACAACAGGCAATTGGCTGTGTACGCCCAGATATGCAAGCAGTTGAAACACTGTTACGAGCGCAAGGCTTTAACAACAGCGGCTACATCAGTATTTTCGATGGCGGCCCAACTCTTGAAGCAACAACCTCGCAACTTGCTACAATACAGCAACTAACAAGCTGTACATTGCAGGCAGCGCCTTCACAAAACGCTGGCGCTGCTAAAGAAGCATTAGTGTGTAACAACACCAACAATGAGTTCCGCGCTATCTATGCTCAAGTCAATCTTGATTGCCTTTACTTAGATGATGCACAAGCTAAAGAGCTCAACGTAACTAGCGGTGATACAGTCCATGTTTTACCGCTTGCCAACTAACCATAAAGACCGGAGATTTAAATTATGATGGTCATACGCCCTATTGAAGCTAAAGACGGTGACGCATTAGCTGAGTTGGCAAAAATTACCGGCCCAGGTTTTACCTCTTTACAAGATAACCCTGACGTTATTAACGATAAACTTGCTACAGCCCTTAGCGCTTTTTTGAAACCCAAAAAAGATGGCGAAGCGCTGTATCTTTTTGTACTTGAAGATGTGACTGAGCAAAAAATTGCAGGCATCTGCGCTATTGAGGCGGCGGTAGGATTATCTGAGCCTTGGTATAACTATCGCTTAGGCACCTTAGTGCACGCCTCAAAAGAGCTCGATGTTTACAATGCTATGCAAACGTTGACAATGAGTAATGACCACACAGGTTACTCTGAGCTTTGTACTTTGTTTTTGCACCCAGATTATCGCCACTCAAAAAATGGCCATTTACTGTCTAAAAGCCGCTTCTTATTTATTGCTGAGTTCCCACATTTATTCGACCAACGACTGGTTGCAGAAATGCGCGGGTATTCAGACAAAGACGGTATTTCACCTTTTTGGGAAGGTTTAGGTAAACACTTTTTCTCAATTGATTTTACAACCGCTGATAAAACCTCATCAGTGGATAAAGCTTTTATTGCTGAACTGATGCCCAAACACACGCTCTACTGTGAATTACTACCAAAGAGTGCTCGTGAGGCAATCGGCCAAACCCACGACAATACCGTACCTGCACGTAAACTATTAGAACGTGAAGGCATGCGCTTTGGCGGCTATGTAGACATTTTTGATGCAGGCCCAACACTAGAAGCTAACATCAATGATATCCGTGCAATTAAAGACAGCCATTACGTCAAGGTAATCATCGATCAAAACAGCTCAGAAAGCCGCATAACAAGCCGTGATTACGACAATCTCTATTTAATTAGCAACACCGAATTCGGTCATTTTCGCTGCGCCATGAGCACCATTGAAAATGCCAGCAACCAATCAATCACTATTCAAGCTGACCTCGCCCAAGCACTGGGCGTGAGTGATGGCAGTACCGTGCGTATTGTGCCTTTAACAGCCCATAAGAGGTAATACCAATGACAAACTCTTTATTTATCGACGGCCAGTGGACTGCAGGTAACGCCGATCAATTAACATCTTACGATCCCGCAACCGGTGAAGTTTTTTGGCAAGGCAATTGTGCCAGTGTTGAGCAGGTCGACAGTGCTATTAAAGCGGCACGCGCTGCTGCACCTAGCTGGGCGGCAACAAGCTTAGCGGCACGTACTGAAATCGTTGAACGCTTTGGCGCGTTGCTGGTAGAAAACAAAGACGAATTAGCACGCTTAATCGCTACTGAAACGGGCAAGCCTTTCTGGGAAACCAAAACAGAAGCCGGTGCTATGGCGGGCAAAATTGCCATTTCTATTAAGGCAAATGCTGAGCGTACCGGTAATACCCAAACAGATATCGGTCTAACGAGAAGCACTTTGCGCCACAAGCCTCACGGTGTGGTTGCTGTTTTCGGCCCTTATAACTTCCCAGGCCACTTACCTAATGGCCATATCGTGCCTGCACTTATTGCCGGTAATACACTTATTTTCAAACCGAGCGAGTTAACTCCTAGAGTCGGCATGTATATGACTGAGCTATGGGAGCAAGCAGGCTTACCAAAAGGTGTTCTTAACTTAGTACAAGGCGAAAAAGAAACCGGAATCGCATTAGCAGGACATGCTGATATCGATGGTTTATTTTTCACAGGAAGCTCTGGCACAGGTAATTTATTACACCGCCAATTCGCCGGGCAACCAGGGAAAATTTTAGCCCTTGAAATGGGTGGCAATAACCCACTGATCATTGGTGAAGTTAGTAACCTGCGCGCTGCTGTCAACGAAACGATCCAGTCAGCTTACATTACAACAGGCCAGCGCTGCGTGTGTGCAAGACGCTTATTCGTCCCTAACACCCAAACTGGCGATGCGTTTTTAGCACTATTAACAACAGCGGTTGAGAACATCCAAGTTGGCAATCAGTTTGCAGAACCTGCACCTTTCATGGGCAGTTTGATTTCTGAACAAGCAGCTGTTGGCATGGTAACCGCACAGCAACTATTGCTCGATGCGGGCGCTACAAGCTTAGTAAAACTTGAAAAACTCAGCGTAGGTACTGGCTTTGTCAGCGCTGGTTTAATTGATGTGACTAATGTTTCTGAGCTTCCAGATGAAGAGCACTTCGGTCCACTATTACAAGTCATTCGCTACGATGACTTTGCGAGTGCTATCGCTGGTGCGAACAACACTCGATTTGGTTTATCAGCCGGATTATTTAGCGATAGCAAAGATCAGTTTGACGAGTTTTATCAGCACATTCGCGCCGGTATTGTTAACTGGAACAAGCAAACGACTGGCGCAAGCTCTGCTGCACCTTTCGGTGGTATTGGTGCCAGCGGTAACCACCGCGCAAGTGCTTACTACGCAGCTGATTACTGTGCATACCCAGTAGCAGGTATGGAAACTGATACTCTCGTGATGCCAGAAACTCTCGCACCGGGACTCTCTTTTTAAGATCCGTTAAAAGACCTTAAAAGCAGCGCTACAGCCCTAGCTGTGGCGCTTTAATTACCTCATTTATCATTAAATTACTATCCAGAATTACCTGTCGTGTACACAGCAAAGGAGATATCCATGAAAGCATTTGAAGCAAACTTTGACGGCCTAGTAGGCCCGACCCACAACTATGCCGGACTCTCTTTTGGCAATGTCGCATCGCAAAATAACCAAGCTAATATTGCCAATCCTAAAAAGGCAGCTTTGCAAGGCTTGACCAAAATGAAGACCCTCGCTGATATGGGATTAGTGCAAGGTGTTTTAGCCCCCCAAGAGCGCCCTGATATCCACACCTTGCGAAAGTTAGGCTTTAGTGGCACTGATGCTGAGGTACTTGCGAAAGCGGCTAAGGAAGCACCGAGGATCCTTGCAACTTGCTGTTCAGCCTCTAGTATGTGGACAGCAAACGCTGCAACCATATCGCCAAGTGCTGATACCGCTGACAAAAAAGTGCACTTTACGCCGGCCAATTTAAGCAACAAATTTCACCGCTCGATTGAACACACTGTCACAGGCAACATTTTAAAAGCCACTTTCAGCGATAGTGATTACTTTGAGCACCACCAAGCACTGCCAAGTGTTGATCACTTTGGCGATGAAGGTGCGGCTAACCACACCCGTTTTTGTCATGAGTATGGCGAGCAAGGTGTTGAATTTTTTGTCTACGGCAAACACGCCTTTGATTCAAGCCAAAGAGCACCGCAAAAATACCCGGCGAGACATACCATTGAAGCGTCACAAGCAGTAGCGAGATTACATCAGCTAAACGCTGAACATGTGGTTTATGCGCAGCAAAACCCAGATGTTATCGATGCAGGCGTTTTCCATAACGATGTTATCGCAGTCGGTAATGCCAATATTCTATTTTGCCACCAGCAGGCATTTTTAGATCAGCAAAGCGTTAAAGCACAATTGAGCCAGAAGATGGGAGGTGACTTTCATATCATTGAAGCTCCAACTGAGTTAGTCAGTGTTGAAGATGCAGTGAGCAGTTACTTATTCAACAGCCAGCTACTTTCACTGCCTACAGGTAAAACCGCCTTAGTAGTGCCTCAAGAATGTGATAACAACCCACGCGTAAAAGCCTACTTAGAATCTCTGGTAAGCGGCAACAACCCTATTGACCAAACATTGGTTTTCGACCTTAAACAAAGTATGTCTAACGGTGGTGGCCCTGCCTGCTTACGCTTGCGTGTCGTATTAAACGAAGCCGAGATCAAAGCGGCGAACGCGGCAACTTTTATGAATCAATCCCTGTTTGATCGTCTGTCTTTATGGGTAGGGAATCACTACCGTGATCGCCTTACAGAGCAAGATCTTGCAGATCCTCAATTGTTAATTGAATCGCGCACAGCGTTAGATGAGCTAACACAGATTTTAGAATTAGGCTCTGTTTACCCGTTCCAGCAGTAGAGTGTCGTACCTATATCAAGAAGGTTTTCAATAAACAATACTTTCAAAAGCGCCCACAACGAATAATAAGTAGGCGTTTTTGGCTATCCTTGCCGCGAATAAGCTTCCCTGAATATTCAAGAAAGAAAAAGTCACATTCACATAATCCACTATATATGATATTACTAAACCAATAATATAAAGAGAGATTCATTTTAATGTTTGTTGCCCACGGAACTTGGGATATAAAAGTAAACAACCATGTCGTAATACAGTCATTTGCAGGGTGCTGGAACGAAGAAGCTGCGATTGCCTACATTGAAGATTTTCGTTTGAAAGTAGCGCCATTAATAGGTCAAGAATGGGCAATCATGTCACTTTTCGACAACTGGGAACTTGCGGTTCCTGAAATAGGCAAACATGTAGAAGAGCATTGCAACTGGTTTAAAACCAATGGCTGTATCAAAGATTGCCACGTCTATTCCCCCTGCGCTTTTAAAGAAATGCAACTAGAGCAACTTATCCCGCAAACTGATGACAGTTATGAAAGACAAGTCTTTGCCAAAGTAGAGGATGCCATTGCTTGGTTATCAAGCTGCGGCTTTGAAATGGATCGTTCTCGCATAATAACAACCTAACTACCCTCGCCAACATTTTAACCTTTTCTTAGATAAGCACACTGTAATCATGACTTCTTTGCTGACCACCGCTAAGTCAGCTCCGAGGCTTGGATATCTTTTAATGTGCTGAGATTAAGCCTGCTAACGAACCTGTATGTATAACCAGTCCTTAAAATAGCGGAGTGTTGCTTACACTGCTGGCAATATGAGCGTAATTTTTAATGGGTTTCTCATGGATTTGGTGTAGGTTTGGTAAATTTAGGCGAAAAAAAACCTGCGCTTGGCAGGTCTTTAATAAACTTAATTAAATTATTTGTTTCCATATAAAAAAGATAATATGTCTTGATTACCCATTTCTTCAAAGTTCAATTCATATGAATTAGCAATCGGCTCCATAACCGTAATCTTATTAAATTCCAATTTTGAAGCCATAGAGAGCATTCTATCGTAGCCAAAGGAGTTAAATATATCTTCTACATACCAAGCAACAAAAGCAAAAAAATCACTTTTTTCACTACCGCAAGCAGCTTTCCATTTTTTTTCTAGATTAGACTTTGCAGTACAAAAATTAAAATAATCGCCGTGCAAGTGCTTATTTTTCTCATCTTGGATAGCTTTTCTTGATTGTAAAACCCTATCATCCAAATTAAATTTCTCTGCCATTATTCCTGCAATAGACACTAAGGCTGCAACCTCAAATGAGTCATCATTATTTTTTCCGTCTGCTCTAACTACCCATCCTTTGAACTGGTCACCACCAAGATGCTCAAGCTTAATATTAAAAATAACGTCAGGTCTCAAAATTGATCTAACCACAAAATGACCAACTTCATGTATAGCATACAAAAAACTATCAATATTTAATAACTTTTTAATTCTTACTTTAACTTGATTCCGCTGCTTCAGTTTTAATTTTTTCCTACTCTGCTTTTTACGATACTTAAGGCGTTCGTTTTTTCTTTTTACTTTAATTTTGCTGAGAGTACTCATTCTAATTTTTCTCAATGTTTGTAAATAAGATAAAATTGAGTCATTCAATTGTGCCTGCAAGCTCAATTAATTTCTTATAACTATCCCACAACCAAACGTTAAATAATTCAGATTTGTGTAAGTCACAAAACTCAATATAGGACCTTAAAACATTAAAATATTCTTCTTTGCTCTTTTGCGATATAAGACTTCTAATTTCTCTCGAGTTTATAGTGTCCCAATATTTAAAGTTTTCTATCTGATGGTGTTTATCAATTCTTTGTTTTAAAGTAATTGCTTCAAGAGCTATTATAATTACAATTCTAGTAGGGACCATATTGTTATACAACGCATCAAATTTAAAATTTTCCACACTTATTTTAGAGTTGTATGCTTGTTGATGATACCACTCAGAGTTGGAATCTTGTTCAATTAAACCTAATATCAATACTGGTACATTCAAGACCTGTTTCATAGCTAGTTTCTCACATGCTTCGGAAGCACTTCTTAAACAAGAAACAGTTTTACTAAACAGTTGATCTACACCCCTTATTTTTAAATCGTAAGACTTAGCAAGAGCTGCAATAGAAAGCTGTACTGAAGAGTAATCTTGAGGATGTTCTCTTGGGAACAAATATAAATCAGAACTCAAATCATCAGGGCAGTCCATCAAAGAAACATACTGATCAATATCCGGTTTAGGTAAGCTAATTTTGCGATCAAAAAATCTTTTTAGATATTGCTCCGATTCAAAGCCATCACCATAAACGCATTTAATTGAATGGCAAAGTTGTTCTGTATCAGTGGCAACTACAAATACAAAGTTTTTGGTTGAGAAAAAATGCTTTATCACTTCCAGCATTTCTATAGAGTAAGTAGGTCTACATCTGTCTAACTCGTCTACAAGTAAAACAACCGGTAATGAGTATTTATAGGTCGACTGTAAAACCTCTGCTAACTGTCCTAAGCACTCTCTAATTTCTTTGATCGATTTAATCTGAGATGCATAATTCTTAGTTAATTCTTGAGTAAATTCTTTCGGGTCACTCGCAACTATTTCTTTAACAACATCAGCTCCGATACTGGCACTCCCTGCAAGTACATGAGTTGTTAGGCCAGCTAGCCCGACTGCTGTACCTTTCAGTACCTTGCCAAATAACTCTTTAACCTTTTTAGCATCTTCGAGCTTTCCTATACCGCCATTAAATTTCTCCAACTGAGAAAGCAGCTCACTCGTAACGACCGTTAAAGGGTCTTTAGAAAAGTCACTCTCCCATGCATCAATATAAATAACGGGATGATTCTCATCTAACATATGAGAATACAAACGTTTCAAGAATTCTGTTTTACCAGTACCCCACGAGCCGTTTAAATTAAGAACGAATCCATCCTTCTCACCTGTAATATAATTAGATAAAAACTCACCATAATCTTTTCGATCGAGTTTGCAGTTTCCAAAGTGATGAGTTTTTAGCCATTTTTTATATTTAGCGTTATCCTTTAAGCTATTAGCCATTCCATTAGTCCTAAGCAATTTTTTATTATTTTATATCAGTTTGAAAAACACAGACTGAATACTGGAACAATTTCATTAACTTACGACTAAACAACATTTTTATCAGCCCCTATAACTTCCTTAACCCAACTAGCCATCGGCAACCCTGCTTCTTTCCTCTCCTGCATTTCCCTAACTTGCTGCGCGAAAATTTCTTGATAATCTTCGCCAAGCAAAGCCAACTCCTTTTCATAAGTACTCAAACCCGCCTCAATGCGCATGATGGATTCTTTAACTTCCTTAAGTCCATCAATAACCATACGGACAGCGCCAATCCAACTAGCATTCAACTAGGCACTTGGCGTTCAAACAAACTTAATGTTAGCAACCGATTAAACCAAATGATTATGCAACTGCTGCAAAGTATCAAAATGATAATCCGTTAATTGCGGCCACCTCGCCTCATTGCCGGAGATATGTACAGTACAAGTGCCGGCGGCCCTGCCAACTTCTAAATCAAACCTAAAATCACCGACCATGACAGCCTCTTCGACGCTTTTTTGCCAGTGCCCAAGTATTTCAAATAACCCTTGGGGATCTGGTTTATGGGGCGCTTCATCACGCCCTATTATCGTTACATGATCAAAGTGCTGACCTACGCCAATTGCCTGAAGTGACAATATCGCCATCTCTTTAGTATTGCGGGTTAAAATACCGAGCTGGCAACCTTTTTGCGCCAAGTGGCAAATAAGTGCTTCAACTCCAGCTGCTGCCTTGGCTTGTTTTGCATAGAAAGCTTCTAGCTCATCAAGGCGTGCTGTTAGGTGTTGCTTTTTATCCTCAGGCATCTGTGACAGTGTTTTCAAAATATCTGCATCGGGCTGCATACCTAGCTCTTTGCGCATGTGAGCAAAGTCATGTACAGGAACTGTGAGCGTGCCATCCAGATCAAAAACCCATGCTGTTTTTGCGTGTAAACTATTGGTTGTCATTGATTAATTAAGACCTTTTTCATCGAGCAGGTGGAGGAGTTTATCGAGTTTAGCTTCCAGAGTTTCAAAATGATCTGCGTGCATTTCAGCACTGACATCTTCCACTAATACTTTTTCCAAATTGACGAGCGAGAGCTGGTTATCTTTCACGCTATCGAGCAAATTGCGGGAGCGTTTTTTATTGCTATCGGTTAGCTGGCCTATGCGGGCAAACGCTATTTTCAACTGACGCTCAAATTGCTCTAAATTGGCGCTGACCGTTAATAACTGATCATGTAAAGCGTTGTTAACCTGCTCAACTTGATTTTCTAATGAGCCAGCCACTTCCTGAAAGCGGTTATCAAACAGTTCAGACTCTGATTCTAAAAAGATTTTTAAAAGTTCGGTGGGATACAAAGCGCGGTTGCGACCGTTTGCGCGAATACTATATTCGCCTCGAGAATTGCAAAAAGGTCTATTTTGGCTTGGGGGGATTTCGAGACGCAGGAAAGGTCTATGCTTAAGGTTTTCAACATACACTTCAATTTCAAGGCTTGGTGTGCACTCTAGCGCTTTGTTAACCAGTGCTAAACGCGCTTTATCATCAACCAAACAGCCGACAACCTTACCACGTTGCAAACCGCTTTTATCAGTGTATTCATCAATACCAATGAGCAATGTACCGCCGTCACTGGCATTTGCGAAAGCGACAAAGTCACTGCTTTTTACGCCATTGGCTTCGCGTTTAAAATCGACACTGTTATCTTCATTAGATGCCAACATCTCACGTGCGCGGCGCGTAATACCTTGAAACTCTGTTTTGGCCATCGTTATCTCAAAAGAACAATTACCTCAAACAATGTGAGTGATCCATGCCTCTACAGCAATAAGCGCCACCCAAAAGGAAAAAGCGAGCTCAATGCTCGCTTTTAATTCTTAGTGACTCTAATAATTAGCTGTAAATAGAATCATCAAATGGGTCAATAGGTGACTCTAGCATTTGATCTTCAGTGCGGTATAGAACACGCCCTTCAAATCTTAATCCCTTAGAGGCGAACCAGCGTTCAGCACTTTCACGCCCTTCTTCTGCGTTACTCTTACTCATGTTTGCACTAATCACGCGGTAAAAATAAAGACCGAAAAGTCCTGCTGCAACACCCATAAAGAATGCAGAACCCATCGCAAAAATGATAGCGACAACAGCTGCTATCCAAACACGGCTAGCTTTCGCCATTTTGAACAAGTCATTATGCTGTATATATAAATCATGAAATTTAATGTAGCGACGGAAATTTTGTTGTAAATCGAATTTATCATCGTTGGAAATTGTACGAGCCATTTTTTTATCCATTTTTAATATATTAATAACTAACCCAGTTCCCGAGCTAGTTTTGTCACTAAACAGTTTGCATCCCTTTGCAAACCTCTTCTCATCAGATGGACATTAACAATTGCGCTAAGTTCTATCTGTTATTCTTTTGATGTTACATTCTAGCGTAATTTTCCGGTTTGCGATTAGATGTTAAATCAATAAATACGCAAAAACCGGCATTTTCGCTTTGTCTCTTAGACGTTTGTTCGCCCTAAAAAGTCACAAAAACTTCAGTATTAATACTGCTCTTCACTGAAGTCTCTGTCCCTTAATTTGGCAGCACTTAAAAAGATAGTCAATGCTCAATTAGTCTAAACTAAACTTTTACTGACAACCTCATAAACATCCGCTGATAGCTCACCGCTATCCATGATGCGTTGCAATTGTTCACGCATTTGAACTTGCTTGTTCTCAGTGTAGCGCTTCCATTTCGTCAACGGCCCTAATAAGCGAGCCGCAAGCTGTGGGTTAGACTTATCTAAAGCGATAATTTGGCGCCCTAAAAATTCATAGCCACTACCATTTTCAGCGTGGAAGTTTATGGCATTGGACATTGCAAACACAGCAAATAAACTACGTACTTTATTTGGGTTTAAAATATCAAATGCTGGGTGCTCCATCAGTGCTTCAATTTTCGCTAAAGTACCTTCTTTCGGATCACCAGCTTGCACAGCAAACCACTGATTCACAACAAGTGTGTCGTGTGACCACTTCTCATAAAACTCTGCTAGCAGATCCCTAGAGGCATCTGCAAAGCTCGAGTGAGCAACCAATACTAGAGCTGCCATACTATCTGTCATGTTGTCAGCTTCACGGTACTGCTTTAGGGCAAGCTCAACGTAGCTTTCACGCTCAAGAGACATTAAGTAACCTAAGCTCAAGTTTTGCAATTGACGCTTAGCGATACATTCAGCACTGGTTGTGTAAGGTTCTGCCGCTAAACGCGCGCCTTGATAAGCCGCTAAGAACTCAATCTCTAGCGCTTTAGCTAGACCTTGGCGAACAAAGTTTCTCGCTTTATGGATATTGGCAACATCGACGGTGTCGCATAGCTCATGTAAATACAGTTCTGAAGGCAGTGTTAACACTTCTGCAATCATCGCTTTATCTAACTGGCTATCTGATAACACGGCTCTAAAAGCTTCAACTAAACGGTTATCTAACTCAAGGGCAGCGCCCATGCTCAGTTTTCTAACCAGCTCAAGGATAATATCAACCCCAAGCTTTTGCGCCGCTTCCCAGCGGTTAAATCCGTCACTGTCGTGACTGATCAAAAACACTAGTTGCTCGCGGCTATAGTTAAAGTCCATTTTAACCGGTGCACTAAATCCTCGTAAAAGTGATGGCACAGGTTTACAAGGGATATTATCAAAACTAAATGTCTGCTCAGTTTGAGTCACTTCAAGTAACTGGCTGCCACCTTGCTCTAATGCAATATCGTTACCTTCTTCATCAAGTAGACCAATAATCACCGGCATGTGAAAAGGTAGTTTTTCTGTTTGCCCTGGAGTCGCAGGACAGCTCTGTGCGATATGTAAATCATAACGCTGAGTTTGTGCATCGTAACTATCAGTGATAGTTAGCAATGGCGTACCCGCTTGGTTGTACCAGTTTTTGAACTGGCTCAGGTCGCGCCCTGATGCATCTTGCATCGCACTGAGGAAATCATCTGTCGTCACAGCTTGACCGTCGTGACGCTCAAAATATAAATCACTGCCTGCTCTAAATTTCTCAGCGCCAAGTAACGTATGTACCATACGTACTACTTCAGCCCCTTTTTCATAAACCGTGCGGGTATAGAAATTTGATATTTCGATAAAGGATTCAGGGCGAATCGAGTGTGCCATTGGCCCTGCATCTTCTGAGAACTGCCCAGTGCGCAGCGTTTTTACATCTTCAATACGCTTCACTGTACGCGAGTTGGTATCAGCAGAGAACTCGGCATCACGAAACACTGTGAAACCTTCTTTCAAGCTCAGCTGGAACCAATCTCTACAAGTGACACGGTTACCTGACCAGTTATGGAAGTACTCGTGAGCAACAATCGCTTCTACACGCTGAAAAGTTGCATCTGTAGTTGTTTCAGGATGCGCTAATAAACACGAGGTATTAAAGATATTTAATCCTTTATTTTCCATCGCGCCCATGTTGAAGAAATCCACTGCGACGATATTAAACAGGTCTAAATCGTATTCGCGGCCATATACTTCTTCATCCCAAGTCATCGACTTTTTAAGGGAGACCATGGAGAAATCTAACTTATCCAAATCTTTAGGGTCGGCATAAACACGCAGCACCACTTCACGATCAGATTTAGTCGTGAATGTATCTTCAATGTGGGCTAAATCACCAGCAACTAATGCGAACAAATAAGCGGGCTTAGGAAATGGATCTTGCCAAACAGCAAAGTGGCGACCATCTTCACTATCACCTTGCTCTACTTGGTTACCGTTTGATAACAATACTGGATACTGTGCTTTATCAGCACTAATCGTTGTTTCAAACACCGACATCACATCCGGTCTATCCATGTAGAAAGTGATGCGTCTAAAACCTTCTGCCTCACATTGTGTGCAGTACATCCCCTCTGAGCGGTAAAGCCCTTCAAGGGCGGTATTTTTATCCGGATAAATGCGCGTTTTAATCTCTAGCTCAAACTGATCACCCGGTGCAAAGATGGTTAATTCTTTATCATCGCGCTGGTACGCTGAAGACCCTAACTGTTGACCGTCAATTATCAACTCTAGGAGTTCTAGCTCTTTATCACCATGCAGTACCAGGCTAGCGTTTTGATCTTTTGACGCACTGTTACGGCGTACGCTAAGGCTCGCTTTTACTTGTGTAAAATCTTCCTGCAAATCAAAATGCAATCGAGTGTGATCGATAAGGAAGGCAGGTACTTGATAATCTTTTAAATATATAACGTTTGGTTGAGACATACGTCAAACTCCATCCAATATTAAACTTGTGATCGCTTTATAAGCATCAACAAGCTGATCATTTCTCTCTATTTTGACATAGTATAAGCACTTGAAAAAAGATAGCTAATGCTAAGTTTGTGGATTGTAAAATTGATCGTTTAATGCCTCGATAAAAATGTTAAAAAGTGCTGATCAAGAGCGCTCTCTGTTTTATAAAACACACTTAAAAAGCAACTTTCACGACTATTAGCGACAGTACTGCTCTATTAGCGATCAATTAATTTAGAGAACGCTTTTAGGCTAAAATGTGATGTCTGGTTAGCATGCCTAAAAAATAGGTAAATACCTGAGTTAACGATACTTTTAACACTCATTTTAGCCTGCTTGGCACCCTCTTTAGGGTGACGCTAAACCAACCCAATTTCGATTTGATAGGCACTATACTTTCTCAAGTTAATAACCCCAGTATCAAGTATTAAGTACTGCCCTTTTATTCCCTGCAAAGTACCACTGATACATTCAGTTTTATCTAAGTTATGAGAGCTAATTTTTGTAGGGTAGTGGCTCACTGGATATTCAAGCTGTGTCACTTGCCCATTAACTAAGCTTTGAATGTCTTGTAAGCCGTGCTCATCTATTAGTGCATTTACTTGCTCTTGACACTTTTCATTTAGCTCATCACGAATTGCCGCTAAATCGATTGAGACAACTTCGCCTTTTAGCATTTTTCGCCAATTGGTTTTATCACTGATGTGCTCTGAAAACACTTTTTCTATCAGTCCCGCTTGGCGACGAGTGGCCACTCGGTAAATGGCGAGCGCTTCAACTGCACCTTGATCCACCCAACGCGTTGGTACTTGCGTACCCCTTGTTATCCCTACTTTGACACCAGAAGAGTTAGCTAAATAAACAATGTGTTCATTGAAACAAACGCTTTGAGCAAACTCTTCATCGCGACAGGTACCTAAATGAAAGTGGCATCGATCTGGACTCATCATGCATAAATCACATTGAGGGAGCTTTTTAAAGCAAGGGAAACAGTAACCTTGACCAAAGCTTTTCTTTGATAAACGATTACAGTGACTGCAGTGAATTTCATCTAAATTTTTTAAATAGATTTCACGGCCCATCAATTCATTCATCAATAATGGGTCATCATCAAGTTCTAAAAAATATTCGATAGTGTGTGGCTGTTGCTCGCTAGATACTTGAGTACGCATTTTCTGCATACTTCCGCTGCGCAATATTGGCATAATTAAACTCGGTTCTTGTCTGCTGCCTTTCTATGCGATGCATACTAGGCATTATTTATAATTGGTATTTCAATGTAGCTTTAATTCTTGTACAAAAGGGTCTTTCCCTTTTTGGGTACCATCTGCCTTGGTTCTATCGATATAGCCAGTGCGCTGCTCTTTAGGTAAGTTTTGATCGTAATAAATAACGGCTTTTAAACAAATATCCAATTGCTCGCTCGTCATTTTTTTACCATCTGGCCACTTGCCTAATTCAATAGCGGTTTTAATCGACTGATGCATTTGAGGCGTCATTTTTTCAATTAATTCTTCGTAAGTCATCTCTTTCTCTCTTTGTAGCTATCAAGTGCAGTCGATGCAAAATCTTGAGCTACTTATAAACATTTAACGCTGTATTTTGTAGAATACTCGTACAACAAACACTGCTGCTAAACCACTAATTAGGCCTGCTAAATGCGCAGTATTTGCAATTTGGCCTAAGCCTAAACTAGCTAATATGCCTGAGTAACCCAGTACTAACCAGGCAATCATAAACCCCATCAATCCATTGCTAACAATATATAGCTTGGGTTTTTCCAGCTTATCCCATAACCAGGCGTAGCTAATAACCGCATAAACAACCCCTGATAAACCACCAAATACAGGCCCTGTTTGATAATATTGAGCAAGATTAGATGCAAGTGCACTAGATACAGCGATAAACAATAACACCCATGTACTTTGCTGGCTTTCAATCACTCTACCAACTACCCAAATCCATAAACTATTAAAGACAATGTGTGGCAAATTAAAGTGTACAAAAATAGGGCTGATAAAGCGCCACAGCTCCATCGTCTTAAAGTTCTGTTCAAGATTGTAGTAATTGACTTGGGAGCCATTCACTTGAAAATCGGTAACCGTAAAATAGGCAAGTAGATGGTAATCAGCGCCAAAATTAGTCAATAAACTAAGTGCCAAACTCAGTAGTAATAGCACTAATACAAGAGGCGTTCGCGCAATTGCTATTTGCTGCCGATAGCGCTTTGTGTTTTGTGTTACTGGCGTTTGTGTGTCTTGATTGCTAGCACTTTGGTTTACTGAAACTTGCTCGAGAGGATCTGAGAACTGTGCCTCAGAAGGAACATCTCGCTGAACTTGTACAACAGGAAACTCCCCTGTTTGCTGCCAATAATTATAAATTTGCAGAACAAGCTCAGCATGTGCAGGGTTTTCAACAATCAACACTTGTTGATCTTCAAAGACAACTCTGTGCGTAATACGTAGTGCCCAGAGCTGTTTAGTAAAAGGCGCTAAGTCTTTGTCAAAAGGTGCCTCTAGTACTTTTATCATTCAGCTTGCCTCTTTAGCTTTTACCGTTGACCTTTTACTTTTATGTAACCCAAGTACCCTAATGACTTTATATACTCTATTTGAGTTCGTGATTTGGGTTTATGGTGCTAATAATTACACCTCTGTACGGACATTCACACTAACAAATTTATCTGCACTTAACGTTTCTTCAAAGTCATAACGATAAGCAACTAAGCGACCAAATTTAACAGCGCTGTAATCTAAACAAGCAATGTTCGGGGTAATAGGCGCAGGAATACCTTCACACCAATAGTGCCCGATAAATAGGTTTTTCTCCTCAGGCGCATAATAATACAAATGATCTAATTCTTTTTGTGACAAAACACGGTGCAGCATATTGTTTGGCAGCGGATCAGGCTGGAATACCACTTCTCCGTATAACTCCGGATTTTTCATCCAGAATTTTGTTCTAAAGAACTTGCGCACATATCCATCACGACAAGTCATCGTTTCATCATTAGGCAACTTGATTTGGGTGCCTCGTAACAACCTATCCATAACTGTCCACTCAAAAGTATCTTTGAGGGCTGATTGCAACAGGAAGGTCGAATCGATAATATTTGAACCCGTTGTTTCAAGCAGCTTAGCAATCAATTCTTTATGCCAACAAGCATGTACTACACGAAATTTTTCAAACTCTAAAAACACCGGCAATGTTGTCATCCATTGATAAAAATCACGCTGATCTGCAGGATGATTAGCAAGCTGGTTGATTGTTTCTTGCAAGATACGTTGGTGTCTTGAGGTGTGCTCTCGCAAATAGGGTAGGTGAACAGACTCACCAGATGTGCAGTAACTTAAATAGTTATACTCATGGTTGCCCATTACTATATGCGCATTACCGGCATCAACCATATCTCTCACCAGATGCAGCGCTTCTCGAATACGAGGGCCTCTATCGATGATATCACCGAGAAAAACCACTTTACGTTTAGGGTGAAAGTAAACGCCATCTTTCTTTGAATAACCTAATCGAGAGAGCAATAATCGTAAAGCGAGTCCGCATCCGTGAACATCCCCAATGATATCGTAACCTTGGGCATCGCATTCTTGAATGATCATGATAGAACGTTCTTTTTAACAGCTAGCCCTGCACTCCAACCGAGTTTTTCACGACATGTTCGGTAGAAGTTATAGCCTTCAGGGTGAATGAGCTTTAGCTTATGGCTGTGTTTTTGAATGTGAATAATATCGCCAGGGGCTAAGTTAATACTCACTTGCCCATCACAAGAGACGATTGGGTAGGTGTCATTTTCTTCAGAGATCACTAAACGCAATTCACTATTGCCATCAACCACGATTGGTCTTGACGACAAAGTATGCGGGAACATAGGCACTAGCACCAATGCATCGAGCTTAGGGTGCATAATTGGACCACCACCGGAGAGAGAATAAGCAGTTGAACCTGTTGGTGTAGCGACAATCAATCCATCTGAGCGCTGGGTATAAACATAGCTCCCTTCAACAAACAGATCGAACTCGATCATCTTTGTCGCTTTACCTGGGTGAAGCACCATATCATTTAACGCTTCAGCTTCACCAACAACGACGTCGTCTCTTTTAACGGTAATTTTTATCAGGAAACGCTCTTCCTCTGTGTAGTTACCCGCTAATATTTCAGTTAACTTTTCGGAGAATTCACTCGGAGAGATATCGGTTAGGAAACCGAGTTGCCCACGGTTAACGCCCAGTACTCGCACATTACTTCTGGCAAGTGCACGTGCTGCGCCTAATAGGCTTCCATCACCACCAACAACGATGACTAAATCGCAGACTTCGCCCATCTTTTTTTGATTATAACTTTCTAAGCCATGACCAGGCATTAACTCGCCGATACGCTGATCTAAAATGATGTTGTAGCCTTGATCAGATAGAAACGTCACCATCTTCTTAATAGTATCGACTACCTTTTTACTACCTAACCTACCTATCAAGCCGATGTTACTAAATTTATTCATCAAAAAAGCACCTAGGTTAACCGTGTGAGGCAAGATTATAGAGCAAATACAGTATGGCAGCTATACAGCATTTCTATCTATTTAGAGGATTTTTGTGAGCTCAGAGAAATCAATGGGGATGCTTGTATCTAGGTAAAAATCAATGAATTATCGGCCAACACACCAATGAGCTTTGAAAGATAATAATCTTTAGAATTAAAACTCATCTATATCACTTACAGAGCCAACACTAACTTAAACCTGAATTCGTGACTTCAATGTGAGAACAGAGTGTAAGATATTGGCTTTACAGTTGAGTTGAAATATCTGATGCACCCAAAGGTTCAGCGGGAATTCCTATAAGCCCTGTAGAATCAACAGCTTGCGCTATATGGCGCAGTGAAGCCACCGATTCAGGCTAAAGCTTTAAAGCCTCTGCGACCTTGCAAGCCACCTGAATGAAGCAGCGCAACCTTAGCACCTGGAGCAAAATAATCTTGTGATACCAACTCATCAAAACGACGCCACATTTTCGCCACGTATACCGGCTCAAGTAAAACTTGGTGATGCTGCTCAATAGATTGCATAGCGGTTATATGCTCTGCTTTTACTTTACCATAACCTCCATAGTGCCCATCTAAATCCAGCTGCCAGCTGCATTGCGCAGATGATCCACTTGACGAAAGCAACTGCTCAATATCATGATTGAGAAACTGCGCCCCTTTCAAAACGGGAATACCTAATATAGATTTCGTATGCTCAGCACTGGCAACTAAACCGGCCAAAGTTCCACCCGTACCGCAAGCTGCTACTAATACATCTAAATTTGGCAGCGACGATTCTATTTCACGCATTAAATCCGCCACGCCTTTCACTGCCAGCACCCCGGAGCCGCCTTCGGCTATAATCATACTATTGGGATATTTTTGCTTAAGCTCATCCAGAAACGGCTGAGTATGTTTTTCACGATACGCTTCACGTGACACGCTATGCAGCTGCATTCCCCACTTTTGGGCATCTTGTAGTGTTTGGTTATCTTCTGTCCACTGCCCGCGAATAAAGCCAACTGTGTTTATATCAAGCTGGTGAGCTGCGTAAGCTAATGCATGAATATGATTGGAATAGGCACCACCAAAACTAATCAAGGTTTCAATGTTTTGCTGCTGAGCTTGCTGTAAGGCGTATTTAAGCTTGAACCACTTATTACCGCTAACATGGGGATGCACTTTATCGCTGCGCACAAGAAATACATCAATACTTTTAGCACGGTACAAGTAAGAATCAAGGTGTTGATATTGCAGAGAAACGTCTTCTAATAAATTCATTTATTGAGAAAAATCACATAAAGAAGAGAGATATTAAGAATAGTGGTGGGAGTGGAGAGGTTCGAACTCCCGACATTCGCCTTGTAAGGGCGACGCTCTCCCAGCTGAGCTACACTCCCA
>CAKZOD010000073.1 GCA_937136055.1 uncultured Oceanospirillaceae bacterium | reverse complement strand
CGAGCTACGAGCTACGAGCTACGAGCTACGAGCTACGAGCTACGAGCTACGAGCTACGAGCTACGAGCTACGAGCTAAAAATGGCTTTTAGAAAAGGGTTTAATAAATTAATTGGATAGGATTAGCAGATGGCTAAATCAAAGAGGGCGCGGTTATTACCGACAGGTAAGGCTGATAGCGCTGAGCAAAAGGTTGAAAGTAGGTTGGTAAAGCGTAATTTAGTCGCTAAGTTTGCCAAACCGTTTAATAAGGCGCACTGCCATTTAGATAAGAAAGCCGCTCACAAGCGTGGCAAGTTAAAACATAAGCTTAAATACACAGCAAAGGGCTTTTCAAAGGAAGGTTATTTAATCAATTCTTTAATTGGATTGATTAAATAACCTTCCTTAGCCCTCACTTATTTCAAGCGAGTTTTCTACATAAAACCTTTCTTAGCTAGGGGTGATGAGTTCAATACACTCGCCGCGGTATACCACAGTATCGCCATTTCTAAGCTCTAAATAGGCGCTGTTTTTGATCTTTAGCCAATGCGCTTTGCTGAGAAAATGACCTTCTTTACTCAGTTGCTCAACAGTGGCTAACTGCTCTTTTTTGCCTGTATTTCTCCCAATGCTCCAAAGCGTCAAGCTCTCAAGGTTTTGAGGACTAGATTGTTTGTCCCAAAGGATTTTTAGCTGTGAATGGCCAGGGGTTAGGCCTTTGTAAGCATTGATAATAAAACGCTGTTGGTTTTCAGAGTCACTCATGGTCGCTGTATAGCTAGGTGAAAACTCGGTTTGCGGCTGTGGTATTAAATATAATTGGGTACTGGTAAATAAAAGTGCACAGAAGCTGACTGCAAATGCCGTTTGCCATAACCAGCGTTGGATAAAGTTCGGTTGTTTGGGAGCTTGATGGAGATGCTGTTGTTGCAAGTTTTGCCACACGCGCTCAGGTGGTGTCTGCTCAGGGATAGCGTCAATAATAGTGCTCAGTTTACTCTCCCAGCTGTAAACGAGTTGATTAAGCTGTGTATCATTGGCCATTAATCGCTCCATTCTTTTAGCTGTTAGTGGTGATAGCTGATTGAGTACATATTGCTGAGCTAAATGCTGCTTCACGGATTGCTGTTCGTATCTTAAAGGTTTAGGCATAGTGCTAACTCCTTCATTGAACGGCGAATAGTTGATTTTAAAGTGCCTAAAGGGAGCGCCAGTTTTTTGCTTAGCTGCTGATGAGAGAAGCCGTGCAGGTAGGAAAGGATAATAGCTTGGCGTGATTTAGAGGCTAGCTGGGCTAGGCAGCTATTAAGGTCGATATTACTATGCCACTGACTGTCACTCTGTTGATAAGCTTCATTGACGTAAGTGTCTTCAATGCTGCTTGGATACTTGTCTATTTTGCGCAGTTTATCTAGTGCAGTGTTACGTGCTAACTGGCAAATCCAAGGCCAGCCATTCCCTTGACTAATATCGCATTTATCAGCATTTAGCCATATCTTTGTATAAACTTCTTGTAAAGTATCAGCGGCGAGCTCTTTGTCTTGAATGATGTTTACTAGCAGGCCGTAGATTTTTGGGCTGCTTATTTCATAGAGCTGTTTAAAAGCAGCTTGGTTTTTCAGTGATACTTGGGGTATGAGTTGATTGATCTCGTTTGATTTCACCTATTCTCCTCGAGTATTTTGCACACAGACACTAAAAAATAAGGGACACTAAAAACTATTAGTGCCTTTATGATGTGATTACCTATTTTGATTGCTAATAGTTGATAGGCATTACCTTTTATCTTTACATGCTTACGATATGCCAAACGTTTTTCACGCCGTCGCCGCTTGTTTGGCCAGGCGTTTTGTCACCTACCCACAGATATAAAGGTTGTTGATTATATTGTAGCTGCAAGCGACCATCTTTTCTTTGGGTGGTGGTGAACTTACCATTAGAAACAGCGCTGTTAGCAAATACGGGCGGCCATTTGGTTGCACAAGGGCCGTAGCAGTTCGATACATTTGCTTGATCTTTATCGAAAGTATAAACAGTAAAGCCTGCACTGTTTGTTAGAACTTTTGTTCCACTGATAGCGTTTACTGCTAGCTCAGAAGGGAGTGCATTGTCATATCCTGCTTGGCTTGCACAGCCCGCTGTGATTATAGCTGCAGCTACAATAAATGGGATTGTTTTAATCTTAATTGTACTCATTAGATGTTCCTACTTTTTAGTTGTTATAACTTACTCAATAATAGAAACGATCTAAGTGGTCGATTTAGATGCAAGGTTGTGAAATTAATTTGATTTTGTTTCCATTTCTTTCATCACCCATTGTTTAAACACATTCATTCCGTAACTTAAGGTACGGTCCTTTTGGTAAACCAGATAGAAAGAGCGGTGGATGTTCAATGGAAGATCAAAAGGAATGATCAGTTTTCCCGATTCTAGTTCTGGGCCTAATAGCGTTGGGTCTCCTAGGGCTATACCTAATCGCTCAGCGGCGGCGGCATTGGTGAGCATGCTGTTCGAAAGCTGAAGGCCCTGCCTGCGTTCCTTAAATTTCACCCCTGCTAACGCTAACCATTGGCTCCATTCAGGTAGGCGCTTACTGACGTGTATTAATGGGTGGTATTTAATGTCTTCAGGCCCTGAGAGTGGTTTTTTATCAGTGATGATCGCGGGGCTGCATATAGGGACTAGATGAATATCTTTCAAAAAGTGAACCTCCACATCAGGCCAGTTACCGTTGCCGAAATAGATCGCCATATCTGTGCTGCTTTTATCAAAGTCGATCAATCCCATCGATGCGTTGATTTGTAATTCAATATCTGGATAAAGTGTTTGAAACTTGCCAAGGCGAGGCATCATCCAACGTGTTAGGAAGTGAGGGGTCATGCTGATAGTGATCGTGTGAGTTTGAGAGCTGGCTTTTAATTGTTCAGTAGCTTCTGCTATTTCACTTAATGCACGCTTGATGGAGGCTAAGTATTTTTCACCACTTGGGGTGAGTTCAGCATGTCGTTTTACGCGTTTAAAGAGCTCTACCCCTAAATAACTTTCTAATCCTTTAATTTGATGGCTCACTGCAGATGCCGTGACGGCCAGCTCCTCTGCGGCCTGAGCAAAGCTGCCTGTACGGGCAGCAGCTTCAAAGCTGCGCAAAGTATTAAGGGGAGGGAGACGAAGCATAATAAATACCATTGCTGAATTATTTTCATCATTGTGCTGAAAATAGATCTTTTGTGCAAGCGTTGATTAATGATTAAAATACGCGCATTAAATTTACAGGAAGCCCTTCTTTTGATCTCGCCTTTAGTGACGGTGCTGTTAAAGAGACTCCTAGTAAAATGCAGTGTAACGAGGAGTAATGAAATGACACACAATTATGAAGAGACAATTGTAACAACTGAATCTGGCGCTATTGACCTAGATTACTACAGACTTGAGGCGAACCGTGCTCGCAGTGAGTTCTTACTAGCGTGTTTAAAAAGAGCTTTCACCAGCACCAAGAGCTTCTTTAAAGCGATGGCTAAATTCAACGGTTCACCGATCGACAGTTTTCTTTTGCAAAAAACTGTTAAGTAATAGAATAACCCTTTCTTAGCTCAGTAAACTGATTAGATTTTTTCAAGAGTAAGCTAATTGGTCACTGAGCTTTTTTTATTTTTAATTCTTGCCTTTTAATCGCAAGAATAATCCTGCCTAACGGTTGAGCTTTTCTCAATAGAGCCTGCCACACATTATTGATAGCTGATTATTTTCACAGACAAAATGCTTGAATAAGTAGTTGTAAACTATTCACATCAAAGATTACTGTTGTATACTGTATAAAAACACAGTTGGCGTGAGCGATGCGAAAAATTATTCACTGCGATTGCGATTGTTTTTACGCAGCGGTTGAAATGCGTGATGATCCTTCCTTAATTAACATTCCGATTGCAATAGGTGGGCGCTCCGATAGGCGCGGTGTTATCTCGACTTGTAATTATCCGGCGCGCGAGTTTGGTATTCACTCGGCGATGTCGACTGCGCAAGCACTTAAACGTTGCCCTGACTTGCATCTGATTTCTGGCAATATGCAAAAGTACCGTGATGCCTCCCAGCAAATATTTGATATCTATCGAGAGGTCACTGAGTTGATCGAGCCTTTATCCCTCGATGAGGCTTTTTTGGATGTCAGTGACAGTGAGCTATACAGTGGCAGTGCAACACGAATCGCCCAGTATTTGCGCTACCGCGTTGAAAGCGAAGTGGGTATTACAATATCAGCGGGCGTAGCTCCCAATAAATTTCTAGCCAAAATAGCCAGTGACTGGAATAAGCCCAACGGCTTAAAAGTTGTAGCACCGGATGATGTGGCAGATTTTGTCGAGCAGCTCCCTGTTAAGAAAATACATGGCGTCGGTAAAAAGACTGCTGAGAAAATGTATAGCTTAGGGATTCAAACCTGCGAGCAAATTCGTCAGCAAACGCCTGAGTTTCTTCAGCAGCACTTTGGTAGTTTTGGGGAGCGTTTGTTGGAGTTAAGCCAAGGTATTGATGATCGGCCTGTGTCTAATAAGCGAGATACTAAATCTGTCAGTGTTGAGCACACTTTTGCCAAAGATCTGCAGACACTAGAGCAGTGTTTAGCACAGGTTGAAGCATTAAAAGATGAGTTAACCAAACGTCATTTAAAGCTTAAGCAAGAGCGTTTGGTAAGTGGCTTGTTTGTTAAATTGAAGTTTCATGATTTTACTCAAACCACCGTTGAGCAGCAGGCTGATATTAATGAGCAAAGCTTATTCTTTGATTTGTTAAAGCAGGCCTTTGCTCGTGGAGAGCGGCCAGTGCGTTTAATTGGCTTAGGTTATCGATTAGCGCCAGTGCCGCAGCAAAATTATCAACAATTACTGCTAAGCTTAAATCGTGACCCGAGTAGCTAACGCATTTTTAAGTGGCTCGATATTTAAGTGAAAAAGCGGATAAATGCTGGAAAAAACTGACAAAAAGCGCTTATCTGCTTCTCTATATAATGGTTATTTGGTAGACTACCCGCCATTTTTTTGGCTGGCTTTTCCAGCTAAAATATTTTCAAAAGGTTATAAACGACATGTTCCAAATGCTAGTTTCTAAATCACAAAGTATGAAAAATGACATACTTTCTGGTTTAACAGTCGCACTTGCACTAGTGCCAGAGGCCGTTGCCTTTGCATTCGTTGCAGGGGTTGAGCCCTTAGTGGGTTTGTATGCCGCTTTTATGGTGGGATTAATTACAGCGCTAATCGGTGGTCGCCCGGGGATGATTTCTGGTGCAACCGGTGCACTGGCAGTTGTGATGGTCGCGCTGGTTGCTGATCACGGGGTTGAGTATCTCTTTGCAACTGTTGTGTTGATGGGGATTTTGCAGATCTTAGCGGGGGTTTTCCGTTTAGGTAAGTTTATCCGTCTGGTACCGCACCCTGTTATGTTGGGCTTTGTAAATGGTTTGGCAATTGTGATTTTTCTCTCGCAAATACCGATGCTGCAAACCGATACCCCTGATGGTAAGTGGGGTTGGATGACTGGTACTTGGTTAGCGGATTCAGCACTTTGGATCATGTTAGGTTTAGTCGGCTTAACCATGGCGATTATTCGCTTCTTGCCGATGATCACCACAGCGATTCCTTCAGCTTTGGCAGCGATTGTCGTTGTCAGCTTGCTGGTGATTGGTTTGGATCTTGATACGTTAACAGTAGTTGATTTCTTAAGAGATAAAACAGGTGATGTAAATGCGACAATTGCAGCTGGTCTGCCTGAATTCCATATCCCAATGGTGCCTTTGAATTTAGACACTTTAGTGATTATTTTTCCTTACGCGGTTATTTTAGCTGCAATTGGCTTAATTGAATCATTGCTAACTTTGACACTTATCGATGAAATCACTGACACACGTGGTCGTGGTAACAAGGAATGTGTTGGTCAAGGGGTTGCTAACGTTGCCACTGGTTTCTTTGGTGGTATGGGTGGTTGTGCGATGATTGGTCAGAGTATGATTAACATTAACTCTGGTGGTCGTAGCCGAGCATCAGGTGCTTCTGCGGCGCTGTTTTTACTTGTCTTTATTTTATTCGGCGCATCTTATATCGAGATCATTCCTATTGCTGCCTTAGTGGGTGTAATGTTTATGGTGGTATTAGGTACCTTTGAGTGGGCAAGCTTTAGATTACTGGGCAAAATTCCATTTGCAGATACTTGTGTCGGGGTAACTGTAACGGTAGTGACTGTGTTTACTGATCTTGCGATTGCCGTTGTTGTCGGTGTGATTATGTCTGCACTGATTTTTGCATGGCGCCACGCTAAGCATGTTGAAATGGAGACGCGCACTGAAGGAGAAACTAAGGTTTATTTACCACATGGGCCTTTGTTTTTTGCATCCGCGCAAAGTTTTAAAGATAACTTCAAGCCTAGCAATGATCCTAAAGATGTGATTATTGACTTTAAAGATGCACGTGTTGTGGATCATTCTGGTATTGAAGCGATTGATGCTATCGCAGAAAAATATGTCGCAGCTGGGGTAACATTACACTTACGTCATTTGAGTGCTGAATGTACTCTATTGCTGCAAAAAGCGGGCTCATTAGTTGAAGCGAATGAGGATGAAGATCCGAAATATCGTGTTGCCGATGATATTCTAGCGTAAGTTGCGGTTTGTGCAGTAGCTGTAATAATCAGCTACTGCTTTTCTCTTCTCTATTTTTGTGTCCTTTCTTTTCTTTCTCTCTTCTTTAAGCCCTTACAGTTATAACAATTTGTAATCGCTGGGGCTGTATCCTGTCCATTTCTTGAATGCCCGTGTAAACGAGCGTGATTCACTAAAGCCTAATGAGCGTGCAATTTCTGAAATACTTAAGTTTCCTACAAGCAGCTTTTCAATCGCAATATCTCGGCGGATGTCATCTTTAATTTGTGGGTAAGAGCTGCCTTCTGCTTTAAGTTTGCGCCTGAGCGTTTGTGAGCTGAGGTTAAAGTTTGTCGCTAGCTTTTCAAAACTTGGGCACTGTAAAGTGCTTTCTTGTTGATGTATTAGTAAGCTTCGAATTTGTGCTTGGTAAGACTCATCACTACCAGGAATTGTGATTAAATCAGCAGGGGAGTGCTTTAGAAATATGGCTAAATCTCTTTTTGTCTGCACAGGGGCTATGCTGAGGTAGTCATGGCTAAAGCTGAGTTTTAGGCTGGCCTGTTGATAGCTGTGCCTGCAGGGAAATGCGTATTTTAACTCCTTGTGATATTCAGGTTTGGGGTAGGGGAATGCCACATGCTTAAGGGCTATTTTTCGCCCAATCACCCAGCTGGCGAAGCGATGCCAAATCATTAGCCAAAACTCTTGGAAAAAATTATCGATATCGAGTTCAGGCTTATTAAATTGAATGATTAGCTCAACGCTCTTTCCTTTAGTGAGCAGTTGCATTTGTAGGTCATCTGTAAATAAGTTGTAGAACTCGATGCCGCGCAGTAATACATCTTGTAAGTTATCTTGTGCTAATGCGTACTTACACATCAATGCAAATACACCTGCTTTACAAGGGTGTTCAGTGCAGCCCATAAACTCATCGTTTAACCTTGCCCAAGTGTGTTTCACCATATGAGTGATCTTTTCGCCCGCTATGCGTGAATGGCGAGTTTGGTTTAGTTGATCCCAGGTTAAATCGACTTCCTTCATTAATAAGTCAGTATTTAAACCGCGCCTAGCGCTGCATTCTAGTATTGCTTTAGCGTAGTGGATATCAACTGTTGCCATTTTCTCTCCATAGCAATCAATAGCTTATAAACACTAATGGAATGCCCTGATGTAAGGTTTAGTACGGTGATAAGTGTAAGAATACTATCATCAAATTGTAATAAAATGTGATGAATATAGTAAGCTAATGTCATTTTATAACGCATCAAACTTCACTATAGTGTTGTCTATTAAATAATGGGAGAAATTACAATGTCTGATCAGCAAGATTCAATTGTCATCGTCGGTGCTGCTAGAACCGCAATGGGTTCTATGCAAGGCTCTTTAAGTAGTGTTCCTGCTCCCGAACTTGGAGCACAAGCAATTAAAGCTGCGATGGAGCGGGCGCAACTGCAAGGGACTGATGTTGATGAAGTCGTGATGGGTTGTGTTTTAGCAGGAGCACTGGGCCAAGCGCCAGCACGCCAAGCATCATTAGGTGGTGGTATTAGTTTAAGTGCTAACTGTACGACCATTAACAAAATGTGCGGTTCTGGCATGAAAGCTGTGATGTTCGCTCACGATCAATTAAAAGCCGGTAGTAATGATGTAATGGTCGCCGGTGGTATGGAAAACATGAGCTTATCTCCGTACTTGTTACCCAAAGTACGTACGGGCTTACGTATGGGGCATGGTCAGGTACTTGACTCGATGTTTTATGACGGATTGGAAAACGCTTACGATGGCAAGTTGATGGGGGTGTTTGCCCAGCAAAGCGCTGATGATTACAACATGAGCCGCGAAGCGATGGATGAATTCGCTATTAGCTCTTTGAGCCGTGCTAAGGCAGCCATTGAAGAAAATCGTTTTGCTAAAGAAATAACACCCGTAAGTGTTAAAAGCCGAAAAGGTGAAACGCTGATTGAGCAAGATGAGCAGCCGTTCCAGGCTAACGTTGAAAAAATTCCTAAATTACGACCGGCCTTTAAAAGCGACGGCACTGTGACCGCTGCTAACTCTAGTTCAATTTCAGATGGTGCAGCGGCACTTGTGATGATGAAAGAGAGTGAAGCGAAAGCACGTGGTTTAAAACCCCTTGCCCGTATTGTCGGTCATAGCTCTCATGCACAAGAGCCTGCCGAATTTACAATTGCGCCTGTAGGCGCCTTGAATAAGTTGCTTGAAAAAGTGCAGTGGAGCACTGATGACGTTGATTTATTCGAAATCAATGAAGCATTTGCCGTTGTCACAATGATTGCGATGCAAGAACTTGGCCTTGACGCTCAAAAAGTGAACGTAAATGGCGGTGCGTGCGCTCTTGGTCATCCTATTGGGTGCTCAGGGGCAAGAATCTTAGTTTCTCTGATATATGCTTTGCAACATATCGGGAAACGCAAAGGTGTTGCTTCACTGTGTATTGGTGGCGGAGAGGCAACTGCTGTCGCAATCGAGCTAATTTAACTGACTTAGATAAGTCACTTTTAAGTTAAATATCTCTAATTACAGGTGGCTGATGATGTAAAGCGAATCATCAGTTACCCAGTAAGGATTGCGCTCATAATCATTCGTATTAATCAGACAATGATTAACCATGATCAATTAAATTTCCTGAGAAGAGAATACTATGGATCTGAGTCTCAATGAAGATCAGGCAATGATTCAAGATGTTGCCAAAAAGTTTGCCCAAAGTGAGCTTGCACCGATTGCTGCAAAACTCGATGAAGAGGGTGATCAGGCAGCATTTTTAGCCAATTTAAAGCAACTTGCTGAGCTTGGGTTTATGGGGCTAAATATTGATAGCGAGTACGGGGGAACTCAAGCTGGCAGTGTCGCGTTTAGTTTGGCGATTACAGAGATCGCGCGCGCTTGTGCGGCAACCGCTGTGACAATGTCAGTCACCAATATGGTTGCAGAGGTGATTCAAAGTGTTGCTAATGAATCTCAGCGACAACAGCATTTGCCAAAGCTATGTTCAGGTGAATATGGCGCAGGTGCGTTTTGCCTGACTGAAACAACCGCAGGATCTGACCCTGCCAATATGAAAACAACGGCCCAGCTCGAGGGAGATCACTGGGTTCTAAATGGCGCTAAACAATTTATTACCAGTGCTGAGTTTGCAGGCATTATGGTTGTTTGGGCGGTCACTGATAGCAGTTTAAAAAAAGGTAAGGGCATTTCTTGTTTCTTGGTCGAGCCGAACACACCAGGCGTTATTATCTCTAAGGCCGAGCAGAAAATGGGGCAAAAAGCATCACTGACAAATGAGGTGGTGTTCGATAACTGCAAAGTTGCTCGCTCTGCATTAATGGGTGAGCTTAATGGCGGCTACAAGATTGCAGTATCAGAGCTAGCGGGTGGTCGTATTGGTATCGGCTCATTAGCATTAGGTATTGGTCTTGCTGCTATGGACTATGCAAGAGGTTATATGCTTGAGCGTCAACAGTTTGGCCAAGCTATTGCGAAGTTTCAGGGCTTACAGTGGATGATGAGTGATGCTTATACAGATCTTGAAGCAGCGCGATTATTGCTCATGAATGCAGCAGACTTGAAAGAAAAAGAGCAACCGTTTGCAAAGGCTGCCTCTATGGCAAAGCTGTTTGCCTCAGAAAAGGCAAACCAAGCATGTTATAGCGCATTACAGCTACTTGGTGGCTATGGATACATCAAAGAGTTTCCATTAGAGCGTTATGCAAGAGATGTAAGAATTACGTCAATATATGAAGGCACTAGCGAAATCCAACGCGTGATTATAGCTAAAGCGCTTTTAGACGAAGTCAGTTAAACCGGTATTCACGTTTAGAGCGTGTACTTTTATCGTGTATACGCTGTCATTGTTATAAGAAGGTTAATAGCTTTATGAATATTCAAAATAAAGTCGCTTTAGTTACAGGTGGCGCGTCGGGTTTAGGGTTAGTAACAAGTCAGCATTTGGCAGAATGCGGCGCAAAAATTGTAATATTTGATTTGAATGAAAGTGCAGGTGAAACACTTGCGAGCGAGTTAGGGGATGCCCTATTTGTAAAAGTTGATGTGACTGATGAGCAATCAGTTGCAGCAGGTATTGAGCTGGCAATCGCAAAATACCAGCAGATTGATGTATTAGTTAATTGTGCAGGTATCGCACCTGGTGGAAAGACAGTGGGCCGCAATGGCGCACTTGGATTAGAGAAGTTCGCTCAAGTGATTAACATTAACTTGATAGGCAGTTTTAATGTGCTGCGCTTAGTCGCTGAGAAAATGGCATCTAATACACCCGATGAAAATGGTGAGCGAGGTGTGATTATTAATACCGCTTCAGTAGCGGCATATGACGGTCAAGTAGGGCAAGCGGCTTACAGTGCCAGTAAAGCAGGCATTGCTGGGATGACGCTACCGATTGCCAGAGATTTGGCAAATATCAATATTCGCATTATGACAATTGCACCGGGTATTTTTGATACCCCAATGATGCAGGCTATGACAGATGAAGTGCGAGAGCCATTGATTGCTGTGGTGCAAAACCCGAAGCGTTTTGGTGAGCCTAAAGAATACGCATTGCTGGCGGCGCATATTGTGGAAAATAGCTATTTAAACGGTGAAGTTATTCGTTTAGATGGCGCTCTGAGAATGAATGCGCGATAAAGTGATTGATGCAATATGTTTTAAGTTTAAAGTAATTATGGGTATGCTATAACACATATGTATTGAGTTGTTATCGCTTTAGCCATTAATTACCAAGCTGTTATATTTAGGTCATTACATGGAAGGATAGTTTACGTGAATAGTTATAAACACCCTTATAAAGACGTCGATTTTGTTATTCGCCATTTATTAAATTTTGATGCATTTTGTGAGCAAAACAAAATAGCTGACATGAACAGTGATTTTACGGCTGTGATACTTGCAGAAGCCGCTAAGTTTGCAACACATCAGTTAGACCCTCTCAATCAAAAAGGGGACTTAGAGCACCCCATCTTAAAAGATGGAAAAGTGATTGAGACACCGCAGTTTGCGGCTGCTTATCAAGAATATGTTGCACAGGGCTGGGCTTCGCTCAGTGCGAGTGAAGAATATGGTGGACAGGGCCTAGCGAACTTACTTTCGGTCGCTTGTAATGAAATTTGGCAAAGCGCTAACATGGCGTTTTCACTTTGCCCATTGTTAGGTCAAGGTGCGATTACAGCGATAGAGCGCCACGGTAGCGAATACTTAAAAGAACAGTACTTAGCCAAATTGATCAGCGGTGAATGGACCGGCACGATGAACTTGACTGAAGCGGCGGCAGGGACTGATCTAGCGGCGATTAAAACTCAAGCTGTTTATGACGATGGGCAATATAAAATTAGCGGCCAAAAGATTTTCATCACTTGGGGTGATCATCAAATGGCAGAGAATATTGTTCATCTTGTGTTGGCGCGCTTACCGGATGCGCCAGCAGGTATGAAAGGTATTTCACTGTTTGTCGTGCCAAAATACCTTGCAAATGAGCAAGGTGAATACAATATTGAAAATGACGTTAGATGCCTATCGCTGGAGCATAAGTTAGGCATCCATGGTAGCCCGACCTGTGTGATGAGTTATGGAGATAACGATGGTGCTATTGGCTATTTAGTGGGTGAAGAGCACTGTGGAATTCGCTATATGTTTAGCATGATGAACCATGCGCGCCAAGGTGTTGGAGTTCAAGGATTAGGTGTTTCCGAGCGTGCTTATCAAGCAGCTCTTGATTATGCGTGTGAACGTATCCAAGGCAGTGATAAAGCGGGTAATGCACTGAAAATTGTTCAATTTGGTGATGTGCGGCGCATGTTAATGGCGATGAAAAGCGGTGCAGAGGCAATGCGCGCACTTTGCTATTACGCAGGTTTAGAAGCCGATCGTGAACAAGCGTCGAATAGCTCAGACGAAAAAGCACAATTTGCAGCACAAACAGCCTTCTTAACCCCCGTCGTTAAAGGCTGGAGTACTGAATTGACGCAAGAAATGGTCTCATTTGCGATGCAAGTTCATGGCGGTGCGGGTTATATTGAAGAAACTGGTGTAGCTCAGTATGTCAGAGATGCAAGAATCCTGACTATCTACGAGGGAACTACCGGTATTCAGGCTCTGGATTTTACACAGCGTAAAACCTTGTTGGATAACGCAGCGCAAGCACAAGTAATGATGGAAAAAATAGCGCAAACTTGTGCACTTAATGAGCTGGATGAAAATGTCAAAAAGGCACTAAACAGTGCTTTGGCTGATGCTAAACAAGGAGTAGAATACTTGCTGGAAAATCCATCACAGGCAAGTTTTGTGGCAAATTATTACCTGCAAATGTGGGGTTATACTATTGCCGGATGGTTGATGGCTAAAGCGCATTTAGCGGCAACAAAAGAGTTACAAATAGGCGCTGGTGACAACGACTATTTAACAACTAAGCAAGTGTCTTGTGAATTTTACTGCGAGCATTTTTTAGTTAGAACGCAAGCTTGCTTAGCAAGTATAAGAGCTGGCGGTGACAGTGTAATGTCATTGACAGAAGAACAGTTTTTTTCTCATGTGAACTAGGTGTTTTTATGAAAGTATTAGTAACGGTCAAGCGTGTTATCGACTACAACGTTAAAGTGAGAGTCAAATCAGATAACAGTGGTGTTGATCTAAATAACGTCAAAATGGCAATGAACCCGTTCTGCGAAATTGCAGTTGAAGAAGCCATTCGTCTTAAAGAAGCGGGAATTGCAACGGAAGTTGTCGCTGTATCTGTTGGTGAAAAATCTTGCCAAGAGCAATTGCGTACTGCGTTGGCGTTAGGTGCAGATCGCGCTATTCACGTTGAAGCAGAGCAAGAGTTAGAATCATTAAATGTTGCTAAGTTGTTGGCTAAAGTTGTAGAAGCAGAGCAGCCTGGAATTGTAATTTTAGGCAAGCAAGCAATTGATACTGATAACAATCAAACAGGTCAAATGCTTTCGGCATTAACAGGTATGGCGCAGGGTACTTTCGCATCTAACATCGAAATTAAAGATGACAAAGCACTAGTGACAAGAGAAGTTGATGGCGGTCTACAAACTATCGAGTTAGCAATGCCAATCATTGCAACCACTGACTTGCGCTTGAATGAGCCGCGTTACGCATCACTACCAAACATCATGAAAGCGAAGCGTAAGCCTCTTGAAACTAAAACAGTTGAAGAGTTAGGTGTAACTATTAAAGAGCATACTAAGTTGCTTTCTGTTACTCCACCAGAAGAGCGTCAAGCAGGTATTAAAGTAGCTGATGTTGCTGAGTTAGTTGACAAGCTTAAGAATGAAGCCAAGGTAATTGGTTAATCACTGGCTGTATCACAATATTTTATAGAGTAGAGAACACATTATGTCTATTTTAGTTATTGCAGAACATGATAACGATACGTTAAAAAGCGCAACACTAAACACAGTGACAGCAGCTGCCGCTATTGGTGGTGATGTTGCAGTATTAGTCGCAGGTAGTGATTGCCAAGCAGTGGCTCAAGAAGCTGCTAAAATCTCAGGTGTCAGCCAAGTAATTGTTGCTGATAATGTAGCCTATGCTAACCAGTTAGCTGAAAATATGCAGCCGTTGATTGTTGAGCTAGCCGCTGGTAAAACACACATTTTAGCGCCAGCGACTACATCAGGTAAAAATATTATGCCTGGCGTTGCAGCGTTATTAGATGTCGCTCAGATTTCAGAAGTGACGAAAATTGAAAGTGCGGATGTTTTTGAGCGTCCTATCTATGCAGGTAATGCATTAGCAAAAGTACAGTCTCTTGATTCAGTAAAAGTACTGACAGTAAGAACGACTGCTTTTGAAGAAGCGGCACTTGAAGGTTCAGCGGCTGTTGAAGCCCATGGCGCAGCACACGATGCAGGTAAATCTAGTTACATCGGTGAAGAAGTTGTCGAATCTGAAAGACCTGAACTTACTGCTGCTAAAGTGATTATCTCTGGTGGTCGCGGTATGGGTAATGGTGAAAACTTCAGTATCTTAGAAGCGGTAGCTGATAAGCTTGGTGCTGCTGTTGGTGCATCACGTGCTGCGGTAGATGCAGGTTTCGTATCTAACGACATGCAAGTTGGTCAAACGGGTAAAATCGTTGCGCCTGAGCTTTATATTGCTGTCGGTATCTCTGGTGCAATTCAGCATTTAGCAGGTATGAAAGACTCTAAAGTCATTGTTGCGATCAATAAAGACGATGAAGCGCCAATTTTCTCAGTGGCTGATTACGGTCTGGTTGCAGATCTTTTTGAAGCAGTGCCTGAGTTTGAATCTAATTTATAAGCTATAAGCTATAAGCTATAAGCTATAAGCTATAAGCTATAAGCTATAAGCTAATTAGATTTTCGATTAGCCCTGCAAAATTGTAGGGCTAATCTTTTCGATTCCCAGCTCCCAACCCTCAATTTCCAGTTCCAAGCCTCAGCGCTTAGTTGTTATTTTACCTCGCCTTCCTTGTTTCAGAATGTGCTATCAGTAATTCTTTGTGCGATTGTTACTCAATGTCTTTATTTTTTTCATTTGAGTGTTCGCTCTTTTTCTTGTCCTTGATGTCTAGCTAAGTTCATCAGCCGGTTACCCATAAATATATTAAACCTGTTCTTTTGCGCTTCTCGTTAAAATATTGATGTGTCGAAAATTTAAAATATATTTTCGTTAATGTTCGTTTTTAGCTGTTTTTTTTCTAAAAGAACAGCTATAGTTTATTGCGCTCTCATTTGTAGTGAGAGGTACGCTATATAGAACATAAATGAAACATCATATATTCCCCCTAAACGATAAGGGGTAGGAGATAAAAAGTAGTGCAAGCACAATCAGCTAACAATGAAACATATGATTTGATCGTCGTAGGCGGCGGTGTTAACGGTACTGGTATTGCCGCTGATGCAGCAGGACGAGGATTGAAAGTATTGCTTTGTGAAATGAATGATTTGGCCAGTGCTACATCTTCAAATAGTAGTAAGCTAATTCATGGTGGATTACGTTATCTTGAATATTATGAGTTTCGCTTAGTGCGTGAAGCTTTAGCAGAGCGTGAAGTTTTGTTAAAGAATGCGCCACATATTATTGCTCCGCTGCGTTTTCAGTTACCACACAGGCCTCATCTTCGTCCCGCTTGGATGATCAGAGCGGGTTTGTTTTTGTACGATAATTTGGCAAAGCGTGACACGCTTGAGCGATCGAAAAGTCTTAAATTTGACAGTAATAGCCCGCTCAAAAGCGAGATGAAAAAGGGTTTTGAATATTCTGATGCAGCGGTACACGATGCGCGTTTAGTTATTTGTAATGCATTGCTAGCTAAAGAAAAGGGTGCGGATATTCGTGTTCGTACGCGTTGTGTTAAAGCATTGCGAGATACGCAGGGCTGGTGTGTAACGCTAAAAGATAAGCATGACAAAGAAGTCAATGTTCAAGCAAAAGCGGTCGTTAATGCTGCAGGGCCTTGGGTGACGAGTTTATTTGATGATGCGCTGGTTGAGAAATCTCCTAAAAGCATTCGTTTAGTGAAAGGCAGTCATATCATTGTGCCGCGTATTCACCAGCAGCCACAAGCCTATATTTTACAAAATGAAGACGGACGTATTGTCTTTGTTATTCCTTATGAAGATGATTTTTCATTGATAGGTACGACGGATGTGGATTATGAAGGCAATCCAAGTGAGGTTGCGATTGATGAAGATGAAATTAACTACTTGGTAAATGTGACAAATCAGCACTTTAAGCAGCAGATCAGCGCTGATGATGTGGTAGGCACATATTCAGGCGTGCGACCGCTGTTAAATGATGAATCAGATTCCGCTCAAGCGGTCACCCGTGATTATACTTTTGAGGTCACAACTGAAGATACAGACTATCCTTTACTTTCTGTATTCGGTGGCAAAATTACTACTTATCGAAAGCTCTCTGAAGCGGCGGTAAATAAAGTGTGTGAGTATTTTCCTCACGCAGCTGGTGCGTGGACAAAAACGGCGACATTACCAGGTGGTGAGTTTAAATCAAGAGCAGAATACGGCGCCACTTTACAAGCTAAGTACAGCTGGTTAAGAACCCAGATGATTAACCGTTATGTCAGAAATTACGGTACCTTGTGCGAAACTTTCTTAGCTAAATGTGCTGCTATTGAAGATATGGGAACTGACTTTGGTGGCGGGTTGTACCAAGCTGAAGTAGATTATCTAATAGAGAGCGAGTGGGCATCTGACTTAGACGATATTTTGTGGCGTCGAACTAAAATGGGCATGGTGCTCTCAAGTTCTCAGAAACAGCAGCTTGCAGATTACTTGCTTTCAAATACTGAACCACAAGGTGGTTATTCTAGCCATTCATATCAACAGCAAGCTGGTTAGTTTTAACTAAACTTGTTGTGTATTTTTTATTTAGCTTTGGCAATTCCACCTGAGAGAGCCAAAGCTTTTTTTTGTCTAATGAAAATTGAACGAGTATTTATCTACTAAAATCTCATAGTGTGAGTGCAATAGATTGTTGATTGGTATCGTCCATTTTTACTGTGTTAGCTATCACGCATGCTTCTTGAAAGCCAGCTTGGTGTAATTGAGAGAGACATTGTTGAGCAGCAGTTTTATCAACAAAAGCGAGTAATCCGCCGCTTGTTTGAGGGTCGAATAATAATGGGAAATTCTCGTGATCTAAATGATTTGGAGAGTACTTAACATTTTCTAGTTGCTCAAGGTTTTGAGGATAAAGACTACTTTGAACACCGAGTTTAGAGAGTCTAAGGGCGTCTTCTATGAGGGGGAGTGAGGAGAGTGTGATTTGGCACTGTATTTGCGAGTCGCGTAGCATCTCTGATAAATGACCTACCAAACCAAAGCCTGTGACATCAGTCATTGCAGAGCAATTAAACCCCGCCAAGATAGTAGCAGCCTCAAAATTCGATTGAAGCATTGTATTAATGCACTTTTGAACAGCAGTGCCTTTCGCTATGTGTTGCATGTGAGCTGCCATTACAACGCCAGTACCGAGCGGTTTAGTAATAATCAGCACTTGGTTTTCTTTAGCGCCTGTTTTAGTGGCTAATTGTGCTTTGCTGGTAAAAGCATTGGCGCTTAAGCCTAAGCTGAGCTCGCTTGCCTCACTGGTGTGCCCGCCAATTAGCGTACAGTTAGCGCGATTGAGTTGCTCGATCACACCATACATCAACTGATAAAGTTCACGCTGCTGAACAACCTTGCTTGCATAAGGCATAGAGACAACCGCGAGCGCTGAGTGAGCTTGGCAATTCATTGCATACAGATCACTGAGTGCATGATTGACGGTAATTTTAGCGAACAGGTAAGGATCATCGATAATCGTTCGAAATTGATCAATGCTTTGTACAAGCAAGCTCTGCTGTGGATCGATAACAGCTGCATCGTCGGGAGAGTCTAATCCGATGATGACGCTGTTGTTTGCTTGAGTTTTGATTTTGTTGGTGATTTTTCTCAAAGTCGCACTCAGTATATCGCTTGAGACTTTTGCTCCACAGCCGCCGCAGCGCATTTGATGGGAATTAGCTGCGAGAGACTGCTGTTTAACGTTATCAAATAAAATAGGATCACACTTTTGCGGAGCCATTTCTTTTTTGGGTGCCAGCTTTTGTAAGCTATCCATAAACTGGACGTCAATATGGTTTTTGTAACACCACATTAACGCTCCTTGCAGGAATAATGCGCCGCGGCTAGCTATCGCTTGTTTGTCTCCAGTGGCTAGCAAACTGAGAAAATGTTTTTGAGGTTTATGTTTAAGTAATGTTTTTTGTAAAATTGCGCGACGCAAATTTTTAAATAAAACAGGCCCTTGTCTTACGGCAAAAACGCCTGCTTTGGGCCGTGGGTTAGCGACTTGTGTGGCAACATCGCCCACTGCAAAAATATCCTTGTGTGAAGTGCTGCGCAAATGATCATCTATTGCGATAAAGCCTTCATCAGTAATTGCTAAGCCGGCTTTTTCGGGCCAGGATGCAGGGCTTGCTGCTGTGCACCAAATGACTTCATCAGTTGCTAAGCTCAAAGGTTGTGTGTGGTTGCTTATTAAGTTTTGCTCAGTGACTTGTGCAACTTTAAAATTAAAGTGCACGTCTATGTTACGTGATTTGCATATTGCGAGTGCGTGTTGTTGGACTTTTAAATTGTGCCCAACCAGTACAGTGTCGCCAGAGACAATCCAGTGAAACTTATGTGGATGGTTTTGGTTTAATTGCTCTGCTCGATGGTGCATGGCAAGCAATAGCTCGAACCCGCCAGCTCCAGCGCCAACTAAGGCAATGCTTAGTGGTTTTTGTGTGTTGCACAACTTGTCTTTTAACGATTGCCACTTTTCATAAAACAGGCTGATTGGCTTAACAGCTGTCGCGAATTGAGCTGCTCCCGATGTTTTCGTGATATTAGGGGTTGAGCCGGTGTTTATCGAGACTAAATCGTACTCAATATTTGGGCGTTCTTTTAGTTCAATTGATTTGTATTCACTATTGAGGCCCGTGACTTCAGCACAAATAAAGCGAACACCTGCCCAGCTGCACAGCGTAAATAAATCGATGTGAGTTTGCTCAAAGCTATAATGCCCACTGACTAAACCTGGGAGCATGCCTGAGTAGGGCGTATCAACAGTGCTGGATATGAGTGTTAAACGTACGCCTGGAAGCGGTCGCATCCCCCACATTTTGATAACAATGGCATGAGCATGGCCACCACCAATAAGTACGATGTCTTTATAGATAGTAGTATCTGTTTGATTAGCTTGCATATGGGGAATGTGTGAGCCTGTTATAAATTGTGGTGGTTTATGTAATCAATAATTTGCGCATGGTTGCCTTTGAAAACGCAGTGGCGTGTTTTTTTACTCAGTTGGTAATCGTACATAGGGTCATAATATTGGGTCAGTAACAAATGAATAAAATCTCGATATCCCGTCGTTGTGTTTTGGTTAACTTGCTGAGAAATAGCATTTTCTAATAATGCTTGCGCCTCAACATAGCGCTCTGTGCCAAGGCGTTTGCGTATTTTAGTTAAGCTTAGACGGTGCCTTTGGGTTAGTGCCTCAATCGCTTGCTGCTCGCTCATCGTTAGCTGAAAAGAAGCAAGTAAAGCATCCACGTAATCTTCGATAGCGAAATCGATTCTTTGCTCTATATCCGTCGTAAGTTCAATATGCGGCAATGTTGTCATTTTCGTTTTTAATGACAGAGGCAGGGTAAGCGAGCCAATTAAGCGGCCTTCGTCTTCTAAAAAGACAGTGCGCTTGTGTTGGTGTCTATGTTTTAAAAAGGCACTGGAAAGTGCGTTTTCAAAATTAATCAAAGAAGGTTGTGGCTTAATGGTTGCGCCAAAGCTTGACCCTTTGTGATTGGCGAGTTCCTCTAAATCAACCGTATTAGGTAATTGCTTGAGCAGTCGTGTTTTGCCGCAGCCTGTTCTGCCACTGATTAGCATCATGGGTAAGGTGGCAACGCTAAGTTCAAGCTCGTCTATTAAAAAGCGTCGCATTGCTTTGTAACCCCCTTCTATATAAGGGTAGTTTACGCCACTTTCTTGAATCCATTGCTGTGTAATACGCGAACGCAATCCTCCGCGAAAACAGAATAAATAGCCCTCAGGGAAGTTGTTACAAAACTCTATCCACTGCTCGGTACGCTGCTGCTGCTTTTGTTCTGTGACGAGCGCTCTGCCAAGCTCAATCGCTTTATCTTGCCCTTGCTGTTTATAGCAAGTGCCCACTTGTTCGCGTTCGCTATCTGTCATCAAAGGTAGGTTAGTGGCGCTGTTAATACTGCCTTTGATGTGCTCAATAGGTGCGCGAACATCCATCAAAGGTATGTCATTTAATATTATAGAAAGGTAATCGGCGCTGCTGCTCATGAATCTGCCTTGATCTAAACTACAGGGATAAAAAATTATGCTGGTAACTGTACCTGATTTTACTAACTAGCCATAGCTGGGATACAGCATAAAAATAGAAAGCTGAGCTATTATTGATTTATACAAATAGAAGTGGGTTCTTTATAAGGCTGCAGCAGTCTATTGCTGATTAACGCTTAGCTTATGTTATATAATGCTCCTAATAAGGAGAGGTAGAAATAGTGAGCTATTTACTATTGAACTTTTCGATGATGAGTATGGCTTTAAATTAATTTTATAAAGGTTTCAAAGATGTATACACCAGAAGATATTCGACGTTTAACGTGGCAAAGTCGTCGCGGAATGCTTGAATTAGATGTTTTATTTGTTCCGTTTATGGAACAAGCATTTTCAGATCTTCGTGAAGAAGACAAAGATACCTTCGTTGAATTACTCGCCTGTGAAGATCAGGACTTGTTTGCTTGGTTAACACGCCGCTCTAAGTCAGAGGATGAGAAGCTGCAGGCGATGGTTGAAATAATTTTAGATCGTGTTCAGCCCAGTTAATATCAGTATCAAGCCATCAAAGATCCGACGATGGCTTTCTCTATTTATACATGGCTTAGCTGTTGTAAGCTTGTGCTATGTAGCGCTTCCATTTTATCTATTAGTTCTGCTGGCGATAGTAATCACGCTAAGCGCATGGCAAGATTTTATTACCAATAGTGTTGTGTATAGCCTGTTCTGGGATTTATCTCAAGGGTCTATTCGAGTGGCAGCAGGTGATGAGGCATTTGAAAGCGGTGAAGTGCAGAAGCTGCATTTGCTATTCGGGTTATTATTTATGCGCATCAAATTTGATAATAATACCTCGCTAAAATTGTATATTTTTAGCGATAGTGTCGATAAGCAAAGTTATCGTAAATTAAGAGTAGCAGCTCGCTGGGCTAAGCTGCATAACTCATCTCAAGATGTTTGATTATCGGATTGCGGGCCATGAGTAATTAATCGGCGTCAGTATCGTATCTTTTGCTTGCAGATTAAGTTCTGGGTAATCCAGTGTGAAATGTAGGCCGCGGCTTTCTTTTCTTAGCATTGCTGAGCGTATGATAAGCTCAGAAACTAGCGCAAGGTTACGCAGTTCTAGTAAATCACGGCTAATTTTATAATTGCTGTAATATTCAGCAATTTCTCCTTGCAGCAAATCAGAGCGATGCTTGGCTCTTTGTAAGCGTTTGTTAGTGCGCACGATGCCTACATAATCCCACATGAAACGTCGGAGCTCATCCCAATTGTGCGCGATGATAACGTCTTCATCTGAATCTGTGACTTGAGATTCATCCCAATTCGCTATTTCTGGGAATTCACAATTATCCTCAAGCTTGGCGCAGATATCTTTGGCACAAGCTGAAGCGAAAACGATGCACTCTAACAGGGAGTTTGAGGCTAAACGGTTAGCGCCATGTAAACCGGTAAAGGCTGTTTCACCGATTGCATATAATCCATTAATGTCGGTGTTGCCATTGATATCACTGATTACACCGCCACAAGTGTAATGGGCAGCTGGCACAATAGGGATAGGTTGTTTACAAATATCGATACCGAGCTCTTTGCAACGTTGATGAATCGTTGGAAAGTGGCTCTTGATGAAATCATCATCGCGGTGGGAGATATCAAGGTACAAACAATCAGCACCTAAACGCTTCATTTCATGGTCAATAGCTCTGGCTACGATATCTCTTGGCGCCAACTCAGCACGTTGATCAAATTTGTGCATAAATGCACTGCCATCTGGTAGCAGTAGTTTTCCGCCTTCACCTCTGACAGCTTCACTGATCAAAAAGGATTTTGCTTGTGGGTGGTAAAGGCAAGTGGGGTGAAACTGATTAAATTCCAAGTTAGCTACACGACACCCACTGCGCCAAGCCATTGCTATGCCGTCGCCACTAGCACCATCCGAGTTGCTAGTATAAAGATAGGTTTTAGAAGCACCGCCAGTGGCTAAAATTGTTTGTTGTGCTTTGAACACGTTGATGCTGCCAGTATTGATATCCAAAACATAAGCCCCAACACACTTATCCCCAGCCAGTCCCATTTTTTGGGTGGTGATAAGATCAATCGCCATGCAGTGCTCAAATAGCGTGATAGATGGCTCGTTGCGTACTTTATCGATAAGGGTGTTAAGAATGGCTTTGCCTGTTGAATCGGCTGCGTGAATAATGCGTCGGTGACTGTGACCACCTTCTTTTGTTAAATGTAGTTGGCCATTTTCTTTGCTAAAGGGAACTCCTTGCTCTATTAACCAGTCAATAGATGCGCGGCCTTGCTCTACCGTGAAGTTAACAGCATCACTATGGGATAGATTGCTGCCGGCGTTTAAGGTGTCAGCAGCGTGGTTTTGAGCAACATCTAAGCTGTCCATTACGGCGGCAACACCACCTTGGGCTAACCAAGTAGATCCACTGGTGAGTTGGCCTTTACTGAGAACCGCAATGCGGGCAAAAGGAGCAAGTTTTAGAGCAAGGGTGAGGCCTGCGGCTCCACTTCCTATGACTAAAATATCAAATTCTTGTTGTAATTTCATAGAGGTAAACGACTTCAAATGGCAAAGTTGAACGAATCGAATTAATAGCATGAATTTAACGATTTTACGGATTAAAAAGCTAGTGTTATTAGTGAGCCGGATTGAATAAGTTGGGAGGTTTGTTATTAATCCTCAGCGCAAATATTTGTTTCAGCTCAATAGGATCAATTAGTGATGGAAGTGTCGCTAAGTGAAAAAAGGTAATAAATTTTTGAACTAATCATTCCCGCTCTACTCATAGGTACAGTAATCTTGCATTAGCTTGTTAAATAAAGAAAATTTCATTAAGTCCAGCGCTTTTTTAGAAGCAGCTCCCCAACCAAGTCACAGGGGTAAACAAAATGAGATTAAGCTTAAATTTATCAAGCCAAAAATGGTGGCTTTTGTAATAAAACAGATCGATAGCGTACAGGGTTTGGCTGTTGATGAATGTTGGCAAAAGTATAAAAAGATATTGATATACAAGGGTTTTAAGTGTCGGGCGAGCAGAATGCTGAGATCGATAAGCAGCTAGTAAAGAGAGTACAAGAGGGAGATAAAAAAGCATTTGATTTGTTGGTCGGTAAATACCAGCACAAAATCATCGCATTAATTGGTCGCTATGTTTATGACCAAGATGAGGCTTTAGATATCTCTCAAGAAGCGTTTATAAAAGCGTACCGTGCGCTACCAAGATTTAGAGGTGATAGCGCGTTCTATACATGGTTATACCGAATAGCGATTAACACCGCTAAGAATCATTTAGTTTCCAGGGGGCGCAGGCCACCTGATGTTGATGTAGATGTGGCAGATGCTCAGTATTTTGAAGGTGAAAATAAACTTCATGATTTGGGAAGCCCAGAAAGCAACTTAGTAAAACAAGAGATTGACCAAGTAATTAAAACTGTTCTTGATCAGTTGCCTGTTGATTTAAGGGTCGCGCTTACATTGCGTGAATATGAAGATATGAGTTATGAAGACATTTCAGTGATTATGGATTGCCCAGTGGGCACCGTGAGATCAAGAATCTTCAGAGCGAGAGAAGCAATAGATAAGGAAATATCACCTTATTTAAAATAAGGCCTTTATTAGGCGTTTGAATCGTATTGTTAATAGTCGTTAAAAGTAAAAATTACGCTAAAAATAATAATTGTGTTATCCGTTAGGAGTGTTTGAATAATGTACGATAAATCACTTGAACCAATGTCAGCAATGATGGACGGTGAAATTGAAGAGTTTGAGTTACGTCGGGTTATAAAGCGTACTTCAGATGAGCAAGCGTTAAAGGATAAATGGCAGCGTTATCATTTAGCACAAGATGTGATGCAAGGTCGAGATGTTCAAGTATCTGGCAGTATTGATTTGGTTTCTAGAGTAAGCGCGGCGCTTGAGTCTGAACCAAGTTTTTCAAGTACAGCTATCGCAAGTTCTGAAGCTAAAGTTGATTCAAAGACTGAGCCAGCAAGTGATAAACAGTGGTGGAAGCCAATGGCCAGTATGGCAGTGGCAGCTTCTGTTACCGCTGTTGTGCTTTTAGGCGCACAGCAATACAACACAGATCCTCTTGTTAGTGCGCCAGCTACCTTGGCAAGTAACCAAGTGGATGTATTGCCTCAAAGCCGTTATGGCAATGAGTTAGCGACTGTTTCTGTCGATAGTAAAGCGATGCAAAACACCGCTGTGCGCAATGCTTATGGTATGGAGCAGTATATTCAAAAGCATAAAGATTTATCGAGTGATAAAGCGGCAAGCTGGCAAGTGAATTGGCTTCCAGAAGGCTATAAAGAAGCTGAGCATAGAATATCTTCTGCATCAGAGGTTTTGCTTTACACGAATGGTGATAAAGCAGTTTCTGTAAGTATTGAGCCTTTAGGGACTCAAGTGGCCTCTCAAGGTGAATTTGGCTCTAATGATTTGCTCGCTTATGGTTTGCGTGCAGGTAATAGTTTTATTACTGTTGTTGGCCAAATTAGCTCACAGGAAGCGGCAAAAATAGCAAACTCGATTAGTGCTGCGAAAGCTCAGTAAATTAGGTTTATCTTAGCAGCTTGATCGCTTTTAAACTGATAGCATTTCCCCTGTGCGAGTCAGTTTAAGAAGGTCAAGTTGCTTTAGTTTTATTTCCCGTATGTTATGTCATTAATTTGATCTTCATTAGTTAGTACAGTCATCTATAATGAATACCTGCCCATTTTTTATTGATTATTTGAAAATAAACACAATAGTTAGTCTTGTTAAAGTGCTTTAGCTGGATGTGTGCAGTATTAGTCGCGAGTATTTGATAGCGCATGGGTCGTCATTTAATGCGCCTATTAGTTTACTAAATATTGGTGAGTAATTAATCTTTTGTTTAAATATAGTGTGCCAAGATGATTGAAGAGCAAGCGCAAGTTGTTGAAGTTAGAGAAAGTAATTTAATAATAGAAGCAAGCCGGCAATCTGCTTGTGGTAAATGTGGCCAAAAAAGTGATTGTGGGCAAAGCGCTATTGCGCAATGGGCTGCTTCAAAAATGGTTAATATTAGTGTAGCTAGGCCTGTAAATATGCCGGTATCAGTGGGGGATACTGTGCTGGTAGGGGTTGATGAGAAGAGCTTTGTGAAGGCTTCTGTGCTGCTTTATTTTGTGCCACTTGTTGCTATGTTTATAGCGGGATATATGGTGACTGCGCTTGGTGCTGTGGAATGGAAAGTGATTCTGTCATCTTTCGCTACTTTAATTGGTAGTTTTTTTGTTATTAAGTTGATTAGTCAGAAAATGGCAAGTGACAGTGTCTATCAGTTGCAGGTGTTGCGAGTTGTTAGTTCTTAAATTTGAAAAGTTTTAAGTTGATAGTGAAATCTAGATTGGCTGTACTGAAGTTATTAAACGTAATAAGGAGAGATTGATACCATTATGTTAGCGTTAAAAAATACAATTGATACTTTTTTTAGCTTAGTGGGTGCAACACGAAAAGTTAATTATGTTGTTTTGATGGCTATAGCTACGCTGTTTTTATTACTGTCTATCTCGCAGCAAAGCTTTGCTCAGCTGCCTGATTTTAAAGCATTAGTAAAAGATTCAGCGCCTGCTGTCGTAAATATAGCGACAGTGAAAAAGAAGAAGCAAAGCGGCAATGCTTTTGCTTTTAAAGGTCCTAATAATGAAGATATTCCCGATATTTTCAAACCTTTTTTACCGTCTCCTGACAGACGTGATACGCCAAAAGGACGCAGTAAGCCTGAATCTTTAGGTTCTGGATTTATCATTAGTAATGATGGTTATATTTTAACAAATCATCATGTTGTCAAAGATGCAGAAAAGGTAATTGTTAGGCTCAGTGACAGAAGAGAGTTAGAAGCTAAAATTATTGGCTCTGACAAGCGTTCAGATATTGCGTTATTAAAAATTGAAGCAAATGCACTTCCTATCGTTAAGATAGGTAGCTCAAAAAAATTAGAGCCGGGTGAGTGGGTGTTAGCAATAGGCTCGCCCTTTGGCTTTGATCATTCAGTGACAGCGGGAATCGTCAGTGCAACCGGTAGGGCGCTTCGCTCTGAGACTTATGTGCCATTTATCCAAACAGATGTCGCTATTAATCCTGGAAACTCTGGTGGTCCACTCTTTAATTTACAGGGTGAGGTTGTGGGTATTAACTCTCAAATTTATACACGCTCAGGTGGGTTTATGGGGCTGTCGTTTGCAATCCCTATTGATATCGCAATGAACGTGGTTGATCAGCTCAGAAAAAATGGATTTGTCAGCCGTGGATGGTTAGGCGTTATTATCCAAGAAGTGAGTAAAGATTTAGCAGAGTCGTTTGGTTTGGAAAAAGCGGAGGGTGCTTTAGTTGCGAAGGTGTTGCCTAACAGTCCTGCACTTAAAGGCGGCTTGCAAGAAGGTGATATTATTTTGAAGTTCGAGGGCGATGCGATTAATTTGTCTGCTGATCTTCCTCATAAAGTAGGTGTGGTGCCGCCGGGAAGTAGTGCAAAGCTTACGATAGTGCGTGCGGGCGAAAAGATGGAGCTTTCAATTGTGATAGGTACTTTGCCTAGTGAAAAAAAGCTCACTGGTAATGTGGCGCCCTCAGAGAATAATGCATACGTTGATAATCCACTGGATGTTATGCTTGATGAGTTGTCAGAAGCGCAGAAAAGTAAGTTAAGCCTTGATAGTGGTGTGGTAATAAAGCAGGTTAAGGATGGTGCCGGTTCTAGGGCAGGGCTGATTCCTGGTGATGTTATTACAATGCTTAATGGTATGCGAATTCAGTCCGTATCGCATTTATTAGAGGTTTTAAAAGAAGCGCCTAAAAACAAGCCTTTAGCGATGCGAATAGTACGTCGTGGGTCGCCTCAGTTTATTCCCATTAAGTTGGAAGAATAATAATGAAATAAGCGCATTAATTTTGTTGATCCTTCTAAGACTCCTGCTTTTGCGGGAGTTTTTGTGTCTGAGTCAAACAGTCAAGGGATTTGTCTGGCAAATATCAGTTAAACGGCTATGCCAGTGATAAGTAATAGGCTAAAATAGCTCGCTTTTCTTTATATTAACCTTTGTTTAGTTTGAGATATCATTTGTGAGTGACTTAGATCATATTCGAAATTTTTCCATCATAGCCCATATCGACCACGGTAAATCCACCTTGTCAGATCGATTTATCCAGCACTGTGGTGGATTGTCAAATAGAGAAATGGCTGCTCAAGTTCTCGATTCTATGGATATAGAACGTGAACGTGGTATCACGATTAAATCTCAAAGTGTTACTTTAGATTTTGAGTCAAAAGACGGTAAAACTTATCAGTTAAACTTCATCGACACTCCGGGACATGTTGACTTCTCATATGAGGTGTCTCGATCGCTAGCTGCTTGTGAAGGTGCACTACTGGTCGTTGATGCGGCACAAGGTGTAGAAGCACAGTCCGTTGCTAACTGTTACACCGCGATTGAACAAGGTTTAGAAGTATTACCTGTTTTAAATAAGATGGATTTGCCTCAAGCTGATCCTGAAAAAGTACAGGAAGAAATAGAAGAGGTTATCGGCATTGATGCAACTGATGTTGTATTGTGTTCCGCTAAAAGCGGATTGGGCATCGAAGATGTTTTAGAGTCTTTAGTGGCTACAATCCCTGCGCCTGAAGGTGATGTTGACGGTGACCTGCAAGCGCTAATTATTGATTCATGGTTCGATCCATATTTAGGCGTTGTCTCTCTTGTTCGTGTTAAAAATGGCACAATACGTAAGAAAGATAAGATCTATGTAAAGACAACTGGGCAAAATTATCTTGTCGATTCAGTGGGAGTGTTTACCCCTAAGCGTAAACAAACAGATTCTCTTAAGGCCGGTGAAGTAGGATTTGTTGTTGCCGGTATTAAAGACATTCATGGTGCACCTGTTGGGGATACAATCACCCATCTTAAAACAAAGGAAACGGATGCTCTTGATGGTTTTAAGAAAGTACAACCTCAGGTTTATGCAGGCTTGTTCCCTACCAGTTCAGATGATTACGAAGATTTCCGTGAAGCACTTGATAAATTACGCTTAAACGATGCATCATTATTTTTTGAACCAGAAAATTCTGATGCGCTAGGCTTTGGATTCCGCTGTGGCTTCCTAGGTATGTTGCACATGGAGATCATTCAAGAGCGTTTAGAGCGCGAATATGATTTGGATCTTATTACCACAGCGCCGACCGTTATTTATGAAGTAGAATTAAATAGTGGTGATGTTGAACAAATCGATAGCCCGTCAAAACTGCCTGATCCTGCCCGTGTTCGCGGCATGAACGAGCCGATTGTAAAGGCTAATATCCTTGTTCCCCAAGAGTATCTTGGTCAAGTAATAGGGTTGTGTGTTGAAAAGCGTGGTATTCAAAAACACATCCTTTATGTGGGAACACAAGTACAAGTCAGCTATGAGTTACCAATGGCTGAAGTTGTCATGGATTTCTTTGATAGATTGAAATCAGTAAGTCGTGGCTATGCATCCCTTGAATATAACTTCTTACGTTTTGAGCCAGCTCAGCTTGTGCGAATGGATATTTTAATTAACGGCGAAAAAGTAGATGCTTTATCAGTCATCTTGCATAAAACTAATGCTCAGTATCGTGGGCGGTTGCTATGTGAAAAGATGAAAGATTTAATTCCTCGTCAAATGTTTGATGTTGCCATTCAAGCTGCATTAGGGGGTAAAATTATTGCCCGTACGACGGTTAAGGCATTAAGAAAGAACGTTATCGCAAAATGTTACGGTGGTGATGTTAGCCGTAAGAAAAAGCTACTGCAAAAGCAGAAAGCGGGTAAGAAGAGAATGAAGCAAGTGGGTAGTGTTGAAATACCACAAGAAGCATTCTTAGCAGTATTGAAAATAGACAACTAACAACCATTACTATGGTATCAGTTAAATATAATACGGTTGTTAGTTCACTAATAGCCGTATTTTCTATTAAGTATCAATGAAATCGGTAAGGACAATAAATGAATTTTGATTTTGCCCTCGTATTAGTCGTACTGACGTTAGTCGCAGGTATTGGCTGGGTTATAGATAAAGTTTGGTTCGCTCAAGCGCGTAATGAAAGAGTTAAAACTGCACAAAAAGCCTCGCCTGAGCCGTTATCTGATGAGCAAATCAGATCTGTAGAGAATTTGCCGACTTGGGCTGATTTATCGCGTTCTATGTTTCCTGTGTTGGCTTTTGTATTGGTGCTGCGCTCATTTATTGTCGAGCCGTTTCAGATTCCATCAGGCTCTATGATTCCAACATTACAGGTAGGCGATTTTATTTTAGTGAATAAATTCAGCTACGGGTTGCGCCTTCCAGTTATTAATACAAAAGTTGTCCCTATTGCAGATCCTAAACGCGGCGACGTTGTAGTATTTAAATTTCCTAAAGATCCTTCGGTGAACTATATTAAGCGTTTAGTGGGCTTGCCTGGCGATGTTATCGCTTATCACAATAAAACGATCTTTGTGAATGGTGTTGAACAAAAGCAAACATTTGTAGCTGACTTACCACCGGATACTTTAATGAGCGAGAATCTCTCAGGTGTTGAGCATGAGATTCACAATACACCAATGAGAGCGGGTATTGAAGGTGAGTGGACAGTGCCTGCTGGTAAGTACTTCGTTATGGGCGATAACCGCGACAACAGTAATGATAGCCGCTATTGGGAGTTTGTTCCCGATTCATTGATGGTCGGCAAGGCGTTTGCGGTATGGATGCATTGGGCGGAATTTTTGAGTATTCCTGATGTAACACAGGCACGTTTAATTAAATAAGAGCAGCTCTGCAAAATGGTGTTAAGTGTCGATAGTTATTTTAAATCGATACTCGCCATGCAGAGTATCTAAAGTGGTGCAGTGGTAGCGTAGTAGTGCGACTGCAGAAACTTAATATACTAAGACATTAATTTATAAATGAAGTTATTCCATTGATTATTAAATCTCCAGAAGTGTTGATGCGACGCATCAATTATCAATTTAAAGATGCGACTTTATGTGAGTTAGCTTTAACCCATAGAAGCTGCGGTAAAAAGAACAACGAGCGATTGGAATTTCTTGGAGATTCAATCGTTAACTTCGTGATTGCCGAGGATCTATTTAAACGATTCCCCGAGGCAAAAGAAGGTCAGTTAAGCCGCTTGAGAGCTCAAATGGTTAAGGGTAAAACCTTAGCTGAAATAGCGCGCGATATGAATATGGGAGACTATCTACGGTTGGGTTCTGGAGAGCTTAAAAGTGGTGGTTGTCGCCGTGAATCTATTTTGGCTGATTCTGTCGAATCCTTAATTGGCGCCATTTATTTAGATTCAGATATGCAAGTTGTACGCACGCATATTTTGCAGTGGTTTGAGTCCCGATTGAATAATTTAAGCTTAGATCAAACCATGAAAGATTCTAAAACGCGCCTGCAGGAGTATTTGCAAAGCCGTCGTTTACAACTTCCTGAATACCATCTAGAAAATGTTGAAGGGGAGGCGCACGATCAAACGTTTTATATCAAGTGTGTGATCTGTACACTCGATGAGCCAACCTATGGCGTTGCTAACAGCCGCAGACAAGCAGAGCAAGAGTCTGCAAAAGCAGCATTAGAGCAGCTTGCTGCACAAGGGGCAAAATTATGAGTAATGATTTACTAGACGATTTTTTTGCTGCCAAAGGTGATGTTGATCAACAGTGTGGATTTGTGGCAATTGTTGGTCGTCCAAACATGGGTAAATCGACCTTGATGAACAATATACTGGGTCAAAAACTCAGTATCACTTCTAAAAAGCCTCAAACAACGCGTCACCAAATCTTTGGTATTAAAACTGAAGAAGATAGACAAGTTGTATATGTTGACACGCCAGGCCTTCATAAAGAAAAAGATATTGCCCTTAATCGCTATATGAATAGAGCGGCTTCGGAAGCGCTGCGCGGTGTGGATCTCGTTGTTTTTATTATTGATCGTACTGCTTGGACCGAAGAAGACCAAATAGTGCTTGATAAAGTTAAGCACAGCAATTGCCCTGTCATCTTAGTAATAAACAAAGTTGATCAGCTTGCTGATAAAAATGACTTGTTACCTCAAATTGAGAAAGTGTCTGCAATGATGGACTTTGCAGAAATTATGCCTATCTCTGCAAAGTCAGGTGTTAATGTTGACAAGTTAGAAGCTTTAATAAATAGCTATATGCCAAATGGTATGCACCATTTCCCTGAAGATCAGATTACTGACAAAAGCGGCCGTTTTATGGTGGCTGAGATTGTTCGTGAAAAAGTGATGCGCAATGTGGGTGATGAAGTACCTTATGGTGCAACTGTTGAAATTGAAGAATTTCAAAGGGATAGTGAATTATTGACGATCAGCGCGTTAATACTCGTTGAGCGTGAAGGGCAAAAGCGTATATTGATTGGTGATAAAGGCGATCGTATGAAAACGATTGGTCGAGATGCCCGTTTAGATATTGAGCGTTTATACGATACTAAAGTTATGCTTAAGCTTTGGGTGAAGGTACGTCGTGGCTGGGCTGACGATGAGCGTGCACTGCGCAGTTTAGGTTATGATTTAGACTAGCTTTCAATCTCTCTTCTTGTCAGTTAGAGGAATTGCTTTATCTACAGGAAGAGAAATTACTGCTCGCACAATAATAACAATAAGGTGAATATTTGGATTATCGTGTAGAAGGCCAAGCAGCCTATGTGCTGCATACCCGTGCTTATCGAGACACCAGCGCCATAGTCGAGCTGTTTACTTTAGAACATGGAAGAGTTGCAGCGGTAAGTCGCGGTATGCGCAGGGCAAACTCTAAGTCCAAAGCTTTATTACAACCTTTTGTGCCATTGCAAGTAAACTGGCAGGGGCGTAATGAGCTTAAAACACTGACATTAGCAGAAAGTACTGGTTACACCGGTATGTTAAGTGGCAATGCTTTAATTTGTGCACTGTATGCTAATGAGCTGTTGCTAAAACTCTTAGCGGTATTTGATCCCTATCCTAAACTCTTTGTTTACTATCAGTATTTAATCAATTCTTTGTTAGAGAATGACATTGAAGTAGCACTGCGTATTTTTGAACGCCAGCTATTAATCGCTATCGGTTATGCTGCTGATTTCTCAGAGTTAGAACCTACTAGCATCTATTTTTTCGATTTGAAGCAACTTGTATTTAAAAAAGTTGCCACTATAGATGACAGATATAAAAGTTTGTATTTCTGGGGTGAGCACCTGCAAGCAATGGGCAATGATGATTATGCTAGTAAGGATGTCAGAAAGGCGGCTAAGCGATTTAGTCGATTGCAAATAGATCACCTACTGCAAGGCAATGCACTAAATAGCCGAGGTTTATTTCAACGCTAATAGCTGTGTGATGAAAATATTTACAGCGCGAAGAATTAGGGATTTATGATTAAAGGCATAGGTACAGATATTTTACAGCTTGAGCGAATTGAAAAAACACTCAAACGCAGTCCGAAAATTGTTGACCGATTATTAACTGCATCTGAGAAGGTGTCGTTTCAATCATCGAGCCAACCAAGTCGCTTTTTTGCTAAGCGTTTCGCGGCCAAAGAAGCAGTTGTAAAAGCGCTTGGCACAGGTATCGGAAACGGTGTTGGGTGGCAACATATAGAAATTAGCAATGATGAATTAGGTAGGCCCTTAGTTACGCTTTGTGATGGTGCACTTAGTCGCGCACAGCTGCTAGGTGCTCAACATTACCATTTATCATTGAGTGATGAACAAGAATACGTCGTAGCGATGGTCATTATCGAATAAGTTATCGAATAGGCTAGCGAAGCAAGTAATAGAATAAGGTAACAGCACGCTTATCGACGTGCTTACTTTCAATGATGCTAGGCATCTTTATGAAAAAGGTTTAACAATGACAACATCTTTCCCAACTATTGCAGATTATGTAGGTAACACTCCTTTAGTGCGTTTGCAGCGAATGGAAGTGGCTAACAATAACATCATACTGTGTAAGCTCGAAGGTAATAACCCTGCTGGCTCTGTGAAAGATCGACCGGCGTTGTCCATGATTAATCGGGCACAAGAGCGCGGTGACATTAAACCTGGCGACACCATAATCGAAGCTACTTCAGGAAATACCGGTATTGCTTTAGCAATGGCTGCTGCAATCAAAGGTTATAAAATGACGTTGATAATGCCAGATAATATGAGTAATGAGCGTAAAGCATCAATGAGTGCTTACGGTGCAACTCTTATAGAGGTTAGCCAAGAGCAAGGTATGGAATACGCACGAGACCTTGCTCAGAAGATGCATGAAAACGGTGAGGGGGTTGTTCTCGATCAGTTTGCCAATGCAGATAACCCAATGGCGCATTTCGAGACGACAGGCCCAGAAATATGGGAGCAGTCAAAAGGTCAAATCACTCACTTTGTGAGCTCAATGGGTACAACAGGGACTATTATGGGGACCTCGGCTTATTTGAAATCACAGAACCCAGCCATTGAAATTGTTGGGTTGCAGCCTAGTGATGGTGCATCTATTCCAGGGATACGTCGTTGGCCAAAAGCGTATTTACCGTCTATCTTTGATGAAACTAAAGTAGATACTATCTTAGATATCACTCAGCATGATGCTGAAACGACAATGCGAGAGCTGGCGAGTAAAGAGGGCATATTTTGTGGTGTGTCATCTGGCGGCGCTGTCGCTGGCGCTTTAAATATTGCTAACACTGTTAAAGATTCAGTGATTGTCTGTATTATTTGCGATCGTGGAGATCGTTATCTTTCCACTGGTGTTTTTAACGCTTAAATCACAATCGATACATTATATATGGGTCGAGCTGAGCTCGATCATCAATAAAGATTGATTGTAAAAGCAGTATAACCGTTAATGCGTTTTCATGTGTATTAACTGCTAAAAGTGTTAATGCAGACAGGTATAGCGTTTAATAATTCTTATTTTGCACTCAGTGCAGGGAGTGGCGATTAGCCATGGTAAAAGTTAGAGATGATCATCCAGTCCACGAAGATGGCACTGTCGATATTCCATTGTGGATATCTATGATAGAAGAAGATGTTGAGTTAGAGAATCCTGACACAGTACTCGCGGCATGTGAGCTCGCGCGCGATGTTTACGAAGCAAATAAGAGCGACGCTGAAGATGATTGGAATCAGCCGGGTACCGGCAGTTTTCTTATCGGTTTAGAAATGGCGCAAATTTTGGCAGAGTTGCAGCAAGATGAAAACTCCCTAATTGCAGCGATACTGTACCGTTCTGTGCGAGAGGGTAAACTGCCGCTATCACAAGTTAAAAAGTTATTTGGCGAGAAGATAAGCACCTGTATTGATGGGGTGCAACAAATGGCAGCGATTGGCAGCCGTATTAACCCAAGAACGGGTGAAGCGGTACTCGGCTCTGATGCTCCACAGGTTGATACTGTCCGTAAAATGCTAGTGGCTATGATTGATGATGTACGAGTAGCATTGATCAAAATTGCTGAGCGTACTTGCGCGATTCGCCATGTTAAAAATGCTGATCGAATGAAACGCTATTTAGTTGCCAGAGAAGTATTTGATATTTACGCGCCATTAGCACACCGTTTAGGTATAGGGCACATAAAATGGGAACTAGAAGACTTATCGTTTCGCTACTTAAAGCCTAATGATTATAAAACTATCGCTAATATGCTTGATGGCAAGCGTTTAGAGAGACAAAGCTTCATCGATACAGCTGTTAATACGGTTTATGAAAAGCTGCGTGCACAAAATATTGAGCCCGATGTAAAAGGGCGTGCCAAGCATATTTATAGTATCTGGCGCAAAATGCAGCGCAAGAATATTGAATTTTCTCAAGTTTATGATATGCGCGCAGTGAGGGTGTTAGTGCCGGATGTTCGTGACTGTTATGCCGCACTTGGTATTGTGCATGGTATATGGCGAAATATTCCCCATGAGTTTGACGACTATATTGCATCTCCAAAGCCTAATGGTTATCGCTCATTGCACACTGCTGTGTTTGGCCCCGAAGGCAAAGTCTTAGAGATTCAAATTCGTACGCCTGAAATGCATGAAGAGGCTGAACTAGGCGTATGTGCTCACCATGTGTACAAAGGCACAGATACGGATGCAAATAGTGACTCCTACGAAGATAAGATCACTTGGCTGCGTCAAGTACTTGAATGGCATGAAGATTTAGGTGAAGCAGAAGGCTTGGGCGAAATTCTGCGCACTGATGTAGTACAAGATAGGCTTTATTTGTTTACCCCTGATGGACATGTCATCGATATGCAAAAGGGATCAACGGCGGTTGATTTCGCTTATCGCGTGCACACTGAGATAGGCCATCGCTGCTGTGGTGCTAAGGTAAATGGGCGGATTGTTACATTGAATAAGCCGTTAGAAACAGGCGATCAAGTAGAAATTTTGACCGGCTCAGAGCAGCGACCAAGAAGAGATTGGCTAAACGCAAACTACGGTTATGTCACAACTTCCAAAGCGCGAGCTAAAGTTGCGCACTGGTTTAAGCAGCAGGATAGAGATAAAAATATTGTTGCAGGTCGCAACATTATTGAACGTGAGTTTTCTCGTTTGGCGATTAACAGCAGTGAAGTTGATTTAAAGCACACTGCACAAGTTATTAATTTCCATCAAATAGATGATATGTATGCGGCACTAGGTGCCGGCGATGTCAGGCTTTCACAAATTCTCAATGCTGCTCAATCGCAGCTGGGTGAAAAAGAGACTGACGAACAAATTCCATTAGCCTTAAGTGAAGGGCGTAAACCTTCCGTTAAGTCATCTGATGATTTAGATATTAGTATTTTAGGAGTTGGTAATTTACTGACAAACATAGCATCTTGTTGTCAGCCTGTTCCAGGCGATTTGATTAGTGGTTATATTACTCAAGGGCGCGGTGTTTCGATTCACCGAGATGACTGTTCTAACTTAATGACATTACGCACTAATGATCCTGTAAGGGTTGTCCCTGTCGAATGGGGCGAAAAAGGCGAGCGCACATTCCCTGTGGATGTGGTGATACTTGCTTATGATCGGTCCGGGTTATTACGTGATTTTATGAACGTGTTTGCTAACGAAAACTGTAACGTGATTTCTGCAAATACGCGCACAGATCAGCAAAACAGCACGGCTGAGTCATTCTTTACCCTTGAAGTGTCTCGTCTAGAAAGTTTAGGGCGCATCATGGATAAAGTGAATCAAGTGCCGAATGTGATCAGTGTGCGTCGTAATCGAAATGCTAAACAGCAATAAATTGCTCTAATATAAAATGCTATGAGAAATCCAGAGACATGAAGCAGTACGACTTATCTGATTTGATTTACTTAATGGAGCGTTTACGCGATCCTGAGTTTGGCTGTCCATGGGATATAAAACAAGATTTCGCGAGTATCGTGCCGCACACTATTGAAGAGTGTTACGAGGTAGTTGATGCAATAGAAACTAAGGATTGGACACACCTATCCCAAGAGCTTGGTGATCTATTGTTTCAAATTATCTTTTACTCGCAACTGGCAAGTGAGCAAGACCTATTTGCCATGAAAGATGTTATTCATGGGCTGGTGGAAAAGTTAGTCAGGCGCCATCCTCATGTTTTTCCTAATCAGCAACTCAGAGAAAAAATCACTGTTAGTTTAAGTGAGGCGCAAATTGCAGCAACTTGGGATGACATTAAAGCCCAGGAAAGAAAAGATAAAAAAGCCGACAAGCCTCTAGAGCATAGAATTTTAGATGATATTCCCAATGCGTTGCCAGCGCTAACTAGAGCTGAAAAAATACAAAAGCGGGCCTCAAGTGTCGGTTTTGACTGGCAAGATTTAGGGCCAGTGATTGAAAAAATTGAAGAAGAGTTACAGGAATTAAAAGAAGCAGTCGACAGCGGTAATATCGATCATGTCAAAGATGAAATGGGGGACTTTCTGTTCGCTCAAGTGAATCTTGCACGTCATTTAGGTGTTAATGCTGAAGAAGCGCTACGCGGTACTAATCAAAAATTTTATCGCCGTTTCGGTTATGTTGAAGAGCAGGTCAAAAAACAGGGCAAGGATTGGCAGCAGTTTGAACTCGATCAACTTGATGAATACTGGGATGAAGCGAAGGGCAAAGGGCTATAAGCAAATTCCCTGTTAATTGCGAATAAAGGTTGAGTCCTAGGGCGCTTTAGATTACTCTCGGCTGCTTTGTAGCGAAAGTTAATAAGTATTTAAGCGCTCAGCCAGTTCCAAAATTGATGATGACAGTGTTGATCTTGCTACTTATGTCCTATGGTGCGTAGAAGTTTTTAGAGTATCCTTTATTTTATTACAGATACTAATTGTTGGCAGCCCAAGGTATGAAATAGGCTACATCACAGATTTTTTTAAGATAATAATAGGAGTTAATCCTCAATGCGTATAATCTTACTCGGCGCTCCTGGCGCAGGTAAAGGCACACAGGCTCAGTTCATTACTGAGAAATACAGTATTCCGCAAATTTCAACGGGTGATATGTTACGTGCTGCTGTTAAAGCACAAACACCACTTGGCGTTCAAGCCAAACAAGTGATGGATGCAGGTCAGTTAGTATCTGATGAAATCATTATTGGTCTAGTACAAGAACGTATTAGCCAAGAAGATTGCGTTAATGGCTTTCTACTAGACGGTTTCCCACGCACTATTCCTCAAGCGGACGCACTTAAAGATGCGGGTGTTGAAATTGATGCAGTTGTTGAAATTGATGTTGCTGATGAAGAAATCATCAAGCGTATGAGTGGCCGTCGTATGCACCAAGCATCTGGCAGAACTTACCACGTTATTTACAACCCACCTAAAGTTGCAGATGTGGATGATGAAACAGGCGAGCCGCTTATTCAGCGTGATGATGACCTCCCTGAAACTGTAGCTAAGCGCTTAAGCGTTTACCACGATCAAACAGCTCCGTTAATTGATTACTACAAAGGCTGGAAGGCAAGTGACCCAGAAACATCGCCTGCTTATGTGTATGTTGCAGGTGTTGGATCAGTTGAAGATATTAAAGGTAAAGTATTTGATGGCTTAGCCTCTTAATACTCTTTATAATTCTCATAGTTAAATTAAAGTCGCTATAAGCGGCTTTTTTTATGTCTTAAAAGTATATCAACTGACAGTTAAATTTGAGCGATAGGCTTCAATTTTTCACTTTGCAGCGTTTTTATTTTGCACAGAGTATTTATATTGAAGTACAGATTCAGCTTGATAACTATTGAAGGTAGAGTAAACGAGTAATATGTCGCAACCTCAAAAAACGGCTATTGTATTAGTAAACTTAGGCACCCCTGCTGAGCCGACAGCATCTTCTGTGAGGGCGTTTTTGGCTGAATTTCTAGCAGATCAACGCGTTATTGAAGGTAAAGGCCCAAGGCGCTGGCTTTGGCTTGCAGTGCTACACGGTATTGTATTACGACTTAGGCCTAAAAAAGTGGCTAAGTTGTATGCTGAAATCTGGCAGACGGATTCGCCTATGCGCATGATATTGCAAGCACAGACTGAAGCGTTACAAAGCAAGTTAAACAGTACTTATCAGAATGCCCCTACAGTCTATTCTGCTATGACCTATGGAGAGCCAAATCTAACTAAACTACTGCAAAAGGTACATAAAGACGGCATTTCAAATGTTTATATTATGCCGCTATTTCCACAGTATTCAGCGACCTCAACAGGGCCTGTATATGATGCAGTGGCAAACTTTCAAAAAAATGCGCGTAATGTGCTAGATATCCGAATTTTAAAAAATTATTGCGAGCATGAAAAATACATTGAAGGGCTAGTGGCGACAATTAAAGATCACTGGCAAGCACACCCTCCTGCTGAAAAGCTTCTTTTCTCTTATCACGGAATACCTCAGCAATACGCAGATGATGGTGATCCTTATCCAAAGCAGTGCTTTAAAACGACGGAGCTGGTTAAAGCGTGTCTTGAAAGAGAAGGTCTATCCGCTAATAGTGAATTAATTAGCAGCTTTCAGTCGCGTTTCGGGTTTACTAAATGGGTTGAGCCCTATACAGATGATACCCTTGAAGCATTCGCGAAAGAGGGGGTTAAAAGTATTGATGTTATTTGCCCTGCTTTTTCAGCAGATTGCTTAGAAACGCTTGAGGAAATAGCACAAACAAATAAAGCACTGTTTACAGAAAATGGTGGAGATACTTATCGTTACATACCTGCGTTAAATGATCATCCCTTGTTTATTGAAGCATTGTTCGATATCGCACAGCAACAAGTGCCAGATTGGTTAGGAGATAAAAATGGACACTAATGTGCTCTATGGATTCCACGCAGTAGAAACAACTTTAAAGTACAATGCAAAACGCATTAAGAAAATGTTAGTGATTGCAGATCGCAAAGATGAGCGCATTTCTCAAGTGATTGAGCAAGCAAATGCCGCGGGTATTTCAATTGAGAAGTGTAATCGTAAACAACTTGATGAGTTAACAAGCAAAGCTGCTCACCAAGGGATTGCGGTTGAATGTGAACCACTTAAAAGTCAGAACGAAACCTATTTAGATACTTTACTCGATTCGTTAGAAGAAGACCCGTTGCTGTTAATATTGGATGGGGTAACTGATCCGCATAATTTAGGTGCCTGTATTCGAAGTGCCGATGCAGCGGGTGTACAAGCAGTCATTGCTGCTAAGAACAACGCTGCGCCTCTTAATGCCACTGTTGCCAAAGTTGCTTGTGGAGCTGCTGATGTTATCCCTTATGTACAAGTAACTAATCTTGCGCGAACTTTACAGTATCTCCAGCAAAGAGGTATTTGGGTGACAGGGACTTCAGGAGCCGCTGAGCAAACGTTATATCAATCTAATCTAAAAGGCCCTCTCGCTATTGTTATGGGTGCTGAAGGAAAGGGGATGAGACGTCTAACTCAAGAGAACTGTGATTTCTTACTGAAAATTCCAATGGCAGGGGAAGTGAGTAGCTTGAATGTTTCAGTTGCGACAGGCGTGTGTTTGTTTGAAGCGCAGAGACAGCGGATGAGCTAATTTGTCAATCTTAACCGCTCAGACATAAAAAAACCGCCGAGGCGGTTTTTTTATGCTTAATCATCTCAGTATTATTGAGAAACACCAAGTTTGTTCAAAGTAGCAATTGTTAACTGACCTGAAGCAAGGTCGTTTGCTTTTTGGTATTTGTTAACAGCAGCCATTGTTTCTCTACCTAGGATACCGTCGATAGGACCTGGGTTATAGTTTTCAGCCTTAAGTGCGCGTTGTAAACGTCTAACAACATCACCATTAGTGTTGGTTTCACACAAGATTGAACGCCATTCAAGTTGAGAATCTAGTACTTTAACGCGTTTAGTGATTGTGCGTGTTTTACCAGGGATTTCGATAACACGTTGTGTTGCTGGTTGCTCTAGCTTGTGAACGTGTAAAGTTTTGTAAGTTGCTGGTACAACAACAGTACGAGTTGTCGCAGGTGTGTCAACGACACGGCGTGTAATTGTTTTCGTTTTCGCAGGTACTTCAATTGTTCTTACTGAAGCTGGTACGTCAACAACACGGCGGGTAACTGTTTTATACACAGCAGGTACCTTAACCAAGCACATGATTTCGCCAGTCAAAGAGTCAATTTTCTGGATTGGGCCACGGCCTCTTTTCCATTCTTCTCTTTCTGGAGTGACTAGTACTTTCTCAGAAACATTTCTAAATTTGGCTGCAGTCTTTACTAAGCGAGTTGATGCTTCTTGAACAACAACAGTCTCAGTTACTGTTTTGAAAGTTGCAGGTACAACGACTAAACGTGTGCTTTCTTCAGTAGCAATCACACGGCGATTATCATGTACATAGCGCGCTTTTGTCGTTTCAATGCGTTGAGAAGGTGCAACTGATTCAATAGTTTCAGAGCGTGTTTCGTATTTTGCAGGTGTTAAAACACGTGCATAACATTCACCCGCTTTTGGGTTCGGTGGTGTTAGACGCTGGCCTAAATCAGTGTCACGTAGTCTGTTGATTTCCGCTTCCAGCTGTGCGATACGATCTAGATCCGCATCTAGAGAGTCTGTACTAGCAGAGTGTTTAACATTGTTGGCACAACCGCTAAGAATAGCGACACTTAAAGCGGCCACAGTAAAACCATAAGTCTTTATTTTCATGCTTAACTTCCTTGTGAAGGTTATTTGTTTTTTAACTACCAATTCCTATAGCGGCTCATCATAACAAACATTCAGGCTAAATTAATAACAAAAGTAAAAAAAATGAATAAAATATTGAACTTATTGTAATAATTAGGAATTTGCAGTAGGAGTGAGAGTGATTGCAGACATTTTAAAATAGCTTGGATTACTGGGTTGTGTGTATTTTGAACAACTGTGCAGCGTGATTTAGTACAAGTGCGATTTTATTTACAAAGATTACTCAACAATTGCTAAAGCGCTCTGGTGTTGCGAAGAGGAGGATATCAATGCATAAATTTTGAATTACGCATTGATACAAGAAATACAATTACAATTTTTTACCGCCTAAAAGGTGTAAATGGATATGGTAAATGACTTGTCCACCATCTTTATTACAGTTGAAAATAGTTTTGTAGCCGCTTTGAGCAATCCCCAGCTTTTCTGCTAACTGGCTTGCAGTACGTACCATCTTTCCAATAAGCAAAGTGTCTTCATCGGTTGCATCGTTTAACGTGCTAATGTGCTTTTTGGGGATAATAAGCAAATGAACAGGTGCATTTGGATTAATGTCTTCAAAGGCAATAATATCATCGTCCTCGAAGTGAATGGTGGCAGGGATTTCTTTGTTAATAATTTTACAAAATAGGCAATCCATAAAAACTCTCTTAAATACACAAAATAAATTTCATTGAGTATACCTCTTCAAATGACAGAATACCGCCCAGACAGATATCTAAATAGTGACAATTGATTAATGTAGCAGTGGGTAGTATTCAGCTCACTAATGTTTAATAGATTGTTTGTTGATAGCTCTATGTTTTTTTCGAAATAGCTAAAGTGCACATACCCATTAATAACCCCCAAAAAGCAGAGCCGATTGAAAAAAAGCTGATACCTGAGACAGTGACGAGAAAAGTGATGAGCGCAGCTTCTTTTTCATAATCGTCACTTAGGGATGCTTTTAAGCTATTTGCTAAGGTAGTTAGCAATGCAAGGCCTGCAATACTTGATACTAAGGCTTTAGGCGCAATGAAAAATAAGCTGACGACGGTCGCACCAAATAATCCTATCACTATATAAAAGCCACCTGTGGCAATTGCTGCGAGATAGCGTGTATTAGGGTTTTCATCGACATCTCTGGCACAGCAAATTGCCGCAGTAATAGCTGCTAAGTTAAAGGAGAAACCGCCAAAAGGTGCGAGCAACATAGTGCACAAGCCTGTTACTTTTAGCGATGCTGATAATGGCGCTTGATAGCCCGCGGCTTTAAGTGTTGCAGCTCCTGGCAGATTCTGTGATGTCATCGTAACAATAAAAAGGGGTATAGCAACACTGATTATAGTGGTAAGAGATATGCTAGGTTGCGTCCAAACGGGGCTCGCAAACGTAATAATGATAGGTTGAGTGTTAAACATGCCAGTTAGTAAGCAAGTAATAATACCAATCGCGAAAACGCTGGGGATATTGAAATTTCCTAGATAGCGCTTACCCACTAAATAGCTTGCGAGCATTATGCTAACCAGTAAGGTTTGGTTTTGTATCGAGTGAAAAATACTTAAACCAAACTGCAGTAATATACCTGCTAGCATTGCATTAGCGACGGTGCTTGGGATCAAGCGTTGAACTTTTTCAAACCAGCCTGCAATACCAAATAACAAAATTAATGCGCCGCTTAACATAAAGCTGCCAATCGCATCGGACATGCTCACACCTTCCAATGATGTGACTAATAGTGCAGCACCGGGTGTTGACCACGCTGTAATTATGGGCATCCGAAATTTAAGGGATAGTATAATAGAGCTTGCGCCCATGCCAATACCCAGTGCCAGCATCCAGCTATTTAGCTGTGCCTGGTTAGCACCTAGTGATTCAGCTGCTTGAAATATAATAGCAACACTACTAGTGAAGCCTACTAGTACTGCGATAAATCCCGCTGATAGATGGCTAAATTTTAAAGAGCTCATTGGTGGCCGTTTCCTGTTGTAGTATTGCTTGAGATAAGTCATATTGTGCGTTATAGCGCACAGTGAATATAGCATTTGTGCGTTATAACGCACAAGTGGTGTTTGTGTTGATTTGAAGAGCGTTAATTAGCAGTCAGTGAAAGGAGTTGTGAAGAGTATATGTTAGAAGGCATTATTGCAGAAAATGTGAAGCTTCAGCGCAAAAGTAGGCAGTGGAGTTTAAGTCAGGCGGCTCTAGAAACGGGTGTGAGTAAAGCTATGCTAGGCCAAATAGAGCGTCAAGAATCTAGCCCGACTATGGCAACACTATGGAAAATTGCAAAAGGGATGCAGTTACCTCTCACCGCATTAATTGAGCGTCATACAGATGAGCAATACTGCACACCTCAACCATCCATTAATGTCGATGGTGTATTAGATTTCAGTGTATTGTTTTCTTTTGATCCATTGCTGCGTAGCGAGATGTTTGCTCACACCCTTGAGCCTTTAAAGGAGCATCTTTCAAATGCGCATCAATTTGGAGTGATTGAGGATATTATTGTAATTTCAGGCACCTTAGAAATGCTGGTTGATGAGCAGTGGTGTGAACTTTTAGCGGGGGATACTTTGAGGTTTCGCGCTGATCAGCCCCATGGTTATCGTAATAATTCAAATATCCCCGTTATATTTCACAACATTATCCATTACCCTGCATAATATCTTGCTTAAGAGCACTTTAAAAAACTGTGAAGTATTCTGCGGTCTCCGTTTCAATAGTTAATGACTATGGTCTTAGTTAATTCGACAATCCTTATATTCACGTCGTCGATGCCTACACCTACACCTACACCTACACCTACACATAAGCTAGAACCGCCTTGCAGTAATGGTTTTACAAATCGGCAGGTGCTTTCATCGGGTATTGGTAGCGTTTTAGTACTTCCCCGCTGCTGGTAACGGATTCTAACTTAATGTTGAACCCCCATAATTTATGCAAGTGCGCCATGACGTCATTCGCTGAATCTCCCAAAGGACGCTCTTGATGAATATAATGTCTTAAGGTGAGTGAACGATCACCTTTAACAGCGACATTGTAAACTTGGATGTTGGGTTCTAAATAACCTAAATTGTATTGGTTAGCTAAGCTTTCTCTAAGTTGTTTGTAACCGCTCCCATTATGAATAGCTGAGACTTTAAGGGTAGGTTTGCTCGTATTATCGAGTATTGAAAATAATTTGAGCTCTCGCATTAAATGCGGTGAAAGATACTGCTGGATAAAGCTTTCATCTTTAAAGTTCTTCATCGCGTAATGCAATGTATCCAACCATGGGGTGCCTGCTATATCGGGGAACCAATAGCAGTCCTCTTCTGTGGGTTCAGTGCAGATACGTTTAATATCCATCATCATATTATAGCCGAGCGTGTAGGGGTTTATGCCATTGAAATAAGGGCTGTCAAACGCCGGTTGGTAGATAACACTGGTATGGGATTGTAAAAATTCGAGCATAAATCCATCATCAACAAGTCCTTCATTATGAAGTTCATGAAGTAGGGTGTAATGCCAAAAACAAGCCCAGCCTTCGTTCATGACTTGTGTTTGCTTTTGTGGATAAAAGTACTGAGCCATCTTTCTGACAATACGGATGATTTCGCGCTGCCAAGGTTTTAACAAGGGAGCATTTTTCTCGATAAAGTAGAGTAGGTTTTCTTCAGGTTCTGACGGGAAATTTTGCTCTTTAGGATTTTCTACTTCGGTTTCTTTACTAGGAATACTGGTCCAGAGTGTATTGATATGCTGTTGAATGTACTCTTCACGCTCGGCAATATTTTTACTTTCTTGCTCAGGAGTTAGAGCAGGGGGGCGAATATAGCGATTAACTCCCAAGTTCATTAAACTATGGCAGGAATCAAGCATTGATTCGACTTCGTCAATTCCGTAGCGCTCCTCACATTTTGCAATGTAGTTTTTAGCAAATACTAAGTAATCAACTATAGAAGCTGCATCTGTCCATGTCCTAAATAAGTAGTTACCTTTAAAAAAGGAGTTGTGACCATAGCAGGCGTGTGCAATAACCAATGCTTGCATTGTCATCGTGTTTTCTTCCATTAGATAGGCAATGCAGGGATCGGAATTAATCACTATTTCATAAGCCAGCCCCATTCTGCCTTGTTCGTAGTTCTGGCTTGTATCAAGGAAGCGTTTGCCGTATGACCAATGGTTATAGTGAAGTGGCATACCGACAGAGGCGTAAGCATCCATCATTTGTTCCGAGTTAATAATTTCAATTTGGTTGGGGTATGTATCCAATTTAAATTTAGCGGCGATGCGCGCAATTTCGCGATCATAAGTTTCAATGAGCTCAAAGGTCCATTGTGCATTACTGGAAAGTGGTTTCTTTTTCATAGCGGCCCTCATTCTTTAGCAGGCTTTGAGGCGAATAGTTCTCGAAACACAGGGTATATATCAGCACTACTGCGCACCTGTTGCATAGCAAAGTCTTTGGGGAATGCGTTTTGTAGTTTGGTATATTCATGCCATAAATTTTGGTGGACGCCTGACGTAATCTCGACATAGGCGAAATATTGAACAAAAGGCAAAATGCTTTCTTGGAGAAGTTTTTTGCACAGCTCTGAATCGTTATCCCAATTGTCACCATCAGACGCTTGGGCGACGTAAACGTTATATTGATCTTGGGGGAAACGCTCTTTAATAACCTTTGCAGATAGCTCTAAAGCGCTTGAAACAATAGTTCCCCCTGTTTCTCTGGAGTAGAAAAACTCTTGCTCATCCACTTCGGCAGCTCTTGTGTGGTGGCGAATAAAGACCACTTCTGTCGATTTATAGTTGCGTAGAATGAATAGATACAACAAGGTAAAGAAACGTTTGGCCATCTCTTTGATTGACTGAGTCATAGAGCCAGATACATCCATGATGCATAAAATGACAGCTTTTGTTGAGGGTAAAGGTGTTTTAACGTAATTGCGATAGCGCAAATCAAACGTATCTAAAAATGGAACGTACTTCTTTTTTTGTTTAAGGGTATTAATTTCATCTCTTATTTGCTCAATTTTAGAGGCAATTTCTATATCAGCAGGTTGTTCTTCCAGTGTCCAAAGCTGTTTTTTAAGGGTGGCTAGTTCATTATTCTTTGAGCCCGTTAAGGCAATTCTTCTTGCGTAAGCGGCGCGCAGTGAGCGTATTAAATGAAGTTTGTCAGGTGAGCTGTCATTAGTGAATCCCGCTTGATGCATCTCGAAGCTACTGGTACTTTTAAGCTGTTTTTTGACTAAGTTTGGTAATGCTAATCCATCAAACATAAAATCAAGAAATTCATCTTGGCTTATTTGAAATGTAAAGCTATCTTCACCTTCCCCTGAGTTGCTGGCATTGCCTTCACCCCCGCCATTCCCCTGTCCGCCTCCTCCTTGTTCTGGGCGCTCGAATTCATCGCCAGTGATAAATTCTTTGTTCCCTGGGTATACGCGAGTTTGTGTACCACCTTTACCGTGTTGAAAAGAAGGCTCGCTCGTATTATCACGTGCAATAGTAATGTCACTTGAGCGATCCATATCTTGGATAGAACGCTTCTTCATCGAGTCTTCTACCGCCTTTTTAATTTGCTTGCGGTACCGTTTGAGAAAGCGCTGTCTGTTAACCGTGCTCTTCTTTTTACTGTTTAGGCGACGGTCGATGATAAAACTCATATGCCGTTTTCCTATGTTTTTGCCAAGCTTGCTGGCAGTGTAAATTATAAATTATTGAGCGGCTTTGAAAGGCGCGCCACGCAGAGCCGATAGTTGAGTTGATGATTGCAGCTCTCGAGGCCAAGTGCTTGTGATTACTGTGACTTTCTCACTCGGATATACCACTCTGAAAGCAATCTGACTTGCTTCTCAGTGTAGCCGCGTTTAATCATTCGTTTAACAAACTCCGCGTGCTTGTCGTTTTCATCTGAAGAAGCTTTGGTGTTAAAAGAGATAACAGGGAGCAAATCTTCGGTATTGGAGAACATTTTTTTCTCGATTACAGAACGCATTTTCTCAAAGCTCATCCAAGATGGATTTTTACCATCGTTATTCGCTCTAGCTCTTAAAACAAAATTGACGATTTCGTGGCGAAAATCTTTTGGATTGCTGATTCCAGCGGGCTTTTCAATTTTTTCAAGCTCATCATTAATACTTTGCCTGTTTAGCATATCGCCGGTTTCAGGGTCTCTGTATTCTTGGTCTTGAATCCAGAAATCAGCATAAGTTACATAGCGATCAAAAACATTTTGACCATACTCGGAATAAGATTCTAAGTAGGCAGTCTGGATTTCCTTGCCAAGTAACTCGATGTATTTTGGAGAAATATACTCCTTTATAAATCCAATATATTTATCTTGTAGCTCTTTAGAATACTGTTGCTGCTCAATTTCTCTTTCCAGTACATGCATAAGGTGCACAGGGTTTGCAGCAATTTCTGATGGGTCAAAGTTAAATACCTTGGAGAGAATTTTAAAGGCAAAACGGGTAGATAGGCCGTTCATGCCTTCATCGACCCCCGCATAATCTTTATATTCTTGAATAGGTTTTGCCTTAGGGTCTGTGTCTTTTAAGTTCTCGCCATTATAGATGCGCATTTTAGAGTACACATTGGAATTCTCTGGCTCTTTTAAACGCGACAAGATTGAAAATTGCGCTAACATATTCAAGGTATCGGGGGCGCAGGGCGCTTGTGAGAGGGAGCTGTCTTGTAGTAGCTTTTGATAAATTTTCACTTCCTCTGAAATACGCAGGCAATAAGGGACTTTGACAATGTTAACGCGGTCGATGAATGCTTCATTGGTTTTGTTGTTTTTAAACGACTGCCATTCTGATTCATTGGAGTGAGCAAGAATAATACCGTTGAAGGGAATCGAGCCCATGCCCTCAGTACTGTTATAGTTACCTTCTTGAGTGGCTGTTAAAAGGGGGTGGAGCACTTTTATCGGTGCTTTGAACATCTCGACAAATTCCATCAAACCTTGGTTTGCTCTGCACAATGCACCTGAAAAGCTATAGGCGTCTGGATCTTGTTGAGGGTATTCTTCTAGCTTTCGGATATCGACTTTACCTACAAGGCTTGAAATGTCTTGGTTGTTCTCATCTCCAGGCTCTGTTTTGGCAATCGCAACTTGATTGAGTATGGAAGGGTAAAGTTTGACCACTCTAAACTTTTCAATGTCACCGGAGTATTCGTTTAATCGTTTGGATGCCCAAGGAGAGATAATTCCTTTTAAATAACGTTTTGCAATACCGTACTCTTTCATTAAGATTTCGGCATCTTCCTCCGGGTCGAAAAGGCCGAGGGGAGACTCATAAACTGGTGACCCTTTGATTGCATAAAAAGGAATATTTTCCATTAAATCTTTGATTTTTTCAGCAATAGAAGATTTGCCACCACCTACTGGTCCGAGTAAGTAAAGGATTTGTTTTCGCTCTTCTAAGCCTTGTGCAGCATGCTTGAAGTAAGAAACAATATTCTCAATTGCATCTTCTGCGCCATAAAACTGATCAAAGGTGGGGTAGCGTTTAATGACTTTATTAGAAAAAATGCGACTGAGCACAGGATCTTGCGCAGTATCGACTAACTCAGGCTCGCCAATTGCTTTGAGAAGGCGCTCTGCTGCACTAGCGTAGCTATCTGGGGAGTCTCGGCATAATTGTAGATATTCATGCAGAGACATTTCTTCTTGGGTCGTTGATAAAAAACGTGCTTGGTAGCGCTCGAAGATACTCATCATTGATCACCATTTCAGTTGTGGAAACTAACAATCTGGTGTCGAATTGTGCCAAATTGTGTTTCGATTCTTGGCTGATGTATAACTTGAAAATTAAAACGGACTTTCTGTAACTGTTGATACCAGTATAGATAAAGAGTGAAAAAATGCTAATCGTCCATGCTTTATCGTAAAAGTACTTGCCCTCATTACAGAATTAGTTAAAACCTTGAATATATAACAATTCTTGTAAACAGAGCTTTGAAAGCGGAAGAGGTTATTGTTTGTTAAGAGCTTAAAAAGTTAAACAAGCTATAATTAATAGAGGTTTAAAAGGATAATAAGTTCCTTTGCATGGTGACTACGATAAGGATAAAAGATTGATCAACTTGAGAAAAAAGGCGAGCCAGCCTAGGGCTTTTAGGGTTTTAGAGTATTTTTATGTCAATTGTGAGTGATAGGATATCAGTCATAAATTAGTCTATTAAGTAACTGAACTTTATTACATTTTCGTTGTTATATAGCTAGTGAAACTGAACAAGCTGCCTTGTCTTTTTTATTTCCTGACAATAAGGATTCTGCTTTAGGTGGTTAAACAGTATAATCTCGTTAATATTTCTATATCAAAACAACATTAGGTCGATATGCAATTCAAATCGTTAGTTTTTATGCTTCTTTCTTGTACAGGTGCAATCAATCTTCACGCTGCCCAAAACTACGGGGTCTCTGAAGGGAATGAAGACTTGTTACTTAAAGGCTTTGAGTCTATTGCCGAGCACAAGTTTGATGATGCGCTCAAGCAAATGAAACAATTAGTAAGCATTCGACCAGATTTTCGTTTAGCGCAGCTAGTGTATGCCGATTTACTGATTGCTCAAGTAGATCCACTATCCCAAATTGGTAGTCGCTTTACTGACAATGAACAAAAGAAGTTACACGGTTTAATTGAAGAAGCTAAATCACGTATCAAACTACGCAAAGTGAAGCCTGCACCTGATCTTATTCCCAAAGATATTGTTTTATTAAGTGATAAGCAAAAATACGTCATTGTTCAGGACATGAGTTTGAACCGCTTGTTCGTGTTTGAAAACAGAAAAGGTACTCCTCACCTCATTAAAGATTATTATGCCTCCCATGGACAAGGTGGTGTTAATAAGCGTCGCCAAGGTGATAAAAAGTCGCCTGTTGGGGTTTACTTTACGACGGGTAGGTTATTAGATGAGAATTTACCTCAGCGCTATGGTGCTGGTGCTTTGCCGTTAAACTACCCAAATGCATGGGATTATCGCAATAAACGTACAGGAAATGGTATTTGGCTACACGGCTCACCAGTCGATACCTATTCTAGACCGCCACTAGCTAGTTTAGGCTGTCTCTCATTGACTAACCCTGATTTCCAAGAAGTGGATGAATTAGTCAAGAAGGGGACGCCTATGATTCTACGTGAAAACCTTACGTGGGTGAGCCGTTCTGAATGGAAGCAGCAGCAATCTAAAATGTTGGCCGTTGTTAATCGTTGGGAAAAAGACTGGGAGAGTCTAGACTATAGTCGTTACATCAGAAATTATGCGACTAACTTTTCAGACGGTAAAAAATCATTCAAAGCATTTGCTGAGCATAAGCGACGCGTTAACAGCTCTAAATCATTTATTGATATTAATTTAAAAGATTTAAGCATTTACACTTACCCTGATAGTGAGCTTATGGTGGTTTCTTTCAACCAGCTCTATAAGTCGAGTAACTATAAAGGAGAGGGCTTGAAACGTCAGTATTGGCAAAAAAGTAACAACGCTTGGAAAATTGCTTTTGAAGGAGATCCCTCAATGGGGATCCCCTAGTACTAAAGTGTTGAATTTGAAAGCGCTAGATTGAATAGTAGTAACGTGTACCAGCAAATGGATAGCTTAAGTTTCGTCTCCTAGGAATAAGTCATTGGAACAATTACACAGTCAACAAAGTATTGTAAGAACGGATTTTACATTAAAATATTATCACTTAGAGTCGCTGCTTAAAGCACACGACGTTGTTGAAATAACAGGTTCAGATCAGCATGTTTTTTTGCGTAGCTGGATGGACTATGTCAAAGCAAAAGGCGATGGTATTGTCACTTGGACTGAGGGTGACTTTGGTCAGCTGTTAGCTTCAATCTCTCAGTACTCAGGTGAAGAAATTGTTGATGAGAGCTCACTAAAAGAATACTTAAACCAGCAGACCTCAGAGCTTGTTTTTTGTGTTGATTCTCAAAATATTGAAGTTGACCAGTTGCAATCCTTGTTTTCTACATTAAGTACAGTAGATAAACAATCAGCTTCAATTGAAGCTATTGATAAAGGTATATCTGAAGCAGCTGTTTCTGATGCCGCTAGCAGTGAAGACAGTAATAGTGATCTAGAAAAAAAATCGCCTTCCCCCCGCTCTCAATCTAATATTAAATTAGTACTATGCATGCCTGACTCACAAAAGGGGCAATCAGTTGATCAGCAAATTGCCAGCTTTAATGCAACGACTTTTCAAGTAGGTGAGGCTGGTGGTAGTCAGCCAGCAAAAACGACTAAGCTATTTTCTAAAAAGCCCTTAGGTGAAAAAACGGGTTTCGGAAAGTTAAAAATTTTGCTGGCAGTGTTTGTTGTGGCTATAGGAATAAGCTGGCACTTCAACTTTTTAGATGATTCTGTTTTTGCAGGTTTCTTTGACTCGGGCGCAGCACCTGCTGTAGCAAAAGAGAACGATTCTTCTAAAAATGATACTAAGGCTGGAGCTAACCAGCAAGCAGATGATAAAGCGGCATCAACTTCCTCTAAAGAGGGGTTAGAAGATCTCAAGAATGTTGCCGGAGTTACTGGTGATAATGCTGCGCAATCAACGCATTCAGCTTCTACTAAAATAAACGAGGTTGTTGAGGGTAGTGCTGTTGTTAACGAATCTAACAGTGATAATAAAGGGGGTGATTCTGATTCGCAGGCTGTCGATAGTAAAGTCTCTAACCCGCCTAAGGAAGATCTAGTTATTATCGGAAAAACGGTAGATCCTTCATTAAACCCTGAGAAAAATAGCAAGCCTTCGGCGAGTGAAACAGTCGCAATCTCGTCTGTTAAAAGCGCTAATGGTGTAAACTTAGGGTCTAGCATAAGAACAAAATCGGAGAAAAATAGCGCTGATAGCAAGTCAGGTAATGACTCAGTAGCAGCGATTGAACAGCTTGTAGATGGCTGGATAGATGCATGGCAGGCGCAGGAATTTGATAAGTATCAGCAATTTTATAGTGATGATTTTAAAAGTGGTGGGCAGCGTAGTCATTCGAGTTGGTTAAAATGGCGTAAGAAACGGATTGAAAAGCCTAAATGGATAAAACTATCTCGCTCGAATATTAAGCATCTATCTGATGAGGCATCAGAGCTTTATCAAATTCAATTAACATTGATATATTCATCACCAAATTACCGTGATAAAACATTCAAAAGAATGACTTTTAAAAAGCTAGATGACTCTACCTTTAAAATAGTGAAAGAAGAAAATCTCAAGGTCACTAAGGGATAAGGGGGTAAGCACTAAGCTGTCTGTAATTGTTATCTACAGGCAGTTTTTACTTGTTTTAATGCTCAAACAAGTAATCATGGTTAATTATAAATCTAGAAAGAAAAGCGCTTCAAGCGCCCTCGGTTGTTCTCATCTAAAGCACGTCTTGTTTAAATATATTGGTTACTTGGTGCGTAACAAACATCACAATAAGTACGGAAGCTGCAAACCAATATAGGCCTATATGCACTTCTACACTGGCGATAGCGCCGAGCTTGACGCTCACTAATAGTATCGCAATGACTAAGACATCTAGCATGGCCCAGCGTCCATAATTGTGGATTAAATTTAATAGCCGTTGTAGCTGGCTTGAATGTTGTTTTGTAAATAGCACCCAAGCTAGCAATGCTATTTTAATAATAGGAAGGCAGAGACTTAATAAGGCGATGATAGCAAATAATAAGTATTGTTGTTGGGCGAGTAAATCGTTCAGACCTGAAACTATAGAGAAGTTGTTTTCCAAAAATAAAAACTGGGTGATTGTCATGATAGGAGAAGATACTCCAGCAATAAACAGCCCTAGTGCCAGCACAAGTAATGCTTTTAGTCCTAGTAGTTTGACGCTTTTAGAAGTAAGTAAAGGTGGTTGCATAACAAGGGTATAAATAATAAGTGGGGAAGTATTTTATCACAACAAGCTAAGCCTGCTAAAAGCTCTTTGGTTAACTAAGTCAGTTTTTTTGCTGGTAGGGGATTTTTTAGGGTGCTAGGAATTCTTTATGTGCGCCTCAGTAAATGCTTTTAAGATCAATTTAAAATTATTTTAAAGATCCATGGCAGAATATTACAAACAAGGCTTATACTGAAAGGTGAAATACTTAAGTATATCAATGCTGCAAAATATTCTAATCGTGAGAGTTGTTAGCTACTTTAAGCACTGTTTTAAGAGCAGGTGGTTTTTTGTGGCTAAGTTAAGTTCAAAAACGACCGGGGAGAGCGCTATGTTGAGATCTGTACAAGCTAAAGACTATATGTCTACTAAATTTGTAAAAGTATCCGAAGAATCAGACTTGTTTGATGCAATCGATATGTTGCTAGAGTATCGACTGCAAGCTGCGCTGGTGGTTGATGATCATGGTCATGTCTTAGGTGTTATCTCTGAAGGTGATTGTCTCAAAGCTATTTTAACTTTAACGTATCATGAAGAAGAAAAAGGAGGTAAAGTAGGGCAGTATATGACACGGGATGTAAGTCCGGTAAATATAGACACTGATATTATCGCTATTTCCAATATGATAATCGAGAAAGACCTTTACTGCTTACCTATTACGCAAAATGAAATACTTGTCGGACAAATTAGCCGGAGTGATGTATTGCGTGCCGTTGAAAGCTTCTCGTTACATGATTAATCTTTTCTTCTTATTAAATCTAAAGCACAGAGCTTAATTTAATTCGCTATTGTATGAGGGTACATGAGTTTTCCTGAAACGCCGCTATTTGTTTATCCATCACATGCTCGAGAGTATGGTGTCGAAGAGGCATTGTTGTATTCTTTATGTTGCCAGTGCCTTTATAATCCCCACGCAAATATGGCTAGTACCGCAGTTTGCGATAAAAGAGCAGGCCAAGCCAATTTGAAAAGTGTAGAAATATTAGTTGAACACTGGGAATCACTTACTAATATCTGGCACAAAGATAGACTTGCTGAGTTGGTCGCTAGTTTGGCGCGCCAGCAATTATTGCGTATTGATATACTTGAAAATACAGTTGTAATCAGTGATAAAGCAACGAGCCAAGAATCATTAACCCAAGAAAGCGCAGAAATTATAGAGGTGTCATCAAACTTTGAGGCGAGTGCAAGAAATTCTCGTGAGCGCTCACCAATTTTAAGTTCTGGCACAGTGAAAGCACCTGTTTTGGAAGTACCTGTGGTAGAAGAGTTAACGCAAGTATTACCTGTTTATGATGTGCCACCGGCACCTGCTGCAATGCCATTGCCAAAGCGCCAACAAGATAGTGTTGTGCGACAGGGGCTAAGTAGTAGTCATGGGATGCTCAAAGAGAGAGGGCCAGCGCCATCTTTTGGCGGGAGCACTGGTTGGAAGAAGCGCTCAGGTGATGCGCTGCAAACGATTTTTGCACAGCAGGAAGTATTGAATAAGCAGCTGCATCCAATGACGATGAACTGGAAGCCTTCTGCAATGTTTTACAGCACCTTGCATCGTAACGGAATTGCAAAAGAGTTTTCGGATAATTGCTTGGATGAGTTTATACTCTTTTACTGCGACAAAAATACCAAGGAGCGAAGCTGGGATCAGAAATTCTTAGCTTGGGTAAAGCGAGATTGGATAAAACAGCAAAGCAAGGATAATAGAGTTAGTTCACAGCAGCAGTCAGGTCCGAAAAATGAAAACAGCCAAAGAGATACTCGCGAAAAGCGCAAACGCATTACAGCAGCCATCATGGACATCCACGACACCAACTGGTAATCCTGGCACTATTGACGGCGCAGCGAATACAATTTCGCAGAATACCAAAACATTGATCAATATGGTGTTTACGCGTTTTATGGCAATTTATGGTCATAAGTTTAAAAGTAGCTTTGAAACGGAAGCTGAAATGCGTATTGCCAAGCGTGAATGGGCAATGAGTCTTGGTCAATATAGTGAAAGTGAGCTCGTTGCTGCTGTTAATATCTGTAAAGATACTTTGGCTTGGGCACCGAGTATTGCTGAATTTATCAGTATATTACAAGGTTTGAATAGTGCATTTGGGTTACCTGATGTAAGGGCTGCCTATAAAGAAGCATGCTTTTATGCTGACCGACCTAGCCAGCACAATTGGAGCCACCAAGTTGTTTATTTGGCGGGTAAAGAAACAGGCTGGTTTGAGCTGCGAAGTGCGATTGAAAAAACAAGCTTTGGTTTGTTTTCCTATCACTATGAAATAATGTGTCGCCGTTTTCGTCAAGGCGATTTAATGGAAGTCCCAGTGGCTGTGGCGATTGAAGATAAACAAGATAATACCTTGTTTAACTTTATTAATCACTGGTCACAAGAGCAGCAGCTGAGTCAAGAGGATGCCACTAAATTATTGTATTATATGACTAAGCCTGCAGGGTCTGATGGGCGCGCATTCTATAAAGCAAAGTCACTACAATATATAGAGCAACATAAGCTAACTATCACTCTTCCTGAGTAATCTTCTTTTAATAATTGTATCGATGTTGTTTGCTTTTTGTGCATTTGAAGAACCTCGTTTTATGGCGATTTACATAACTTCGTCACTCTTTGTTAAGACTGTCCAAGATCATCATCTAATCTTGGACATCCCTACCTTTAAGCGTTAGCATTACAGGTTTAGTTTCCATGATCGATATCTCGAGTTGGATCAACGAACACTGTATAAGATTATGTAAAATATTATTTTTATAATCGATATCTCTCTTTTATTCAGGTGCAATTATTTATGAGCTATCAAGTTCTTGCTAGGAAATGGCGACCAAAACAATTTACTCAAATGGTCGGCCAAGGGCATGTTCTTAAAGCGTTGGTTAATGCTTTGGATGATAATCGTCTGCACCATGCCTATTTGTTCACTGGTACTCGTGGAGTTGGTAAAACATCTATTGCTCGATTGTTTGCAAAGGCTCTTAACTGCGAAGTAGGGGTTTCTTCTGAGCCTTGTGGAAGTTGTAGTAGCTGCGTAGAAATAGCAGAGGGGCGTTTTGTTGATTTGATCGAAGTTGATGCTGCCTCGCGAACGAAAGTAGAAGATACGAGAGAGCTTTTAGAGAACGTGCAATATGCACCTTCTAGAGGGCGCTTTAAAGTGTACCTGATCGATGAGGTGCATATGCTATCGAAGAGCTCGTTCAATGCGTTATTAAAAACATTGGAAGAGCCGCCACCGCACGTAAAATTCTTGTTAGCGACAACTGATCCACAAAAATTGCCCGTCACCGTTTTGTCTCGTTGTTTGCAGTTCAATCTTAAGAATATGATTCCTCAGCGTATTGTTGAGCATCTCACTACAGTATTAACGGCTGAGCAAATTGCCTTTGATGAAGAGGCGCTTTGGCTACTTGCCCGCTCTGCTGATGGTTCCATGCGTGATGCCTTAAGTTTAACGGATCAGTCAATCGCATTTGGCGCAGGCAGTGTTCACGAGGCTGATGTTAGGGTGATGCTCGGCACCATTGATTTGAAGTTGGTTTATCAAATACTACAGTCATTGATCGATAGTGATGGTGTTTCGCTGCTTAAGTGCGTTGAAGATTTGGCGCAGTTCTCACCGGATTACCAAAGTGTGTTAGGTGATATTATCAGTTTGTTGCATCGAATAGCGATAGCTCAAACTGTGCCTGCCGCTCTAGACAATAGTATGGGTGATAAGCAACAGGTGCTTTCTTTAGCGGGGCAATTATGCGCTGAAGACGTACAGCTTTTTTATCAAGTAGCTTTACATGGTCGAAAAGATTTACCGCTGGTCCCAGATGCCCGTGAAGGGCTGGAAATGGTGTTGATGCGTATGCTGGCATTTAGGCCAGCAAGTGCACCGCCGGTAAAGTTGAGCCCTCTATCAGAAACGGGGAATGCTGAAGAATCTAACTCAGACAGTGTGCTTGCTGCTGATTCTAATAATCAACATGGCAAAGAGTTATCAAGTTATGCTCCAGAGATAGAAATAGTTGAAGCTGAGCTGTCGATAGCTGCTGTCCAGCCGGAAGTATCAGTGCAGGTGCAAAGTGTTGCTTCAGAAGCTTCGTTGGTATCGAGTGAAGAAGCCGCGCCAGTTAATGAAGAGCCATCCGCGTTAGCACAAAGCGCAGCCGTTTCTGATTCAAGTGGCTCTATTGATCATAGTAAAGTAGATAGTAGTGAATTAGATAGCAGCGAAGTTGATGAACAAATAGCACCGCAATCTATAGCAAGTAATGCTCAAAGCCAAGTGCATGCGGGCGCATCAGTTGCATCGTTAAATGATTCGTCAAATCAGGCAAGTGCCCCGATAAGCTCGTCAATAACAGAGGCTATCGCTGAAACGGCAGTTGCTCCACAATCTGATGGTTCTAATGATAGTAAATTAGAAATTAGCTCAGAGTCTGTTTCAGTTATAAATAGCGAAAAGCCGGGTTATCAACAGCAAGCTGGTGCGGCACCCTTGCAAGCGGTATCTCAGCCGCAGCCGCAAGCGGTGCCATACGAAGATACACCGCCTTGGGAGGATGCTTCACAGCCAGTTGTCTCTTATCAAGAGAGAAGTGCGGCTGAGTATGCAGCACAGCAACCAGAGCCGCCTGTCATTAATACCCACTCAGCAGTTCATCAGATCAATATTAGTCAGTTTCTAGATGATCCTGTAAAAGATTATAATGATATGCAGCTTGATGTTTGGCCGTCTTTAGTTGGGGCTGTTGGTTTTACTGGTATGACAGCGCACATCGCTGAGAATTTATCTCTTGAATCCATTGCTGAAAACTCTTTGCAATTTAACGTGTCTAAAGTTCAGCAGAATGTATTAGATGATACGCAGAAAAACCGTATTGAGCAGATGTTGTCAGGTTATTTTGGCAGGGCGTTAAAGGTAAGCTTTGATGCTGAACAGAGTATGCGAGAGACTCCGTTCCAGTGTTTTGAGAAGATGCGTGCAAAAAGATTAAGACAAGCTATTGATCATTTTCAAAATGACTCAATAGTACAACAGATAGTATCCACATTTTCAGGGCAGATTGATCGATCATCAATCATGCCATTAGATTGAACCGTAAAAGAGTAGAGATAAAAGTATTATGATGAAAGGCGGAATGGAAGGCATCATGAAGCAAGCGCAAAAGATGCAAGAAGACATGCAAAAAGCGCAAGAAGCAGTGGCTAAATTTGAGGTTACAGGTGAGTCAGGTGCCGGGCTAGTAAAAATTGCGATGAATGGTAGTCACGATGTTAAAAACGTTAACATCGATGCAAGCTTGATGTCTGAAGATAAAGAGATTCTTGAAGATCTGATTGCAGCAGCTGTTAATGATGCAGTGCGCAAAGTAGAGAAACATTCAAAGGAAGAAATGGGTAAAGTTGCAGGTGGCATGGGCTTACCACCTGGCTTCAAAATGCCATTTTAATATGTCTTTATCTCCATTAATTCAACAGCTTATTAATGCATTGCGATGCCTTCCTGGGGTTGGTCCGAAATCCGCTCAGCGAATGGCATTTCATCTTTTAGAAAGAGAGCAAGACGCTGCATTAGTATTGGCGCAAGTGCTGCAAAAATCAATTGCAGAGTTAGGGCGCTGTGAGATGTGCTCGACCCTCAGTGAAACTGACGTTTGTGAAGTGTGTGATGATAGTTCACGTAATAATAGTCTGTTGTGTGTTGTTGAAACACCAATGGATGTTTTAGCGGTTGAACAAACAGGCGGTTTTAACGGATTGTATTTTGTGCTCGGGGGGCATCTTTCTCCTCTAGATGGAATTGGCCCGAAAGATATTGGTATCGATAAGTTGTTAACGCGCTTATCAGAGCAAGCAGTGAATGAACTGATATTGGCGACAAACCCAACTGTAGAGGGGGAGGCGACCGCGCATTATATCGCAGAGCAATTGCGTGATAGTGGTTTTAAGGTTTCTAGAATTGCCCATGGGGTGCCTGTCGGTGGGGAGCTTGAGTATGTTGATGGTGGTACGCTTGCTCACGCCATTGCCGGAAGAAGAGCGCTTTAGTAAAAGTGTTTGAGCTGATGAGAAGTATAGGTGAAAAACATCAAAAGTTATGATTGGAAGGCGCTTGAAAAAAGTGCTCAAACTCCTGTGTATATTGATACTAATGAGCTGTTGAAAGTTCATTGTGATCGTTGGCTTACACTGCCAATGATCGCCATAGATACAGAGTTTCAGAGAGTTGATACATTCTACCCAGTGGCGGGTTTGATTCAAGTGGGCGATGATATGGGTTGCTACTTGATAGATCCGTTAAAAGTGACTGATTACGAACCCTTAAAGGTTGTGTTTCAGTCGAGTAAAGTGCTGAAAATTATCCATGCTGGTAGTGAGGATCTAGAGCTTTTTAGAAAGCTTTTAGGTGTTGTGCCTCAGCCATTATACGATACTCAGCTAGCAGGTGCTTTTTTGGGTTGGGGTTTTACAATGGGCTTGCAGCGTATGCTTGAGCAGGTGTTGCAAGTGAGTATAGGTAAGGCTGAAACAACCTCTAATTGGCTACAGAGACCACTTACAAAGAATCAGGAGCTATATGCTGCGCTTGATGTTGCCTACCTTGTCGCCGTTTATCAATTTCAAATTTCTCAGATACAGCATCGTGATTGTTATGGTTGGTTTCTTGAAGATAGCGTAAAAAGTGTAGAGAAAGTGGCGGCTGTTAATGAGGCGCTTGAAAGTGAAGATTACTATCTGCGTTTTAGTCAGATGTGGGGATTAGCTGATTACAAGCTAGTCGCTTTAAAAGATCTTTCTTCATGGAGAGAGCGAGAAAGTCGTAGTCGAAATATGCCTCGAAATTGGGTGTTAAAAAACCAGTCGATAATTTCTATTATCAATCAATGGCCAACGAGTGTGGCTCAATTGCACAAAATTGAAGAAATGCGAGCTAAAAGTGTTCGTGAAGATGGCGAGCCTATACTCGAGATTCTAGCGAATGCTAAAGAGCGTTTAAAAGAGAGTGGTCCTGTTCAAGGTATTAAAAAGCCTTTGGATCCATTGTGGAATAAGCGCTTTAGAAAGCTTAAGCAAATAGCAATAAGCGCAGCAGATGAGCAAGATATTGTGCCTGAGTTAGTGCTGCGTAAAAAAGACTTAGAAGCTTTGGTAAGAACAAAAGAGCAGCATGGGCAGTATCAAATACCTAAAAGTTTGATGGGTTGGCGCTCTGAGCTTTTTGGTGAGGCAATTCTTGCAGAGATGGCGCAATACTAAAAAGCCAATATTGGCTTTAAGTAATAGAGAAAAATATGAAATTATTAAGTATATATAAAAGCTCAAAGAAAGATGAAATGTACCTTTATGTTGAAAAAGTGGATAAGCTAAAGAAGGTGCCAGAAGCTTTGATGAGTGTATTTGGCAATGCTATTCATGTCATGGATATGCCTTTAAAGGCCGATCGTGAGCTGGCAAGGGTTGATACTGCAAAGTTGCTTGCCGATATAGCAGAGAAAGGTTTTTACCTGCAAATGCCGCCTCCTAAAGATGATTACATGCTAAATCTTTACCAAGACAGACCAACAACGGGCGTTAAGTAGTAGTGCTGTTATATTTACAGGAGAAAGGATAGTGGCTCAGCAAGTGTTTTGGCAGCGTAAATCGCTACAGCAAATGACGCCTGCTGAATGGGAGTCGCTTTGTGATGGCTGTGCCTTATGCTGTCTGCAGAAAGTTGAAGATGATGAGACTTTAGAGGTGCATTACACATCCGTTGTTTGTCATCTTCTCGATAAAACCAATTGTTATTGTACAGAATATCAAAATAGGGTGAATATAGTCCCTAATTGCGTCAAATTAAGGCCAGAAGATGTTGCTGAGTTTCACTGGCTCCCCCCTAGTTGTAGTTATCGATTAATTCATGAGGGGAAAGAGCTCCCTGAGTGGCACCCGTTAGTTACAGGTCAAAAAGAGTCTGTTATTAAAGCACATGCTTCGGTGTTGAGTGTTTATGAAGTGACAGATAAAGATATTACTGATGAGCAGTTGATCGATTACGTGCTGTTATAAGTTGTATTAAATTTAAGTAAAGCCTTGTTTAAGAAATCATAACCTGGAAACAGTAAAGTATGGTGCTGCGGGTGTTTCTGTGCGCGCAATATGAGAAGCTGGTTTTTGGGTAAGGTTTGAAGAGGGGGAATAAAAACTGCCAGCATGAGCTGGCAGTAGTAAAGCAGGGGCTTAAAATTAAAACCCCGAGGTAACTAAAGACTAGTCTTTGTTAGCCATTTGCGCTTTGATTAGATCACCGATAGTTGTAGGACCGGCAGTCTTAACTTCAACGTTGCGAACAGCAGCAATAGCAGCTTTCTCGTCAGCTTGATCTTTAGCTTTAACAGAAAGAGTGATGTTGCGGTTGCGACGATCAAGGTTTGTGATCTTAGCTTCTACAGAATCGCCTACTTTCAATGCTGTTGTTGCATCTTCGATGCGATCAACACTGATTTCAGAAACTTTCAAGTAGCCTTCGATGCCTTCAGCAAGCTCGATTACAGCGCCTTTCGCATCAACAGACTTCACGCTACCAGTAACGATAGAGTTTTTGTCGTTAGCAGTTGCGAATTCTGCGAATGGATCGCTATCCATTTGCTTGATACCAAGAGAGATGCGCTCTTTCTCTGCGTCGATTGACAAGATAACAGCTTCAACGTTGTCGCCTTTCTTGTATTCACGTAGAGATGCTTCTGGATCGCCTTCCCAGCTGATGTCAGACATGTGAACTAAGCCGTCTAATTCGTTTTCTAGACCAACAAAGATACCGAAGTCAGTGATAGTCTTGATAGAACCAGATACTTTATCGTTAGTTGCATACTGTTCTGAGAATGCAGTCCAAGGATTAACAGTGCACTGTTTGATACCTAGAGAAATACGACGACGCTCTTCATCAACATCCAAGATCATAACTTCTAAAGATTCACCGATTTGAACAACTTTAGATGGGTGGATGTTTTTGTTAGTCCAAGACATTTCAGAAACGTGTACTAGACCTTCAACGCCATCTTCGATTGAAGCGAAGCAGCCGTAGTCAGTAAGGTTAGTGATTTTAGCTTGTACTTTAGAGCCTGCAGGGTAGCGCTTCTTAATTGCTTCCCATGGATCTTCAGAAAGTTGCTTAAGACCTAGAGAGATACGACCTGAATCTTTGTCGAACTTGATGATCTTAACAGAGATTTCATCACCTGGGTTTAGCATTTCACTTGGGTGAGAAATGCGCTTCCAAGCCATATCTGTGATATGTAGAAGTCCGTCAACACCGCCTAGATCGATGAAAGCACCGTAGTTAGTAAGGTTCTTAACGAAACCTTTAGCTGTTTGGCCTTCTTCTAGAGCAGCAAGAATTTCATCGCGTTGTGCGCTGTTAGCTTCTTGAAGTACAGCACGACGTGAAACAACGATGTTGTTACGCTTAGGATCTAGCTTGATTAGTTTAAAATCAAGAGTTTGACCTTCAAGATGGTCAACGTCACGTACTGGGCGTACATCTACTAGTGAACCTGGTAGGAAGCCCTGGATGTTGTTAACGTTAACAGTGAAACCGCCTTTAACTTTTCCGTTGATGAAACCTTGTACAGTTTCTTCAGCGTCAAATTTAGCTTGTAGTACTTCCCAAGCTTCTGCGCGTTTCGCTTTTTCGCGAGAAAGTTTAGTCTCACCGAAGCCGTCTTCAACTGCTTCAAGAGATACTTTAACACTATCGCCGATTTGAATTTCTAATTCGCCTGCATCGTTAACGAATTGGCCACGTGGGATAACAGCTTCAGACTTAAGTCCAGCGTTAACAGTAACCCAGTCACTATCGATATCAACAACTTCACCTGTTACTAAAGTTCCAGGTTTCATATCTAGCGTAAGAAGAGATTCTTCAAACAGTTCAGCAAAGCTTTCGCTCATGAAAATGTCCTATTTTTGGGCCGCAATAGATAATTAAATGATTGAATCTATTGAGCACATAACCTACATCACCAGCGATGCAGGGTCAGATTATAAGTAATTAATGTATCCAATGGCTGGTCAATACATCATTACTAGAATATGGAGGGCGCATTGTACAGTATTCTTTAAGTAGTGCAAAGCTAACCCATAGATGATTTTGTGATTAAAAAAGTGATTGGCGCGTAGATATTTACAAGAAGCGAAGTAGTCGATATTTAAAGGAGGTGTAGTATGGAGTATTGTGCAGAAAATAATACGATATTGATCTTTATCTAATTGAATGTGAGGATGTTTTGTTGTGTTTGTCTTCTTATTGGTTAGTTTATTAGCCTTAGCGCGTTAATTGAGCCTAACTCAATTAACGCGCTAAGGTGATTGTTTGCGAAGTTAGCTTTCTGCAGCTAAACCTTCATCAAGCTGCGCGCGTAAGGCATTTTGACAAGGTGTGACAACAGCATCTAAATCTTTTTGTAGCTTTCGTGGTAGTGCAAGGATGGTTGTGCCACGAAATTTGCTGGCAATTAAGTCGAACTCGCGAGCATTATTAGCGGCAAGTTCAATACCGTCACCAACACAAAACGCATAGCCTGGAAGAAATTCTGTCGCAAGTTTTGCGCGTTGCTGTTTCGTCACCATTAAGCGGTTGCGCATAATGTATTCTTTATATTCAAGTGCGCTAGCGGCAGCCATGATTTCAATCTGCACTACGCTAAAGCGCTCGGCATCAGTTGAATCCAAAAGAAATGCTTTTACTAGGCGCTCGACATCTGCCATTTCATCTTGAATACGCTTAGGTGCAAAACGCTCATTGGTCATTTTGTACTCTTCAAGCTCGTCGATTTCTTTTTTAAGCCCTTCGATCTGTTCTTGCAGCTGAATAATCTCAACACTTAATTTAACGTTTTCTTTTTGTAAGGAGCGTAAAACTTTTTTGGAAGGTTTCAGCTTGGCATCAATAGTAGGCGCCATTTGCTCTTCAGAAAGATCATCATCTTTAGGCTTGTAGGCATCACCGACTAATACATCACCAGCACCTTCAAGGTTTTTAACATTTTCATCTGTTTGAGCTTGTAGTTTAAGATACGCAAAGTAGCCGCCGCCACCTAGCAAGGCAACGACGACAACAGCGATAATGATAACTAATGGTTTTTTCTTGGCACTCATAAATTTCGATTAACTTTTTGTTTGCAGTAATTTTTTCATATCAATAAGAATATTGACGCTTTCTTGTAATATTGCATTTGACTCAGGCTTGATTGGGCGGCCTAAGCTATCCTTTTCTTCTGAGTTTTCGATATCTTCAAGTGTTTTTACAGGCGGAAGGTTCTGATCCATACGGCGTTTGTTTTCAGCATTAACAAGCCATTGTTTTTCCGCTGCCAAGTTTTCTTTGTACAGTTTTTTGTTGAGTGAGATAGTGGTGTTCTTTTTAAGTTCTTCACTGTGTGCAATTTTAGATTTCATATATTTGAAATCCGCAAGGTTTTTACGGCGCTGCTCACTTTTGCTAATAATCTTATTGAAGAAAGAGCTTAAGTCTAGATCATTAAAACCTTTTACAGCACGAACAGTATCCCAAGGCAGTGCATTATCTAATGTGCTCTCACCATAATCGCTGTTATCTAATAGGCCGGGCAGTATGATATCTGGCATGACGCCTTTGTTTTGTGTGCTCTCACCAGAGATGCGGTAAAATTTAGCGTGAGTTAATTTGAGTCTGCCGTGGTTAAGGGGGCTAAGTGTTTGAACAGTACCTTTACCAAATGTTTGGCTGCCGATAATAATGCCGCGGTGGTGGTCTTGAATAGCACCTGCAAATATTTCAGATGCAGACGCGCTTTGTCGATTGACGATGACACCTAATGGACCTGTGTAAGTAATATTCGGATCATTATCATATAGTGGGCCGACACTACCGTTAGAGTATTTGATTTGAACGGTTGCACCAATGCGCATAAATAAACCCGCTAGATCATTCGCCTCAGGCAGTGCTCCACCGCCATTGTTTCTTAAATCAATCAGCAAGCCGTCGATGTTTTCTTCTTTGAGCTCGTTAATGAGCTTCTTAACGTCACGGGTCACACTTTTATAGTTCTTGTCGCCACGCTGGGATGCAGCGAAGTCGATGTAAAAAGTTGGAATATCAATGACACCAATTTTGTATTCTTTTCCATCAACCGTGGATTTGATGATTTTCTTTTGTGCAGATTGTTCTTCTAGCTTTACCTTATCGCGAGTGATTAAAATAGTTTTGCGCTCTAAAGATTTACTGTCACTGCCAACAACTTGTAGTTTAACAATAGTGCCTTTTTTGCCGCGAATTTTCTGAACAACATCATCTAAGCGCCAGCCAATAATATCTTCAATCGCGCCGTTTTTTCCTTGCCCAACGCCGACAATTTTATCATTGGCTTTTAGTTTGCCTGTTTTATCAGCAGGACCTGATGGAATGAGCCTAACAATTTTGGTGAATTCATCTTCGCTTTGAAGAACAGCACCAATCCCTTGTAGGGATAAGCTCATGTTAATTTTAAAATTCTCTGAATTTCGAGGTGAAAAATATGCAGTGTGAGGATCATAAAGCTGAGTGATATTGTTTACATAGGCTTGGAAAACATCTTCACTGTTGGTTTGTTCAACACGCTTTAGTTGATTAGTATAGCGTTTGACTAGCTTCGCTCTCGCTTCTTGATTCGTTTGATCTTCTAAGGTGAGGTTTAAGATTGAACTTTTAAGGCGCTTGCGCCAAAGGTTGTTCATCTCTTTTTCTGTTTTCACCCAAGCTGTCGATTCACGCTGCGTTTCATAGTCTTCATTTATCGTGAAATCAAACTTTTTATCGGACTCTAAACGCTCTATCGAGTATTTAACTCTTTCTAAAATACGCTGCTGAAGGCGATTATAAATAATATAGCCTGCATCTACTTTGCTTTGGTTTATTTGGTCGTCTAACTTGTAGCGTAAGCTCTCAAATTCTTTGATATCTTTTTGATAAAAATAGACGCGAGATGGGTCTAGTGATTTGAGGTAGTTATCGAGAAGATTGCTTGATAGCTCATCGTTAATAGCAATTTTGTTGTAGTGTTTTTTATTTAACGAGTAAACAATTTCTTTTAAAGTTGCTGAGTGTATTTTCTCTGCAGATAGCGTACTTATAGATGTCTGTGCTTGTGCGAAATTAAAAACCGGAATGAAAATTAACGGTGTCACTGCAAGTCTTAAAAATTTGTTCATATATGCATCTTCTGAGTTGTGGTTCTCTTTAGTTAGGAACGATAATAGTCAGCATTAGAGAGAGTTATCATACTTAAGTTCCAATAAACACTAACAGCAGTGTAGCGATACCCGCGACTATTGTAAAACGCAATGCATAATATATTTTTGGCTATATATTATGCAGTTAGTTATCAGATCCAAGCATTATCAATCTCATTTAAAGCAAAGTTTATACGACCTTCCTTAAATAGCCTAAGGCTTCGCTGGATAGTGATAGCATTTATTTTTTAGCGCTTCATAATAGTCGCTTTTAAAGTTTAGAAGAGTTTGAGGTCTATTTTGTTTTTGTTTGCAAAGAGTTTATGTGAAAGATCGATCAATCGTATTTTAATGGGCGGGCTCGTCGCTTTAATGCCATTGATATTAATTGGTTGCGGTGATGGTGAAAAAGAAGCAGCTTTTCGTGCTGAATTAATCGAAAAAGCATTAAATGATGATAATGCTAAGGCGGGTAAGGCTTTTTTAGAAAAAAATAAAGTCATAGAAGGTGTCGTTACTTTATCTTCAGGTGTGCAGTACAAAGTTATTCAATCTGGCTCAGGGAAAACTCCAAAGTTACAAGATACTGTTGAGGTTAAGTATGAAGGGCGACTAATCAACGGTAAAATCTTTGATAGTAGTTATGAGCGTAATAAAACATCAAAATTCCCCTTGAAGGAAGTTATTGCTGGGTGGCGCAAAGCGTTGTTGAAAATGAGAGTTGGTGATCATTGGACAATTTATATTCCATCTCATTTAGCTTATGGTGCTGTTAGTCCTTCTGCACAAATCGCCGCAAATTCCACATTAATTTTTAATATAGAACTTATCGCAATAGAAGGTGCCGACAATGAGTAGCCAACAGACGATCGAAAATTTAGCTTCCTTTATTCAGCAATCGACCACTCCCTATCACGCTGTTAAATCGATGGCTGCGAAGCTTATACAGGCAGGTTTTAGGGAATTAGATGAGAGTCAAAGCTGGCAGTTAAGCCCTGGTGGAAAGTACTACACTACCCGCAATGATTCGAGCATTGTCGCATGGCAAATGCCTGTGTCAAAATCAGTAGAAGAAAGTGGCTTTCGCATGATTGGTGCGCACACTGATTCTCCTTGCTTGAAAGTAAAGCCTAATCCGGAAATTGTTGGCAATGGTTATGTGCAGTTAGGTGTCCAAGTCTATGGTGGCGTATTGCTAGCACCTTGGTTTGATCGCGATTTGTCTTTGGCCGGCAGGGTGAGCTTTTTAGATGATTTAGGAAATGTTAGAAGTCATTTATTAGACTTAAAAAAAGCGATTGCGATAGTGCCAAATTTGGCAATACATTTAAATCGTGAGGCCAATACAGGGCAAAATATCAATGCTCAAACGATGATGGCGCCTATTTTAGGGCAAGCAGAAGCTGCAGGTGAAAAGCCTGATTTTGATCTTAAAGTATTTTTGAAAGCGCATTTGATTGATCAAGGAGTCAACGTTGAAAAAGTGCTTGATTTTGATTTAAGTTTTTATGATGTTCAAGCTCCAGCCACAGTAGGGCTTAATGATGAGTTCTTTGCATCGGCAAGGCTTGATAATTTGTTAAGTTGCTTTATGGGGCTGCAAGCACTGCTCGAAACAGATTCACAAGAAGGCTTACTGCTAGTTTGCAATGATCATGAAGAGGTTGGCAGTATGTCTGCCGCTGGTGCTCAAGGGCCAATGTTGGAGCAAGTATTAGCTCGAATCACTGATTCAAATGAGCAAAACACACGGATGCTTGCTAATTCAATGATGATATCAGCAGACAACGCCCATGGTATTCATCCGAATTTTGCAGCTATGCATGATTCAAATCACGGACCTATCTTGAATGCAGGGCCTGTTATTAAAATTAACGCCAATCAACGTTATGCCACTAATGATGTGACAAGTGCGATGTTTAGGCATTATGCCGAGCAAGTAGGTGCGCAAGTGCAAGTATTTGTTATTCGTGCTGATATGGGTTGTGGTAGTACGATTGGCCCAATTACCGCTTCTGAATTAGGCGTTAAAACGCTAGATATTGGTGTGCCGCAATTTGCAATGCATTCAATAAGGGAGTTGTCAGGCACTAAGGATGTACAAAGTACCATTGATATCTTTAAGTATTATTTAAAACAAGCGCGCGTATAAAGCTTGAGTCAGGTTTTTATTACCTGCACATGAAAACCTCAGCTTGCTAATTGTTGAGGTTTTTTATTTAAAGAGGGTGAAATCAGAGAATTTGAGCTTGAAGTGTCCGGATTCGAAAGGCCAGGCATCAAAATTTCCCAGTCACCTAAACTAAAGTGAATAAATGTATTACAAGAATGGCACTTGTAAATTTTACTTTCGCTAAGTTCACTTAATAAGCTCAGCTCTGAGTGGGGAACGCCTGTTTCTATTACTTTGTCACATAGTAAGCAGCATGATTCCATAGGTTTAGCCTCAAATAGAAAATTAAATGGGAATGTTTCTAAACAATACAGCTAGCAGACATCCACTATTCATATGAGAAATATAACAACAATAGTACTGGCTAAAATAGGTTGTAAACACTTGTTAGAATATAGGGCGAAAGAAGGAAAACTGGGATAGGTGAATTTCCTAAATGCTTGGTTAGAAATGCAAGCATTTAGGATCAAGGTGCGTGGTCAGTTAATTTAACAAACAGCTGTTTGACTTTTAAACTAAGTGACCAAGTTTATATGTTTGCAGATTTATTCAGGAACGTTTGTTTTGCACGACCCCAAACACCTGCATCAATATCAGTAATTTCAAGTAGTGTAGGCATGAGTTGTGTGCAAAAGTCTTCACTGCTTTCTTTCGGTAAAAGCGATGGGAGATGATCTATAGCGACTAAGCTAACTTGGGCACTGTTTTCAAGAATAATACTTGGGTTGTCAAAATGAGTGCATTGTGTGTAAATCGGTAGTGGATTGTATGCACCAAAAGGATCACAACTAACATCACAGATAACTTCTAAGTTACCGCGCTTTTGAGCGAGCATTTCTTTCGTGATAAATGGTGGAATCATTTTCTGAATAAAGACGCAGTTAACAAAAATATTGTGCTCTAAGATTTCTTCAAATGGTCCGCCTTTGGCTGTCTCTTCTGCATCCCAAGGGCTGACATCAATATCTAAAGCGTTTGCTAAGTCTAATGCTCCTGATCCACAGCGGCCTTTCGCGCCAATGATAATAATGCGTGGCTTAGTTTCTAATCCAGATAACTGAGCCTTTAAATCATCTACCATTAAATCTCTATTTTCATAAGAGCTGAGTGGGCCCAGCGTTTCGCCTTTTTGCTTGGCTATCCACGTCATAATAGATACTGCGCAGCCACTGTACCCGGCCCAGTAACCAAAGGCAGCAACCCGTTGGCCTTTATCGTTGACTAAAAACTCAATGTCATACAAGGTGCCGTCTCCACGAGTAAAACGCGAAAGCACGTCTTGCCAGCCTTGTTGTTCTTTATAAGCGTGAGCAAATTGAATATGTTTATGGGTTAAGGGGAAAGTTACTTCTGGTGCAAACTCTTTTAAGCCGAGAATGATTGCATCACTTGGTGCTGATTCCTTCCAGCTATGCGCTTGGGCTATTTCACAGCCCACACTACGATAGCTTTCTATATCGAATATTCTTTGGCTACAGTGCTCTACTGTTATTTTAAACCCTGCTTTTAGTAGCTTTTGGGCGTGTTGTGGAGGTAGCGCAGTGCGCTCTTCCATTGGCTTGGTTTCGGCACGTAACCAGAGATGAACAGACATATTAAATCCTATTATTTTTAAGTTTAACGCAGCATATATGCAGTGTTGGATACTGTCTATGTGCTTTTTGCATAAATTTTAAAAAATATATGAAAGTAAAAATACGCTTTAGGGTTCTGTTTGAATTATGCGTGTTGGCATGCATTCTGCTTTTATAGTTATTCATTTATTGAATCAGAGTAATTGTAAGTCTTGTATTAAGGTAAATAGCGGCTTGCACTATTTTGGTTCATGTTGTGCTTCGATATGGTTCATCGGAACTATAAGGCACTGAATTTGTGCGAATAAGGGGAATATAGTGGAAAACTTAACTGTTGCCGTGGATAACTTAGTCCAGAGCAGTAATACATTTTTTGTGCTGATGGGCGCAATAATGGTGTTTGCGATGCATGCGGGTTTTGCGTTTTTAGAAGTGGGGACTGTTCGCTATAAAAACCAAGTGAATGCTCTGGTTAAAATTATTACAGACTTTGCCTTTTCTGCTCTCGTGTATTTCTTTATAGGTTACTGGATTGCGTACGATACAACATTTTTTCTCGATGCGAAGGCGCTCTCTCAGGGTAGTGGCTATGCGTTAGTAAAGTTTTTCTTTTTAATGACGTTTGCCGCTGCAATTCCAGCAATTATTTCTGGAGGGATTGCTGAGCGAGCAAAATTTTGGCCAATGTTATTTGCAGCGTCAATTTGTGTGGGTGTTGTATATCCCTTTGTAGAAGGGAGTGCTTGGAATGGTAATTGGGAAATCCAAGCATGGCTAGAGCAGTCATTTGGAGCGCCTTTTCATGACTTTGCAGGGTCAATTGTGGTGCATGGCGTAGGTGGTTGGATTGCACTGGCAGCAATTTTGCTTCTGGGTAGCCGTAAAGGGCGTTTTCGTAATGGTAAGTTAGTGGCCTTTCCCCCGTCTAACATTCCCTTTCTAGCGTTAGGTGCTTGGTTGCTAGCTATTGGCTGGTTTGGTTTTAATGTAATGTCGGCGCAAAGTATTGAGGGAATCTCGGGATTAGTAGCGATTAATACTTTATTGGCAATGGTCGGTGGGATAATTGCGGCTTTAGTTGTAGGAAAGAATGACCCAGGATTTATACATAATGGGCCGCTTGCAGGGCTGGTCGCTGTATGTGCGGGTTCCGATGTCATGCATCCGCTAGGAGCACTTGCAACGGGGTTAGTCGCAGGTGCATTATTTGTTTGGTTGTTTATTTTGCAGCAAAATAAGTGGCGTATAGATGATGTATTAGGTGTTTGGCCATTACACGGTGTCTGTGGATTATGGGGCGGAATAGCTGCTGGCATATTTGGTCTAGAAACTTTTGCTGGAATGGGCGGAGTTAGCTTTATGAGTCAGCTTGTTGGTAGTTTGTTAGGTGTCACATTTGCTTTTTTGGCAGGCTTTGCTGTGTATTATTCAGTGCGTAAAATGGTGGGTATTCGCTTAAGTGAGGAAGAAGAGTTTCACGGTGCAGATCTGAGTATTCATAGAATAGAGGCTAGCTCAAAAGATTAATGATTGTTTTAATTGCTTGTATTGAAATACGAAAAGCGTTAAGTTTCAGCTTCTAACTAATTATCGGATAATTTAAAGTGCACTTACAAAACATTGTTTTAAAACCAGCAAGCTATAAACCGGAGATAAACTCTGCGGCACTTGTTGGTCTGTGTATCTAGAAAAATTATTCTAAACAGAGCCCGGTCGCAGAAATGTGACCGGGCTTTTTTTTGGCTAAAATAAAGGAAAAACAATGATAAGCGGATCATATACGGCGTTAATTACCCCTTTTTCTAACGGTGAACTGGATGAGCAAGCGCTGAGAGATTTAGTAGAGTTTCAAGTTCAACAGGGTACTGTTGGTCTTATCCCTGTTGGAACGACAGGAGAGGCTTGTACTTTATCATATGAAGAGCACAAGAGAGTTGTCGAGATTGTTGTAGAGCAGTGTCGAAAAAGAGCGCAAGTAATAGCCGGTGCGGGTTCAAATAACCCTGTAGAAGCTTTAGAGTTCGCGAAATATGCGCAAGATGTCGGAGCGGACGCTGTTTTGTGTGTCGCGGGTTACTATAATCGACCGAATCAGCAAGGGCTTTATGAGCATTTTAAAGCAATTCATGATAACACTGATATTGACATGTTTATTTACAATATACCGCCGAGAGCTATTGTCGATGTTCAGCCTAATACTATGCAGCGTCTATCCATGTTACCAAGGGTTGTGGGAGTAAAAGATGCAACAGGGGATCTTAATCGAATTAATGAAGAGCGAATATTAATAGGCGAGGGTTTTAGTTTCTTAAGTGGTGAAGATATGACGGCCCTTGGGTATAACGCAATGGGAGGGAATGGATGTATATCAGTAACAGCCAATGTTGCTCCTAACTTGTGTGCTCAGATGCAACGCTATTGTTTACAGGGAGATTATGAGCGAGCATTTGAGATACATCAGCGTTTATTGCCATTGCATAAGGCACTGTTTTTAGAACCAAGCCCAGCGGGGGTGAAATATGCTGCTTCATTGCTGGGTATTTGCCAAGCTCAGGTTCGTTTGCCTATTATTGAAGTAAGTTTAGATACTCAGCAGGCTATACAAAGTGCACTGCAGCAATTAAAGTTAATTGATTGAAACTAGGTGTTTTTGTGTTTTCAAAAAATATTCAGTAAGGAGTGAATTGTGATTATTGAAAGTGTTGAAGAACTAAAGTCACTGTATGGAAATCCTTCAAAAAGGGCGCTGCAAAAGCAGCTGACCCAATTAGAAAAACACAGTAAGCAGTTTATTCGCCTCTCTAGGTTTGTTGTTCTTTCAAGTTACGACGAGAACGGAAATCTTGATTGTTCCCCTAGAGGAGGGGAAGCTGGATTTGTTGAGATTATAAACGATCGGCAAATAGCAATTGCTGATGCTAGAGGGAATAATCGACTTGATACCTTGGTTAACATTGTTCAGACGGGTAAAGTTGCCTGTTTGTTCACTGTGGCAGGTGTCGATGAAGTCTTAAGAATCAATGGCAATGCACATATTAGCGTTAGTCCTGAACGATTGAAGGTTCATGCAGATCAGCGAAACCCGCCAAAGTCTATTATAGTTATTGATATTGAGGATGTTTATCTACATTGTGCAAAAGCGTTAATGCGCGCCAAATTATGGGACGCTGGTCTTATTCATCATCGAGATGTAATGCCTTCGATGGGAAGAATGATTGCCGATCAAATTGGTGATAAAAGTGTAGTAGAGACGCAGCAGCAAATGATAGACCGGTACACAAAGCAAATGTAATCTACAACAAACAGATCGTCACTTATCTGCAATAGAGGATAAAAAATGAAATTATATTACACGCCAGGCACTGTCTCTTTAGCTGCACATATTGCATTGGAAATGAGTGGCATTAGCTATCAAGCGGTAGCTATCGATTTTTCGAAAGCAGAGCAAAAAGGAGCGCAGTTTTTAGCAATAAATCCTCTGGGTAGAGTGCCTGCATTAATCACCGATGAAGGAGTTATTACAGAGGTGATTGCGATTTTAAATTATGTCTCGGCAAATACTGTAGATCGCACATGTTTGTTAGCCGTATCAGATCAGCAGAGCAGTTTTTTCAAAGCACAAGTTGATGCGTTTAATTCTTTTTTAAGCTCAACAGTACATGTTGGTCACGCGCATATGTGGCGGTCAGAGAGATGGGCAACCCGAGCTGACTCTAAAGCTGATATGGCAAAAAAAGCAACTCAAAACATGCAAGAGTATTTTGAGTTGATTGAACAAAAGTTATTCGCAGGTCCTTGGGTGCATGGCGAACAGTTTAGTAACTCTGATATCTTATTGTTTGTGATTACCCGCTGGTTGCAAGGAGACGGGGTTGACCCAACACAGTTTGAAAAGGTTTATAGTCACTACACAAAAATGCTTGAGATTCCGGAGGTTTCACATTTAGTGAATGGACTACATGCAAAAAAAGGGTAGTGTCGTTTAAAGCCGATAGGTTAAAAGGAGTAGTTGGAATGGATAAGCTGGCGGATATTCGCAAGGAAATAGATGCACTTGATCAGCAAATTATAGCGCTTTTAGGGAAGCGTTTTCAGATAACTGAAATGGTGGGCATACTTAAAGCAGAAAATGCACTAGCTGCAACTGATAGTGAAAGGGAAAGTATCCAATATAAAAGGTATAGGCAGCTTGCTAATCAGTTTGATGTTGATGAGGCATTAGTAGAAAGCTTGTTTGCACTCGTCATTGAAAACGTGGTTGCGAAACATAAAAAAATGATTAACTGATCATGTAAATATGATAACTGACAACTAGAGCGGTGAAGCTCTGAAATAGCAAAAGATGAGATTATGCAAGATATTGAAAAAGCACTTTGTGAAATAGTATTGAATCATCAAGCATGTGATGCTGCTCATGATATAGAGCATATAAAGAGAGTCGTCAGCACGGCTAAACAGCTCGCTGAATCAGAAAAAGCAGATTTAAATATAGTTGTTCCAGCAGTGTGGTTACACGACATTGTTGCAGTAGCGAAGGATGATCCGAGGCGTAGTATTGCATCGCAGCTGGCCGCTCAAAAGGCTGTTGAGTTGCTAATGGATTTGGATTACCCGCAGCAGTATATGGAAGGTATTTTTCATGCCATAGAGGCTCACAGTTTTAGTGCCAATATTACTCCGCTAACTTTGGAGGCGCAGGTTGTTCAAGATGCTGACAGGCTAGATGCATTAGGGGCTATAGGTTTGGCTAGATGCTTTATGGTTAACGGTCAGATGATGCGCCCACTGTATCATTTGAGTGACCCGTTTTGTAATGATCGAGAGCCAAATGACCAGCAATATTGCATTGATCATTTTTATGTAAAACTGTTTAAGTTGCCTAGCACAATGAGTACACAAGCTGGAAAACAAGAAGGTGCAAAAAGGGTGAAGTTTATGGAAAGCTTTTTGCATCAGCTTGATCTAGAGATTCATTAATACAGTGGTTAACGAGAAGTTAGCATAACTTACTCGTTTATCACCTGTTTAATCGTATCAACCCAAGCTTGGCTTTCCAGTGCGCCAGGGATTAGGTATTTTTCCTGTAAAATCACACTTGGCACTGAGTTAATACCTTGCTGGATCCATTGCTGCTGAGAAGCTCTTACTTGTTGGGCAAATGTTTCATTTTCAAGCACAGATAGAGCTTCACCGCTGTCAAGGCCAACACTTTCAGCTATGCTGCTTAACACTTGGTTATCGGTAATATTCAAATTGTCAGTAAAATAGCTTTTAAATAACGCGAGTTTTAAGGGCGTTTGCAGTGCTTTTTGCTTTGCCCAGAAAATGAGTTGGTGCGCTTTAAAAGTGTTGTAGCGCTGCATTTCTGGAGTGAAATTAAAATCAAAACCTAATTGCTTTGCGATATCTGTTAATTGGTTTCTAGCTTGTTCTCCAGCTGCAGGTGAGCTACCGTATTTTTTGGCTAAAAACTCCCGTAAGTTTTCACCTTGTACAGATAAATCAGGTGCCAGCTCAAAGGGGTGCCAGCTGATATCAAAGCTGACATCAACTGTTGAGTCATTGTTAAGTATTTCGATTGCTTGGCTTAGTTTAAGGTAGCCTACAATACACCATGGACAAACGACGTCAGAAACGATGTCGATTTTAAAGTTGTTCATTATATTTTGCCTATAGCATCAGGATTTACTGATCGTGTTGTTTTTTGATCAATGCTTTCAGTTCTTGAATTTCAGCATGTAAATCCGAAATTGTTGGAACACCTTCTTCCAAATCCTTTTGTTTTTCTTCCTCTGCATGTTCGTTTTCCATCACGTTGACGACTATCCCAATGACCATATTTAGGAAAGCAAATGTAGTGAGGAATATAAATGATAAATAGAACATCCAGCTTAATGGGTGGACTTCCATTGTCTCATACATAACATCTGTCCAGTCTTCAAATGTCATGACCCTAAACAGTGTTAGCATTGCAATGGAGATGTCTCCCCAAAGTTTTTCGTTGATAGGGGCGAAAAATGAAGAGCCTGCTGCTGCATAGATATAAAAAATGATGAACATTAGTAGTACAACATAACCAAGCTGCGGTAATGCTCTGATCAGTGAGTTTAATAGCAGTCTGAGCTCGGGGATGATTGAGATCATTCGCATTACCCGAAATATGCGAATTAATCGCCCGACCAGCGCAAGTTCACTATCTTCAATCGGTATTAAACTGACAATGACAATAAGAGTATCGAAAATATTCCAAGGTTGTGTGAAGAACTTGCGCTTTTCGGGCTCTCCTAAAAAGCGAATGCATAATTCTACCAAGAAGAATAGTGTGACACATCGATCAAGCCAAGGTAAGACTGTTAGGAGCCACTGGGGTAGATCGTAGGTTTTAGCACCAATAACAAGTGCTGATAATAAAATGATTGAGATTACAAAGATTTCAAAAATTTTATTTTGACGAAGACGGTTAAAACGTTGTTCAAGTTGTTTTGGGTTCATAATCTGGAGAATGTAGTTGCTGATAAAAATGGCAACTTTACAGATAAATGCGGTAAATAGGTAGGGGCTTTTCAATAGCGATCTCAATATGATTAAATGAGATCGCTAGGTGACAGCTGCTTGGTGTGTTTAAGCCGCTAAGCTATCTAGACCAGACTTAATTGCTAGGCCTTCAGATAGGTAATCTTCAAGCTGTGATTTAATGCCCGCTAATTCTGCTATTTCGACAGGGAAACGCTGCATGATAACATCGATATCATCGCCGGATTTTGATTCTCTATTAATAATGCACGCTAAGTTTAAGACAGCGCTTAACTGAGCATTTTCTTCTTGGTCACTAGGGTTGTTTTGATACTTAACCGCAGTGGCAAGTACTTCTGGGAATTTCCACAAATCAAGTAGTGCCTCTCCTGCTTCAGCAGTAGAGAAGCCTAAGCGCTCTATTTCAGCGTCACGACGACAAACATCCGTTGTTTCAATAAGAGTGTTAATTGCCATTGCTCTGTTAGGTTGTGCCATGTGAAGCAATAATTGGCCGATATTGTGGATGATACCCGCAGTGAATGCTAGGTCAGCATCTACTTCATTATCAGTGAGTTCTGCTAGCCATTTTGCCATTTCAGCGACTTGGAAAGAGTCCGACCAGAAAGCGGGAAGATCAAGACCTTCTACATCAGAGGCACAATTTGCGAAGCCTGATGCAATTACTAGAGTCTTTAGTTTGCCCATGCCTAGCATTATTACGGCTTCATCAATCGAAGCAACTTTACGACTTAGCCCGAAGTAAGCAGAGTTGACTAGTCTTAAAATTTTGAGAGATATCGTTTGGTCTTTCGATACTTTTTGTGCGATATCACCATAGTTGGCGTCTGGGTCGTTTAACGCTTGGACTAGCTCACGAACAACTTCAGGTATGTTAGGCAGTTTATCTGTTTGGCTTAATAAATCTTTAATTTCCATAATAATCCCTATGAACAGTGCGTGCAGTAACCATGCAAATAGTAAGCATTGTTACTGCGTATATATCCTTTGGCTATCGAAATGACATTAGAGGCGTACTTCTAAATTGGCAGATTGCTAGCAATGTATGTGTACTTATAAATTTAGTACGAACTCTTCTATTTTGCTGCGTAAAATTTCATATTGGCTATCTTCTTCTGGTAGGCAATAGAATTTGTAGTAGCAGCGCTCAACAAGTGATGTCTTATTGTTGCTGTGTACATCACTTACATGCGCATAGGGGTATGCCATTTGAAGGTGAATAACACGGGTGTGAACAGGAACATTAAACTCGTGATCTTCTAGATCGAAGCGTATTTTCTTTTCTTTTATTGTATAGAAAGAGACTTCGGCTACTTGCTCTAAATTGATCAAGAAATTTGAGGTTACCGGCACGAGGTGGCGTTTTTCAAGGCCGTTGTGCTCCATGAAAACGCCTGCATTCTTTTTAACTTTTATAAACATAAAGAAGACCTTTTTACTTGTGGCTCAATAACATATATAGAATGAGTTTAGAGCATAACAAAAAAATTATAAGAGTATAATTAAATTTTCAAGATAAACAGAATAACAGATCAGCTCTAATTCTCGTTTTAAGTGCCTTTTACTATTTGCTTGTAAAATATATCTTGTTTAGCTGGAGCTACAAAATAACCCCTTTAATGGTTATTTCAAACTTAATTCTAGCTCAGTTTTTTGTAGAGTCTCGATATATGGCTTTATAATTCGATGTATTTGAGAAATGCCTGATTGATTAATGATTTATACAAGCTAGAATGAGCTTATAAGAAGATTCTCGAAGATAATAAACAAATAGTTCGAGATTTTAGCGATGAATATTGGGGATGAAATATGGCGGATTTAAAGAGCTTAGTAGGCGATTTAGCTGGTGTGCAGTCTGAGCTTAGTGGTGGGCATGGTCATAACTATGATGCGGCTATCCTGGTTCACAACAATGGCATAGAATCATATATGTCAGTTCAGCGTGCAATTTTATGGAGTTTAGGTAGTCATAAAAATATGTGTTGGGAGATAATTGACCAAGAAACACATCAGCACAATGGCCGAAGTATCGATGTTCTTACGATTGAGAAACGTAAGATGGACGATCACGGAATAGTGACAACGGGTACTCAGCAAGTGTTTTTTGATATCACTGAGTTTGAAGAAAGCTGAGATTGATTATAAAGCTTATATTTAATACAAAGTAGGGACTTATTGTGAAGGGAACGAAAATAGGCAGTGTCTTATTAGCGACAGTGCTACTTACAGGATGTATAAAAGAAGAGAATTACGGCCAAGCATTGTTGGCAGGTTTGACACTTGTGAAAGCTGCGACATTAAAAGAAAGTGAAGTTAAGAAGACGGCACGTTTGAGTGCTGTGGAGCTTGATAAAAAAAGTAAGATAGCATCACCATCCAGTGCTTACTCTAAACGTCTTGCGCGTATCACAGCGGGTTTAACAAATGTAGATGGATTAAAGTTAAACTATAAAGTGTATTTGAATAAAAATGTGAATGCGTTTGCAATGCCTGATGGCACGGTTAGGGTTTATTCAGGGTTAATGGATATCATGCCCGATGATCAAGTGTTAGCGGTGATAGGTCATGAGATAGGTCATGTGAAGCTGCAGCATTCGTATAATCAAATGAAGAAACAAATGCTTACTAGTGCCGCTTTTCAAGCAGCAAGTGCGACCAGTGGTTCAGTTGGACAAATTAGTTCCTCTCAATTAGGTGCGCTTGCATATAAAGCAGTAAATGCTAAATTTTCGCAAACAGATGAGCTTCAAGCTGATCAATATTCTTTAAGTTTTTTACGTAAAAAGGGAAAGGATCCAAAATCAATGCTTGATGTGATTTATACTTTCCAAAAGAAGTTGGGATCAGGAGGGAATTTCTTAAGTTCTCATCCAACTAACGCTCAGAGAATTAACGCGATTAAAAGTAAGCTGTAATTGAAAGCTGAAAAATAACAGGTGCGCAGGGTTTGATATTTGCCAAGCGCACCTTGAAATAAATATTTAGGCGGGGATTATATTAATAGCATGAGTTCCTTTCGGGCCTGGTTCTGTTTCAAAGTTAACTGGCTGGCCTGCCTTTAAACTTTTATAACCTTCTGTTTTTATTGCCGAATAATGAGCAAATAAATCTTCTTCTTGGTTGCTGTCGGCTAAAATAAAGCCATACCCTTTAGCATTGTTGAACCATTTTACTTTCCCTGACTGCATAATTTTCTCCACATCTTCCTTTGCGAACTTTTTTCGATCTATACTGTTATTAAGTTGAGCATATGATCGGAACCTTTGATCAAATTAATCTTCTAAAATATAAGTTAACTATACAAGGTGTCGTTTTCTTAATTTTTCGAAATCTAGGATTTATATCCATTTATTTACAAATACAAATAACAGACACTGATGTATGATAGTAGGCATAAAAGAGTATAGATCGGGTTTTGATATGTCTAAAATTATTTTTCAAGAAAAGCTTCAGCAATCAGATGATGATTCATTTAATGATAATGAAGCAGTTGTTCAAGAAGCTAAGCCAAAGTTAAAGAAGCCGGCGTTGTATAGAGTTGTTCTTTTAAATGACGATTACACACCGATGGAATTTGTGATTGATGTTTTAATGATGTTTTTTTCAATGGATCAAGAAAAATCAACACAAGTTATGTTGGCAGTTCATACCCAAGGGAAAGGCGTATGTGGTACATACTCAAAGGATGTTGCAGAGACAAAAGCTGCCCAAGTTAATCAATTCGCTCGAGATAACAAGCACCCATTGTTGTGCGAAGTAGAAGTTGTTTAAGGAAAAGTAATATGCTAAATCATGAATTGGAAGAAACTCTGAGTAAAGCGTTTCGAGATGCAAGAGATTTGCGTCATGAGTTTATGACAGTTGAACATTTATTATTGGGATTATTAGATAACGCTGATGCCAGTAAAGTTTTAAATGCTTGCGGCGCTGATATGAATAAGATGCGCGCGAGCCTCGAGTCCTTTATTAGCGAAACAACACCTTTATTATCTGATAAAGTCACGGGTGTTGAGACTGTGCCGACGCTAGGTTTTCAAAGGGTATTGCAAAGAGCTGTTTTTCACGTTCAATCCTCTGGAAAAAGCCAAGTTACCGGTGCTAATGTCGTCGTTGCCATTTTCTCAGAACAAGAAAGCCAAGCCGTTTATTTGATGCATCAGTACGGCATTGAGAGAATCGATATTGTTAATTATATCTCTCACGGCATTTTAGATACCGATAAAAGCGATGATGTTGAAAGTTCGTCCTCTGAAGAAGGCGAAGTGAGTAACGAAAAATCAGCACTTAGCAAATATGCTGTTAATTTGAATGATGAAGCTAGAGAGGGAAGAATAGATCCTCTTATTGGTCGCTCTTCAGAAGTAGAGCGAGTGGTTCAAATACTTTCACGCCGTCGTAAGAACAACCCACTACTTGTTGGTGAGGCTGGTGTTGGTAAAACAGCAATTGCTGAAGGGCTTGCCAAGTTAATTGTTGATAATAACGTCCCAGATATTATCAAAGATCACACATTATACTCTTTAGATTTAGGTGCTCTATTAGCGGGTACTAAGTATCGTGGCGATTTTGAGAAGCGTCTCAAAGCATTGCTAACAGAGATCAAGCAAAAGCAAAACTCAATTCTGTTTATTGATGAAATCCACACAATCATTGGTGCAGGATCAGCTTCCGGTGGCTCTATGGATGCTTCTAACTTGCTTAAACCTATGCTTAGTTCTGGAGATTTAAGTTGTGTTGGCTCAACAACTTTCCAAGAGTTTCGTGGGATATTTGAGAAAGATCGAGCTCTTGCTAGACGTTTTCAAAAAGTTGATGTGTCAGAGCCAAGTGTAGATGACACTTATGCAATCTTATGTGGGTTAAGGAATCGCTTTGAAGCGCATCATGATATCAAATACACGGATGAAGCACTTAGAGCAGCTTCAGAGATGGCCGATAGATATATCAATGATAAGCATATGCCAGATAAAGCTATTGATGTTATTGATGAGGCGGGCGCATTCCAAAGGTTGCTGGATGAAGATGAAAGAGCTGATGTGATCAGTGTCACTGAGATTGAAACGATCGTCTCTAAAATTGCCCGTATTCCAGCGAAGACTGTTTCGGTCTCTGATAAAGATCAACTGCAGAAGCTTGATAGTAATCTTAAAATGGTTGTGTTGGGGCAAGAAGAGGCGATTGCTTCGTTAAGCTCTGCGATCAGATTATCTCGAGCAGGCTTGAACGATCCACGTAAACCTGTGGCAAACTTCTTATTTGCAGGGCCTACAGGTGTTGGTAAAACAGAGGTGACCAGCCAGTTAGCACGTATTATGGGTATTGAATTAATTCGTTTTGATATGTCTGAATACATGGAAAGGCATACTGTCTCGCGTTTAATCGGTGCTCCTCCAGGCTACGTTGGTTATGATCAAGGCGGTTTGTTGACAGAGGCTGTTAATAAAAACCCACACTGCGTGCTTTTGTTAGACGAGATAGAGAAGGCACATCCTGAAGTGTTTAATATTTTATTGCAGGTGATGGATAACGGAACGCTGACGGATAATAATGGCCGTAAAGCAGATTTCAGAAATGTGATTTTAGTAATGACAACTAACGCAGGCGCTGAAGATATAAGTCGTCGATCTATGGGCTTTACGCATCAAGATCACAGTACAGATGGCATGGAAGCAATCAAAAAGCTATTCACACCAGAATTTAGAAACAGGTTAGATGCTACGATTCAGTTTAAGTCGTTGAGCACAGAAGTTATAGCAGGTGTTGTCGATAAATTCTTAACTGAGCTGCAAGCTCAACTTGATGATAAGAATGTTGTGCTGCATGTTGATGAAAGTGCGAGAGCTTGGTTTGCTGAGAAGGGTTATGATGAAAACATGGGGGCAAGGCCTATGAAGCGCTTAATCCAAGATGCACTTAAGAAACCATTAGCCGAAATGATACTTTTTGGAGATCTTTCTGAAAACGGCGGTGAGGTTGAAGTATCTGTCGATGAAGAAGGGCAAATATCAGTGAATGCCTTAGCGATAGCATAAATTACCTTTATTATACTGCTAGAGAGCAAGAACGCCTCTAGCAGCCCTTTCAATAAAACCTTCCTTGATACACTTAGCCAATAGTTTAATACTTAAATAGAATGAGAGTGTTGTCGTATAAGCTGTGGAGAATCAAAGATAAATTAATTTGGCGCAGAATTTAGCAGCTAATTATGCTATTTTTACGCTTTTATTTATATTCATTAGTTATGACTGAACAGAGAGAGAAAGCGTTGCAACAAGAATCGCTACAAAGCCCTTTAGAGTTTACTCAATTAATTGCCAGAATTATAAAAGACTGTACTTTGTTACTGTTAATTGGTGTGAGTTTATTCTTTATTATGGCTATTGCAGGGTATGATGCCAAGGACCCTGGATGGTCGCATGTTGCATATCAACCCATTGTTAAAAATTGGACAGGGATGGCCGGAGCATATGTAGCTGATATTGCTTTTTCTTTTGCAGGTGTTGCCGCCTGGTTTATTCCATTAATGTTATTGCTACCTTGCTATCGTTTACTTAAACGAAAAGAGGTGACGCTATTAGATAGCTTACCTTTTGTGATGTTAAGAGTTGTAGGTGGCTTAATCTTTATTTTTAGTTGCTGTGCGCTTTTCGCCATCCATTTATCAAACGTGCAACTTAATTATCCATTTACGGCTGGTGGTATTGTTGGTCAAGCACTATCAGACTGGCTTGTCTCTTGGTTTAGTATCCAGGGTAGTTCAGTGATTTTGTGGTTTAGCTGTGTGTTGGGTAGTATTCTTTTTATGGAGCTTTCGTGGAAGGATGTACTGGCTCTTATCGGTGGTGGTGTTTTGTCAGCCTACGCCTTCTTGGTGAGCTTGTCACAAAGAGATAGAAGCTCTCAGGCAGAACATGAAGAGGAAGTGCTTGAAGAGAGGGAGTATCAAAGTGAAGTAGAAATGTCTGCAGGTGTGAAAAATTCAAATGCAGCTAAAGTGCACCATACTTTGAGTACTCATGATAACTTTGACACTGCTGATAATGAGTTGCCTATAGATAAGTCTTTGTCTTCTGAAATATCACATTCAAGAACAGTAGAAGAGGATAGAGAACTCTTAAATGAATCAACACAGGCAGGTTTATTCTCGCGTCTGAAAAACAAATTTTCAACGGATAAAAGCCGAGTTGAACCCAATGCTGAAAATATATTAGACGAAACAAGTGATGGCGTTGAACAAGTTGATATTGGAACAAATGCTATCAAAGAAGAGAGTGCTGATAACCAAAACACTCCGCTTACCCCTGCAATGCCAGATTTAGGCTCTGTGAGTGAAACAGAAGCTAAAGCTTTGGGCGCCATTGTTCAGCCTAAAATAAATGAACACCCTGAAACGCAAAATCAGTCAAATGTAATACCCCAAGTAACTGTTGCTAAAGAAGAAGTTCAGCCTGCTACGCAGGGCATGAATGTCACTGAAGAGGCAGAGGGTAAGCCAAAGCTGAAAATAATACCGCTTTCACAAGCTCATCAGTCGACACTCGATCAAGAACCAGATTTCAATATGCCGAAATCGACAATGAAAGAGCCGGTGCCTGCTTTAGTGCCTAGTGTTGATTTGCTAGATCCCGCCGAAGAACAGGCGGAAATTGGTTATACCGCACAAGAGCTGGAAGATATGTCACGGCTACTTGAAGTGAAACTTAAAGATTTCGGCGTCGTTGTGGAGGTGGTTGAAGTCAACCCAGGGCCTGTAATTACACGTTTTGAAATACAACCTGCACCAGGTGTTAAATCGAGTAAAATCGTAAATTTAGCAAAAGATTTGGCCCGTTCATTAGCAGTTCTCAGCGTTCGAGTTGTTGAGGTCATACCCGGAAAATCTGTGATGGGTATCGAGATTCCGAATATTAATCGTAAAATGGTTCGGCTTTCTGAAGTTCTGACCGCCAAAGTCTATCAAGATGCCTCTTCTCGATTAACTTTAGCGCTTGGAAACGATATTGCTGGTAATCCAGTCGTTGCTAATTTAGCAAAAATGCCACATTTACTGGTTGCGGGTACCACAGGTTCCGGTAAATCAGTTGGTGTAAACGCAATGATATTGAGCTTGTTGTTTAAGGCTGGCCCTGAAGATGTGCGCTTAATGCTTGTCGATCCTAAAATGCTAGAGTTAAGTATTTACGAAGGTATTCCGCACTTATTGACGCCTGTTATCACAGACATGAAAGAGGCAGCAGGCGGTTTACGCTGGTGCGTGGCAGAAATGGAACGCCGTTATAAATTGATGTCAAAAATGGGCGTGCGTAATTTGGATGGCTTTAATGCGAAAGTAAAAGACGCTATTAAAGCTGGAACGCCATTGTTAGACCCTATATGGGACCCAGTGGAGCATGGAGAGAGCCCTGGCGCTCCGGCCCCGCAGCTTGAACCTTTGCCATTTATTGTTGTTGTGATTGATGAATTTGCCGACATGATGATGATAGTGGGTAAAAAGGTTGAAGAGTTGATTGCTCGAATTGCACAAAAAGCAAGGGCTGCTGGGATTCATTTGATATTGGCAACTCAACGCCCATCAGTAGATGTTATTACTGGTTTAATAAAGGCGAACGTGCCGACCAGAATTGCTTTCCAAGTCTCCTCTAAAATTGACTCTAGAACAATACTTGACCAGGGTGGCAGCGAAAATTTATTAGGCAACGGTGACATGCTGTTCTTGCCAGCAGGAACAAGTGTGCCTAGCCGTGTTCATGGTGCTTTTGTCAGCGATGATGAAGTTCACCGCACCGTTGAAGCTTGGAAAATGCAAGGTAAGCCAGAGTTTATTGAAATACAGCTAAGCGAGGATGGCGGTGGAGCCTCTGGAAGCTTATTCGAAGACGACGAACAAGATGTTCTTTTTGATGAAGCTGTTGCGTTTGTGACAACGAATCGAAAAGTTTCAATATCAAGTGTGCAGCGTAAATTTAAAATTGGTTACAATAGAGCGGCAAGAATAGTTGAATCAATGGAAGCTGCAGGTGTCATAACCTCAGCGGGTACAAATGGTCAACGGGAAGTGATCGCCCCACCACCCCCAAGGGATTAATTAAGGATAATAATGAGTACAATCAAAAAGTTTTCGATGTTTGCAGCTACATTAGTTTTAGCATCACAAGTATCGTTAGTGATGGCGAAAAGCTCTGTTGAGCAGTTAGAAGTTTTAATGCGTGGTTTCTCAAATTATAGTGCTGATTTTGAGCAATATACGAAAGATGAGAAAGGGCGTAGGGGAGAAGTTTCCACTGGAAGAATGAACGTTCAGCGTCCCAATAAATTTAGATGGGAAACTAAAGAGCCATTTCCTCAGTTGATTGTGAGTGATGGAAAGAATATTTGGGTTTATGACCCCGATTTAGAACAAGCTTCGCGTAAGCAAGTTAGTGAAAGTGAAACAAATGGAGCTGCGCTGATTCTTAATGGTGATATTAAAACATTAAATAAGAAGTTTACGATTAACCAGTTAATTGATCGTGAGCGAGAAAAACTGTTTGAGCTGTTGCCGAAGCAGGAAGGTAATTTTGAACGAATCCAGTTGTTTTTTGCAGGTAAGGTAATGCAAGAACTAGTGCTCGTAGATATCTTTGGTAAAGAGACCACCATTATTTTAAAAGATGCGAAGCTGAATCAAAGAACTAAGTCGAGCCTCTTTAGGTTTAAGCCCCCTAAAGGAACGGATGTGATGACCGATAGCAGCCAGTAAAAAGTGCTATCGTGCTACCACTACTAGTGTAGAGTTATTGTTTAAAAGAATAATTTTAAAAGATGTAGATTAGGCAATGACAGATTTATTTTCCCAGTTAGAACCGAATTATCAGCCCTTAGCAGCAAGAATGAGACCGAGTAAGCTTACAGCTTACATCGGTCAGCAACATTTGCTTGCTCAAGATAAGCCTTTGCGAAAAGCGATAGAACAAGGCGCCTTGCACTCCATGATACTATGGGGGCCGCCTGGAGTTGGGAAAACAACCTTGGCAAAGCTTCTTGCTGATACGTCTGATGCGCATTTTATGAGTATTTCGGCAGTGCTCTCAGGTGTTAAAGAGATCCGTTCGGCAATAGAAGAAGCAAAGCACATTCAATATAGCGCGAGCAAAAAAGTCATTTTGTTTGTTGATGAAGTACATCGCTTTAACAAGTCCCAACAAGATGCTTTTTTGCCGCATATTGAAGATGGTACCTTTATCTTTGTTGGTGCAACCACTGAGAATCCCTCCTTTGAATTAAACAATGCTTTGTTGTCCAGGGCGCGTGTTTATTTGCTAAAAAATCTAGATGATGAAGAAATTTCTCAAGTGATTGACCAAGCTTTGAATGATCACCAAAATGGTTTGGGCCAATATCGGTTGGTGTTTGAAGGGGAGGCAAAGCAAGCTTTAGTACATGCGAGTAATGGGGATGCACGTCGTGCGTTAAACTTATTAGAAATTGCTATGGATCTTGCAATAGATACACCCGATGGCAAAATGATCGGTGAGAAACAGCTGCAGGAAGTATTGCAGCACAGTGCCAAGCGATTTGATAAGCAAGGTGATATTTTCTATGACATGATATCGGCCTTTCATAAATCTGTTCGAGGATCTTCTCCGGATGGTGCACTTTATTGGTGCTGTCGCATTCTAGAAGGTGGTGCTGATCCTTTGTACATCGCCAGGCGTTTAGTTGCGATTGCCTCTGAAGATATAGGGAATGCAGATCCTAGGGCTATGCAAGTGGCTTTGTCAGCTTGGGATGCGTTTGAAAGAGTCGGCCCTGCAGAAGGTGAGCGAGCAATCGCTCAAGCTGCAGTGTATTGTGCATGTGCGCCTAAAAGCAATAAGCTGTATGAGGCCTATAAAAAGTGTCGGGCAGATATCAAAGCAGACGGAGAGTTTGAAGTGCCTGCGCACTTGCGTAATGCGCCTACTTCTTTAATGAAAGATCTCGGTTATGGGGATGAGTATCGCTATGCACATGATGAGCCAAATGCTTATGCAGCAGGGGAGATTTACCTTCCTGAAGAAATAGCAGATAGACGCTATTATCAGCCAAGTGAACGTGGCCTTGAAATTAAGATTGCGGAAAAATTACGTCATCTAGCGCATCAAGATACGTTGAGCCCTAAAAGGCGCTATTTGTATGGCAAGCCAAACCAGTAAAGCATCATTTGAATGTATTAATTTAGGTAAGTTTCATAATCTAGAGGTTTGAAATGTGGAGTATATCGATTGATATACTCCGAATATTTTTGCGTTTAACCATCAATAGGAAGCATCTTGTTTAAAGTTAATATTATCTTGGGTGTCGTTGTAGGTGCTTCATTAGGAGCGCTAATTCGCTGGTGGCTGAGTGTAAAATTTAATAGTTTTCATGAGTCAATTTTCTTAGGTACTTTGCTTGCAAATGTGATCGCCTGTTCGCTTATGGGGTTCTTTATTGGTTATGAGTCGCAAGCAGGAATGGTAAACACTGCTTTGAGAATCGCATTTATGACTGGTTTTTTAGGATCGCTTTCGACATTTTCTACCTTCATTGGGGAGTTGCATGGGCATTTAGTATTAAAGGACTGGATAAAATTGTTTTTAGGGTTCAATTTGCAATTAGGTCTTGGTTTGCTCACCTTTCATTTTGCCAAACTTTTAGGAAGTTCTTGGCAGTAAGCTGCTTGTCGTGTAAATGTTTTATCAAACATCAATAGTTGTTAAAAAAACTAGAAAATCTAATACAAGTTGTATCACAATTTGTACATGATCCTTTATACTCTGCGTATTAGAAATTAATCCAATGAAGGATACTGAGAAGCCTCATGTTAGACCCTAAAATCATTCGCTCAAACCCAGAGCAAGTTGCTGCGCAACTCGTTAAAAAGAAGTATGTTTTTCCAGTTGCTGAATTTGAATCATTAGAAGTGCAGAGACGTGAAGTGCAAGTTCGCACAGAAAGCCTGCAAAGTGAGCGTAACACACGTTCTAAATCTATTGGTAAAGCCAAAGCTGCGGGTGAAGATATTACATCATTATTATCTGATGTTAATGACTTAGGTACTCAGCTTGAAGAAGCAAAGGCTGCATTAGCCAAAATAAATGTACAACTGGATGATATCTTATTGGGGGTGCCAAATTTACCTCATGAAGATGTGCCAGAAGGTGAAAGCGAAGACGATAATGTGGAAGTACGTCGCTGGGGTACTCTACCAACATTTGATTTTGACCCTCAAGATCATGTTGCACTTGGCAACCGAGATTCAGCAATGGATTTTGAAAGTGCAGCTAAGCTAACTGGCTCTCGCTTTGTTGTATTACAAGGTAAAATTGCAAGAATGCATCGTGCTTTAATCCAGCTAATGTTAGATACACACATTAATGAGCACGGTTATAATGAGATCTACGTACCTTATATGGTGAATAGAGATTCATTAATGGGAACTTCTCAATTACCAAAATTTGAAGAAGATCTGTTCAAAGTTCCTTTTGGGGAAAGAGATTACTATCTGATTCCAACATCTGAAGTGCCTGTGACTAACATGGTCCGTGATGAAATTGTTGAAGAATCTAGATTACCATTGAAATTTACAGCACACACACCTTGCTTTAGATCTGAAGCTGGGGCTTCTGGTAAAGATACTCGTGGTTTGATCCGTCAGCATCAATTTGAAAAAGTTGAAATGATTCAGGTGGTTAAGCCTGAAGATTCATGGCAGGCACTTGAGAATATGACGGCTAATGCGGAAAATATTCTTAAGAAACTAGAGCTTCCTTATCGCGTCATCACGCTTTGCGGTGGTGATTTAGGTTTTGCAGCAGCAAAAACTTATGACATTGAAGTGTGGTTGCCTGGACAAGATAAATACCGTGAAATTTCATCTTGCTCTAACACTCTAGATTTTCAAGCAAGACGTATGAAAGCGAGATGGCGCAATTCTGAAACAGGTAAACCTGAATTATTACATACCTTAAATGGCTCAGGCTTAGCGGTAGGTAGAACGCTAGTGGCAGTGTTAGAAAACCATCAAAATGCTGACGGTACTATCAATGTGCCTGCTGTATTACAGCCTTACATGGGCGGTGTTACAGTTATCTAAGCTTAAATTGAAATACGCATTTATGATTTTAGCTTAAGCAAAAATTTTAAATGCGTATTTTACAAAAAAAAGATTGAAATTCATTCTGTGTTAATGTACCTCGGTACAATTTATTCTTTATCAATATAATCCTACTATTGATAATCAATGAATGTGAGGTGCGTATATGCGTATTTGTGTAGCTAAAGTTGGTGACTTATCTGGTAATGTGAGTGCAATAGATGGGGCAGGTGGAAAGCGCCAGTTATCTATTGGTGACCAAGTACATATGGATGAAGTTGTCCGCACAGCCCTTAATAGCTATGTTGAAATTAGTATTGATGAGGGTAGCTCGGTTAAAATTGAGGCCTTGCAAAGTATACGCTTAACCGAAGAAATATTTCCCAGTCAATTTTCCAATGCTGATGACTCTGTGATAAATGCGGGATTGCCTGCTGAAGTCGTTAATCAGCTTTTTTCTGCTTATCCTTTTGAAGAACCTTCAATCCTATCTGATATCGAACCTGTTTTTGATCTGAGTGCTTTGAGCAAACTAGATATGTTCAGTGCTAATCCAGATGTGCTTGTGTTTGATGATTTTCTACTTCCTTCAATTGAAAAAAATTCGCTAGAGCGTTTTTTGCAATTTGATCAAACAGCAGAAAGCACGAAGATATATTTTAGTATCCAAGGGGTGTTCACCGATTCGAATAGTGCCCAAATGCAAGCTGATAAAGTGATTACTATAAACTCAGTAGGTTATAGAGATAGTGCTGAGCTTTTATCTTACCTGATTGAAAACTACCAGCTTGTTGAGCAAAGTTGATATCAAAATGCCAATTCGTTCTATTCTATTTTAAACTTAAGCCTTGGATTCTAATACCTTTAGTGCATTGACTTGTACAGCTAAGGCGCGTGTAGCTGCACTGTTGTAAAATATTAATTTGATCAACTTTGAAGGTAATAGCGAAGTCGGTTTGAGGCTGGCTCAATATCTGATTTTTACATTGTTGATACAGCTGATCTACAGTTTTGACACTGGCGCCTTGATCGTGTGTTCCCAATTGGGCAAAGTCCTCAGTCCAGGTTAGGGTAGGAGTATTTCCTTGTTGCCATTCAAAAAAGTCACGAAATTCAACTTGGTCGTCAATGACAGTAATTTTTGTACTGCTGTGAAATCCTTCAGGGGACAAACTGTCTCTTTCATAGCTGTAATTAGCATTATGTTTGTCTTTTAGCTGCTGCCAATTTTTGTAACTATTTTTGAAAGCACTCGGAATTTGTTTTGCTTTAAAGCTCTTGGCTTTGCCGTTGGTTGAGATGCTTGAGCAAGCGCTTAAAGCTAGCAGTAAAGAGAGTGTAAGAAATTGGAGTGTTTTTAGCATATTCGACACATTGTAATTAATGACTGAAATACAAAGGTAGTCTATTTAGGGATTGAAATGCAATGCGCTAAAGCGTTTGAATGATGAAAAATACAAGCTTAAGTCTTTATCAGATGTTTTCTTCAATTAGGTGACAGCCATTGTCATCGCTTTTGATGTACCAAAGTGTTTCTCCCCAGTCCCCTAATACCATTCGTTTTGCAGTCATTGAGTTGGGTAGTTCAATCTCATGGATATTGGGGCGATGCGTGTGACCGTGTATGAGTAATTGAACCTTAGCTTGAGTCAATGCGCTTGTTACCGCATCAGGGTTTACGTCAGTAATTTCTTGAGATTTTTGACTGCTATGTTCCTTGCTTTGTGCTCTCAAGTGTTCAGCAATTTGTAATCTCTGTGCTATTGGTTTGTCTAAAAAATCTGTGCGCCAATTATTTGATCTAACTAGAGATCTAAATTTTTGATATTCAATGTCATCTGTACACAGTTGATCGCCGTGCATAATAAGTGCAGTTTGAGAGCCTAATTCTACTAAATGTGTTTCATCTAACAAAACAGCACCTATCTCATCCATTAGCCTCTGGCCAACTAAAAAGTCACGGTTGCCATGTTGGAAATAGAGTTTTGTTCCGTTTTGGCTGAGCTTTTTTAAGGCATCAACTACAGGTTGTAAAGCTGGATCGAGATAGTCATCACCGATCCAAGCTTCAAAGATATCCCCTAGTAAGAACAGTGCCTTGCAGCCCTTAACTGTTTTTTCAGTAAAGTGAACAAACGCATCAGTGAGTGCTGGGCGCTGTGAGCACAAGTGTAGATCTGCAACAAAAATAGTTGTCATTTTATGCGCTCATATTTACTAAGGTTATTAACAAAGTTATTTATTCAGTTGCTTCTGAATCTTCATCGACAGTATCTTGATCTTCATCGTCAACAGTAATCGATTGAATGTAAATATCTTCAACAGGAACATCTTGGTGCCCTGATTTCATTGTTGTGCTAATAGCGCCAATTTGGTTTACAACGTTCATGCCTGCAGTCACTTCACCAAATACACAATATCCCCAGCCTTCCATTGTTTTGGTGGTGTGGTTTAAGAAGTCATTGTTAGCAAGGTTAATAAAGAACTGCGAAGAGGCAGAATGAGGATCCATTGTGCGTGCCATCGCAACAGTACCAACGTTGTTTTTTAAGCCGTTGTCTGCTTCGTTGTCGATAGAGGCAATACCTTCTTTGTGTTTCATGTTAGCAGTGAAACCGCCACCTTGAATCATAAAGTTTTCGATGACGCGATGAAAAATTAGTTTGTTATAGAAGCCATCTAAAGCTAAGTCCCTGAAGTTCTTAGCCGTAACAGGCGCTTTGTCGTAATCAAGTGTGAGTTTAATATCACCGAAGTTAGTATGTAATGTAATCATTGTCGCGCCTTGTGAAGTAGATATTTAATGCGGATATTATACTCAGCAAAACTAATAGTTCTATAATTGCTTTGCTTTTTGCAAAATATTGTTATCGAGTACTTAATTCGTATTGTTAGAGCTGACCTTCATCATGCGATATGTTTATAATAGCGACATTAATAAGCCAGTTGGTACTGGCTAAGGTGATAAAAAATTCTCTTTATCACAATGTAATTTATACGAGTGCGATTAAGTGCTTGGTTTAGCTTTGAGGTTATTTTTAATACATCATGAAAAATGATAATTCTGCACCGGTATCCACGGCGACAAACTTTATTCATCAAATCATCGAAGACGATATCAATACAGGTAAAGTAGCGGGTCAAATAGTGACTCGTTTTCCGCCTGAGCCAAATGGTTATTTGCACATTGGCCATGCAAAGTCGATATGCTTAAATTTTTCTACGGCACAGAAGTATCAAGGTGTTTGTAACCTTAGGTTTGATGATACTAACCCTGAAAAAGAAAACCAAGAATATATTGATTCTATAAAGTCTGATATTGAATGGTTAGGCTTTAATTGGAATGAAGAAGTTAAATTTACATCGGGTTACTTTGATCAGCTTCACCAATGGGCTGTCTATTTAATAGAGCAGGGTAAAGCCTACGTTTGTGATCTAAATGCTGATCAAGCGAAAGATTATCGTGGTGACTTTACAACGCCTGGGCGTAATAGCCCGACAAGAGATCGTTCTGTTGAAGAGAACCTTGCGCTATTTGAGAAAATGAGAGCAGGTGAATTTGAAGAAGGACAGTGTTCGCTTAGGGCGAAAATAGACATGCAGTCTTCAAATATGAATTTGCGTGATCCTCTGTTATATCGCATTCTAAAAGTTGAACATCACCAAACAGGGGATAAATGGTGTATTTATCCGACCTATGACTATGCTCATGGCCAATCAGATGCAATTGAAGGAATTACTCACTCTATTTGTACTCTTGAGTTTGAAGGTCATAGACCTTTGTATGAATGGTTTTTAGAAAACTTACCTGTCCCTGCTACGCCGCATCAGTATGAATTTTCTCGCCTAGAGCTTAACTATACTGTAACGAGTAAGCGTAAACTTAAGCAGTTAGTTGATCAAAAGATTGTTAATGGTTGGGATGATCCAAGAATGCCGACGATCTCAGGTATGCGTCGTAGAGGTTTTACCGCCGCTGCTATTCGAAAATTTTGTGAAATGGTTGGTGTGACCCGTTCAAATGGTGTTGTCGATGTCGGTATGCTTGAATCAGCTGTTAGGGATGATCTTGAGCAAAACGGTAAAAGGGCGATGTGTGTGATCAACCCATTAAAGATTACGATCAGTAACTTTGATGAGGTGTCCCAAATGCTTTCACTGCCATCTCATCCGAAGCTGGATATGGGCGAGCGTGAAATTGCGTTTACAAAAAACATTCTTATCGAGAAAGAAGATTTCTCTGAAGACACTACTTTAGGTCGAAAAAAGTTCAAGCGTTTAGTTATTGGTGATTATGTGCGCTTGAGAGGAGCTTATGTCATTAAGGCAGAGCAGGTTGTGAAGGATGATCAAGGCGAAGTTATTGAAGTGATCGCCAGTTTAGTGCCTGGAACGGTAGGGGCTAATCCTGATCCAGAGTTCAAGCCGCGTGGTGTTATTCACTGGGTGAGTGCTGAACATGCGCTACCTTGTGAATTACGTATCTACGATCGCCTGTTTAATGATGAAAACCCGGATAAAGACAAGCAGAAATCATTTACTGATTTCATCAACCCGAATTCCTTGCAGGTTATTGAGCAAGCATGGGTTGAGCAATCGCTTAAATCTGCAAAGCATGAAGAAGGCTTTCAGTTCGAGCGAACAGGTTATTTTGTTGTTGATAAAGACAGCAGTGATGAAAAATTAGTCTTTAACCAGGCTATTGCATTGAGAGATTCAAAATCAAAATGAAACTAACTTGGTCAGCCTGCTCTAATAGATAGGGTTGGCCTTGTCTGCTTTTGTTAAGGCTGGGTTTTAGTATAGATATTGAAAATATTGAGAATACTTCAAGGTAAAAGTATGGAATATGGACTAGGGCTTAAAAAGAAATTGCACACAGTGCTTAAAGCCTTATTTTGCATTTGTGTAATGTCTTCTTTGAGCAGCCATGTTTTGGCATACAAAGCACCGGACTTTACGTTGTTTGATCAGGCCGGTAATTCAATAACTTTGAAGGATTATCGCGGAAAAGGATTAATTATTCACTTTTGGGGGAGCTGGTGTCCTTTCTGTAAGGATCTGCAGCCTGGATTAGATATCTTGTACCGCAAATATAAAAAGTCAGGGTTAGAAGTGTTAGCGGTGAGTATTGGTGAATCACCAGTGGCTGATCCTCAAAAAGCATTATCAGAATTAGGTGTTAGTTTTAAAACAGCCGTGAAAGGCGATAAGGTAGCCCGAATTTATAATGTCGCAGGAACACCGGCGAGCTATTTTATTAATAGAGTCGGTGAGGTTGTTTAGGTGACAAATACCGCCAACGCTTTTGATCCAAAGGTGGAGGCGAATATACGCCTTATTTTGAATCTTGATCAGTAAGGTTTTTCTTTTGGCGCGGTTTTGTTGATTCTGCATAGTTTTAGCAAAGCGCCAGTCAATTTATATTATCAGTGATGGGAATAGTCAATGAGCAAAGATTTAGTTTATGAGCATGTTTATGAAGCTATTTTGGCGCAAAAGATTGCTCCCGGAACACGTTTAAGTGAAGAGTCTTTAGCTGAGATATTTGGTGTAAGCCGCACGCTTGTTCGGCGCTCATTGCTAAAGCTTTCTCATGAACAAGTTGTGCAGCTTAGACCTAATAAAGGTGCAATAGTCGCAAGTGTTTCCATCGCTGAGTCTAAACAAATTTTCTTTGCAAGAAGAGTGGTAGAGAGAGCGATTGTTGAGCTCGCTATCGAAAAGCATACAGATCAAGATTTGGCAGCCTTGGTTAAAATAATTGAAGATGAAAAGGAGTGTTTTCAAAAGGGGGATCGTTCAAAGGGGATTCGGTTATCCGGCGAGTTTCATTTTAAAATTGCTGAAATAGCAGATAATTCTCAGTTAACAAAATTTCATCGTAGCCTTGTGCCACAAACCTCATTGATTATTGCTCAATATGAAAAACGTAGTGTTACCCATTGCTCTTACGATGAGCATATGGCGCTAGTAGAAGTGATACGTGCAAAATCAGTGGATAAGGCTGTTGATCTTATGATGAAACATTTAGATCATATTGAAGAGAAATTGAATCTGGATGAGATGCCGATGTCAGATAATCTGCATGCGGTGTTTGCGGGAATAAATACCTAAATAACCTCCAGCGAAAATTGCTAGAGGTATTGGGTGAGTCGTAATATTAGTTAATCTTCTACAATGGGTGTGATGCTTTCTAGCATTTTGGCGAGATCAAGCAGAATGATTAAGTTGTTTTCGTAATAACTGACACCTTGTACAAAGCGGCGATCAGAATCATCACTTGCAACACTTGGGGCTCTTTCGATGTCGTTTTGTGGGATGTTCACCACTTCATCAACACTATCCACAACCATGCCAACCACTTCTTGCTCATTGTACTCGACAACAATAATACGTGTATCATCATCAGTCTCACGCGCTTTAAGTGCAAATAACAAGCGAGTATCAAGTACAGTAACAACGTTACCACGCAAGTTGATAATGCCGCGAATGTAAGTGCTTGACCCTGGTACTGGGGTGATCTCTGAGTATCTTAATACTTCTTTTACTTGCATTACATCAATTGCGAAAAGCTCATTGTTAACTTTGAAAGTCGCCCATTGATTAAAAACAATTTCTTCTTGTACAGCACGTGATTTAACAGACTTTTTAGATGCTTCTGCCTTTTCCATCATTTCAAGTTGTGCTGCTGCACCGTTCATACTCATGATTATTCACCTTCTAAATTCAATAGCGATCTTACTTGGGCTAAACCGCTTTGGGTGCCATTAATTGGAAAGTACTCCAGACCTATATAATCAGTATAACCCAATATTCTTAAAGCGTTGAATATATTTGGGAAGTTTATTTCACCACTTCCGGGTTCTGATCTTTTTGGTACATCGGCAATTTGTATATGGCCTATATGGTTAATATTAGTTGTTAACGTGTTGATTAGGTTACCTTCCATGATTTGCATATGATAGCAGTCATATTGCAATTTAATGTTATGCACATCCAATTGTGTTATTAAATTTACTGCATGCTGTGTGTTATGCAAGAAAAAACTAGGAATATCATGCGTATTAATGGCTTCAATCAATAAAGTTTTTTGATGTTGGGCTAATTGCTTTGCCGCAAATGCTAAGTTATTCAAAAAAGTAATTTGTGCTTTTTGTGATGTAATGCTCTCAGGTTTTTTCCCGGATAGGCAGTTAATCATAGGGACATTTAAGTAGTTTGCGTAATCTAGTGCGCGCTGCACATATTGCTTAAATTCGTTTTCCCTGCCGGGTAGGCAGGCTATGCCTAGTTCACCTTTGCTGGTATCTCCGGCAGGTATATTGATTAAATTTAATGTCAGTGCGTTATCTTCAAGTTCTTGTTTGATTCGCTCTTTGCTGATTTCATAGGGAAACTGGATTTCAACAGATTTAAAGCCCGCTTTCGCGGCTAATGAGAAACGTTCGATCAATGGCACTTCTGTAAATAAAGTGCTGATATTGGCGCTAAATTTCATGCTGGATAGCTCCTTTATCGTCATCTGATGATAAGGTGGTTTGATTTGTTGCCTCTAATTGAAGTAGCAAAGCGCTGTGATCTAGGTTTTCATGTCCCATTTCTAAAAGCTGTTGGTATTGTTCTATGACAGCACTCGTCAATGGCATGGTGAGATTGTTTGTTTTTGCACAGCGTAAGATGTTAGTCAGATCTTTGTGTTGAACCTTAGCAGTGCCGCCAGGGATAAAGTCTCTTGAGAGCATGCGCTCACCGTGTTGGTCTAATACTTTACTTTGTGCAAAGCCACCTAAGAGCGCTTCTCTGACGGCGTGTGGGTCAGCGCCAGCTTCTTTGGCAAGTAGTAGGGCTTCACTGACAGCGCTAATTGTGATGCCGACAAGTGCTTGGTTGGCGCACTTGGCTATCTGACCGCTACCAACAGGGCCAATGTGGACAATTTGGCTGCTAAGTTTTGCGAAAATTGGTTTGGCTTGCGCTAAATCTTCTTTGCGCGCACCAGCCATGATGACAAGTTGAGCTTGTTCAGCGCCGCGTGTTCCGCCGGAGACCGGGGCGTCTATGTAACGTAACTGATATTGCTTAGCAGTTTGCTCATGTTGCTTTGCTGTTTCAGGAGAGATGGACCCCATATCAATAATGAGAGCATTGGCTTTACAGTGTTTTAGTGTTTGCGGGTTAATCAGAACATGTTCTTGGATGTGTTCGTTTTCAAGCATGGAAATGATGATATCTGCATTTTTAACCGCATCATATGGCGTTTTATAAGCCGTTGCACCTTGCTTTACTAAAGTGTCAGCTTTTTCAATGCTTCTATTATAAAGTTGTAAGCTGTAACCGGTTTTTACTAAATGGCCCGCCATGGGTAATCCCATTAAGCCAAGTCCTAAGAAAGCGATGATCATCAATGGCTCCTGCAATAGCGTTTATAAGTAAATTTAGGGCTTCGTGCGACTCGTATGACAAAAACGAGAGAAGCTTGTAATTGCTATATTATAAGCAATTCAGTGGTTTAGGAAGACCTGCATAACGGGCAGCTTGTTTTGGAGGGCTGTCATTAAAAAGCTTCATCAGATAAATACTTTTACCTTTTTCAGTACCGTACTTATTTTGCATCGCTTTTACCAGTGGGCGCATTGCAGGGGATAATTGATATTCATGATAGAATTCGCGAATGGTGTCTATAACTTCTAAATGTGCACTTGTTAGTTCGAAGTTATCAGCTTTTGCTAGTGCATACATGAGTTCTTCATTCCACAAATCAAGGTCAATTAAATAGCCTTCTTCGTCTAATAAGTTGTGTATTTGTGGTGTCATATTAAAACCAACTCACTGATTTTTTGTACAAACAGCAAAGCTCAACAAATTCACCATCATCTACAACAGTTATCTTTTCGCTGATTTTATCTTGTATGCCCCTTGCTAGGATATCTGTCTTTAAAGCGTAGGCAGTTATATTAAAGTTTGAAAACATCTCTGGCTCGGCCCCACAAGCGGTATAAACTGCCGATTCTATGAATATTACTCCATCATCATCGTGCAGAGAGTCCAGGCAGTCTCTGTATAGCTGAGAGTTAGAGGCGGCTTTGTTTATAATATGTAAAGTACTTGAGGTCATACTGTTCTCTATAGGTTGATAACAACGTCAAAGTCATGAATAAAAGAAGCGAGTTTCTCACGTGCTAATGAGTGGCAATTTAGTATCAGATCATCTTTGCTTAATTGGTAGCGTGCTAAATGCTCATCGATTACATAGCACTGATCAATATCGTACATCTCAAGTGCATTAAGGGTTTTAGTAAGATCTTTTTGCTCAAGTAGATGGCTTTGTTGGTTTTTGTGTAACTGTAAAACTGCATCATTGAGAAAGAGTAGTGATACCGGGATATCAAATGCAGAACAGGCAAGTGCAATGTCTAAGTTATCTCGGTTGGCACTGGATGAAAAGGGTGGATTACGAAATATTAGAAGGAGTTTTTTTTGAGTTACCATGAATTAGTTACCAAACGTAATAACGCGATCGGAATGGATGATGGCATCTGCTAATTGACCTAAGCCAGATAAGCAAAACCCTTCTTTAAGGTTAGCGGCACTTTTTTGGTGTCGCTTGGATTCTTGTTGATCTAGTATGCCTCGCTTCACTGCTGCTGCGATACAAACGACAAGATCTAGGTCCGTTTCCTTAGCAAGCTCTAGCCATTGATCAGTGATGTCAATCTCATCACGTGACGTGATTTTGAGATTTGACATGCTAGTCACAGTGTCGCCATAAAAGAAGATGCGGTGAAAAGTGTGGCCTTGTTGCAATGCGTTGCGTGTAAATCGCAAAGCGCTTTGTTCTGATTGGCTAGCGGTTTGCGATGCGTAGATGATTAGTGAGAAGATCATTTTAGAGCTGTACTCAAAAGCGAATATAAAAAGTTAATTGTGTTGGTAAATATTATAGCCCAAACAAAAACGCCCCGTTACAAGTAACGAGGCGTAGTGTACAAACTAGCAAAGACTAGTCGTCATTTAAAAAACCAACAAGTGATAGCATGTGGATGAACATGTTGAAAATGTTCATGTATAAGCTAACGGTAGCCATTACATAGTTTTGGTAAGTACCGTTCACGATGTTGCTTGTATCGTATAAGATGAAACCAGCCATCAAAAGTACAACCGCAGCAGAGAACGCTAAGTGCATTGCAGAAACATCAATACCAAACATTGGCAGGATGAACATAGCAATCATTGCAATAATTAATACCATTGAACCCGCTGCTAAAAAACCACCCATAAAACTGAAGTCTTTTTTGCTTGTCAGTACATAAGCTGATAAGCCAACAAAAGTTAGTGCAGTCATGCCTAGTGCAGTAACAATGATTTCGCCGCCATTGCTAAGTGCTAAATAGTGGCTAAGGATTGGGCCCAGTGCAAATCCCCATAGACCTGTGAATAGGAAAGTCAAAGGAAGTGCAGCAGCTGAATCTTGTTTTTTGCTGATAAGGAATAACACGCCTAAGCCACCTAAGATACAGCCTAGATATGCCCAGATACTTGTTATTTGTAAAGAAAGTGAAATTGTTGCCATGATGGTGCTGAAGAACAATGTCATAGAAAGCAACATATAAGTATTACGGATAACCTTATTTGTTTGCAGTATCGACTGTTCAGAGCGAGTTGCTACAGTGTTTAGATTGTTCATAACTTTCCCCGATTGGTAATTTAAATCTCAATAGTGGTTATAATGGCGACTTTATATTTTTTTTCAAGGTTTTTAACGTTGTGAATAATGTTCCATTAAGCATTTTGTATGAAGATGATGATTTAATAGCGGTTAATAAGCCATCCGGTTTATTAACCCATCCTAGCTGGTTGACAAAAAAGGGCACTGCCAACATAGCCTCTATGATTAAAGACCACCTAAAAGGTGAAAAAGTTCATACTGTTCATCGATTAGATCGTGCAACTTCAGGAGTGTTACTTGTTGCAAAAAACAAACAGGCGGCACAACAATTAAGTATCGACTTTAGTGAGCACAAAGTAGAGAAAACGTATTTATGTGTGGTGAGAGGGTTTGCGCCAGAATCTGGAATTATTGATAAAGCCTTAAAATATCAGCCTGATAAACAAGCAGAAGCGTTTGCGGATAAGGATGCTCCCGCACAAGAAGCAGTGACTCACTTTGAGCGTTTGGCTTGTGTAGAGTTACCAATTGCTGTTGGGAAATGGCCGTGTGCTCGTTATTCTTTAGTCAAAGCGATGCCAAAAACAGGCAGAAAGCATCAACTAAGACGCCACTTTAAACACTTGCTTTGCCCTATTGTTGGCGATACAAATTATGGAGAAGGCCGGCACAATAAGCTTTTTCGAGATCATTTTGAAAGTCATCGTTTATTGTTAATGGCAGTGCAAATTACTTTTTCACACCCAGCTACAGGTGAAACTATGTGCATCAAAGCGCCGCTTGAGATAAAAGTAGAGCAGCTTTTTGAGCGCTTTGGGTGGCAGTCTTTTATCGTTTAGCTATAGCTTTAATTAGCATAAGGCTGAAAAATCCATAACGATAGATTAAATGTAGGTCTTCATTAAATTTGAGGGTGATGGGTGGCCCATTTATTCTGCTCTAAAAATTAGAAAAATAACCATGGATATCAGGCTAAATTGGTTTAAATTAATCATCAAATTGCGTAAGCTGCAATTTTTAGTATGAATACAAAATTTGTTTGTATTTGTTAAATTTAAGAGTAAGAGACAGACACGATGCCCGAGATGCAATCATTAGCAGCGATTTTAAAAGAAAAGACCAATATTAAGGTTGGCATTATTGGTGCTATGGAGCAAGAGATTGAAATATTGCGTGATAGCTTAAAAAACCGTGAAGACCACAAGCTAGCAGGTTTTGATCTATACACGGGGCAGATTGGTAATGTCGATGTTGTTTTGCTGCAATCAGGTATTGGTAAAGTGAACGCCTCAGTAAGTACTGCTTTAATGCTTCAGCAGTTTGAGCCAGATTGTATCTTGAATACAGGATCAGCAGGTGGTTGCGGTGAAAACCTTGATGTTGGAGATGTGGTGATATCCTCAGAGTTAATCCATCACGATGTTGATGTCACAGCTTTCGGTTACGAGTTGGGGCAGATGGCGCGCATGCCGGTTGCTTATAAGCCAGATGAGTTGCTAGCTGTTATTGCTCAAGAATGTATAGAATCAGGGTTGGCCGCAAAAACGGTACGTGGTGTTATCGCAACAGGCGATGCATTCATTAGTGATCCTGATAAAGTTGTTGCGATAAGAAATAACTTTAAAGATGTTAAAGCCGTCGAAATGGAAGCCGCAGCAATTGCACAAACCTGCTATTTGTTTGGTGTACCGTTCTTAGTTGTTAGAGCGTTATCTGATATTGCCGGAAAATCTTCCAATATCTCGTTTAATGATTTTATTGTTACAGCGTCGACGCATTCAGCAGAAATGGTTAAACTGATTCTGGCTAACCTCGCTAAGCGTCTTTAAAAAATCAGTAATTTTCAGTTGCTATGCGTATAAAGGTGCATAGCAGCTTAATTTATATCATTAAAAACAATTGCTCGTTACTGCTCTATGAATAAAGTCATAATTGATATTAAAATCGAAAGTGATCAATATCTAAAACAATATCAACAACCCAATTGTATGGTGAATACTCGCTCCAGAGATGGCCGCACAATTCAATTTCCCGCCAATATATTAAAGCCTTTTTTATTGCACGATGGCATTAAAGGGAGTTTTTGTATCTACTTTGATCAGCGCGGAAAATTTCAATCAATCAGTCGGTACTAAGACTGTAATGTCTTTATGAGGGCGTTGCAGCCCTCCAATATAGCTTTCTCGCGATTTGTCTAATCTCTGCGCAACTTATCCTTGATCGCGATTGGGGATGGAAAGTTTAATAAAACAACATATGATGAAAGCAAGAAGGTTAGTATCGCTGTGGCTTGGATGATATGGGAGGCTTCTATGCCAATCATGCTTGAGCTCGCTGCTACATAAGCAATAAGTAACGAGAATTCACTAGTTTGACCCAATCGAAAGCCCACTTCCCATGCCATTGAATTATCCTCCTCGATACGCAATAAAAAAAAGCGAAAAATAATGGGTTTTAGGATAATAACAAGTAAGGCGAGGATGATGGCGGGTAGAGCAATATCAGGGACTAAGCTTAAATTGAAGCTAGCCCCGATTGAGAAGAAAAATAAGATCAAGAAAAAGTCACGCAGAGGCTTTAAGTGTGTAGCTATGTATTGAGAAATCGGGCTCGATGCAAGAGATACTCCCGCGATAAATGCACCCATTTCACCTGATAAGCCAACCAGCTGGGCAGCTTCCGCCATCCCTAAGCACCAGCCAATCGCTAACAAAAATATATACTCGTGAAAACGATCAAAGCGCTGTATTAAAGGAAGGATAACAAATTTAATTACCTGAAAAGCTGCAAAGGTAAGTAGCGGCATAGCAATTAAGGGGAGAAGCATCATCCAGTTGTTTTCTGTGTGAGTGCCTTGGTTAGCGTACAGAACAATTAGCACTATTATTGCAATGATATCTTGTAGTAAAAGCAGTCCGACTACCAACTCTCCGATGTGTCTATGATGTAATACAGTTGTGGGCAGTAGTTTGATGCCAATGATAGTGCTTGAAAACATCAGAGATAGGCCGATCACTGCAGATTCAATAGTGGTAAGCCCAAAAATTAAGCTGAAGAAGAAGCCTATGCTGAAGAAAGCAATGGAGCTGCCAATAGCAACGGAACTGGCCTTTTTTAACATGGCGACTAAGTGTGAGGGTTGCATATCAAGGCCCAGCAAGAACAGTAAAAAGATAATGCCGATGTGGGAGGTATCTTGTAGCAAGCTAGTGTCAGAAATCAAGCTGTATCCATAAGGGCCTAAGAGTGCGCCAAGGACAATATAGGCTACCAGCAAGGGTTGTTTAGTATAAAGTGCAATAGATGCTAGAACAGCGGCACCAGTAAAAATTAGAAAAAGAGAAAAGACAAAAGGTTGGTCAGCCAAAGTGTTCGTGCTCCTAGCAATAAAAAAGGGTCGCTTTCTGGTTGTTTGTATATGGCGAAAATAGCTGCGGTGAATGATAGTTATCGGTTAGTACTGAATATGAATACTACAGTGTTTCGTTCATTTGATCTTAATGAAACCTCTAGATAAGTCAAAAAAGAATGATGCTTTGCCGATTAACTTGAATGTAAAGAGCAGGTTAATTGTAAGGCTCTTATTGCATATGATGATTTGATTTGCCGTGAAAGCTGTGCAAAAAGAAGAGGGTTAAAGATTGTAAACACTAAAACTGACCCCAGTATAGTATGCTGGATATTCAGCGTAAAAGTTATACTTGAGTGATATACTCGGGTTTATAATCAGTGTATCCTTACGCTGTTTTTAGTGGGTATTATAAGCTAACACAAAGCGGATAGTTTCTAAGCCCAAATCTAGTTGAGTGAGGTTGCTGGCATTTTAAGCCAAGTTACAATCTATCTTGTCAGAAAATTAAAGTCGTATGTAAACAAGGTATGGAAATGAATATAGAAGTTACAGAAACTGCAGAAAGCTACTTGGCAGATTTACTTGATAAGCAAGATGTTGAAGGTATTGCAGTGCGCATGTTTGTAACCCAGCCAGGTACGCCTTATGCAGAAACCTGCCTTGCTTATTGTAAGCCTGAAGAAGTCATCGAAGATGATGTTGTTTATAACATGAGCAAGTTACGCTTCTACTTTGAGAAAAATAGCCTTCCTTATCTAGAAGAAGCGATTGTTAACTATGCAGAAGATCGTATGGGTGGGCAGTTAACGATTAAAGCACCTAACGCTAAAGTGCCAAAAATTTCAGCAGATAGCCCTCTAGAAGAACAGGTAAACTACATCTTATATACTCAAATAAACCCAGGGTTGGCTTCTCATGGTGGAGAGGTGAGCTTGGTGGATTTAGTTGAAGAGGAAAAAGGCTTTGTGGCTGTGCTTAAATTTGGCGGTGGTTGCCAAGGCTGTAGTGCGGTTGATATGACCTTAAAAGATGGTGTTGAAAAAACATTGCTAGCAGAAGTAGAGCAGTTGGTTGCAGTGCGCGATGAAACAGATCACTCTGTCACTGCTAACGCATATTATCAATAAAACGTATTTTAAATAATCATTTAGCTGCTATCATTAAAAGGTAGCAGTTTATAAATTAATCATATTATTTTAGCAGCTGTTTATCAGTAACAATATCTAAGAATAAAAATCATTACGGTATTGTATTTCAATTTATTATCCCCATAGTTATTGAACTCGCGGTTATACTAACTGCTTTCTTAGTTTTTATTGTCAAAAGTAGTCTATGTTAGACTGATGAATATCAGAAAGTAGTGGAGCGTGATTTATTATAAATTGATCATCGCCAATCGGTAACGAGCTATATAATGTATGTGCACTTCTTCATCTTTGTGGAGTGTAAGAAAAGAGGAATTTATCATGGACCAGCTAGACGAATCCAATCAGGCAAACTCAGTGTTACCTGTTCTTCCG
>CAKZOD010000072.1 GCA_937136055.1 uncultured Oceanospirillaceae bacterium | reverse complement strand
ATAACAGAGGTTGATATGAATCCGCAAGGGATTACTATCAATGGCATTATCTCACCGACATTGCCCTTAATTGAAAACAGCAGTGTAAATTTTTCACTCAACGCCCAAGAATTACGCATTTTTAAAACCTTTCAAAATGACGATATTAATGTGCCAGCCCCTTTTAGCATTGAGCAAACCTCATTAACACTAAGTGCCTCTAACAACGGCTTATCTGCGGCGGGTGAAATAGCCTTTGGTATTGATAAAGTGGGCAAGGGGCAAATCAGTGCAACGGGAGAAGCTAACTTTGATCACTCCAGTGCTTTAAGCCTTAGCGGCCAATTTGATTTTGATGAGCGAATATTTGGTACTGGAAACAGCGCACAAGTTCGCATCGGCTATGCCAATGAGCAATGGAGTATGGGCGGTACGCTGAGCATTGTAGAAGGTAAAATTAAAGGGGTACGCAGTGCCACCATCAATGTTGAGTATTCAGAGAGTGAAGGATTCAGCGCTGTGGGCGAGGCTCAATTATCTATCCCAGGCGTTGAAAGTGGCCGTTTGGAAATAAGCCAAAGTGCAGAAGAAGGGTTTGCGGTGAAAGGAGATTTTGCACTTTCGTCACAAACACCAGGTATTCGCGGCGGGGCTATTTCTGTTGCTTTAGTGGAGCGAGAAGATGGTACAGGTTTTGCGCTCAGTGCATCAGGAGAGGCCGAGCCAGATATACCGGGCATCGATTCCAACTTATTGATTAGTTATGATGATGGCGCTTTTACCGCACAAGCAGATGCCGCTTACGAGCGCGGCATGTTATCAGGTGCCATTCAAGTGGGTGTGACCAACCGCTCAGTCACTGAAGAGGGCACCTTGAGTGATACCGCACAAGAAGATAATCCGTTGATTGTTTATGGTGGTGGCGAGCTGACTCTAGAACTCGCTCCTTGGCTACAAGGCACTGCCGGTGTGGTCTTTGCTCCTAATGGAGAAATTACTGTGAGTGGTGAGATCGGTATACCCGATGAGCTGCAAATATTCCCCCGTAAAGAGCTGAGTAAATCTATTTTCAATATCGCCGTGCAAGCGCCGATATTTCCAGGCATTGTCGCAGAAGTCAGTGGCGGCTTAGGGGCACAAGCAGGTATTGGCCCAGGAGTTATCGACCAGCTGCGCTTAGGCATTGTTTACAACCCCGCCCACGAAGAGCAAACCACTATTACCGGCAATGCCCATTTATTAATACCGGCTGATGCAGGTTTGCGCTTATCTGTGAGAGCGGGCATTGGCTTAGGTATAACAGGTGCCAGTGCGACAGGAGGCTTAGATATTGGAGGTACATTAGGTATAGCAGGGGCAGCTGAAGCGGCTGTTGATCTTAATTGGACGCCCGTAACCGGCCTTGATATAGCAGCCAGTGTTTCGCTGATGGCACAACCAAGTTTCACTTTTGATATCGGCGGCTATGTCGATGTGCGAGCATTAGGTTTTAGTGTATACGACAACCGTTGGGAGTTTGCCTCCTACACCTTCGGCTCAGGTTATCAATTTGGGATTCGCCTACCGGTGCATTATCAAGAGGGTGAACCTTTTGATATATCTCTTAATGATATTGAATTTCAAGTGCCTAATATTAATACGGATCAATTACTTAAAGGGTTAATCGCACGTATAGCCTAAAGAAGGCAATAGTCACTTACAGGGCTGTGTTATTGGAAATAATGCAAGTATGCAATGGGATGAATGTAACAGGAAAGCCAATATATGGATGAACAACATTTACTTGATCGCTACCTTATTCAAGGCATTGATTTTCAAAAAAATGGCCGTTTTAGCGAAGCTGAGCAGGCTTATCTCAGTGCACTTGAGCTTCAATCACAACATCCTGTTGCCAACAATAATTTAGGCTTTTTGTATGCTGAGCAACAGCATTGGCAGCAAGCCGTTAACTACTTTGAAATTGCGATTAATAGCGATCCTAATAACTTCATGGCGCATACAAATTTAGGCCAAGTATTGATACTCACCGCACAGGTAGAAAAAGGCTTAGCGCATTTATACAAAGCTATCGAAATCAACAGTAAAAGCCTGCAAAGTTATGACACCCTTGCCAGTATGCTGCAATGGCTGGGTCAATTGCCCCAAGCTCAAGGCTATTGGCAGATTACTCAAACTCTGAGCGATAACGATGTGCATTATGCACTAAAAACCGCTTTATGCATCGCCTTACAAGGCAATCACAGTGAGGCTATTTTACGTTTTAAAGAGATCATTAAAACTCACCCTCAAACACAGCAAGCCTGGACATATTTAGGCATTAGCTACCTTGTTAGCCAAGACACTCAAAATGCAGAACACGCCTTATTACAAGCCCTGCAATTAGACAGCACTGATACTAATGCTTTAAAACACTTGGCGTTACTGAAGTTAGCAACCAATCAATTAGCAAGCGCGATTGATTACTATCAGCAGTTGTTATCAATCACACCTGATAATCATGATAGTCGTTTAGATATGGCGATTACGCTGCTGGCAACAGGGGAAAGTTCACTTGCTCTTAGTCATATTGAACGGCTCATCGAAGCCAATCAAACACAGCCAAAAGTGCGCTACTACCGCGCTCTGTGTTTAAGACAACTCGATCAATTTGATAAAGCTGAAGGGATTTTAACTTCACTGGCAGTAGAAGAGAGTGAGTTTGCTATTAAGGCAGCAGGTTTAATTGCTCAAGGGCACCCTTAATAAATCCTATTTATGTAACCCAATATTGTAATTTATGCTCAGGTAATAGGAGCTAAGCCATGGAAGATAAACTACTGATAGCTATATCCGGTGGTTTTATAGGTGGTGTATTAGGTGTTATCGGCACAATAGTGACTTCATATTATGGGCCAAGAAAGCTAGAGCAGTGGCGGGAAGCTCGCAAAGCCAATAAATGGGATTTACCGCGCAAACGTTTACTACTCAATATGCTCAATGATCCTTCGAAACCCATGCGCTCAATTGAAACACTTTGTCGCGCATCTGGCACCTCTATTGAGGAATGCCGCAGATTACTCATTGAAATTGAGGCAAGAGGCATTCGATTAAAAGGAAATCGCGAAGGTTGGGTATTGATCAAAAATAAACCTCTCGAGCAGATGTCGGATGATGAGGAGTATGACGTTTGATTGGAAGGGGAAATAGAGGTGATCTACTTTATTTGCTGGTTATGATTACAGAGGTTTCTGGATTTAAATATACAGTTGTTTGTAGTGATACAGCTACACGGGTTGATGATTTAAAGTGGCTATCCTGCCTATTTTTTATCCAGAAAAGATAACTATCAACGGTACGTATAACGTAGTGGCTAGCCTGCATATACTCACGGATATGGCTGAGAAACGACGATTTCACAATCACTTTTAGATGGTGTGTTATTAAGTCATGAAAGACGGGTTTTCCGTCTAATAACGCTGTCATATGCTCAGCATATTAGCCAGTTAGAGCTAAGGAGGATATATGAATCCCAATATTGCAACTGCTATTATAGCGGGAGTAGCCTCAATAGTAGTGGCTTTAACTACTACTGTTGGAACTTTATATAGTACTGAAAGCAATCTAACTAAAGCAAACGAAAAGGCTGAAAGACTCATTCGTCAAAGCAGTTTTTTACCAATAGGTACCATTATACCGTCAATACTAGATACTACTGAGTTTGCCAAAGGTGTTGGTGATCCAAATAATTTTGATTCGACAAAATCGGCTTGGGCTCCAGCTGATGGTCAATTGATAATTAAGCAGTCTAAGTATGGCAAGTTGTTTAACGTGGAAACTACTCCAGATTTAAGGTCAATGTTTTTGAGAGGACTGAATGCATTTGACCCAACTAAGCCTAGAGAAGATGAATTTACTGACCCTGAACAAGTTGCTAAAGCAGGGCGTACACAAAAACATTCTTTCGATTCACATAACCATGATGTTGTAAAAAAGGACGGCTCTTTATCTCTGGTGTTGGCTTCATTTTCATATAAAGGAAAGGGTAATAATAGTTTTGTTTCCCATTACAGATATGGTGCAGAGAAAACCTATGCAGCTCCAGAAGATAAAGACGTTTGGTATGCTAAGGAAAAAGGTGGAGTGGAAACTCGGCCTAATAATATTGGGGTATATTACTATATTAAAATTAATTAAGACGTATGGGTTACGTAGACATTTATAAGGGAATCTAAAGCGAAGAATCTAAAGGACACCCCAACTAATTTTGAATCCCAATCGCTTCCGGAGTAACATATTGGCTACTTTTTGATAAATGATTCAGAGAAAGTAGTCCTGAGCAGGAGGTCATATGACTCGTGCCCGCGAACAACAAATATGCTGTGAAGATACACCTTATTATCACTGCATCTCCCGAGTAGTAAGAAGAGCTTTTCTATGTGGTTTCGACCGTTTAACAAAGCAAAGCTTTGAGCACCGAAGGCAATGGGTTGTCGATCGACTAGCAGAACTTGATGCTGTCTTTTGTATTGATATTTGTGCTTATGCAATTATGTCTAACCACTACCATCTTGTTCTTTTTATTGATAAACCTGCAGTTGAAGCGCTCTCTGATCTACAGGTTATAGAGCGATGGCGAAAACTGTATAACGGGCCAGAGATAATTGAACGCTATCTTAAAGGTGATCGACTATCAGCAGCTCATAAATTACTGATTGATGAAATAGTGGAAAAGTGGCGTGAGCGTCTTGCAGACATCAGCTGGTACATGCGCACGCTAAATCAATTTATTGCCTGTAAAGCAAATGCAGAAGACAAGTGCAAAGGCAGATTCTGGGAAGGGCGGTTTAAGAGTCAAGCGTTGTTGGATGAACAAGCGCTACTAACATGCATGGCTTATGTCGAGCTCAATCCTATTCGCGCACAAATCGCACAAACACCAGAGAATTCTGATTACACATCAATTCAGCAACGTATCGAAGAAACACCTGGATACAAGAGTCAAGATACAAAGCGTAACAAGGGTGACAAACTAGCAAATATTGCTCTAAAGCCTTTTAAGGATGATGGCGAAATTTTTAAAGAGCAATTACCTTACAATCTCATAGAATATTTACAGTTAGTTGATTGGTCAGGCAGAGCGGTTAGAGATGACAAGCGTGGTTCTATTGATGATCAGCTGCCTTCTATACTGCATCGTTTAGGTATCGATGAGCAATATTGGTGTGAGGCAATGAAACCTAAGGCTAGCCGGTACTTTAGCCGAGCTATAGGGTGTCAATCTAGCTTGAGAGCTTATGCCCAAAAGCTCGAAATAGGTTGGATTAAAGGCGTTGGTATGTGCTGTAAATTATTTCCTGCATAAAAGAAATATCTAATATTGAATGCACTTATATCTGAGATTCAGAGAACCATGTCCGCTTTGGATCTAGTTGTCATAGTTATTTTTCCTTTTTATACTTGTTATAATAAATTCTTTTCTTTCATAGGCTTGTCATTTAATTGTAACACCTCGCTACTACTCTTTTGCCTATCACATTCCCGGTTATAAGAGGAAACACTAATGACAAACTCGAGCAACAAGCCAGTAAACACGATTGAAACTGAAGCCAAAGATTTTGCAAGTATTGCTGATCGTGCTATTTCACGTCGCAACTTTCTCTCTGCAGGTGTCGCTGTAGGCGCCTCTGCTTTTGTGATGGGGGCAACTGGCATGCTCTCTTCAAGTGTGGCGAATGCCAATAATGCTAAAAGGAACAGCCGTTTTGGCTTCAAGCCGGTAGCAGTTAACTCTTTAGATACAGTTACTGTACCTGAAAATTACAGTTGGGAAATTGTTACTAGTTGGGGGGATCCGCTGTGGTCAAATGGAGTTGAATTTGATCATGCATCACGTGGTACAGGGGCTAGCCAAGAACTAGCGTTTGGAGATAATAACGATGGCATGTCACTTTTTAGCGAGGGTGATGATCATATTTTAGTGGTTAACAATGAGTATGTGAACCGCAGTATTTTCCATGGTAACCGTGCAAGTGGTGTGCCTGAAAACGCAGATGATGTACGTAAAAGTAAGGCCGGTCACGGCTTGTCTGTTGTACAGATAGAGCAAAAAGACAAGCAATGGAAAGTCATTAAAGATGCACCATATAACCGTCGTATCACTGCCGATACTCCCATGGAAATTACAGGCCCTGCGAGAGGTAATGACTTATTGAAAACCGCAGCAGATCCAAAAGCGGTGCTTGCCAAAGGCACCTTTAACAATTGCGGAAACGGGCGTACACCTTGGGGGACTTATCTTGCTTGTGAAGAGAATTTCAATGGTTATTTTGGTAGTTCTGATCTGAACTATGCCCCTACAGAAAGTATGAAGCGCTACGGTGTTAAAAATAAAGATCGTGGCTATGGTTGGTATAAAGAAGACGAACGCTTTGATATTAGCAAACACCCTAATGAGGTTAATCGCTTTGGTTATATTGTTGAAGTCGATCCAATGGACCCTGCATCCACCCCGAAAAAACGTACTGCACTAGGGCGTTTTAAGCATGAGAATGCAGAAGTAGTCGTAGCGGCTAATGGTCATGTGGTTGTCTACATGGGAGATGATGAACGCGGTGAGTTTTTATATCGATTTGTTAGCCATAATCGTTATGTAGAAGGTGGTGATAACACCAATTTACTTGAAGAAGGTGAGTTATTTGTCGCACGCTTTAATGACGATTTTAGTGGTGAATGGCTAGCCCTCACACCTGCAACAACGGGTATGAAATCACAGGCCGAAATATCCATTCATACTCGCCAAGCGGCGTCTGCAGTTAAGGCTACCACAATGGATAGGCCTGAATGGGTAGCAGCAAACCCGCTCAAGAACGAGGTATACTGCTGCTTAACTAACAACAAAAACCGCGCCGTTACAACCAACGCCGGTGGCGATGCGACTCCAGTAGATGGACCAAATCCTCGTGAGAAAAATAACTATGGTCAAATAGTGCGCTGGACACCCCAAGATGCAGATCACACTTCTAACATTTTCAAGTGGGATTTATTTGTAGTGGCAGGTAATCCAAGCGTTCACAATAATGCATATGCTGGTTCAAAAAATATCAATATGCAAAATATGTTCAACTCTCCTGATGGCCTAGCATTTGATGATAACGGTATGCTGTGGATTCAAACTGATGGGAAATACAGCAATGAAGGAGATTACGCCGGCATGGGTAACAACCAAATGCTTGTGGGTGATCCAAGTACTGGTGAAATCCAACGCTTCTTAGTAGGTTCAAAAGAATGTGAAGTTACAGGAATTTGCTGGAGTGGCGATCGTAGAACGTTATTTGTGGGCATTCAACACCCAGGAGAGAAGGGTAACAGTCATTTCCCTGGTGGCGGCGAGAGTGTGCCGCGTTCTTCAGTGATTGCTATTACACGTGATGATGGTGGCCTAATCGGTTGATTTAATGGAAATATCATAGTAATACACACTGTCTAGAAAGGTGTTTCTGGGTTTCAAAAAAATCCTCGTTAATTTAACGGGGATTTTTATAATACAGCTTAGGGAACATAGAGAGTGTTTTGCATTTTGCATTTTGCTATTTTGATACCCTGCAATTGTGGTGATTTTTACGCCTTCATAAAATATTCAATATCCTTGTATCACTCTACAACTACGATCAAATGTATACTGAAAGAAATGCAAAATATAATGCAGTAATGAAATATTGCGTGATTCTTTTGATTGAATAAAACTCATACTTAAGCTTATAAAAAGCAACTTTGATTTGAGTAATCCTACGAGACTAGCCCCAGCATCATAGAAAGAATCACCTGCTCTAAGAACAACATATAACCATTATTGGGTGATATATGAGTGCTTTTGATAAAGCGTATTGGTTAGAAGTCCTTAATCCAAGAGATATAATAAAAACGACCACTCAAACTATTGTCGGTACCGTTTTGATCGGTTCCTTTTTTATGGTTGCAAGTGACTATATATTTCCCGCACCCAATATCCATGGCAGATGGGTATTCACAACGAAGCCAACTAAAGCACAGTCACCGAAACATTCGATCATGCAATTGACCTATACCATTCGTATATTTCAAGAAGGCAATAAATTTAAAGGGGTCGGCGAGAAGATCAAAGCTGAGATCCCTAACAACGATTTTGGCATCACCCCCTTAGTCGAACACTACAATGGAAGATCAAGGGTGAAAATTGAAATTGAAGGTTATATTGAGAACAACTATTTCGCTCAAGATAAAATTAAGGTGATTTATACTGAAGGAGGCGCTAGTGGAAAAGGGCCACGCGCTTCGGTCTCTATTCAAAACTTAACGTTTAACACAAGTGATGATCTAGCGGGGCATTTCGACTCAACAATATCAGACACTGTAGGCAACGTAGTCTGGAAGAAACATTAATAACAGTCACTAAAGTGTGCAGTAAACACCCCGTTAATTGTTAACTGCACTTAATGAAGTAGTAGCATATCAATCTTTATTTTGGATGCTAAGAACATGACTGTTGATCTAAATACGCATTACGGCTTAAGCCCTAATCATAGTGAAGTTCTCGCAGCGGGGAAACTGATTAAACCTTGCAGTACACAAGATATGGGGGTGTTCAAACGGGCGCAATGCTTTACACCTAAGCCAGATGTACTTTAACGTTAGTGCTGTCATTTCAGATCTGCAAAACCACACATTACTCGGTGGTTATAATTTGATTGTTTGTGCTATGAACACACAAGAAAATCCGTGTCCCGTTCGTTTTCCCTTTTACCTTAAAATTCGGCCAACTGCGTGAGGAGTATGCAGGATGGGAGATAATGAAGATTTAGGCACCATGCACAACGGTGCAAAAATGCAGTTTGCAAGTATTTTGGCGTCAAACCAAGCAAATCCCCATCCAAATCTATTGCAATCTATCGGCTCAATTTATGGATATATCGAAGTAAAGATATTTAGAACAATCAGATCTCACAGCTATTTAAAAACGATTGTGACACTTTTGTGATAATTTGATGATAACAGTGTGACATTCACTGTTTAACCTCTGTTTTAAGTTACGTTTTAACGCAAATGACAGAGGTTTCCCATGAATAGCTTCGTACCCCCAACGCATCTAGATGACTCGCTTCTACCATCGACTTCGCCCGCATATTTAAAAGAGAGTACATCTGTAAAGGTTCAGCGTGAGACTACTAGCCAATCAAAACTCACGCTCAAATCCCGTGCTAACTCATCAGCGAGCAAAAGTTTAACAAAAGGTTTTGCACTCAATAAAAAGGCTTATGCAAATCTATCTGAGATTGATCAGGCAAGTTTCGAGAGCTTTGTGCAAGGGCCGGCAGTTGAGTTACCTTTCAGTTTCTTACACCAAGCATTTGAGCACTGGGCAGATATTCAACCACATAGGATAGCCGCAGAGTTTGCAGGTCAAAATATCAGTTATGAGCAACTAAATACAAAAGCGCAATTACTTAAGCAAGAGCTTATCACTAAAGGCGTACAACCTAATGATAAAGTGGGGCTTTTTGTTAAACGCTCAATTGATATGCTGATTGGGATGCTGGCTATTTTTAAAGCTGGCGCCGCTTATATTCCCCTCGATGCAGGTGTGGTACCAAGTGCTCAAATGCAAACCATTATTGATATGGCAGATATCAAGCTGGTGCTTAGCTTAAGTGCTTTTGTCGATAAAATACCTCGTACAAGCTCAAATCTCACTGTGTTAGCCATTGATCAGTTAGCGCTAGATAAGCAAATACCCTTACAAGGTAAATTTCAAGAGCCTAACACTGCTGGTAATGAGCGCTGCGCCTTTGTTTTGTTCACATCAGGGACTACAGGTACGCCTAACGGGGTACAGGTCAGTCATAAAAATTTGTGCAATATTTTACTGACCAGCCCTGGGAATATGATGATTAAGCCAGGCGATAAGGTCAGCCAAATACTCAATATTGGCTTTGATATGTCGGCGTGGGAGATATGGGGTGCTTTGTGTAATGGTGGCAGTTTAGTGATACGAGGTAAATCAATCGAAGATGCCGTCGCGAAAGCTGATGTAGTGATTGCGACGCCGAGTATTCTTGATCGAATTTCTCTTAATTCTGTATTGCCTATAAAAGCAGCAGCCGTTGCAGGGGAGCCTTGCCCAAGGCCATTAGCGGATAAATGGGCGGATGCATGTGCTTTTTATAATAGTTGCGGCCCAACTGAAACAACCATCATCAATACCGCGCAGCGCCACTTTTCAGAATCCACTTTGCTGACAATAGGATCTCCCACCCCCAATAATACCGTTTATGTGTTGGATAAAGACCTACAGCCTTGTGCAATTGGTGAAGTGGGTGAGATGTGGGCAGGGGGAGATTGTGTCAGCTTAGGCTATATCGCTAATCAACAGCTAACGGATGAGCGCTATAAGCCAGACCTTTTTATATCGGGGGACCGTTATATGTTTCGCACCCGTGATTTAGGGCGTTGGACAAAGGACGGTCAACTTGAGCATCTAGGGCGTACAGACGATCAAGTCAAAGTGCGCGGCTTTCGTGTTGAGCTAGATGCGGTATCCAATTTATTAGAGCAACAGCAGCATTGTCAGCGCGCAGTGACTTTAAAACTGAATAATCGCGATTTAATTGCGTTTGTTATGCCCGAGACGATTGATACTCGTGCTGCTCGTCAAGCACTGGCTAAAAAGCTGCCTTACTACAGTGTACCTGAGCATATTATTGCAATGCCTAAATTACCCTTAACAGATAGAGGAAAAGTAGATAAAGCCTCTCTAAAAGCTGAGTATTTCGAAAAAGTCGCTAGCCTTTCAAACATCGATGATCAACCACAAACAACCAACATGCAGGAGGGCGTAACATGTCGTTAACTGAAAATGTAATGCAAGCACCAGCAGATCTTGTAAAAGACGAAGTTAGCGATGCAAAGAATACGTTAAATAACACACATTATTTTCTGCCCACGGTGAGTCGCTGGCAACACATTAAAACCCATCCTAGGTTTATGCCGTATTTTCGCTGGTTTGCATTAGTCTTTTTGGTTAATGCTTATTTTGCATACCAAGCAATCGGGTTATTTAGCAGTACTAGCGCACTGGCCAGTGTCACGCTGATCAGTCATATGGTTTTGGCAAACTTTGCAGTAGCGATCTTAATTCGCCAACACTATGTTGTTAATTTACTGTTTTGGCTAGCCACCAGAATGCCAACTTCATGGCCTTTGGCAATGCGTTGGTCGATGGGCAAAGTGTATCATTTTGGTGGGCTGCACACCGGTGGTGCTTCAGCTGGGACATTGTGGTTTAGTGCACTTGTTGCCAGTATGTTTTACTTTCAATTAACGGATCAAGTGAACTTTAGTCAGCAAACTTTAGGAATTAGCGCTGTTATATTGGGATTACTACTGGCAATGATTGCCAGTGCACTGCCGAGTATCCGTGCAAAACAGCATAATAGATTCGAGAAAATACACCGCTTTGCAGGTTGGAGTGTTTTAATCCTGTTTTGGTTGCAGTCTCTATCTCTTGCAAAAGATCAACAATCGACACTGTCGTTATTTGAGTTTATCCAAGTCACACCAAGTGCATGGTTACTTGCACTGGTCAGTATTAGCGTCATTTTACCTTGGCTGCGTTTGAAAAAAGTACCTGTCACGATAGAGCGACCTTCAAACCATGTGGCTATTGCGAAGTTTGATTACGGTGTCACGCCGTTTGCGGGCTCTTCAATGGCGCTATCGAAAAGCCCATTATTTGAATGGCACTCTTTTGCCAACATCGCGACACCTAACCAATCAGGTTATCGCTTAGCTATTTCAAGAGCAGGGGATTGGACGGGTGATTTCATAGCGCAAATGCCAAGTCATATCTGGGTGAAAGGTGTACCAACAGCAGGTGTTGGCAATGTTGATCAATTATTTAAAAAAGTGCTGTGGGTAGCAACTGGTAGTGGTATTGGTCCTTGCTTGCCGCATTTACTTTCTGACAAAGTACCTGCAAGTCTAGTGTGGTCTACTAGAGATCCGGTGAAAACTTATGGCAGTGAATTAGTCGATGAGATCTTGGCTAGCCAAGATGAAGTGCAAATATGGGATACCGATGAGCTGGGCAAACCTGACATGGTTGATATCACATACCAAGCTTTCATGCGCACAGGGGCAGAGGCTGTCATTGTTATCTCCAATAAGAAGCTTACTTACTCAGTCGTTCATGCAATGGAGAGTCGAGGTATACCCGCTTTTGGTGCAATTTGGGATTCATAAAACCCGGTTAATCAAACAGAAAATGTGAAACCAAAGCGCCTGTTACCTACGTATAGATGTTAAGCCTCTGTAAACTTGAGAGAGGCTTAACTCTAAAAACAATCGAAAAAAGTGCTCAAGGAGAGTTATGCCAGTCGATCAATTAACAATTTTAATTGTGGAAGATCAAGCGGATATTGCTGACTTACTGAGCTTGCATTTAAAGGACTTAGGTGCGCATGTCATCACAGCGAGAGATGGCCATCAGGGTATGCAGGCAATAGAGTCACAGGCTTTCGATATCGCTATTTTAGATATTCAAATCCCAGGGCCCTGCGGTTTAACTTTGTGTCGAACACTGCGCAAACAACAGGCCAAAACGTGGATAATGATGCTCACTGCGCGCAGTACTGAGCTCGATAGTGTACTGGGGTTAGAGCAGGGAGCTGATGACTATATTTCTAAGCCTTTCAGTGTGATGGAGTTGATAGCTCGCGTAAAAGCTTGTAGCAGACGGCAGGATTTAGAGCGTCAAGTGCATGAGCAATCACCCGAATCTTCTGCCTCCCTAACCGATCAAACAGCGCAGCCGAGCGAGCAGATTCACTGTGGTCCACTAACCATTGATTTGGCCGCACGTAGCGTGCAACAAAATAAAACAGAGATAGAGCTGACCGGTCGAGAATTCGACTTGCTGGTGCATTTTGCCAAGCAGCCTAACCGAGTCTTCAATCGCAGTCAGTTGCTCGATCAAGTGTGGGGCTATGGACATGATGGTTATGAGCATACTGTGAATTCTCATATTAATCGGTTGCGTGCAAAAATAGAGCCTGATCCAACGCAGCCTAGCTTGATTGTCACTATTTGGGGAGTGGGATATAAGCTCATTAGTGGGCAAGACTATTTAGCTACATGAATTCAGCTACATGATTTCACACACATGATTAAACCAAGTAAAAGCAGTTTTCAGAGAGTCGAATAATGAGTGATGCAAGTTTAACGCCTAGCCTAAGTGATCAATCAGCAATAGCATCATCTCAAAGGATAGCGCCGAGTAAAGTGAGAAGTTTATACACTAAGCTGGCCGTCACTTTTACGTTGCTTGTTGTTACCATTGGCAGTGCCGTGGTGTTTCTTGGCTATCAGAGCATGCGTGATTACTATCAGGAAATCACCCAAGAGCTTAACAAGGATGTTGCTATGTATATGGCTGATAGCTATCAGTTAAATGCACAAGATTTAGTCAAAAGCCGCTCTGAGCTAGTCCGTATAAGTGAGCGTTCAATGGTGCTCAACCCAAGCTTAGAAATTTATTTATTAGATCGAGAGGGCAATATTCTTGACCATAATCAGCCTGTACAAGATTTGAAGAGCGAACATATTGAACTTGCGCCAATAAAGCAGTTTCTGTCGAGTGAAAGACAGTTCCCGCTGCGCGGCGCTGATCCGCTCAGTACTGAAAACCGTAAAATATTTTCGGTGTTCCCACTCAAACAAGGGCTGCGAACTGAAGGCTATGTGTATGTTATTTTAGGTGGTCAACTGTTTGATGATATCGCCGCTAACATTCGCTCCAGCTATGTCGTGCAAACGAGCTTTTACATTGTGTTGCTAGTCGTATTAGCAAGCTTAATACTTGGTTTAATTGCCTTTAAGTCAATCACCTCGCGATTAGCAGAGCTCACCACTGCGATGTTAGATTTCTCCTGTGAACGCCCGCGTACTGTGTTATTCAATCAAAGATCGATTGATAAAGGTTTTCACTCAAATGATGAAATCGAAGTGCTCAAACAAAGCTTCACCAAGCTTACCGCTAAGATTGAAGAACAGTTCAACCACCTTAAACAAGCAGATCAGCACCGGCGTGAATTAGTCTCTAACATCTCTCATGATTTGCGTACCCCTTTAGCCATTACTAAGGGCTATATAGAAACCTTATGTATTAAAAACGCGCAATTAGATGAAGCTAAACGATTGGAGTATTTGCACATTGCCCAGCGCAGTAACGAGCAACTCGCGGTATTGATTGAAGACCTATTTGAACTTTCAAAACTTGAAACTGGCCAAATTATATTGAGATGTGAGCCATTTTCGTTGTTAGAGTTGATTTACGATACCGTTCAAGAGTTTGATATTTTGGCGGCAAAGAAGAAAATTGATATTCGCATGCCATCGCCCACCCATAACATTATTGTCAATGCTGATATCGCACTGATACAAAGGGTGTTTGCCAACCTTATTTCTAATGCTATTAAATTCACACCAGAGCAAGGCACAGTGTCTATCGACTTTAGTGTGGTTGAAGGCGATATTAAAATTGCCGTAAAAGACACTGGCTGCGGTATTGCCCCTGAAGATTTACCTTATATTTTTGAGAGGCATTACTTTAAATCACAATACGTGAAGGCTAGCGAAGCTAAAAGCAATCATCAAGCAGATACAAGATCACTGAGTTATGTAAATGATCAGGGTGTAGAAAGCATCACAGAAACGACTGATAACCCAGATACCAAAACATTGCTTACAAATAGCACACAGCTTCACAACCATTCATCGGGCTTAGGCCTTGCGATTGTAAAGAAGATATTAGAGATGCATAACAGCTCCATACAGGTCAGTAATTTGGTCTCAAAAGGCACTCAATTTCAGTTTAAATTACCGCTTTTAAAGTCAGGTTGAGTGGAGTGAATGGAGTGTAGTGGATTTGAAAGAAGAGAAGTGAGGAATTTAGTTATTAGTTATTAGTTATTCAAATTTTCTCGGTTGGCAATTGCCATTAAAGTACAGCTCATCGTCGCGACAAGTTTAGGCGCTGTGTTCTGCTCGCTGTCATTTACCGGCATAGCAAATAGCTCGCCTTCGCAGACACTGATCGTTTTGCCGGCTTTTTTGACTTTACCGATGGCCACAAACTGCTCGCCTTTTGCAGGGGAGAGTAAGTTAACTTTAAACTCGATCGATAAAATAGCAGTATCTGCAGGCATCAACGTAAAAGCGGCATAGCCACAAGCACTATCAAGAATCGTAGAGACAATCCCTCCATGGATAAACCCGTGTTGTTGAGTAAGGGCATCACTGTGCGCCATGCTTAATGTTACTTCACCTGCCTCAACACTTTTTATGCTGATTCCAAGGGTTTGCATGGCCTTTTGACGCTCAAAGCTCTCAATTACTTTTTCTTTAAATAGGGGATCTTTAACCTGTAATTTAGCCATTGATAATTCAATCCACTGTGTTATAAACAAAAAGCTAGCTTGATTTAAGAAATACAGCCAGCTTTTCAATACCAAGCTAAAAACGTTAGCTTTTTTGCAGCATCGCCTGACCGACTCTTGACTGGTTTGTCTTGCCTAATTTATCGCAAATCCAGTGGCCAATGCCGACCAGCTCTTGCAAATCAACACCGGATTCAATGCCTAGGCCATTGAGTAGGTAAACCACATCTTCGGTTGCAACATTGCCACTAGCGCCTTTCGCATAAGGGCAGCCACCAAGGCCTGCAACAGAGCTATCAATCACATTTACGCCCATTTCAAGCGCCGCGTAAATATTGGTTAATGCCTGTGCGTAGCTATCGTGAAAGTGCACCCCAATGTTGTGCATCGGCACTGCTTTTTCAACCTGCTCTATAAGCTGTTTAACTTTATAAGCGGTACCCACACCTATGGTATCGCCAAGGGAAATTTCATAACACCCCATTTGATAAAGATGCTTGCTAACATCAACCACAGCACTGACATCTACATCCCCTTGATAAGGGCAGCCTAACACTGTAGATACATAGCCTCTGACTTTTACATCATTTGCTTGCGCCATTTGCATAATGCTTTCAAAGCGATTTAAGCTCTCTGCAATTGAACAGTTAGTGTTTTTTTGACAAAACGCCTCAGAGGCCGCAGAAAAGATAGCAATCTCTTTGACACCCACTTCAAGAGCGGCCTCAAAACCTTTTAGATTAGGTACTAAAGCACTGTAAACAATGTCTGGTTGCTGGGTAATGCCACGCATTACCGCACTCGCATCACCCATTTGAGGTACCCAGCGAGGGGAGACAAAGCTGGCAGATTCTACATTGCGTAAGCCTGCGTTAACTAAGCGCTCAATCAGCTCAACTTTGATTTCTGTGCTGATCATAGTCGCTTCGTTTTGCAGTCCATCACGGGGGCCTACTTCAACGATTTTTACATTTCTGGTCGCCATTTATTGCTCCTCGTCGCTCTGCATGGAGATTAACTTATCGCCTTCAGCTACTAAGTCAGATTCATTAAAGAATATTTCATCGACGACTGAGTCTTCATGAGCAGTTATGCTGTGCTCCATTTTCATCGCTTCGATGATGATTAAAGGGGCACCTGCTTTTACAGATTGACCGGACTCAACTAACACAGCGATCACACGACCATTCATCGGTGCTGTTAATGCACCTTGCTGTTGACCATCATCACCAAAGGCGGACATATCTGGCTTTTGTAATTGAATAGACTGACCATTGAAGAACAAATAAAGCTGTAAACCTTGCATAAAGGAGTCTAGCTTAAATTGTTTACCGTTAACGGTTGCCGTTAACTGGTTATTATCAAGGATTGCCTGGATACTAAAAACTTGCTCGTTAACTGTGACACTAAAATCTCTTAGTGCAGTGTTAAAATTGTTTTTGCTGGCAAGTTGCTGTGAAGCTTCTGTTACTGTCACTAATTGCAGCGCCGCATCATTGTCTTGATCGGCAATCAGTGGCTGCCACAATATCTCACGGGTGCTAAGTGTATTCATGCGCCATTGGCTGGCAATGTCAAAAGAGCGATCAGCCTGCAAGCTTTGCATAGCTTGTGCACGTTGACTTTGCGCGAGAATATCAACACAACTTGCCAGTGCATAACACAGTTCGCTATCAAGAGATTGCGTGAGTAACTCAGGATTTTTGTTAATAAATTGTGTGTCTATTGGTTGATTGCAAAAACTATCAGAGCTGATGATGCGGTGTAGGAAGTTGATGTTATTTTTAACACCCGCAATATGGTATTGGCTCAATGCCTTAGCCATTTTGCTACTCGCTTGCTCACGATCTTCGCCCCAAACAATCAATTTAGAAATCATAGGGTCATAATAAACGCTGACTTCATCGCCTTGTACAACACCCGTATCAATACGAATGTTGTCATCTTCTGCAGGGGTGCTTAAATGGTGCAATGTACCCGTGGCTGGTAAGAAGTCATGGGCGGGATCTTCTGCATAAATACGACACTCTAAAGCGTGGCCTTTCACTTCAACTTGTTGTTGGCTCAAGGGTAATTTCTCACCACTGGCGATTGTTAGCTGCCATTTAACAAGATCTACATTAGTGATCATCTCCGTCACTGGATGCTCTACTTGTAGCCGTGTGTTCATTTCCATGAAGTAGAAGCTGTTGTCTTCGTTGTATAAAAATTCAACCGTACCTGCACCCACATAATTAATCGCTTTTGCCGCATCAAGGGCAGCTTCCCCCATGGCTACAACCACATCTGCTGGAATACCTGGGGCAGGGGCTTCTTCGATTATCTTTTGATGACGGCGCTGGATAGAGCAATCACGTTGTGATAAATAAACACCGTTGCCAAACGTATCACAAAATACTTGGACTTCTATATGCCGCGTTTTAGGCATATAACGCTCAAGTAACATATCGCTGTTACCAAACGAGTTAGTTGCCTCACGTTTCGCACCGGTTAAAGCAGCATCAAACTCATCGAGTGATTCAACAACGCGCATGCCTTTACCGCCACCGCCAGCAACGGCCTTAAGTAGCAATGGGAACCCGCACTTCTCAGCTTCTGCTTTTAATAGTTGAGGGTCTTGATCCTCTGCGTGATAGCCAGGCACTAAAGGCACATTGGCATGAGACATAATCTCTTTTGCCGCAGATTTAGAACCCATGGCTGAAATAGACTCTGCTAAAGGCCCAATGAACACAATTCCATACTTTTCACACGATAGCGCAAATTCAGCGTTTTCTGATAAAAAGCCATAACCTGGATGGATTGCTTGCACAGCGCAAGCTTTCGCAATTTCTAAAATTTTATCGACTTTTAAATAGCTTTCACTACTTTGAGCCGGGCCTAAAAGGTGTGCTTCATCGGCCATTTTTACGTGTTGTGAATTGGCATCCGCCTCTGAATAAACCGCCACACAGTGAATTCCTAACTGCTGAGCAGTTTGGATAATTCGGCAGGCAATTTCACCACGGTTTGCAATTAAGATACGACTAAACATTATAAGTTACCTTTTGCAGTTAAGAGCGTAACACTAAAAAGCTTTTAATTAATCTCTTAACTCATTGTTAAATATTGTTTTTTTTAAGCTATTCAGGCCAGTTGACAGGGCGCTTTTCTAAAAAGGCACTTAACCCTTCAATCGCCTCAGGCGTGGCTCTGATATCTGCTATACGTTTTGCGGTCTCATCGCTCAGCGCTTGATCAATAGGTGCAAGGCTTACATCCAGTGCTAACTTTTTAGCCGCTTGCATCGCCTTAGGGCCATTGTTAAGTACTGCTGCTAGCCATTGATCGCTTTGCACTTTCATATCCTCAACATCTTCGCTAATACTATGCACTAACCCTAGAGTCTGAGCTGTTTTTGCATCAAAGACTTCAGCTGAAATAAAGTAGCGCCTGGCTTGGCGCTCGCCAATGGCTCTGACAACAAAGGGGCTGATAGCGGCCGGTATTAAGCCTAAGCGCACTTCGCTCAAGCAGAAATTACAGCTGGCAGTGGCAAATACCATATCGCAACAAGCTGCTAAGCCCACAGCGCCGCCAAAAGCTGCACCTTGTACAAGGGCAACTGTCGGTTTTGACAAATGATTTAAACGTGACATCAAACTTGCCAACTGCTGTGCATCGGCAAAGTTTTGCTCAGGGCTGTTTTTCGCCATGCGCGCCATCCAGTTCAAATCAGCACCGGCACTAAAGTGTTTACCTTCTGCTCTTAATACTAAAACTTTAACCGCGTTGTCGTTTTCTACTTGATCGATATAGCTAATTAGCTGGGTGATCATTTCATCATCAAAGGCATTTCTCACCTCTGCACGATTAAGCGTCAGTGTGGCTAACCCTTGGGCGTTTATCTCTAAAATAACTTTTTGTTGACTCATACGTGTATCATCCACCGTTCAATTACATTCTGAAGATGCCAAACTTGGTCTCTTCAATCGGCTTGTTCATACTCGCCGCTAAGCCTAGTGCCAGCACTTGGCGGGTTTGAGCAGGGTCGATAACACCGTCATCCCACAATCTTGCAGAGGCGTAATAAGGATGGCCTTGGTGCTCGTACGTTTCAACGATAGGGGCTTTGAATGCTTGTTCTTCTGCATCGCTCCAGCTTTCACCGCGTCGCTCTTTACCATCGCGAGTAACCGTTGCCATAACGCCAGCAGCTTGCTCACCACCCATCACTGAAATACGCGCATTTGGCCACATCCAAAGGAAGTTAGGGTTGTAAGCACGGCCACACATGCCATAGTTACCGGCGCCGAATGAACCGCCTATTAATACCGTTAATTTGGGCACTTGAGCACAGGCAACCGCGTTCACTAGTTTGGCGCCGTTTTTGGCAATACCTTCTGATTCATACTTTTCACCGACCATGAAGCCCGTAATATTTTGTAAGAAAATCAGCGGTATTTTGCGCTGGCAACACAGCTGAATAAAGTGCGCACCTTTTAATGACGATTCACTGAAAAGCACACCGTTGTTGGCCACAATACCGACAGGATTTCCATGCAAGTGTGCAAAACCAGTCACTAAGGTTGTGCCGTAGTTCTTTTTAAATTCATCAAACACTGAACCATCAACAATGCGCGCGATGACTTCACGCACATCAAATGGTTTACGTAAATCGGTACCTACAACCCCATAAAGCTCACTAGCATCATAGAGCGGCTCAACACTTTCTTTCACAACATTAACAGCAGGAGAGACATTGATATTGGCAATACAATCGCGGGCGATTTGCAGTGCATGACTATCATTTTGCGCTAAATGATCAGCTACGCCTGAGACTTTGCAGTGCACATCAGCACCGCCTAGATCTTCTGCACTGACCACCTCACCGGTAGCGGCTTTTACAAGGGGAGGGCCTGCTAGGAATATAGTACCTTGCTCTTTAACGATGATAGACTCATCAGCCATGGCTGGCACATATGCTCCCCCTGCGGTACATAAGCCCATCACGACGGCAACTTGTGCAATACCTTGAGCGGACATTCTCGCTTGGTTATAAAAAATACGACCAAAGTGTTCTTTATCTGGGAATACTTGATCCTGTTGTGGCAAGTTCGCCCCCCCTGAATCGACTAAGTAGATACAAGGCAATTGATTTTGCTCGGCAATTTCTTGGGCCCGCAAGTGCTTTTTAACGGTCATCGGGTAGTAAGTTCCCCCTTTAACCGTTGCATCATTGGCGATGATCATGCATTTCACGCCATTTACCTGACCAATACCGGTAATGATACCCGCACTTGGCACTACATCTTTGTAGACATCAAAAGCTGCAAGTTGGGAGAGCTCTAAAAAGGCAGAGCCTGGATCAAGTAGTGCATCAACTCGAGAACGAGGTAGCAATTTTCCTTTAGCTACGTGGCGTTGGCGATAACTTTCGCCGCCCCCTTGAATGACAGTGGCGACCTTATCGTGTAAATCATCAACAGCACTTTGCATCGCTTGCTGGCGCTGTTGGAAATCGTCAGATTTGGTGTTAATTTTTGTGTCGATAATTGGCATAGTTTAAATCCGTAACAGCTTGTATTCTAAAGTGGTTATGTCATTTTTTATGACAAGATAGCCGCATTATTTCGCTCTGTGCGGCTATTGTGTTGTAAAGCCATCTGTCTATTAATTATTTAAGAACAGCTCGCGGCCGATCAACATACGGCGAATCTCAGAGGTACCCGCACCAATTTCATAGAGCTTGGCGTCACGTAGTAAACGCCCGGTTGGGAATTCATTGGTATAGCCATTACCACCGAGTAGCTGAATAGCATCGAGTGAAATTTTGGTCGCCATCTCTGCGGTATAAAGGATGACACCAGCGGCATCTTTACGGGTAATTTCACCGCGCTCAGCTGCTGCACCACATAGATAGGTATAAGATTTTGCGGCATTCATCCAAGTGTACATATCGGCGATTTTGCCTTGCACTAACTGGAATTCACCAATGGGCTTACCAAATTGCTGACGGTCACGAATATAAGGTACGCTGATATCTAGCGCCGCTTGCATAATGCCTAATGGACCACCGGATAATACTAAGCGCTCATAATCTAAACCGCTCATTAAAACAGCCACCCCGCGATTTAACTCACCTAAAATGTTCTCTTTAGGAACAGGGCAGTCTTGGAAAACAAGCTCACAGGTGTTAGAGCCACGCATACCTAATTTATCGAGCTTTTGCTCACGGGAGAATCCTGGGAAATCACGCTCAACAATAAATGCTGTAATGCCTTTAGGACCCGCTTCAATATCGGTTTTGGCATAGATAACGTAAGTATCAGCATCGGGGCCATTAGTGATCCACATTTTATTACCGTTGAGTAAATAGTGGTCGCCCATGTCTTTTGCATTGAGCTTCATTGAAACAACATCTGAACCTGAGTTAGGTTCACTCATTGCTAAAGCGCCGATGTGTTCACCGCTAATCAGTTTTGGAAGGTATTTTAATTTTTGCTCATGGCTACCATTGCGATTGATTTGGTTCACGCAAAGGTTAGAGTGGGCACCGTAAGATAAGCCAACCGATGCACTAGCTCGGCTAATTTCTTCCATGGCAATAATATGTGCAAGATAGCCCATATCAACACCGCCGTACTCTTCACTAACGGTGATTCCGAGTAAACCCATGTCGCCAAACTTTTTCCACAAATCCATTGGGAATTGGTTATCGCTATCGATTTGTTCTGCGCGTGGTGCAATTTCTTTGGCTGCAAAGTTGTTCACTTGCTCGCGAAGCATGTCAACTGTTTCACCGAGTCCGAAATTCATTTCGCTGTAGTGTGCAATCATAAATATACCTCCATTTAAATACTGTGTTTGCGCGGTGTAAAAGGGCGCTGTTTAATTCTATGTGAGATTAATCAAATTCTTTTAAGGCTTCTAAACAACGCTGCTGGGCGTTTTCAAGTTCAATGCGCAACATATTAATATCGTTTTGTTGTTGCTCAAGGGCGAGCTTGCGCTCTTCAATTTTTGCGTTCAATAAAGCGAGCTGCTTTTGGCTGCCGCCTTTGGTGGTGTCCCATAGATCAAACAACTCTTTAATTTCAATCAGCGAAAACCCCAAACGCTTGCCACGTAAAATGAGCTTAAGTTGCACTCTGTCTTGGCGAGAGTAAATGCGTGTCTGGCCACGGCGGGTAGGTTTTAGTAATTGATGATCTTCGTAAAAGCGAATGCTACGGGTGGTTAAGTCAAACTCTGCAGCAAGCTCACTAATACTGTAAGTGGTTTGTTCTGTCATAAATACTCACTCAAATTCTTTCGATATCTCAATATATTGCAAGTTGACGTTAACGTAAAGGTAAATATAGAAAATTGTGTGTTTTTGCATCAATGTCGGTTGTATCAACGAGCTGAGAACTATCATCAAATACACAAACATTAAGAATTGATGAGCAAGGATTGGCGTGATATACCTTTTTATTTAAATGAAAAAGGCGCAAACTCGCGACGCGCTAGATAGAAAATAATAAAAGGACATCAATATTAAATGGCAAATCAATCAAAAGAAAACAGCTCATTCGGTACTGCGGCTTATGGCGGAGAGAGCTGGTCTCAAAGAGTTTTAACACATCAACAAGAGCTGGGAAGTATTTGGCATAACAGCGCGATTGATTCAGAGTGGCGCTCTCTAAAATCTGTCTTGTTGCACTGCCCAGGGGATGAGTTACTGGCAGCAGCAGATGATCCCGATGCAGTGCAAATGCTAGCTTCCTTAGATCTTAGTAAAGCCCGTGATGAGCACTTAGCAATGACTGAGTGTTATCAGTCTCTAGGTATAGAAGTTCATCATGTAATGCCTGAGCAACCTTGTTTACCCAATCAAATGTTTTGCGCCGATTTGTTTGTGATGACGCCACAAGGTGCGATTATTGCTCGTCCAGCATCAACGGTGAGAGCCCAAGAGGAACGTTGGGTCGCGCGAACACTGGCAAACTTAGGTGTACCTATACTGCGCACATTAACAGGCACCGCAACGTTTGAGGGTGCTGATATGATGTGGATTGATGAAAAAACAGCGATGATAGGGCGCGGCCATCGCACTAACGATGCGGCGATAAAACAAATAGAGCAGACACTGAATGAAATTGGCTGTGAGCTGATTTGCGTTGATATGCCGTTTGGTACTATGCATTTTATGGGAATGTTGCGCATTGTCGGTAAAGACCTAGCGATTTGCTGGCCAAGAAGAACACCCTACAATACAGTAAAAGTGCTACAAGAAAGGGGCTACCAAGTGCTATTCCCACCATTTGCAGATGATCAAGCCAGTTATAGAGGTATTAACTTTGTCACTTTAGGGCCGCGTAAAGTACTGATGGTGAAAGACTTGCCTATCACTCAACAATTTTTAGAAGCGCAAGG
>CAKZOD010000071.1 GCA_937136055.1 uncultured Oceanospirillaceae bacterium | reverse complement strand
ATCGAATTTGAGGATGAACTCACTCCTCATATTTAATTAACTAAATAGAGCAGTTACACAGAATAAATTACACCCTCACCGATTTTTACTCCCTCCCTTCGCGCCAGTTAAAGCTGCTGCCCCAGAAACAGGGGCATACTATCTACGCTTCAACTGCCTTACCTTATTCTCGTTTGTTGCCTTTGCGACAACTCCATAGGCGCCGTGTTGTATGTCATTAAGCATTAAGCATTAAGCATTAAGCATTAAGCATTAAGCATTAAGCATTAAGCATTAAGCATTAAGCATTAAGCAACTTTAAATGCACTAATTTGCTGGTGTAAGCTACGAGAGAGCTGATTCAGTTCTTTACTTAATTTTGCGGATTGAGAGATTTCATCGACACTCAAATGTGTACTTTGGAACACCTTCTCAACATTTTCGTTAACCTGCTCAGCAAAACTCGTTTGCCTAAGAGCAGCATCTGCAATGTCTTTATTCAAGCTGCGAATATTATTGGCGAAATGTGAAATCGATTGGAATGATTCCCCAGCCTCCTCAGAGCTCTTCAATGATTCAGACATCTTTTGACTGCCCGCCTGCATCGCTGTGGAGACTAAGTTAGCCTTTTGCTGTAATTTATCAATGATAGTGCGAATCTGCTCCGTTGAACTTTGGCTACGCTGTGCTAATAGCCTAACCTCATCAGCCACTACTGAGAACCCTCGCCCCTGATCTCCCGCTCTTGCCGCTTCAATAGCAGCATTAAGTGCCAACAAGTTAGTTTGCTCAGAAACTTCCGTAATCACATTCAGTACTAAGCTGATATTGACACTCTCTTGTTCAAGCTCTGATATGACTGTCGCAGTGTTCTCTATTTCAGCAGCTAGTTGCCTTACCTCTTCAATGGAACTGCTGGTAAGCTCTCCTTGCTTATCAGTGATTACATTTGCCTCTTGAGACATGTTTTCGGCTCTAGTGGCATCATTAGCAACAGAACTTGTGGTCGATAAGATATCATTGATGGATTGGGAAATATTTTGATTATCCTCTTGTTGTTGCTCAATGTAGGTTGAGGTCTTATTCATAGCACTGAGCATTGTATCTGCTGAGTGAGCTACTTTAACTGATGAGTCGATTGCACCTTGCAACACCCCTTGTATTTCGCCAATCATTTGGTTGAAAGATGCAGCCATTCGACCTATTTCATTTTTGCTCTTAATCTCACTGCGCACCGTTAAGTCTTTGCTTTGAGAAATTTTTTCAATAGTTTTCGAAAATGCATCAATAGGCCTTCTGATTGAACGCGAGATATATACCATCAACCCAAGAATTACTAATAACAACAAGCTACTGAGAATATAATTTACTTGCTCTCCCTTTTTATCTGCTGCCACTATTTCTTCAATGGCATGCGTCTCAAGTACCACTAACTCTTCTTCTACTTGATGAACCGCTCTGCGCAGCTGCCCAACGAGCCCTGTATCTTTTGTCAGCCCTTTTTCCTTGTAGCTTTGTGCCAGCAGATAAAAATCTCGTGCATAATCATCTATCGCTTGAGCGACTTGTTTTTTAAGTGCTGCGCTAAATCGCGATTGCTCTAAAGCGGATTGAAATACAGCAATATTTTTCTCAAACTTATCAATATATTTTGTGGTTTCACGCAGCATAAAATCTTTTTCATTGCGCCTTAGCATTAACATATCACTGGTCAAACGATAAGCATTTTGCCCTTTAAGTAGCTCTTCTGCTGTGTGTACTGAACTTCGCAAAGTACCGTACAACCCATCCTTTGCATGCAAGCCTATTTTCTTTTGCACTTCAACAGATTGCATAAACAAGTTGTTATATTGGGCCAGCTGTTCCACTACCGCTTGCGCTTCCTCGATCTGCATTCCATCTGAAGATAAGCTTTGATTTAAATCAGAGGCTTTGCCTGCTATGTCTTGATAGGTGTTGGCGAATTTATCCACATACTTTAAATCTTTACGTGCAAAGAAATCTTTCTCATGCTTACGTAATTCCAGCATGCTACTTTTGATATCACCCAGAGCAATACGTTGAGCAGAGTGTTTTATTATTTCTTGAGTATTAAATTGATTCACACTCATCAATAAAAGAGAGGCGGTAACCACCAGCGAAATAAGAATATAGAACTGTTTTTTTATTGTCATTATTCCTTCCTTGTTATGCTTTCAAAGCGATTGAAAACTCAGCTTCAAAAAGTGAGCAAAACATTAGATCCTGACAAAATAAAAGGCCTGCACTGATCGGCAAAACGCTTTTTCAAGGATCGCTCATTACGAGCAAGTGAGAGCGAGGAAGTCGTTCATCGCATTTAGATTTATCGAAGATTCACTAGCACTCACAGCTTTATTCGATAAGTGTAGTTCAATATTTTTAAAAGGGTATTTTGCAGATAGTCGCAAATAGCATGCTGAAAGTTATTACCCCATACTTCTGGCGTATTGAGGCAATAATAGTGGAGATCGGATACTCTTGTGGAAACAATCTACTGAACGTTAGTTAATTCAGTCAACTAACGCAGATAATTTTTTAGCAGCAACAGACTGCTTAATAGTTTGATTAGCAGGCTCTGATTTTTCTACTTTATTAATTTTTTGTGGCTCAGCTGCTTGCTTAACCTGCTGTGCTTTTCCTTCTTTACTGATAGAAACCTTCACACCTTTGTCTTGTTTCTCCCCTACATCTTTTGTATTTAGCTGCTCGCGTTTCGCAGCACTAAGCTTTTTCAGTATTTGTGGGTTTAAACGCTTTAGCTTAGCATCGGGAAGCTTCGCTAATTGATTACCATTGAGCTTGGCAATCTGAGAGTTATTTAGTTTCAATAACGCTTTTGTGCCTAATTTGTTGAGTAGAGCCCCCGGTAACTTGTTTAATTGAGCTGGGGATAGCTTGTTAAGCTGCTTGCTATCTAACTTGGCAAGTTGGCTGCTATTCAATTTGCTTAACTGATTAGCAGGCAGCTTACTTAAGGCGGCACGATCTAGTTTATCAAGCGCTTTTGCAGCGGGTTTCTCACCTTCTTTAGGGGTTGCTAAGCCATTTTGTGGCTTGTCACCTTTTGCAGCAACATTTGCCAAAGGCTTTACTTCAGAGCTAGGCTTATGAGCCGGCGTAGGAATTGCGGAAGATATACTTTGCATCTAGGTACTCCAAACATACCAAAAGAAAGAGAATTGATACGTAGGAGTGTAAAAACGCGCAATTTGACTGTCAATAATGACAACTTAAATAGTGATAATTATTCTGAAAAAAATAAATAAGCGTATGGCGATAATAATTATTCGGCAAACCGGTCTCTAATGGCGAGGAAGTCATCGAGGTTATCAATAAACAGCGACACCAAAGTAGGATCAAACTGCTTCCCTTTCTCAGCTTTAATCAGCTCTATAATTTTCTCAAGAGGCCAAGCTTGCTTGTAGCAGCGATCACTACCTAGTGCATCAAACACATCAGCTAAGGCTGTGATACGCCCATATAAATCTATCTCTTCACCTTTTAAACCATTAGGGTAGCCGCTACCATCCCATTTTTCATGGTGGGTCAGTGCAATAATGGCACTTACATCCATCAATAGTAAATTAGATCCTGATAGCAGCTCATAGCCTCTTTGAGCGTGGGTTTTCATTACCTCCCACTCTTCTTTATCTAATTTACCGGGTTTATTCAAAATCGCATCGGGTATCGATATTTTCCCAACGTCATGTAGTGGGGATGCATATTTTAGAATTTCCGCTTGATCCTTTGAAACACCTGAGAGCACCGCCAACAATTCAGAATAGTGCGCTACCCTTTTAACATGTAAGCCTGTTTCATTTGAGCGAGACTCAACGGCTTCACCTAGTCGATAAATCATCTCTCGCTGGCTATCATGCACTAAGCTGTTGAGCTTTATATTATCCAGAATAACTTTAATATTATCGGTAAACAGGTTAAGTAAATTCCTATCAATATCGACAATATCTTGCGCATTTTTTAAATAAAACAACATCAAGTTTGAATCGCTCTCACAATAAAGAACCACTTGATTTTCAAAGAACTGATTGGTTTTCTCTTTGATTGCACGGGCAATAATATCCCTTTTAGCACTTTCAAGATCCGCTAATTTAACCACTTTACCGTGTTGAGCGAGATCTTCCGGTACATAAGTACAAAGCTCAGCATCATTAATTTCAAAGGCAAGAGTTTCACTGGTGTACATCGCCACATCGTTCAAGCTGAGTAGGTCGCCAAGTTCAGCAAACGTTGCTTTAACGAACTCTTCTAAACCCTTTTTACACGACACACGACGGGAGGCTTCAATGAGTTTTTTCAAACCTCTACGGTGATTTTCTAAATCCTGAATACTTTTATAAGCTCGCAGGCTTGCACAGACCACTGTATATAATTTGTTACTGGTTAACTCTGTTTTGCTCTTGTAATCATTTATATCGTAATCGCCGATAATTTTCTTTTCAGGTGCCTGACCTGGTTGCCCTGTTCGCAGTACGATTCGCACAGCGGAATTGTGGATATCTTCACGGATCACTTTGACTAAATCTAACCCAGCATGATCGGTTTCCATCACAACATCTAAAAGAATCACTCCAATATCATTGGTTTCTTGCAAAATGGCTCGTGCATCTTTGGCGGAGTGTGCGTGTAAAAACTCGAGAGGGCGATCTTCAAACTGAAAATTATTGAGCGCTAATGTAGTAATTGTATGTATATCTTTTTCATCATCGACAATCAGTAATTTCCAAGGCTCTGTATTTTTGCTCGTCTCTTCAATCACTTTTTTGTTTTTAAAAAGAAAATCTTGCATTATTTTTTACTCTACACTTTAGCAAAACGAAACCACTAACCTGCCATCATCAATCACCTAAAAAGCTTTAGTACGATTTCAGTAGTGACCACCTAGTTTCTATAAGGCATTCATAATTAGAGATGCCTATTAAAGTTATAGCTCAATTCTGCCAATTAGCAAAAAGACAGCGAAATAAATTAGTGAGATTTTATAGGCTCTAGCAGGTATTAGACGTAATTTTTTAGGTCACTTTTTGCATATCCAGATCTAATCTTGAGGGGAAAAACAACTGAAAATGCATACCCTTTTGTGAAGGTGCAAGTTTAATTTGCCCTTCAAATAAGTGTGTGATCAAGTTGAATATAAGATTGAGCCCCAGCCCTACACTGCCTTTGTTTCTGCCTGTGGTAAAAAAAGGCTCAAATATTTGGTTGGCCTGCTGCTTTGATATTCCGGCTCCATTGTCTTGGTAATCAAAGTAGAGTCCCGTCTCATTTGAAGTCGCTGAGATGGTAACGACAGGGTTATCCACACGATGAAAAGCATGTTGAAAACTGTTTTCTAATAACTGTTCAACAATCATCACAAACTCTTCTAAGAAGCCATAGAATTCAATTCCTTCAGCGATGTTCACTTCAAACTTTACATGCACCGCTTCATCGTTATTCATTAAACGCTGCAATAGAGTATTTATGCTATCTCGCAACATAAACAGCTGACGGCTGTTATCTGTTTTGGCAATGGCGATTTGTTTGAACTTAATAATGAGTTGATCGATCTTCAGTAAATTTCCTTCTATCAACTTGTAGCTACTTAACGATGAGCTAAGGTGCGATTCCAAAGAGCCTTGGGTCAATTCTTGAGAGCTAATTTCCTGCTCAATTTGTTGTAGCTCTTCGTGAATAAGACTCAAAGCTGTAATACTTATCCCCAGTGGGGTATTTATTTCATGGGCAATGCCGTTTACCAAAGCACCTAAAGCAGATAGCTTTTGAGATTCTACTAACTCTTCTTGGGTGTGAGTTAGGGTAGCTATTGTTTCATTGAGCTCAGCGGTTCGCTTTTGTACTTCTAACTCCAAATTATGGGTATGCGCTTTAAGCTGACTATACATTTTCGCATTCTCTATCGAGAAGCTCACTTGAGATACCAGCAGCGTCAATAATTCAATATGCTGCTCACTGAATAAGTATCGGTATTTTGTAGTGCTTAAGCTGATTAGTCCTTTGTAGGCACCTTTATTGAAAAAAGGCACTGCCGCTAGTGATTTCACACTTTGGGTTTGCAAGTAAGGATCATCACTTAAGGCGACATCGGCTGTCGCATCTTCACTTAACAGCGAAGTTCTGGTTTGCGAGATCTGTTGAAAAACACTTTGCTCAATATCATCCACAGATAATTGATCTAAGGGGATAGGGCCTTCGAAGTTAGTTGCTCCGCTATCTGTAGCAATTAGGCGATAAACCAGCTCCTGCTCTTGCTCATCTTTTGTTATTAGGCAAAGAGCATCCGCATTACTGGCACTCATCAATACTCTTAACAAGCCTTCTGCTGTGGCTACAATATCTTGCTCTTTGCTCATCACTTCATGAACAGCTATCAAGGTGTTTTTATCCAGAGAACAGATAGTATTACTTTGTGTGTAAGTGGAGGCCAAATCGCTGTGCTTTTCATCAAATTGCCGCACTTTGTATTGCGAGCCCCAATGCAAATAAGCTTGTTTACAATTTGATAAAAAGTGTGCGGCCAATACTGTATCGTCTTCTTCTACCCAAAATTGATGTGCATATTCACACATCACAGCGCTATCGAAGTTATTGTTATATTTCTCTGCCGCGCTAATAGCGCCTGACAAATGCTTCCAAGCAGCCCAATTATCTTGTTTTAAAAGTGCTAGTTTATACTCTAACGTCAAGTATTTTGCCTCGTAATTGTGAGGCGCTAGCTGGGCATAATTTTTAAATGCTGCGATAAGCTCTGCAAGATCACTACTGTAGTAATCGCGGATTGTGATGAAATCTTCTAGTTGATAAAGACAATAAAAGAAGTCTTGTAATATTTGTAATGTAGTGCGCGCGGCATCTTCTTCTACCTCAAGATTATAATCTCCCGTTGCATTTAGAATATATTCGCCAATCACTTGATAACTTGTGATTTTTTGAAAGCCTACGCTGTCTGACTGACTCGGTAGCTTAGATATATTCGCCTCTCTAAAGCAAGCCTGATCTTGAATATCCTGCCCTTGAATAAAAGCTTCAACAATATCTGCCAATAAGTACAACCTCGCTTTTACGCTTTGCTGTCCCATCTCCTTTACTTCGGTCAACGCCCATTCTATTCGGTTAGCACTTATTTCTAAGTTCTCCCCTCCTACAAAGCTATTGATGCAGTAGGCTTCAAGATTAATCGCCGCAGACTCAATATCCCCTTGCCTGCGGGCACTTAATGCGCTGTCTCGCAGAATTTGTAACGAGCTGGTAATAGGGAGTTTAAAATGGCGAATTGACTCACAGTAGTGAGCCGCCGTACGGTGAGCTTGGCTGTCTTTGTCGTTTTGCAGCGATAAGTTATAACCAAGCTCACCGAGTTGATAGCCAAACTGAGTAAAAGAGGTGTAACGAATTGCGACTAAGCCAAAACCCGTTAATATTGCCGGCAGTTTGATAAACTCTTTTGTATCAAACATCAATTGAATCAAACCTGATGCTAATCTCGCCAATTTTTGAGGGTCGTGCATAAGTAGCGAATCTAATACGACAGATAGAACACTCTTTACTGTAAGCACCTTACTCTGGTTTTGCTCTTGTGCTGACCAGTTGCTATCAATGTAATCAACACCGCTGAGTTCATCAAGCGGGCACTCTTCTTGAAAGTCACTAATGATATCTTCAATATCATCTTCCATTAACAAATCAGCACTATCAAAGCCCACCAGCGATAAACAGCGCTCTGTGTTTTCCATCGCTTTTTTGTGATCATTGTTCACTATATATAGCTGCGTTTCTAATAACAGCGCCTTGATTTGTTCAGCATCGCTGAGATTCAAAGCTAAGTATTTATTATAAAAAAGATAAAACTCTTCTTGTAAGGCGCTTTCGCAGTAGCATTTGCAAATCTTGTACAGCAGTTCTTTAAAGAGCGGTTTATCGATTTCATGTATTGAGTCAAACTGATAAATCAGTAAGTAGTTTTTTAAGGCACTGTCGTACTCAGTTTTAAAAAAGTGCTCATTAGCTACATAATTAATGATAGGTAAAAAGCGATTGATGTCTTCTTGAGTGAGTAGTTTTGCCGCCTGTTTGAGGTGCTGATGGAGAATGTAATAATGCCCATTCAAATTTAACTTCATCATACTCAAGGCTATGCTGTAGTGAATAACAGCTTGCGACTGGGGATCTACTGTTAATCTGATTTTCTGCTTTAGCTCATTACTGGCAAACATGTATCTTGCGCGCTCTTTGATATACACCAAAAATTCTGAAAGATGATGCAGCGCTCCAGCTTCTACAACATCATCTGACAATTGCTTGAGCACATCGTGATAAAGATCGGCCTCAAAGGCGCTTTCAAAGCACGATGCCACTTGCACATTTTTACGCTCACTTTGCGCGATTTTAAGATAGTTTGCATAGTAAAAGTCAATCACACTCGCCGGTGTTTCAAAATCAACTAGCTTGTCATTCGCCACCACCCAGTTGTGATCTTCATCGTCAAAATATAAATACTCTTTTTGTTGGATCTCCCTTAAAAACTCGATAATTAATTTCGGGTAACCGTTCGTTTTCCCCTGCACAATTTGGCTTAACTGCACCAGATCTGCACAGCTATTAGAAAGCACTTGAGCTAAATACTGTTGCGTATCACTTAGCATGAACGGGGCTACTCGCACAGCTTTAGAGTATGCCCTAAGCTGGTTTGAGCGCTCGCTATCTTGTGATATAAAAATCAGCAGCTTGCTGTCTGAACGTACAATTTTCGCCAAAACATTAGCAGATTCTTCATCAACTAAAGGGTTTCGCAGAATAAAACAGCAAGCATTTTCTTTCAAAATTAAAAACAACAACGCCTGAATTGAGCTCATTGCCTTCACTGTAATAAATTTTAAGTTGTTCTGATTATTCTCAATTAAAAAGTTTTTGTAATTGATCTCAGCTGTTTCTAATACACAAAAAAATGGAGAGTCTAGATCATTGTTTAGGTTTTCGGCGAACTTTTGGTATTTTCTTTTGTGGGTTAACTTAATTTTTTTAAGGTAACTTTGAATCAGATTGATCACCAATCCAAACTGGCGCCCTGAGAAAGACTCCACCTCAATAGGTAACCAGTTATCATAGAGGTGATTTTGCAATAGCTGACTAATTAAGAACTCTTTGCCAACGCCAATATCCCCTTCAATTTCCACAATGTTTGCAGGTTTGTTGCGGATAATAGCTTTTACTTTATCGATCAGGTTCTCTTTGTTAAAAGACGCCGTGGGCTTTTGAAACACCCCCTGTTTCAAATCCACATTCACCAAGCGCCCAGAGAAATCTCCCGTGGTAATAAAATGATCCTTAAGCACTCCAAACTCATACTTAAATAGGCCCAAACGCTGAAAGCGCATATCAGGATTTAAGCTCAAAGCTGTTGCTAAAACTGTATATAAGACTTGGTTTTCAGGAATATTGGCAAGCCGATTTATAGCTGAGTTTTCTGAATTTAGCAAAGAGACAATATTGTCACTTTCACTATAGCAATAGTGCGGCTCATTAAAAAACAGGTAAAAGGCAATAGCAGAAATACTGTAGACAAACTCCTGCTCTGTTGTTTTAAAGCTACGCGTTAAAATAATCTCAGGGGGAAGGTATGTATAGTTATGCTCAACAATTTGACTATCAAACTCATCGATTAAATAGACGCCATCATCGCTAACTAATAAATTATCAGGAGTCAGCAAAGAAACGGGTTTAGCCGACGCTAGCATCACTTTTGCTAAGCTGAAAAGCTGCTCTATTATTTCAAAACTTTGCTGAAAATCGAGTTTTCCCAGTTGGTTAAGAAGCAATTCGCCAGATGCATTCTCATAGATACTCCAGTGTTTATTAGCGGTGTACTGGTCATACCGATAATTTAATACCGCCAGACTTGCTTGGCTGCTCTCTTTTACTCTTTCAGAAGTCGCCTGCTTGCTACTAGCTTTAAGAATGAACATTTCCTCATCTTTTTTAGCCCTCACAATGCCTCTTTCATGGCTTTCTAAAAGTATATCTAATACTTTGTAATTATTAGGTAATTCCATTTTATGACTGAGTCTCTGATAAAGAACTTGAAGCGTTACTTAACTTGTTCTATTGAGCACTGTTATTCGCGTAGGCACTTAATGTTGATATTGAATTGTGTGCCTTTACCTATCTCGCTGGTACAACTCACATCACCTTCATCTCTTTCAACAATCTCTTTGATGATAGCTAACCCTAGCCCTGTACCACCTTTCTCTTTGCTGGTTGTGTAATATGGCTGGAATATATTTGAGCGCTCTTGCTCAGGCATTCCACTGCCAAAATCTTCAAACTGCAAGTTAAGTAATTGTTGCTGCATATCGTATTCACATTTCAGCGATATTTTTCCGGATTCATCTTCGCTATAGGCATGTTTAATGGCGTTTTGAATTAAATTGCAAACAATTGAATATATATCCCCTTGCTTGTAGTTAATGACTAACGCTTCATCACAAGAAACCGCCAGTTCAATATTTCTGACTTTCAACTGAGGGCTCAAGGCTTGACTGATGCTGTTCAGTGACTTTGACAAATTAAATGTTTCAAACTTATTAATTTGCTGCTCAGAAGAAACCTGTTTGATGCTATCAACCAGCTCTTTGGTTCTGTCTAAACTACTATCCACAACTTCAGTGATGGTTTTAATTTCATCCAAAAAAGACACTAACTGATCCGCTGTTAATGTTTCTTCGCTCATCGCTTTTTGGATAATTTTATGACTGTGAACAAGTGATGAGTTAGCTGTAATGCAGATGCCTAAAGGTGTATTTAACTCATGAGTAATCCCCGATAACATCTGGCAAAACGCCACTGACTTTTCAGCATCAACCAGCATATCTTTTAATGAATTAAGCTCTTCATCAGAAGCCAGTTGAGTTAAATTTTTAGAGTTTGGCGAATAGCTCATATAATCATTCCATTAAGATCACATCATTACGCTAGAAGGTTACAACTCTAAATGGAACAAAGCCCCTCGCATCCTTATGTGAGTTAGATACTTGCTTAGAAAAAGCCGTTACCATTAAAATCGGCCTCTAATTAGTAATAGCTCAATGTCGCGATTTTTCAAATTTCGCCCGCATTTAAATCTGATTTTGAGTCAAAATCCTATTATTGAGAGGTTATTCAGTTTTTTTTGCGCTGAGCGAGATATCTACTTTTTAGCTATCAGATACTTAGCAAGAGGTAGATCTAGAGGTAGAGATAAATAGGAGCACGCAAACATGCCCCTCAAAAGAAGCGTTAAGGAAGGCTAATCTTCGGTTGCAAATTGGCTTGCGTTATTAGCAATGCTTTGTAGAGAAACATCAGGTTTATCGACGATAAAGTTGAGCACTTCTATTAAAAAATGTTGGTAGCTCTCAATACTCTTTTCATCAATAGCAGGGGGAAAATGAAAGAAAGTGCTTTTCACTGCTGATCCTTTCAAATGCAACAAAGTTTTATACAACAAGTAATTGCAGACATAACTGCCAGCGTTAAAGGACATTCGTAAATCAATCCCCAAACTCTGGATATGACAAGCAAGCTCACTTACCGCAAGGGTTGAGAAATAGCCATCATCACCCGTTTCACTAATTTTTTTATCGAAGGGTTGGTAACCTTTATTGTCTGGAATTCGAGCATTGATATAGTTAATACCAATCTTTTCAACGCTGATATGATCGCGGTTTCCCGCCAACCCGCAAAGCAACACATAATCTGGATTAAACGTATCAATCACACTTTCAAGCTTTGTAAATGATGCCTCAAACTCTACCGGCAGCACTACACACTCAACTTGAGCCTTTGAGTAATTCAGCTCAACCAACATCTCTTGGGTTGGATTACTCCTTGCAACATCGAATTTTTCAAACCCAGTAATTAATATCTTTTTCAAGGCATAGCATCTCTATAATTATTTTTTTGATCTTAGCATGCTTAGCTGATCAAGTAGTAGCAACAACGATTATGTCCATAAAACCTCACAAGATGTTGCACATGCAATATATCTAAGTTATAAAATAGCTATATTAACAACGACAAATAATGACAAAAATAGAGAAAAATAATGAAAGAACACGACTCCCTACCCTTATCTGACTACATTGAATACCCTGAGTCAGAAATGCGCCAACGCTCTCAGCAGTTTTGCCAAGATGTGACTCGACGCCACACTATACGAGATTTTTCTAGCCGCCCTGTCCCTCAAGACATCATCGAAGATTGCATCAAAGCAGCTTCCACAGCTCCTAGCGGCGCCAACCACCAGCCATGGCACTTCTCTTTAATTAGTGACCCTGAGGTAAAATCTCAGATCCGTGTTGCAGCAGAACAGGAAGAGCGTCGTTTTTACGATGAAAAACGTGCTGGGGAAGAGTGGCTAGATGCGCTAGCGCCACTAGGTACCGATGCATCAAAGCCTTACTTAGATGAAGCACCTTGGCTAATTGCGATCTTTGCTGAGCGCCGTGGAGGTGTTGAAATAGGTATGGAGCGTAAAAATTACTATGTTGCAGAATCAGTTGGCATAGCGACGGGCATCTTGATCACGGCCTTACACAATGCAGGATTAGTTGCCCTGACTCACACCCCAAAACCTATGGGCTTTTTGAACAAAATCTGCAAGCGCCCTGATAACGATAAAGCCTATATTTTGATGGTAGTAGGGTATCCAAAAGAAGGCGCGACTATCCCTGTTCACTCAACCATCAAAAAGCCGCTTGAAGATATTATTACGTATTTTTAAGCTGTGAGCTGTGAGCTGTGAGCTGTGAGCTGTGAGCTGTGAGCTGTGAGCTGTGAGCTGTGAGCTGTGAGCAAGAAGATTAGAGAAGTGAGTTGGATGAAAGTCCAGTTCACTTTTTTGATTGTGTGGATTGTGTCACTTGTTAATTGTGTCAGCTGCTAACTTACTCTTTTTTTCCTTTGCGAAACCAACGGATAACTTCTTTTTGATCCGCTGGCGGCTCATTGCCCTGCTCTATCATCGACAAAGCTTGCTCTGCAAGTATTTGCTCCGCCTTGTTCTCCAGCTTCTCAATAATGCGATAAAACTGCTCGCGCTCTTGGCTAGTTAAAACACCTTCAAGGGTATCTGAGCGCTGCTCAATAGCGGGTACTAACTCACTGTATAACGCTTTACCTTGCTCACTAAGGCGCAAGTTCTTCACGTTGCGGTGCTTAGGGTCTGCTTCAACTTCTATCATTTTTGCCGCCTGCAACTTTTTCACAGCCCGTGACACAGTGTAGGAATCTAAACGTGATTGATAGGCTATATCCGCCGCTTTTATAGGCATATATGAGCCAATGTTGAGAAATACTCGCAGCTCTCTAGGCTCTAAATCTGACAAACTACGAATGTGCCAATCGCGATTTAAGGCAAGTAAATTACTGACCACTGCTATTCTAAAAGGCAAATGCTGAATCAAATCTAACGGTCGCTCTAGCTCTTGGGTTAACTTGAACACCTTTTCACGCACTGTTTTTGAAACCATTGATTCACTACCTTTTGATCTTGAAAGTCATAACATTATGACAAACTTCCCTCGCTAAACAATTATTACCTGCTAAAAAGCACTTGTTGATAAATTTATAAGCAAAAGTTGACCTAGCTTCCCCTTGCACTATTACTTCAATAGCCAGATCTAGGTTAAAATCGCTATTTAGCCATTCACTAGGAAACCATTTTGAACCTCAATCCAGATAGCCAGTTTTCCAGCGAGCAGCTCGATCTCATTGCAGATAACTTAGCACAAAACGGCTTTATTATATTAAAGCAGGCACTGCCCGAAGCGCTCCTTATGCAATTAAAACAGCGCGCACAAACTTTTGATGCTGTGCACTGGAAACAAGCGGGCATTGGTAGAGCGCAGCAGTTTCAGCGCGATGAAAACATCCGCAGCGATAGTATTCACTGGATAGACAAAGAAGACCCCATTGAGCGCTCATTTTTAACCCACATGGATAGTCTTCGCCAAGGCTTGAATCAGCGTTTATTTATGGGTTTATTTGACTATGAAAGCCACTTTGCGGTCTACCAAAGCGGCCAGTTTTATCAAAAGCATATCGACGCTCTAAAGGGGCGTAGCAACCGGGTGTTATCCACCGTACTTTATCTCAATCAAAACTGGAACTGTGAAGACGCTGGAGAGCTTCTGCTTTATAGCCCTAAGGACGATCAAGTACTTGATAAAGTCAGCCCTAGTTTTGGTACATTGGCGATATTCCTCAGTGAAGACTTCCCTCATGAAGTGCTACCGGCAAAGCGTGAGAGATATAGCATCGCAGGCTGGTTTAGAATCAATAACAATCAAGGTGGGCAGGTTGATCCTGCTCATTAAGCTTACTTATCAATAAGGAGTTGCACCGATGTCTGTCACTATCATTGGGTCGGGAGTTGCGGGTTTAGCCAGCGCTATTGCATTGAAACAACAAGGCTTTGAGCCACTAATATTTGAACGGACAAGTGAGCAATCAACAACAGGCATCGGCGCTGGTATTGTTTTATGGCCTAATGCAATGTTCGTATTAGAACAATTAGGCTTATTAAACAAAATATTGAAAGTTTCGGCTCCCGTTAAACGTATGCGTCGATTTAATCACCTAAATTTGGCGCTCAATAGCATGGATATTGAAGCGCTCAATTTAGCTGCAGGCTTCACCAGTCGCAGTATATTACGCGCTGACTTAATGGCGGTATTGCAAGCTGAAGCTCGCGCTCTTGATATTAAAATCCACTATAACCATGAGCTAACTGACTTAGCTGAAACTTCATCAGGTATCAGACTTAGCTTTAATCACTCACATTCAATTTACAACTGCCAAACTCTCATTGGCGCTGATGGACGGATGAAATCAACTCTGCGAAAATTTTTACTTGGTGATAATGCACCTGTCTATCAGAAATTCATTAATGTTATCGGTATATCGAATCACATCAGCTACAGGAGCAGCCAAGATGTTCTCGATTATTGGGGAGCGGGTGCTAGGTTTGGCATAGTTCCAGTTAATAGCGAATCCAGCTCAATTAACAACTCACCAGAACTAGCTAGTCAAGCCAATGCATACTGGGCGGCGGGTTGGTATAGTGCAGAGAAAGATTCAGCGGCTATTGATAGCCAACAACTTCTGAACTCATTGAAAGAGCAATTCAAAAACTGGCCTGCACCAGTAAAACAGGCATTATTAGCCACTGATCACAACACCCTAAAAAAGCTCTACATCCATGATCACACTCCAGATGAGCGTTGGTCAAAGGGGAATATTTTAATGATTGGTGATGCTGCGCATGCAGCACTACCAACATCAGGTCAAGGCGCATGCCAAGCTCTAGAAGATGCATGGTGGTTAGCGAAAATAACAGCTGAACAAGAAATTTCCCCTGAAGCATTTACCCGTTTTAGTGCAGTTCGACAATCTAAAACAAAAGCGATCACGCAATCAGGCCGAGCAATGGCACGTACCATTTTCAATCCAGATACAGAAGCTTGTAAAATCCGTGATATCAACCTGAGCCAAGGACCTCAATCTGCTGACTCTACAGCGATTGCCAATTTCTGGATGCAAGGATTAGCTTGAGGTCAAAAATGATCTAGATGTTTAGATTTAAAAACAACCGCCTAAGCGCCCAACCAATATAAATCCACCAAAACCAGCACTTATGATACAGATCAAAAAGAAACAACCAACTCAAACTTTTTTATAATTTCTAATCGCAAACTGGCTTTTAAACCCTAAACTGTAATACAACGGCTTACCTGCTTGAGAAGCTTGCAACACCAGGTAATCTACTGGTTTATTAGCGCAATGGCGGATCATCTCGTGCATCATACTCCTTGCATAGCCCATGCCTTGAAAGTCTTTACCAACCCCTATTTGATGCAAGCCAATTACAGACTCATCTTGATAGAGTAAAGCTGTTGCTACCGCCTCCCCAGCTGACACTGCCAACAAAATTTGAATACTTGGATCATCGATAAGCTTTTCAACTACCTGTTGATCAATATCGTAACCAAAGGCTTCACTGGCAATACTCACCCAAGTCGATAATTGGCTTGAGTTTTGTACCTGCTCCACACTAAAACCATTTCTAGATATCCAAGCTTGGGTATCGACACCTTGTAATGGTAAATACATCGCCGTTTGCTCAAACGCACACTGTAAGCCTAATTTCTCCAGTTGCTGCTCAAACTCAGTCACATAAAGAGAGCTGCCTTCTATTGCAAACGGCCATACTGGGATTGTCGCGCTAGCCAGCTCACTAGCAGGTAGCAAGCTTAGCCATTGGTTAAGCTCATTGGCTTTTTCTAAAGGGGAGCTATCTAAGCGCGTATTCGCCATCGATGCGCTTTGCCAAACACGATCAGGCCATTGACGATTTGCGATAATGCCAGCTGTATTATCTTGAGTCGCGGGTGATAAGTGCTGCGCACCATATTTGCGCCACAGCCCCGTTAGGTTTGCTAAATTAGCTTGATCAATATCCACTTTTTGGCTCCCAGTTCAATAATATCACGCCACTGATAAGTGCTAATGCGCCCATAATTTTCAAATTGTTAATCGGCTTTATTGGTAATTCAAACCAGCCAAAGTGACTGGCAATTACAGCAATGATTATCTGCCCAGATAACGCATAGGACATCATTGACCCTACACCCATTTTAGGGATCAGAAAATAAAACATCGCCACCGCAAATGCACTGAGTAAACCTCCGGATATCCATAAATAGCTCGGTACAATTTTAAGCGCTGCCATTTGTGGATAGCTGCGGGTCGTTAGTAATAAAACACTGACTGTCAGCACACTGCTGACTAGAAAAGCGATGCTTGTCGCCATCAGCGAGTTATCCAGTAATACGCCTAGCTTTGCATTCATTGTTGCCTGAGTGGCGATGGCGGCCCCCGCCACCAGCGCCAATAAAGATAACGCGTTCATATTAGATCTCCATCACTATGTCGTCATAGTCAAAGCGAACTTTACTGCTATACGCTTGTTGATCATCGATATGGCGAAATCCCACTGGGCAAATCACAGAGGTTGTCAGTCCTTTCTCAGCTAGCCCCAACACTTTGTCATAGCCAGCACTATCAATACCTGTCATTGGGCAGCTATCTATCTGCATCAGTGCAGCACTGGTCAGTAGATTTCCCAATGCAAGATAAGCTTGCTGATGCGCCCATTCAGATTGCTGTGTAGCTGTTTTAGCATTTAATGCAGATTTCATATGTGCCGAATAATTTTCTAACTGTACGGCTGGAACACCACAAACTTGTGCGTGCTTTTGAATGTAGCGATCAACCGTGATATCCCCTATTTGTTTATCCACAGCAAACACAATCAAATGAGAGCTGTTAGCAATTTTAACTTGTCCGTAAGAGTAAGGGAGCAGTTGTTCGCGCAGTTCGCGGCTTTCAATAACCAAGATTTTATAAGGTTGCAATCCATAGGAAGACGCACTCAAACGCGTCGCTTCTAACAGCCTAATTAATTGATCCGCTTCAATTTTTTGATCGCTAAACTGCTTAACCGCGTAGCGCCATTGCAATGCATTTTCTAGTTCAGATGTTAAGTTCATAATTGTGCCTCAATTGATAAATTAAGCGACCCTTGCAAGTCGATAAGGCAAGATTACGTGAGCGAGAGGCAGCGCTCATTTACATAGGTCGATAGATTAAAAATATTTATCCTTTTTTTATGAAAAAAACTTAGAAGTCATCTCTAAAGGCTTTTGCGGATACGGCTCAACTGAGTTGGGGTGATACCCAGATGGGAGGCGATATGATACTGCGCTAAACGCGATGCCAACGACTGATGCTCTTGCATAAAGCGCAGGTAGCGAGCTGTGGCATCTTCTTGCACTATTTCCACTTCGCGCAAATCTTTTGCCAGCAGCCAGTTCTTCTCAAGATAGGCGATTTGAAAACGCATTAGCTCTGGGTTATCAAAAAGCAAAGCTCGATATCTGCTGAAATCAATTTCAACCACCACTGATTCCTCCAGTGCCTCAAAGGCAAGTACCGATGGCGTCGAGTTAAGCAAAGCGGTCATTGAACCTGGGAACTTGCCCTCATCAAAAAACATTTTATTGTACTCGCTGCCCTTTTCATCGACTACAAATGCTCTAATCAGCCCTTTATCTAAAAATGAAAAAGAGCGAGGCTGCACACCTATCTCGTAAAGATATTGCTGCTTGTTAAGTGTGCGACAATGACAGATCTCTTCAAATGACGCCCATGTCTGATCGCTAATCACAGCGTATTGCTCAAGGGCTTCCCTTAAACGCTGAAGCAAGCTTTGCTTTTCAATACTCATTCAATTAATTGACCTGCTTAGCATAAGAGTCTCGCTGCATTTCAACCACTTCTACGGTCAGTGAAGTGGAGCTGTATTCGAGAGCGACCAATTGCTTTAACACTAACTGAGACAGTAACTCCTGCTGAGCAGAAGTACGTCCTGAGAGAATTTTAACGACAACATGTACAAAATCACGCTGGCTAGCGTTTGTTTGATAATGCTCGTAAGCAATGGCGCGAGTTTTAATATCGCTGGTTTCAAAGAGCGCTGATTCAACAGCGCCTTTACACACTGCTGCTAATAATTTCTGTGGATCGAGTGTTATTGAATGCTCAACAATGCAATGGGGCACAAGGCTACTCCTAATTTATTGTAAGTTCTCATTAGACCGACAGAGACGCTAGAAATCAATAACTTACAGATTATTTCAAGCTAATATAACTTGCTTAAACGGTACTGGTGAAATATTGCGATTAGTATCGACAACTGGTTAAAAAGATCTTACTTAATACTTTCATCGTGGCGAAGTGTTAGCACTTCAAAACCAGTAGCTGTGACTAAAATCGTATGCTCCCACTGTGCTGAAAGCTTGTTATCTTTGGTCACAACAGTCCATCCGTCTTTTTTGGTTTTGGTCTTGCGTGTCCCTTGATTGATCATCGGCTCAATTGTAAAGGTCATTCCCTCCTTTAGAACTAGCCCAGTATTGCGCCTGCCAACATGCAGAACTTGTGGCTCTTCGTGCATTTCTCGGCCAATACCATGACCACAATATTCACGGACCACACTGTAACCTAAAACTTCAGCATGGCGCTGAATGGCATAGCCTATATCACCTAAAGTAGCACCGGGCTTCACTGTGTTAATGCCCTCCCACATGGCTTCATATGTGGTTTTTACTAAATGTTTTGCGGCGCGACTTGCTTCGTTAAACAAATACATTTTACTTGAGTCTGCAATAAAGCCATTTTTCTCAAGAGTGATGTCTATGTTGACGATATCCTTAGCTGTTAAGCGATCGTTTTTATTAGGAACACCGTGACAAACCACGCTGTTAATGGAGCTGTTGAGTGAAAACTGGTAACCGTATTGCCCTTTACTGGCTGGCCGCGCTTTCAAAACATCTGTAATGTATTGCTCGACTTTAGCGTCTATTTCTAGGGTAGTTCGCCCTACAGTTACAAACTCATCTAACATCTTAAAAACATCAGCGAGGAGCTTACCCGACTCCCTCATCAATGCGATTTCTGCTGCGCTTTTGATCATTACATTACTCATCGAAACTCTCAAAAATTGTCAGCTTTTCTTTAAGTAGCTGCTTCTTAATAATCTCGTGAAATGTCAATGTTGGATTCAATTCTGCCAACATACCCATTTTTACCCAAAACTCCGCTTGTGAGTTTATAGAGCGCGACATCACATGACTCGATTTTCTGATTTCATCATGCAACTGATCTGAAATTTTAACTATACCCATTATGCAATCCATATACATTTTATAACGAATCGTATATTAAATATTTAGCTCTTTCAATTTCTGATAAAAATATTTAGCGAAAAGCCGCCATCAGGGCAGGCGGCGCATTAAGGGAGTTACGACTTTTTAAATCAACAAAGGGATGCTGGTAAACCGAAGGGAGTGTTAATCTGAGACAAGAAATAGGGCAGCATGCTCACAAACCAATTAGTTAAACCTAAAAGAATATTTGCCTATACAGCCTGTGAGTCAGCTTATTTAGTTAAAGGTACTTATTTACAGATTAAATTTAAAATTTCACAAAAACTAGATCAGTGATTCGGGGCTCAATTAAGCCCCTTTACTTGTGACAAAAATATCCAGTTTTTCTTGTAAATTATGTTCCATTTCATGAATGCGCTGTATCAGTGTTTCATCCAATAGCTGCCCAGCACTGAGCAGCAGGCAATTGGCGCTGTTAACTATATCGCGACTCAAAACCATGCCTTTTTTTAGCTTATCACTGGAAACTAAAGTGTCATACATAAGTGCTTGTTCAGTGGCAAATTCTGCCAGCAATGCTTTAAGTGTGCTGACAACATCCTGATCATATTTATCGCACCCTTCACCTTGCATATAATTAAAAGTTTGCTCTGAACTTTCTGCCTGCGCTTTGTAACGACCTTGGGTCAGTTCGATATAGTCATTTAACACGCAGATAATCTGCGCTCTTTTATCAATTTGCGCGCCTGTTAAGCCTTTAGGATAACCGCTGCCATCTAAATACTCTTTATGCTGGGAGATAATCTGCCCTGAAGGATAAAGAGGTTTTACCCTTAAGCACACTGCCATTGCATGTAGTGGATGCAGGTGAAAGTTCTTTTGCTGCTGTGCTGATAAAGAAAGATAAGCACTGTTAACCAGCTCATCACTGAAACTGAGTTTACCGATATGCCGCAACTGCCAAGCAAAGTAGAGCTGCTTTAACGGTGCATCTGTAATTGAAAATTTCTCAGCCACCGCCAGTAACAGTTTATTATACAAACTTTGCTTCTCACGGCTCATAGTACTGAAACGTGAATCAACGAGGGACGAGAACATCTTTACTATTGCGCGATAACTTTCTTGCAGCTCATTGTTAATCGTCTGTAATTGCTCAGTGCGCTTAGCGACTTTTTCTTCAAGGCTGTGGTTTAATTCTTCTAATTGCTTATTTTTTTGGGCTGTTAGTTTCTCTAGGTGTTGGTTGCGTAGCACAAGCTGCTTCAGGGAAAAGCTCTTCTCTACCGTTGATAACAGCTCCTGATCACTCCATGGCTTTAGCAGGAAGCGGCTAATACTGCCATTGTTAATTGCATTAATAGTCGCATCAAAATCAGCATAGCCACTGAGGATAATAAGCTCAGTTTGTGGCCACTGCTGGGCAACTGTAGCCAGTAGTTGATCCCCAGACATCTGTGGCATACGCATATCACTAATGATCAAATCAAAACGATGTTCAGCAAGTAGCTCCAACGCTTGAGCCCCGCTTTCAGCACAGTGAATTTTGCACTTTAGCGGCATTAATAGACGTTTCAGTGCCCTTAGAATAGCCGCTTCATCATCAACCAATAATATACTGTTTTGAGAATAATCAGGTGCTGTCAATGTCAATTCCTCAAGTGTTATGCTTATTCTAATTCGGTGTATTTTTAAGTAGGAGGACTCACTGGTAACTCAATTCGAAAACAACTTCCAACTCCTAAGGCGCTACTCACTTTGATCGTCCCGCCATGCTCTTCGACAATTCCATAAGAAATCGACAGACCTAGCCCTGACCCTTTGCCAACGCTCTTTGTGGTAAAAAATGGATCGAATATTTTTGTCAGAACATCAGGCTTAATCCCCTCACCATTATCTTTGACTTCAATAACAATTTGCCCATCTTCTAATCGACTACTGACTTGGATAATGCCCTCTTCTTTTACAGCTTGAGAGGCATTGACTAAGATATTTAAAAAGACCTGATTCATCTCACCCACTGCTATCAGGATCTTAGGCACAGGTTGCAGGTCTAATTTAAGTTCACAGTGATATTTAAGTTTGCTGTTGACTACTTTTAAGGTGCTTTCGATACATTGATTGATATCGTACAGAACCTGCTTGTTATCTTGATCGACATGGGAGAACTCTTTCAGCCCTTTGACAATCTCTTTAACACGCAAGCTACCTTCTTGAGTATCTTTCAATAAATCATCGATGTCTTCTTCAATAAAAGACATATCAAATTCTTGCTCTTTAGCATTTATTTGCTCAAGCAACGCACTGCGTTTTTCTACATCAGGCTCGTTTGCTAAAGAGCGATAGTGAGTTAGCAACCATTGATAACAAGCTTGGTAACGCTCTAAGGTTGAGATATTGCTGATCACAAAGCTCATCGGATTATTAATTTCATGTGCAACCCCTGCGGCGAGTAAACCCAAAGAGGCCATTTTTTCCGATTGTAACAATTGAGCTTGAGCTGCTTTGATCTCCGCATTAGCCGCCGACAACTGTTTATTACGTGCTTCTAGCTGCGCCGTTCTGCGCTCTACCCGCGCTTCAAGTGACTGGTTTAGCTCTTGTAATTCACGCTCTGCTTGATTGCGCTTATCACTGGCAATACGCAAATTCTTAGCCATCGAGTTAAAGGCCTTGGCCACATCGGCTATTTCATCACGTCCCTTTACTGGCACATTAACGTTCAAATCCCCTCTCGCAATTCCCTTAGCCGCCCGGCGCAACTCTTTGAGCTGGCCAGTTAAGTAGCTGCCTAAGATAAACGAGAACAGTGCAACCAACGCCATTTCGATCAAACCTATAATGGCACTTCGCTGTTGCGCTTCGTTAATAATTGCCAAAATAGGGGCTATATCTAACCCTAGCTCGACTCTACCGTAGTTAACTCCAGCCTCTGAAATATTGGCAAAGGTATCGTAAATACCATCGGAGACTTGCTCAACTTGTAAATCTTGTTTAAAGGTCCGTTGCAGGGCCTGCTCATCACCGCCACTGGCAAACAGCTGGCCCTGCGGGCCTAATACTCTGGCGTATTTAAGATCTGGGTTTTTTAAAACCTCACTCACAAACGCTTCCAAAGAAGCTAAATCATAGGACAGCACACCATCTTTGGTGGTGGTAGCAAACAACGTCGCTGTTGTTAGCGCTCTTTTAGATAATGCATCGTAGTTAGATGACTTTAAGTAATCGAGTATCATCGTGATCAACGCAAGCAACAGTATCGCCTCAATCAAAGCGATACCTAATATCGTTTTTAGCCTAAAAGACACCAGCAATACTCTTCTTTATCAATTTAACATGTGCTCTAGTAGCTTGATATCCAAGGCACGGACATCATCCCAATCACTGCTGTCCGCAGGTCCTAAGTTTTTGAATTTAACACTGGCTAATAACTTTTTACCCTCTTCGCTGTTGTACATATCAAACAGGGCAGTGCGGATATTATCAACTGTTTCACTTTTTAATCTAGGGTGCACAGCCAGTGCATGAGGGGTATATCCTGGTGTTGTCCAAAGCACTTTTAGCTTATCTCTAACCGCACTGTCCGTATTATTAAAAGTGCGTAACACTCCACCACCTGCGGGGAAAAAGCCACGTGCCACACCTAAATAGACAGAGTCATGGGATGAGACATATTTAGGCGTGATATTTATGCCATCAGCACGCATTTTTGCACGAGGTACTACACTGGCGGCGAAGGCCGCTGGAGCTGGAAACGCCAGCGTTTGTCCATCGAGCTGCTGTAATTCTTTTATATCACTATCCTTAGGCACCACAACAATGCCCTTAATACGCTTTTTTTGCTCTTTAGCAATCGCTTGATAACCCGGCTTTTGATGAAAAACGGTGAAATGGTATGGGTTCATATAAGCAATGTCGTACTCACCTGCTAGCACGCGCTTTTCGAAAGTAGGGATATCTTTAGCGGTACTAAAAATAATCTTCATCCCCGTTTTTTCACTGAGATACTCGCAAATAGGTGTCCACAATTTTGCCAGCACTTTGGCTGATTGTTGAGGTACTATCCCCAAGGTCAGTACATCTTGCGCTTGTGTTGTTGCTGAGACGTTTGCTGTTATTAAGGTGCTACACAAACAGCTAACAACCAAAAAATGAGATCTTAACTTTATTAAATTCATAATTAAATTCATAGACCATTCCTTATTTTTGGGCTATTCAAAAATAGCCATATACTCACGCTCAATAATTCTTTTAAACAATTCTTTTAACTACAGTAACGAGGCAAAATGAGCGCTAACAAATTGGTTGCTCAAATTTACTCTAGCTAAAAAAAAGCTAAAAAGCCCGTCATATTATATTTTAAATCAACTAGATAGTTTAACGACCCCAATTGGCGACAGTTGCTTATATAGCAATTAAGAATATAATTTAAACTCCACGTATCAACAATACTATAGATACAGATCAACCTGATTTGTATACCTTTAGGCTGAGGATTAGCAGTGCCAAATTCAGAGTTAAACAGCTTGCCATCCATTATGTTAGTCGATGATGAGATGTCTATATTGGCAGCGTTAAAGCGGGAGCTGAATGCGTTTGAAGCACAAATTATCAGTTTTACTAGTGCAGAAGATGCTCTAGCCCACGCTTTGAACAATCCACCTCAACTACTGATTAGCGACCAACGTATGCCAGGCATGACTGGCACTGAGCTAATGGAGAGCTTACAGCTCAATGGCATTGCTGTTCCTGCGATACTGTTAAGTGCCTATCAAGATTTCAGCGCTGTTTCACAAGCATTTAACGCAGGCTGTCTGGCAAAATTTATTAGTAAACCTTGGGATAATGAAGAACTCAGTTATCTCGTCGGCAAACTATTAGCAGCACCCAACAATTCTCAGGATGACTCTAGTTCTCAGAACACTGACAATAAAGAAAGCACTGCGAATATTCCCCCACACTCGGATATGTTCCACTCCATGCTTAGTGATGACAGTGCGATGCGCACTATCTTTCAAACCATCAGCAATGCAGCCACTGCAAGTGTGCCAATATTCATTGGCGGTGAAACCGGCACAGGTAAAGAGCTCGCTGCAAAGGCATGCCACCTGGAAAGCTATCGCCACGCCCAGCCTTTCATTGCCTTTAATTGTGCAAACTTTAACGAAGGGCTAATGGAGTCCCAACTATTTGGCCACAAAAAAGGTGCCTTTACGGGTGCCAATAGCGATCAACAAGGTTTATTCTCTCAAGCCGCAAATGGCTGCTTATTTTTAGATGAAGTAACAACCTTAAATGCTGCGATTCAAGCTAAGCTGTTAAGGGTCATTCAAGAGAAAGAGTTTTCACCTTTAGGCAGCGACAAGCTTGTTCAATTTAAAGCAACTCTGATCACCGCATCTTCAACAACACTGCGTGACGCAGTTGCCAAAGGCGAGTTTAGAGAAGATCTATTCTATCGATTAAACGTTATTTCAATTCAATTACCTGCACTGCGCGAGCGTCATAATGACGCCCAGCTATTAGCCAAGTACTTCCTTGAGCGCTTTGAGAAACAGCACAACAGAGAAACGCTGACATTTAGTGAAGATGCACTAAAGCTAATTTCTCAATACCCTTGGCCTGGTAATATCAGACAACTTGAGAATGTCATTCACAATGTCGTCATTATGAACCAACAAGCCATCATCGATGAAAAAATGCTATCGCTACCATTAGCCCAGTACGATCTAGATTTGAGCAGTACTGAGCAAGCGCAGCCCGTAACACTCCCGGTTGAACAAGCCGCCCCAATGCAAAGTTCCGTCGACAGTATTTCACAGATACAGCCATTGGCCGATTTAGAAAAGCAGGCCATTGAAAGCGCTATCGAGCAATGCCAAGGCAATGTGGCGAAAGCCGCTGTGTTACTTGAGGTCAGCGCTTCTACTTTGTATCGCAAAATAAATAGCTGGCAACAAGTCGACAGTTGATCATAAAGCACTTAATTGACTAAGCTGACTAAAGCGAACCAGCTGGGAGCTGTTAATATCTCAGTATATAAAAAGACACAGAGAAAAAGCACGGCCACCCAGAAACTGGTCACGTAACTGGCGCACCAATTGCGAAAGCGCTCATCAAAGCTCTCAGTAAAACCTGCCGCCTGATCGCCTCGATTTGTCCAGCGCTGCTTAGAAAGACGGAACATACAATAGACCTTAACGCAAGCATTAAGCAGCTGATTCAAATATAAAATGACAGGAAAAGAGATATAAATTTGCCTGCTGTATCGGTACAAAAACAAGGCTAGCGCCATTCGAGATACAGCTATCCACAAGATGTAAGAAAGCAAATAGTCAGTATTAATCATAAGTGTCACACTCAAAGCAACAATTGGGCTTACCAGCATCGTCCACATTGCAATGCGCTGATCTAATACACACCACCAAATAAAGAAACCAATTTTCGCAGGCCCCAATTGTAGCGCTCGACTACCGTTGCGCAGCATATTCCCCGACCAGCGTCTAAAGTTTTGGGTCATGCGCTCAAAGCCGGAACCACTAATTTCTTCGACGGTGTAAACCAGTGCATCAGGAACATACAGCAACTTGGCATCTTGCAATAACATGTAGTACCAAGTGCTTTTATCATCACCTGACAAAAAGCGGAAATCACCCCATAACCAGTGGTTCAAATGATCTGCTTCTAGCATCCTAATGAATTCATAGCGGGTTAAGTGATTTGCTCTAAAGACAGACATACGGCCTGTTAATGTCAGTACTTTATTAGAAAGGGCATGGGATTGCATAGCAATTCTGCGCTGACTAAAACGCATACTTAACCAAGTTTGTATCCACTGTGGGCCAAAGCAAATAACCTCTTCATCTGTGGTCACAGCCTGTAATTCAGGATCCACCGCAAAAAGAGGCGTACATTTGCTGATAATACCTGGAGCAAAAATAGCATCGCCATCCATAAATACGATAATGTCATCACGACCAATATTTCTCCGGCACATGGCCCTTAATACTAAGCCGATAGCCATTCTTTTACCAGGTAGGTTCTGCCTGATAATAACGAGTTCTAAAGGTAGCTCTGAGGCGTGCTGACGTAGGTATTGAATGATAATCCGCTCATCATAAATATCACCGGACCCCAGCCACAAGGTTGCTTTAATACCTGTTGAGCGCACCTCAGCGCATATACTTTGCAGCACTTTTTCAGTTGTATCGCGACGCTCTAAAAAGGTTGTCATCATGAAATGTAAATGCGCTGGACGCCAACCGGAATCCCAAGCGGACTGAGCACGTTCACGTATCTGCGGAAAACGCTTATGCTGATAGATTTCTGAGCGAATAACGTGAGTCAGCCACCACAAATAACGCCACACTCCTAAAATTCCGAGTGTTAACGTGAAAGTGCGATACTCAGGATCCCAAATACTATTAGGCACTTGCAAGGCGAATACTAAACAACAAGCACAATACAAATACAGCTTATAAATAGCCAACGTATGCCACTTTTTAGGCTGTTCTAAAATGGCTTCCCCACTGCTTAAATTGGTTGGTTTATTAGACATATACCACCTACATGTTCAGCGAATTTGTAGCAGCAATACGGCTATCAGTCAGCTTAGCTGCAGGTTGTTTTTGCGGTTGCACTTTATACGCTTGGTAATCGCGCACTAAATTACCTATCACCCCATTTGCACTTTTTTCAAAGATGACAATACAAGGGAGCCCCGGTGCAAAGTACTGCCTGATTTGCTGTGCACTTACATCCACGAAATTCAAAACGACTTTCGCTGTCCTATCCTGACTACCACGCCAAGTATAGAGGCTGCTCTTGGCATCTAAATTTCCCTGACCGCGATCAATACTGACAACTTGCGCTGCCACTGTTTTCTCTAACGCGGGGAAATAGATACTGGCCTTTTGCAGCTGCTTAACACTGATCACCTCTTCTTGAGTCAAATAGGCTTCTATTGTGCGCATCTCATCTCGCTCAAATAGTGCGATTGTTTCGCCAAGCTTGGTAGTACTACCGGTGCCTTTTAGCAGCTTGATCACTCGCCCCTTACGAGGTGCTTTTACATGTTGGTCACCGCGTCTTTGATAAAGCGCCAGTAACTTTTGGGTGCTAAAAGTCACTTCCTGTTTGGCTTTTTCTATTTCGATCATCAATTCGCGGCTAGTACCTTCAAACTGATTGCCTGAAAAAAAACGGCCGTCCAATAAGGTTTCGCCAATAATTCGCTGTGACTTAACAGAGCGAGAAGCCATCTTGTACTCGGCAAGTAACTTATAATATTGGCTGTTCACTTTGTCAGCTTCGCGTTTTGCAACCGCCCCCTTTTGATACAACAACGAGAAGCGATCAACATCTTTTTTTGCCAGTGAAAGCCTCGACTTTAATGATCTACGCAAGGCACTGATACGGTGGATATTTTGATGATTCAAACTTTGATAATCGAATAACTTCTCTCTTTCCAGAGCCAGTAATTCGCGCTTTGCCTGTAAATGAGCGCGCTGTAGCTCTATGTCAATTTTAGCTTTTTGTATTAGCTCTTCTAATCCATGATCTTGTACTTCAAACAGCAACTCACCACTGTCTACTAGCTGCTTTAGCTGGAAATTCGCATTAATGATAGTGCCCGTTGTCGATGCCAGAACCCTCTCAATGGGCGCACTCACCACTCCTGAATCCACCTGTAAACTATAAAAATTACGGTATAACACCAACAGTGTATAAAGCAGTAACGCGATGCCAAACACTAAGTACAGCACACTATGAATTACTCGTTTAAGAGGCCAGCGTGATACTGGCGTTTGAGAAGTAGGGCTAGGATCAGCTTCCATGGAAACAGGGGTGACTGGTGAGTCGATGCGCAAAATAGTATCTTGTACTGCACTCATTTTGCCGCGCACTAAGTCTTCTATAAAGTGACTCATTAACTCAGTTTGACGCTCATCTAAATCTTGAAACTGAGCCGCTATTAAATGACGTTTATTACAAGTGCGGACAACTTTTGCACTGACCTGAAAAGATATATCAAACCCCTGAAAGGACAAATTAAAGCGACTATCTAGCAAGTCGCCCAGCGCCTTATCTGCAAGTACATCATCTTGTATGCAAAAACCACCTAAGCCCCAGTCAACAGCAGTGTATTGCTGCCCCTCTACTTCAATCACTAGTGGGGCGCTTAATCTGTGAAACCGCCTTTGGCTGGGTTGCTCGCGAGTGATTTTCATAGAGACCCCCTTGTTAGTTTTTGTTGTGTTAGATGCAGCACTGATTAAATATTTGCTACAAATCTTTGAGACTTTTCACACGCTCTCCTATTATTGAGAGGATTTTTACTGACTTTGCTTTAAGCCTCTTTTATGTGATTACTGTTATTAGTGGCAACACTCGTGCCAACCTCCAAACACAAACATTAAACCATTGAATATATTATATATTTTTATTATTTTTCACTTATAACTGACAGCTACTTACCACTTTCAAGCCTAATATGTAGATTTTTTTTAATCTGATTCGCATTTTGCGAATCAAATTGTATTTTGCTGCATTTTAGAAAAGATAAAACATCAAAAAACCAGCCTAAAAACAACATAAGCTTTTGTTTTATATTAATTAAAAACAATACCAAAAAAACTGGCATCGATACTGCACCTCTCTACATACACCAAGTTAAAATGAGGGTAAGATCATGAAGATCATCGACAGCATTTTTTCACTTTATAAAGACACATTTGCAACAGCTAGCGACAACCGCCTAACTCTGCAAATCCCTTTAAATAACCTGCAAGCACAGCAGGCACTTCACACTGTTGCTAAACAAATAGAAACAGTAAACCAATTCGATACTAGTCCTTCACCAGCTAAACCTGCTACCGACAAAAAAGCGGCGATTAGCATTTTGGGACTAGGTTATGTAGGCGCTGTATCAACCGCTTGTTTCGCACAACTAGGTCACAAAGTCACCGGTGTAGATCCTGATTTATCAAAAGTAGAAAAAGTGAACTCAGGAGAATCTCCAGTCGTTGAGACAGGTTTAGGTAAGTTGTTAAAGCAAGGCTTTAATAAACATAAAGTTAGCGCTACAAGCGATGTTTTCATTGCTGTGTTAACAACAGATATCACCCTTGTCAGTGTTGGTACCCCAAGCGATGAACAAGGGGCATGCGATTTAACTTATTTAAAAGCTGCGGCTAAACAGATAGGTAAAGCACTCAAAGAAAAACAGGGATATCACTGTGTAATATTTCGCAGCACAGTTCCCCCAGGTACAACGTTGAATGAGCTAAAGCCTGTTATTGAACAGTATTCAGGTAAACTGTGTGGCGCTGATTTCGGACTTTGTTTCAACCCTGAGTTTCTGCGTGAAAGTACCGCTATTGAAGACTTCTTTGCTCCGCCAAAAACCGTGATTGGCGCGTATGATCAGCGCAGTGCAATGATAGCATCAGCACTGTATCGCGATATCAGTGATCAATTATTTATTACTGACTTAGCCGCCGCTGAGTTTGTGAAGTACATCGACAATACGTGGCATGCACTCAAAGTATGTTTTGGCAACGAGATTGGTCGTTTATGTAGTGCGATGGATGTCGATAGTCATAAAGTCATGGATATTTTTTGTGCTGACTCTAAGCTCAATATATCTCCTTACTACCTCAAGCCAGGTTTTGCATTTGGTGGCTCTTGTCTGCCAAAAGACACTAAAGGAATGATCCATTTAGCGGATTCACTGAGTGTAGACACACCTATCATTAACAAAATATTAGCGAGCAACCAACAGCACTTACATCATGCCTTTAACCTGATTAAAGCAACTAGAGCTCATTCAATTGGTTTTGTTGGCCTAACTTTTAAAGCGAACACTGATGATCTGCGAGATAGCCCTGCTATAGCACTACTCGACATGCTGGATAAAGAAGATTTCAATATCAGCTATCTGGACAATAAAGTAGATGAACAAGCATTGATCAAACAGGGATTAAGCTGGCATATCAGCTCAAATAGCTGCGACAACGCCTTCACTTTAATCGAGCGCAATGAGTTACTCATTATTGCCAATCACTACACTAATGCCGCAAAAATTGTCGAGCGTGCAATCAATATTATGCCCGTTATAGATCTTGTTGGCTTATCTCTACCTGATGGTATCAAACAACATAAAAACTACATCGGATTGTGCTGGTAATTATGACCAGCTTTACACTGCAACACTTAAGCAAGCCTCATGAAAATATAAAGCTAGCATCAAGATTTATAAAGTACTCAAACCAAATTCACAGGCTAATTATTACCTTCAATTCAATAACTAACTGAAGTGAAAAGAAATGAAGTGAAGTGAAGCCCAATTAGCCTTAAAGGTCGATGACTCGACACGGAGCGATACTATGAAGCATTCAATTACACCTATCATCATCGCAGGCGGTAGTGGCAGCAGATTGTGGCCACTTTCTAGAAAACAGTATCCGAAGCAGTTTTTAAAAATATCAGGTGATTCTTCAATGCTGCAAAAGACTGTCGAGAGAACCAAACATCTATCTCCACCTATTGTTGTTTGTGCACAAGATCACCGTTTTTTAGCAGCTGGACAACTAGATGAAATAGGCATTCAAGCTCAGTCCATTATTTTGGAGCCTTGCCCAAAAGATACTGCAGCTGCTATCACTGTGGCCGCTTTAAAGCTGCAAAGCTTACAGGGAGGAGATTCAATCATGGCGGTTTTTCCTGCCGATCACGATATCCAAAATAGCCCAAGTTTTAACCAAGCTATTGATAAAGCCGCAGCATTGGCCGCTAAAGACAAAATGGTGGTATGTGGTGTAGAACCTGAAAATCCGAACACTCAGTATGGCTACATTGAAGTTGCGGATAAAAATAGCAACATAGTGAAGCGCTTTGTCGAAAAGCCCGATCTAAAGCGTGCCAAAGCTTTTATTGCCAGTGAGTACTATTACTGGAATAGTGGAATTTTAATTTGCAAAGTTAGCTGTTTTTTAGCGGCCTTAGAAAGACACCAACCAGACACCTTATTCCACTGCATGAAAGCACTTAAAAACTCGACATTGGATCTCGATTTCACTCGCCTGCCTGATCGCGAGTACTTGCAGCTCAGCAGTATCTCAATCGATTACGCTGTTTTAGAAAAAGAGCTTGGCTTAAGCTTAGTGCCGTTAAATACTCAATGGAGTGATATGGGAAGCTGGGATGCGCTGTGTACAAAATCAGCGAAAGATGCCAATAATAATGCCTGTTTTGGCGATGTAGTTGTGCAAGAGTGCAATAACTCCCTAGTCTACAGTGATAATCGATTAGTCACTGCCTTAGGTGTTGATAACCTCATTATCGTAGATACCAAAGATGCCTTATTTGTCACCACCCGCGATCAAGCTTATAAAGTGAAAGAGCTCGTCGCGACACTTGCCCTCAACGATAGAGCTGAGCATTCTGAAAACCGTGAAGTTGAAAGGCCTTGGGGGCGTTTTGATTCAATCGAGAAAGGTGACAGCTATCAGGTGAAGCACCTAACTGTCAAACCGGGCGAGCGTCTCTCATTACAAATGCATTATCATCGCTCAGAGCACTGGGTGGTCGTTGGCGGATCTGCTCTTGTACAATGTGGTGAGGAGCAAAGAATGGTTGCCGAAAACGAATCCGTGTACATCCCTAAGGGCACCACTCACAGCCTAGAAAACCCAGGAAAAATTCCCCTACATGTGATTGAGGTGCAAAGCGGTAGCTACTTAGGTGAAGACGATATTGTGCGTTTCCTCGATAAGTACAATCGCCTGCCAGATAAAGCCAGTTAACAGCTTATTACTCGTGAGCTTCAACGATCGCTAACAGCTGCTCTACGGCTTGATCAATTTGCTGATTATTGTCGATACGCAGGCAATGTGATGGGAGGTTTTTAGATAACTCACTGTGACGCCCAAGGCGTCGCTGGATTTGTTCGCTAGATTCACGGCCTCGGCGAGTTAACCTTTCGTGTAATATAGCTGTTGATACATCGATATTAATAGCGACGAGCGAATCTGGGTAGCGCGCTCTAGCCTGCTCTAAATAACCACGCGAGCCATTAACTAACACGCTTTGGCCGATCGCTAACCACTGTTCAATTTCACGACCTATCCCATAGCACTGCTCGTTAGCCGCCCAAGATAGTGCAAACATTCCTAACTCTTGACGCCTCTCAAACTCACTGTGAGAAAGTGCGACATGGTTTTCACCACCAGCTTGCCAATCACGGGTGATATAGCGATGCGCGACTTCCAGATAAGGTAGTTCGCGCTGACGGATCTTTTTGATTATAGAGTCCTTTCCACTACCTGATGACCCCATCAGGTAAAATATTTTAGCCATGCTTTAACTCACTAAGGATTATTGCCCCTTTATATCCGTTAGCTCAGCGCAAAGCAACAGCCTAATTGGCTTATAAGGCCCCTCTAGGCTGTTTCTATTACATTTAAAATGAGCAGTTAAAGTGAGTATTTCAATAGCCTTTTAATGGATCATTTCATCCACTAGCTCAATCCAGTGATCCACAGAGACTTTCGCCGCGCTTTCTAAATGCAACTGACAGCCGATATTGGCAGTGACGATTCGTACAGGGTTATCTACACTCAGTGCTTTAACCTTGTTGTTTAATAACGTTTTGCTTAACTCAGGTTGCAGTATTGAGTAAGTGCCAGCCGAGCCACAGCATAAATGCTTATCTTTAGTGCGCCCAAGGTCGACACCTAATTGAGTAAGCACTTGCTCAACACTGCCGCTTTGCCCCATCGCGTGCTGCAAAGTGCACGGGCAATGGAAAGCGACTTTGCCGCTTGATTTGCCAGTTTGTCCATCTTTAGCCTGCACAAGTGTTGATAGATCTTCTGCTAATAGTACTTGAGAGAGATCTTTGCACATTTCACTCACACGCTTGGCTTTTTCCCGATAATTTTCATCATCAGCCAATAGCTGCCCGTAATCTTGCACCATTGCGCCGCAACCAGATGCTGTCATAACGATTGCTTCAGCACCGGCTTCTATGGCTGGCCACCACGCATCGATATTGGCACGCATTGCATTCAAACCTTTTTCAGATTCGCTTAAGTGATAGTTCACTGCGCCGCAGCAGCCTGCTTTCGGCGCTTCAATCAAGGTAATAGCAAGCTTGTCTAACACTCTGGCAGTTGCCGCATTAGTGTTTGGCGCGGTCACTGATTGGGCACACCCTGCAAGGGAAATCATCACTCGCGAGTGGCTATTGCTCGGCCAAGGGCTCGCCACTCTTTTAGCAGGTATTTTGGCTTTTAAAGGTGCAGGTAACACTGGCTTTGCTATCCGCCCCAGCTCCAATAAAGTTCCAAATAAACGCGCATTTGGCAGCACTCTTGCCAGTGCCCAGCGTTTAAACTTATCCACTTTAGGGCGCGGTAAATGCTCTTCACTTAGCTCTTTAGCGATATCAATTAAACGGCCATACTTAACTCCTGAAGGGCAGGTTGTCTCACAACTTCTGCATGTTAAACAGCGATCTAAATGCACTCTAGATTTGGCGGTAATTGTCCCCGTTTCAAGGAACTGCTTGATCAAATAGATACGCCCGCGCGGGCCATCTCGCTCATCTTTCAATACTTGATAAGTGGGACAAGTTGCGGTGCAAAAGCCACAGTGGACGCATTTTGATAAAATGTCTTTAGCATCATCCAAAGCAGAGCTTTTGGCGAATACCTGATGAATATTAGTATGCATGATTAATCACTCTTTATTGGTATCTAAAGCCAGCTGTATAAACGACCGGGGTTTAAAATATTATGTGGATCGAACGACCTTTTGAGACGCTGCTGCAATGCCTGCATACTGCTCGATTGGGAGTGATTTACCTCGTCAGTTCTGTCACCCCCGCGCCACATACTGACACTGCCACCGGCTTGTTCTGCTGCTAGTTGCAACTGATTAAAATCTTGCTCGCCCGACACCCAGCGCTGTGATCCCAGCCAGTCAATCAAGGTATCTCCATTATGGGCAATAGGAGCTGCTGTAGATTTAACCGAGAAACGCCAAAGCTTTTCATCTTGCTGCATAAATGGATGTTGGTATTGATTCAGCTGCTGCCAAAAATCGCCTTCACTATCATTAGCTGCGCTTTCTTGGAGGCTAAAGCCATGCTGCGTTTGCCACTGTTGAGCGCTAGATTCAACACTACTAGCAGCCCCTGAAAGCCTTAAATGCAAGTGTTCACCAACCCAGCATGCGCCGGTGATTGGTTTTGCACTACCCGCGAGTTGATTCATTAAAATAATGGCTTGCGCTTGATCAACCGCCAATTTTAAGTGCAGTGTTTGCTCTGGGATGGGCAGCACTTTTAAGCTAATTTGAGTCATCACTCCCAGCGTGCCCATGGCACCTGCTTGTGTGCGCGAGACATCATATCCCGCTACATTTTTCATCACCTGACCACCAAAGTTGAGCAATTCACCACGCCCGTTAATCAACTCCACCCCTAATACTAGATCACGCATTGAACCTGCCCAAGGTCTTGCTGCGCCCGATAAGTTAGTTGCAAGTGTGCCACCTAAAGTCGCCTTGCCGGCTGTTGCATCTGTTGCAAATACGGGAGGTTCAAAAGATAGCATCTGGCCGTTTTCAGCCAATGCGTTCTGAATTTCATTAATAGGAGTGCCTGCACGGGCAGTAAGCACTAACTCAACCGGCTGGTACTGCAAAATACCACTGTTGTCACTGACATCGAGCGCGTCACCTTGGGTCTCTCTACCTAGAAATGACTTTGTCCCCGCTCCAACAATTTTAAGTGGCTGACGCGTTTTGTAGGCCTCTTGCACGACTTCTTGGATTGCCTGTTTAATATCAGCCATTAGCTGGCCTCCTGAGGTGTATGCTGGGTTTCAACTTGCCCATTAGGCTGAATTTGGCGTATAGCGCGATACTCTTGGCAGTTCTTAAGTAGCGGGATACCTTTACCCGGATTAAGAGTGCCCTTAGGATCAAACGCAGCTTTTATTTGATGAAATTGAGTGATTTCCAAATCGTTGAACTGAATCGGCATTTGGCGAATTTTCTCAACCCCAACACCGTGCTCTCCAGTAATGCATCCGCCCACTTCTACACAGTACTCTAAGATCCAGCCACCTAGTTTTTCCGCTTTTTCAAACTCACCTGGGATGCTGTCATTAAACAAAATTAGCGGGTGTAAATTACCATCCCCAGCGTGGAAAACATTGGCAACTCGCAGCCCTAATAAATCGGCTTGACGCTCCATTTCGTTGAGCACATTCGATAGCTGACTTCTTGGAATAGTGCCATCCATGCAATAGTAATCAGGAGAGATACGCCCTACCGCAGGAAAAGCTGATTTACGCCCTTGCCACAACAAAGCCCGCTCTTGCTCACTTTGTGAAAGACGAATAGAGCTAGCGCCTAATCTTTCAAAGACCGCGACGACCTGCTTAATATATTGATCTACTTCTGCGGCTGTACCATCTAGCTCACACAGAAGCAGCGCTTTTGCTTCAACCGGATAGCCGGCATTAACAAAGGCTTCAGCGGCGATGATGGCGTGCTTATCCATCATCTCTAGGCCCGCGGGAATAATACCTTCTAAAATAACAGCACCGACCGCATCACCCGCTGCACTGACACTATCAAAACCCGCCATGACCACTTGGGCTTTCTCAGGTGTCGGTAGCAGTTTTACTAAAATTTCGACCACGACACCTAACAAGCCTTCAGAGCCTGTAAACAGTGCCAAGAGATCTAATCCTTGGCTATCAAGCCCCTCACTGCCAAGAGTTAGAAACTCTCCTTCAACGGTAAGAATCTTCACACTGAGCACATTGTGAATCGTTAAGCCGTATTTTAAACAGTGAACGCCCCCAGAGTTTTCGGCAATATTGCCCCCTATCGTACATGCGATCTGTGAAGAGGGATCAGGAGCATAGTAAAGCCCGTAATCCTGCGCCGCTTGGCTAATAGATAAATTTGTCACACCCGGCTCTAATCTGGCTGTGCGCGCTAACGGATCTATTTCAACAATGTTGTCAAACTTGGCTAGCGATAGCACAACACCCTCTGCATTTGGCATGGCACCGGCACAAAGCCCAGTTCCAGCACCGCGAGCAACTACAGGCACTTGATATTGATGGCAGATCTGCAACACCTTTTGCACATCCTCAATACGCTCTGGCAACACCACCAGCATTGGCATTTCGCAGTACATGCTCAAACCATCACATTCGTAAGGCTTTTGCGTTTCACTATCAACAATCACATAGTGTGGGTCAATAAACTCTGTGAACAGCTTTGCCAGCGCTTGCTGAGAAATCAGCCGCTGTTGCGTTTGTTGTTCTGCCATCTTTTTTTCCTTTTTTAATTCTTATGTTTCCCTGTGCTCGCAAGAAAACAATTAACTTATGCCTTAGTTTTCTCTGTGTAGTACTCAATTGCCGCTTGGGCACAATCTAAATCCTGTTGAGGCGTGCCTGAACTAATGCCAATACCGCCAACTACATCTTCCCCATCAAATACTGGCAAACCGCCACCAACTGTAGAAATTCTGCCATCGTGCTCTGTGTGAATACCAAACGCCAAGCTACCCGGTACACATACCGTGTTGTAATCATGGGTTGCTTTGCGTGCAGCAGCCGCTGTAAAAGCCTTATCTTGAGCGATAACAACGCTCGTAGTTTTTCCGCCATCCATACGCTCAAACGCGATTAATACACCGGATTCATCAGTCACCGCAATACACATTGGAATGCCAATCTCTTCTGCTTTTAGGCGAGCACCGTCAATTAAAATGCGCGCTTCATCATGAGATAGTCTTTTTATTGTCAGCATGGAGTTTTCCTTTTAATAAGCTTATTCAAAAATAATGCTTAGATGCTGGTGTTTTTTCACTGAGAAAGCCAGCTTTATCACTACTGGTCTGACCAGTTTTTTAGATCTAAAAGATCGGATAAGGTACAATTTCAACTGCGCTAGCTAGGCCTACGTTAAAAGCAAGCTTTAAGAGAAAGCACAAAGGCTACTCCTTACTGCTCCCTAATATAAGCCAAACAACAACTGAGCAACAGACGAATAATAATTGAAAGAAGTGACTAAACCCATGAGCCAATACACTCCAGCCAGTGGTTCCATCGCTCACTCAATCGCGAGCAAAATTGAAAAAATGATTGCTGACAGCGAGCTGCTGCCCGGGCAAAAGATTCCGTCTGAGCGCCAACTATGCAGCCGCTTAAATGTCTCGCGATCTGCAGTGCGTGAAGCACTTAGAGAGCTTCAAGCACGACAACTAATTACCACAGAGCAAGGCAAAGGCTCATTTGTCGCCGAGATTATCCCTCAAGCCAAGCAGAGCCCTTTTCTACAGCTCTATTTTGATCACAGCCGAACCTTGTATGACTTATATGAAGTGCGCCAGCAACTCGAAGGGCAAGCCGCTGAATTAGCAGCGCAGCGCGCAACCCAAAAAGATCTCTACAGAATCAGCAAAGCCTTTGAGGATATGGAGCAAAGCCAAGGGCGCTCGCGGGCTCACTACGACAAAGCCTTTCACCAGGCAATCGCTGAGGCTTCTCACAACCCTGTTTTAATTCATGTGTTAGCAAGTTTAGAAGAGCTCATTATGCATTCAGTACAAGCATCTGTAAGCAACCTTTACCACCTTAAAGACACCCGAGAACAGATGAATAAACACCACCGCCAAATCTATCAAGGGATCATCAAAGGCAACCCTAAAAGCGCTCAAAAAGCGGCCATTGCCCACGTCTCATTTGTCAGTAATTGTCTGCAAAAATTTGAGCAGCAAGGCAGCAACGTAATTCGCGATGCCGTGCTCAACAAATAAGCAATTTTTACCTTTAGGAACCTCTCAACTGGTTCACTTGTGAGCGAAATAAGAGTATTATGCGCGCCTGTAAAATCACTGAGTAATACGTGCTTTTAGCGCGAGCAAAGTAAGCCCTCTTTTTCTGGCACTTCAAGTCTGGCATTTCAAGACACTCACTACGCTTTAACCTCTCATTTTTGGAACACATTTTGGATTTAATACTTCTCGCTGAACTAGCTATCATTTTTGCGTTAGGCGCTTATGTACAAACAGTTACCGGCTTTGGCTTAGGTATGATTATTATGGGAGCAGTCACTATGTTTGATTTGCTACCGATCGCCTTTACATCAGTTGTTATCAGCTTAATGACTTTCTTTAACGGGGCATTTGCCATTAAAGGCAACTCTAAGGCGCTGGATAAAAAACTGGTAGCCATTACTGCTGCAGGATTAATTCCAGGTATTGCGCTAGGCTTATTTATTCTCGATTATCTAAGCGCTGAAATGAGTAATATATTACAGCTGTTACTCGGGGTTGCCATCATCATCGGGGCATCCACTACACTGCTTAAGCCAGAGCCATTAAAAGTAGTTTCATCTCATTGGACATTTCTGATAGCAGGGAAAGTCGCCGGGTTGTTAGCGGGATTATTTAGTGTGGCAGGACCGCCGTTAGTGTATCAGTTTTACCGCCAACCACTAGATATCAAAACCATTAGGCTGTGCTTGATACTGATATTTTTAGTCAGCAGTTTACTGCGTACTGCGATGGTAGGAGCACAGGGAGGCTTAGAGGTTTCGATGTTTACCTTTGCAGCCTGCACCGTGCCAATTATCTTTGTAGCCACTTGGCTGGGGAAAAACTGCCCGCCACCATTATCGCCAATTAACATGCGTCGTTTTGCAATTTCCTTATTGATTGTACTTGGGACAAGTTTAGTGATTAAAGCAGCAGCGGCGTATATCTAACCGCTGCTTGTGGGACTCGCTATTTTTCATTGACGATATCTTTATACTTTTCCAGATTATCAAGCACTATATCGACCAGCGTAGGATCAAAATGAATACCGCGCTGCTCTTTAAACAAATCAACAATATCCTCAATATCCCAAGCAGGCTTGTAACAGCGGTTGTGATAAAGCGCATCAAACACATCGGCAACAGCTGTAATGCGTCCGTAAATATGAATTTCTTCACCTTTTTTACCATTCGGGTAGCCTGAACCATCCCATTTTTCATGGTGATCAAGGGCTATAACGGAAGCGGCTTGCAACAAACTGCGCTTAGATGTACTAAATATATTATGACCTATCTGAGCGTGTGTTTTCATTACCTCAAATTCTTCTTCAGTCAGCTTACCCGGTTTTAGCAATATCGCATCAGGAATGCCTACTTTACCGATGTCGTGCATAGGAGATGCCGAGCTTAATAAGCGTGCGTTTGTCTCAGGTAAACCGCAATCTAACGCTAAAAAATATGAGAATTTCGCAACTCTATTTACATGTTGCGAAGCTTCAGTGGAGCGCTTTTCAACAACCTCACCAAGTTTTTCAATCAACTCCGTTTGAGTATTAATTATCTCTTCATTTAAGAACAAGTTCTCTAAAGCGACATTGATATTCCCTGAAAAGATATTGAGAAGATTCTTATCTATTTCTTGCAGTTCATGACTTCCCGCTAAGCAAAAGATGTAAGATTGATCTTCTCCAAAGTGGAAAAAGCCAGCGTACAAATTATCGCGAATGATATTCGATTCTTCACGGTGGCTATCTGTAATAATTGACTGCACTTCGACAGGCAAACCGGAGAAGGTAAGCTTCGATCCTTGATGATCCCCCATCGAAGACATCACTTCATAGCTCCCTTGGGGGTCATAGGCAATGGTGTAACAGCTACTGCGCTCCGAAGTAACAGTAGATTCCGATGCATCCAAAATAAACACTAGTTGATCAAGAATCCCCTCTAGGAACATGCCAATCGATTTTTTCTTAGTAATCGTTTTAGTCGCTTCAATCACTTTTTTCAAACCTTGCTTACTCTGCTCTAAATTGAGTAAGTCTTGGTACGAGCGAATGGCAGTAACCACACATGAGAAAAGCTTAGAGGCTGTAAGATCCGTCTTCTCTTTATAATCATTGATACGGTACTTGATTATAACTTCGTTCTCAGGGGCAGAACCTGGCTGACCTGTACGTAAAATAATTCTCACTAAATCATTTTCAAGCTCTTCTCTAATTCTGCGACAAGCCTCTAGCCCAGCTTCATTTGATTCCATCACCACATCGAGAAAGATAACAGCTATTTCTTCTACCGTTGACAGTATTTCGATCGCTTCAGTTCCACTAAACGCACTGAAAAATTCAATACCTCGGCCATCTATTTCTTGGTTTTTAAGCACTGATTTAGTGATTGTATGAACACTTTCTTCATCATCAACAATGAGTACTTTCCAAGGTGCACTTGATGCCTCTTCAATTGTTTCTTCGGCAAACATTATATCATTCATTTTGACCTCTTAAGGCAACCACCGAATCGCTATATTGTTTGAATACAACGATTAAAAATTTTTTATTCCATTTGAATCAATATTTCTACAACACAGCACTAAAACATCTATTAGCTCTGCCTCGGTGAAAACTCCACCTTTCTCTAAGCCATCTAAAACAACGACTTATATTTTTATTGTTTTATAAAATGGAAACAGAATTTAGTTAAAGTTTAGTCGAGTTTTTAGAGAATGCGATTTATCGACTAACAATCTTCACTATTCGTTGAATTCTTTAAGCGCTTTACGCCATTCGCACGCCCCACTAGGGTCGTTCATCGAGCTGAGCTTGCTTTTAAGTTAGGTATTCTCAAGTGATACTGTGCTCCTAAACCCTCTTTAGAAGTGACACTGATCGTGCCTAACAGCTTATCGTGAACAAGATTGTAGATGATATTCATCCCTAACCCAGTGCCCCCTCTTGCTCGTTTGGTGGTAAAGAAGGGCTCGAACACTTTTTTTACCACCTCTTCATTCATCCCTTTACCGTTATCACAATAAACAATATCCAACATTTCGTCTTGATAAGTAGCGGTGACTTCAATCACACCGTTATCGCGCCCTTCAAAGCCGTGTAAAACAGAATTATTAATAAAGTTGGTATAAATCTGGTAGAAAACGCCTGGAAAACTGCGAATACTGATGTCTTGCGGAATATTGTTTACAAAAGTGATTTTTTTATCTTTGATGCTTGGATTAACGCTGTAGAGAATGTCAGCAAGATTGCTGTGTACGTTAAAAGACTGCTCGTGTTCTTCATGCTGCTCAACAGAGACGAGCTTGAAAGATCGAATAAGATTAGCTGCTTTATCTAGGCTGACAGTGATTGATTTTGACAAGTTAATAGTACTATCAAGATAATCATCTAAATCAGACTTCTTCATTTTATTTACACTGAGCAACTGCGTTAAGCGCTCTGTATCATTCTTAATATGACTCGCACCTGTGATCGACAAACCGATTGGCGTATTAAGCTCGTGTGCTACACCTTGCACCATTCCACCCAGAGCTGCCATTTTCTCTGAATTAATTAATTTATCCTGCGTGCTTTTTAATTCTGAAAACGCTTCCTCCAACTCTAGGTTTGATTCAGCGAGCTTATTATTTTTCGCTTCTATCTCTTGTTTAAAGCGGCCAAACGTTTTTTCACGCTCTTCTCGCTGCTCTATTTCAAGTTTCATTTTGTAGGAGTCTTCTGAAGTTTGAACTAGCTTGCGCAAGTTCTTCTTGGTAGAGTTAATCGCCTTCAACATAGCAGAAATTTCATCTTCCTCCCCCACCTGCTTACGGTTCAGCTCAAGATAATCATCCAAATTATGCTCACTAATATCATTGGCAAACTCTGCCATTACAATTAAGTGGCGAGTGACTAAAAAGTGAAAGATAGCCAAGATAAATGCCGACATTAGAAAAGTTTTGAACATCTGAAATATCAATATAAAAACAACAGTACCGTAGAGGTCTTGATATAAACTTTCCAGACTAATAAAAATAACGAGGGTGCCAATTTTTGTTTCCTTCCCCCTGTTATCAATCATAATAGGCATCGATTTTTGCAAATAATCAACACCGGCTATTTCTCCAGTTTCAGCAAGTAGTATTCTATCCAGCTCTCCCCCGCCTTCTGCATCCTCCATAACAGAAACCTTAATCACATCTGGAAGTTTGATCATCCCTTCAATAGTACTGACAATTTGAGAGGTATTGACCTCCCAAATACTGCGCGACAAGCTACTCGAATAGCTCAAATTTAACTGCTCAAAACGGCCATCTATTTCATTGAGACCAACTTTGTAATCATTATTGAGCTGTACAAAGGTTTGAAAAATAACAAAGACAGAGCTAACGGCCAGTACCCAAACCAGCAATCGAGAACCGATGCTGTTAAAGCGTTTTTTAGTAAAAAACGACAATTGATAAAACATTCTAAAATCTTTTAAAATTTGGGACATTTGCATAATCTACATCCTAGTAGGAAGGTTTCGCGCTCTCATTTCCATATCACAAGAAACTCGCCAGCAACCTAAAAAATATTAAGCCCATGAAGTCCAGTCATCGTGAACGCCCCAGCTAATGCTAGAACTTATGCTAAAAGTAAAGATATTGAGATTCAGCACTATAAATATGCTTATCAACTTTCGACCATAGCTTGTGAAAAGATAAAAATTACCGAAAAGCAACTACTTATTACCAATCACGCACTATCAGTCATCTAGGGAGACAGTGAACAAGTCCTAGACGCCCTTTATGCCCTCGGGTACTGGCATACAGGTTTTTTCGTGATTAGGGCAATGCATACAGGCGGGCTGGTTGCCCGGCGAAATGCATTAACGATGATCACGGAATATCCTGTACGCCCCGTAGGGTGTGTCTCTAAGAGGCTATCTCCTTTGTCAGAAAGCTTGTAAAGGACTCGCCATTCACTTCACTTTCTTTCGCGGGTCTAGCCTCTTAGTTATCCACAGGGAACATCTAGGGACTTATTTACCGTTTCCCTAGCTTTACTAAAACTAATTACATGTGTCTTAATACTTTGAGTGTAGTAGTGAAAAACGTTTTCTCAACTTTATCCTGATAAAATTTAAGAAAAGCATATTCCCTTATATGATCGATAAAGGAGGGAGGGCTAAAGAATAAAAAACTCGCAGAATACATCATAGATTTTTAGAGCTGCCCTTAAGGCCAATCAAGCAATTCTAACCCATGATCGAGAGACAGCCGATAGTTGGCCAATAAGGGGAGCGCGGCATTTTCATCAAAATGCCCGATAGATAACCCAGAAGCGATAGGTATATTAAGCTTTTCAGCTAAGCTTCCAAACACGCGTTGCATGGCTTGTTGCTCTGTTAGCGCTTCTCGAATCGCTTCTTTTTGTTCATTTTGTTGATCTGTTTGAATATCTTTCAAACCAAGTGGTGAGCTATCTCGACAATGGATAAACTTACCAAGCACGATAGCTTTACATTCGTTTAAGCATCCGGCGAAAAACAGCTGATCTAACATCCGCTCTATTTTGCACCAGCTCTCAGCAATTTCCTCCAAGAACAGAATCTTACCTTTAAAATCAAGCTGCCAAGGTGTGCCAAGCATTGCACAAATAACTGCTAAATTACCGCCAAACAGCGGTGCTTCAAGCGCTTCTTGAGCAATATCAGCTTGGTTAATCCATTGTAGCGGCTGTTTTTGCCAAGGTGAATTGTGACAACTTCTTTGCTCGATCAATGCTAATAGTGATTGCTGATCACCAGTATTCATTTCTCGAAAATCTTTTGAAGCAACCATAGGTCCGTGAATAATTCGCCATCCCCAGCGCTCACTGACAAACTGGTAAAGCGCCGTTAAATCGGAGTAGCCAATGAGAAGTTTATTAGGTTGCGCACCTTTGTCAGCGGTTAACTGCTCAAGTGCGGGTAATATCTGACTTGCGCCATAACCACCTCGTACTGCCCAACAGATATCTGAATCGTCACAGGCTGATTGATAAAATTGCTGCGCTCTTGTTTGTACAGACCCTGCGTAAGCAAAATCCTGATCAGACAAGTTTTCCGCACACTTAACCTCAAACCCTAATGTTGCAAGTGCCTTTAAACCTAGCTCAAGCTCTACTTGTGGAATCACAGAAGATGTTGCAACGACGCTGACTTTCATTCATTTACCTTTAAATGCCGATTGACTTCATAACGGATAATTCTAGAGCATGCGCTCCTCACTAAAAATCTCTTTTAGCAACATCAGAATATCAATTTGATCTCTTAACCACCATCCAAAACATTCCAGTTAACACAATTACCACTCTCTGATCACACTTTGGTGAACCGAGTATTTTTAATGTAGCATTTTAGCTTCATAAATTTTCTACGCGCTGTAAATAATCATTCTTTTACCAGTACTTTTATCTAACCTACAAATCTTATAAATCAAGTGTTTGCTTGAAAGCCCTACAAGCTTATTGCGTATAAAGTGAATAGTTTATTGTCAAATCCATCACTCAGTTTTTCATCAATCTAGCCGATACAATTGACATTATTCAAGAGCTCACACTCACTCTATGCGTTTTCAATTGAGCTCTGTATCTATTATTCGCATCAAAATTTGTTGTTCAAAGTCCTTTGTTATTGTTTAGCACAAGGTTTAGGAGGGATAGGTTGTGAAGATTAATTCATCGCAGGTTTTATTTTCAACAGAGCATGAGAAAAACTCAAATGAGCGCTATAGTCAGCAACAAACGCAATCCAGAACGGAATCCCAAATTGGGATCGGTTTAAGTTTAAATGCCCCACAGCCAGGCACCCGAGTACTCAACGTTAATCAAGTAGATCTCTCTTACCAAGCGCGAATGTATTCCCAACAAGAGAACACCTTAAACAGTTTTTCTAAGGTCACCAATGGCAGCGATGTCAGTACTCATCAAACAGAGCGGGCCACTACTTCTATTGCCCAAACCGTTGTAGGTGTTGAAGCAAATATTTTTAACTTGAGTTTAACCCAAGGGCCGCAAACACTTTTAAATCCCAATGCTTCACGTACTTACGATGAAGTAGCCTCATTAGAAATTGGCGTAAATGAAGACGCCACCAATGTCAGCGCCAACCAAGCTCAAGGGGCTGTCACAACCGCTGGGCAAGCGCGATTGGAAATAAAAGAGCAGTACAGCTTGGTTGAGAACGAACGCTTACAGGTAGGCACACAAGGGCGAATAACGACAGAAGATGGCCGCGAAATAGATTTCATGATGCACCTAGATATGGAGCGAAATTTTAGCTTAGAGCAATCTTTAAATATACGCAGTGAAGAGCGCCAACTGATCGACCCACTAGTGATTAACTTTGATGCGCCAGCGAGCAGCTTAACCAGCACTAGTTTCAGCTTTGACTTAGATGCCGACGGCAGTGAGGAGCAAATTTCCTTTACTGGCCAAGGCAGTGGTTTTTTAGCCCTGGATAGTAACAATGACGGCCAGATAAACGATGGCTCTGAGCTGTTTGGCACCGGTGATCTCAATGGCTTTTCCGAGTTAGCTAAATACGATAACGATGACAACAAATGGATCGATGAAAACGATGAGATCTTCGATAAACTCAAGATTTGGACCCGCGATGAAAATGGTCAAGATCAACTGCTGAGCTTAAAAGAAGCCGGAGTAGGTGCCATTTATCTAGGCTCTAGTTCCACCTCATTTGATTTAACCGATGCAGAAAACAACTTGCTGGGACAGGTAAAACAAACGGGTATTTTTCTCACAGAACAAGGGGAAGTAGCCAGTATCCAAGAGCTTGATATCGCAGTGCACGATACAGGCACTAGCTCTACTGTCGACCAAAGTTTAGGGAAAATTCAAGCGCAAGTAGAGGATTGGAATGAGCAGGCGGATGAAAATACCGAGGCTGCTGACTGGCGAGACCTCACTCGACAGATACAAGAAATCGACATATCTACCCCCGCTTTCGCACAAGATGATGACGAAGAAAAGCTTCCTAGTTTGCTCGATCGCTTATTTCCAAAACCTGGTAGCAAGTTCGATACTCAAGAGCGAGAGCGTCCTGATGCTTCTATAACTCAGTCTAACTCAGCTCTATCTAATTCGACCCTCTCTAACTCAACTCAATCTAGCTCAACACAAACTGTTTCTAGCCAATCAACTGGCCCTCAAGCAGATGAAGCAGAAGAAGAAAACAAGGTGCTGATTGTCGATCAGAAAACCATTGATGTGCTAGATCGTCTTAAGAACAAACAACAACATAAATTAATCGACGAGCAGGAGCAACATTCACACCTAAAAGCCATTATAGAATCACTTGAAAAGCGTCACAGTGCCGAGCGGCAAAAGCAAGGCACTCTAGAGTCTAGCACTTAGAGGTTGCTCGCTTTAAGCGGGAGCTCTGTGCTGCGCTTAAAGCAATCCATCAATATATAAGAGTGCATAGCAACTACATCATTGGATAGCAGTTTACGATTGATCAGGTCAGCATAGGCGCGCATCCCAGTGCAGTTAACCCGTAAAATGAAGTCGTACTCACCAGATGCGCTGTAGCATTCTTGAATTTCATCGAGAGTTTGGATCAGTGCCAGTACCTTTTCGCGCGCCTGTGGGTCTGTTTTATTAAAACTCAACATCACCATTGCGCACACATCAAAACCTGCTTTCTCAAGGTTTAACAAAGTCACATAACGCTCAATAATGCCGCAACTCTCTAAGCGTTTTAAGCGGCGATAACACTGAGAAGCCGACAAATTAACTTTTTCAGCCAGCTGTGACTTAGAGATTCGGCTATCTTTTTGCAGTATTTCAAGGATGCGTACATCCTGTCTATCCAAAGGGTATTGATGCATGATATCGGTCACAAATAGAATATTTTTGACGAAAGTATCGCATACATATCTAATAAACAAGTAAAAGTTGAAAAGATTACTGCATCGCTTTTTAGTTAGAATAGAGCTATCAGATACAGCCTTACTGTGATGTCGATATGGCGCTAAATTAAGCAAAACGCCGATCACAAACTTAATCAACCAACATTAGAGAACAACTATGCTAGATACTACATTTGCTCGCCAACAGTTCCCTGCCTTTAGCGAGCCTACTTTGGCAAACAGTGCGTTTTTTGAAAATGCAGGCGGCTCTTATATGTGTCGCCAAGTCATAGATCGCCTCAACAGCTACTACCAAAATACAAAAGTTCAGCCTTATCATCCCTACCCACAGGCACAATTAGCGGGTCAGCAAATGGATGAGGCGCACGCTGCTTTTGCAAAATGGCTCAATGTCGAGACTGATGAAGTTTACTTCGGCCCTTCTACTAGCCAAAACAGCTACGTGCTTGCCAATGCGATGTACGATTGGCTCAATGCCGGTGATGAAATTATTGTCACTAACCAAGACCATGAAGCTAACGGTGGCGCTTGGCGCAGGCTCGAAAAAATTGGCATCAAAGTGACTCAGTGGAGTGTTGATCCTGAAACAGGCTCACTGGATATTGAACAGCTTAAAACGCTTTTTACTGCTAACACTAAGCTACTGGTATTCCCGCACTGCTCAAACATCTTAGGTGAAATCAACCCAGTTTCAGAGATTTGCGAGCTAGCTAAAGCGCATCAAGTACGCACTGTCGTCGATGGCGTATCCTATGCTGGCCACGGCTTGCCTGATATCCAGCAGCTAGGCGCTGATATCTATATGTTTTCACTTTACAAAGTGTACGGCACTCATCAAGGTATCATGGTTGTGCGCACTGATATGGCGAAATTATTAGCCAACCAAGGCCACTACTTTAACGGTGAGATTCGCGAAAAGCGCCTGACACCAGCAGGGCCTGACCATGCACAAATCGCTGCTGCTATTGGGGTTTGTGAATACTTTGAAGCGCTTTATCAACATCACTTTGACAACCCGCAAGCGAGCGATCAAGAAAAGGCTCGAGCGGTACAAAACCTAATGATTGAAGCTGAAAAGAAAACTTTAGCGCCTTTATTAGCCTTCTTTAAACAGCACCCAAAGATCACAATTATAGGCCCTGAAAGTGTTGAAAACCGCGCTCCAACTGTCGCTGTAGTAATCGATGGTCATTCATCAATGGCGCTCGCTAAAGCACTGGGTGAAAAAGGTATTATGTGTGGTGCGGGACATTTCTATTCACTGCGCCTGATTGAAGCTATGAAAATTGACCCAGCTGATGGCGTCGTGCGTTTCTCTCTCGTTCATTACACAGAATTAGCTGATATAGAAAAGCTAATCAATGAATTAACGGCAATTATCGGCTGATTAATTAATTAGAAAATCACAACCGGTTGATAGTTATAGCTTCAACCGGTTACTTTTTGTCGTTATCTATCTTTTACTTAGTTTATATTTCACATTTTGTGAAGCCAATGGCTAACACTAGCAATAACTTACAAGTAGAAATGTTATTTTTGTAAAAAATAGACACCAGCCATCAATAATACCACGCCGAATATTCGATTAGCGCTTATCTCAACTTTGATTCCCGCTAAACCAAAGTGATCAAAGATTAGCGACATCACCAACTGCCCTAAAATAGCCGCAGCCAGCATATTGGCAATGCCGATGCGCGGCATCAAATACAACATGCCGCTGACAAATACAGCCCCTAAAAAGCCTCCCAAATAAAGATACCAATCAATACTGGCTAAGCGTTTGTAGTCAGGCAAACTTGCCTGTGCCATTAAAAGTACAATCACACAGGCAATAGTTCCACCAATGTAAGAGACAAAAGTTGCCTGCATTGGGTGCACCATAGCAGCACCTAAGCGCGCATTTAGCGCGCCTTGCATCGGTAACATAGCGCCGGCAAACACCGCTAATAAGACTAAAAACCAGTTCATTTTTAAATCCTTAAATCGACCAGCAAACTACGGGCAAGGGTTATGACAAGCGTTGTGAATCGCTTCTATCTCTGCCAACAAAGACGCATCGAGCTCCAATTCTATTGCAGCAATCCCATTTTCCAACTGAGCCTTAGTAGTTGCCCCAATAATTGTCGAACCGACAAATGGGCGGCTTGCCGCAAAGGCAATTGCCATTTGAGCAGGGTCGATACCATAGCGCTGCGCTAGATCGACATACTTTTGAGTCGCTTGCACACCGTTAGGTGTCATATAACGCTGATAAGCGGGAAATAAATCGAGTCGAGAGTTTTTAGGCGTACCTTTTAAATACTTGCCTGTTAATACCCCAAACCCCAGTGGAGAGTAAGGTAATAAGTCGATATTTTCACGATAAAGCACTTCAGCTAAACCGATCTCATCGGTGCGATTAAGCAGTGAATAAGCGTTTTGTACGCTGGCAATGCGCGGTAAATCAAACTCTTTGGCTAACTGTAGAAAGCGCATGACTCCCCAAGGTGACTCATTTGATACACCTACATGACGCACCTTACCTTCATCCACTAATGTCTTAAGTACCGTCAATGTTTCTAGTAGTGGTGTGCCATCATTACTGGCATCGTGCTCATAACCTAACTGCCCAAAGAAATTAGTTTGCCTGTCAGGCCAATGTAATTGGTAAAGATCAATGTAATCAGTATTGAGCCTCTTTAAACTTCCCTCTATGGCGATACGGATATTGCGCTCATCATGGGCGATATCGTCACGCAAATATTCAACCATTTTTGCAGGACCGCAAACCTTAGTGCCGATGATTAGCTTATCTCGGTTATTACGTGCTTTTATCCAATTACCGATATATTCCTCAGTTAAGCTACGTGTCTCAGCTGCCGTTGGCACAGGGTAAAGCTCTGCAGTATCGATGAAATTAACGCCTTGCGCTAACGCTAAATCTAGCTGAGCAAATGCTTCTTGCTCTGTATTTTGCTTGCCATAGGTCATTGTACCTAAGCAAATACGGCTTACATTTAGCTCTGTACCTGCTAGCTTTTTATACTTCATAAATACCTCATGGGACCGTTTATAATAAGAAACTTGTGAATGAACTTCGCTCTACTGACAAAGGAACATGCGATCAAGTTCCAAACGCCTTTTATGCCCACGGGTACTGGCCCCTTAGTTATTCACAGTGAAGATCTGGCGACTTTTTCGCATATTTGCCTAACGATTTACTGATGCCTATGAGTCAGTTGCACTATCGAGGGCGATCACGTTCTTCAAGCGTCTCTTGTTGTGAGCGCTTTGCTGATTGAGTATCCCCAAACACATTGCGTAGCTGTGCAATATCATCTTCTCGAATTAAGAAGTGCTTACCCCACTGACACCCCACAACATTCCCTGCCATCAAGCTAAAACCGATGGCAAATAACCCCAGAGAAGTCATCACTGGATCAACTGCATCCATGGAGATATAGGCGAGTAAGGCAAAAACTAAACTTGACACACTAGCGGATAAAAAACTGGGAAATATTGAGAACATTCCTAAATTTTTGCCGCTAAAAAGACCGATGACAAAACCACTTAATATGCCAGATATGCCAATCGCATCTAGGCCTGAAACCGTTCCAAAAAGTTCATAGATAACAACTCCTCCCAAAAGACTAATAAACACCAACATAGTCGTTTGGACTCTAAAAAGTTTCATCATATTTTATCGTTTAAATGCTCTTGAGAATAACGACTGATACGTAAGGGAAATACGCAGTGAACATGTTATCCATATATTCTATATAAGTGTGAGAAGGCAAAATAACATGAAAAAGGACCGATGAAAATCTTTGAGCGTGATGTAGGCTATTTAAACATCATGTATTAAAGGATGTTCTTGAAATAGATCACTATTTTAAAATCATCAAAGGCTTTCTACATTTAAGGGTTAGCTTTTGGCAGCAAGTTTTAAGCGTGCTTTTTTAAGCTTTTCTTGCTTAAGTGCATCTTGATTCAAGCTGACACTTGGGGCACTCGCAGGGCTTACAGGAGCAGGCTTGGTCTTTACTGCCACAGCAGGCTTAGCTTTTGCAGCCGTATTCGTAGAATTAGCTATATTTACAGGGCGCTCGCCAATTTGTTGAGCGTTGCGGTTGTGAAAGTTCCACAAAAGAGGCGCTTTATAACCAAGAAAGATACTGAGTACTAAGATACGCGCAAGTGATGAAATATCGTTATTAATTGCGCCTATAAAAAACAGTGCAATGACAATACCTAATACTACACCTGCTAGAAGATTCGCAAGATTAGAGAAAACACCATTAAAAAAACGCTTAATAGCATTTAGCTGTGAATACTGATCATTACTATTAACCAATGATGCGACTAACACGCCCAGTGCAGTGAAAAGCGGGCATAATACTAGTAACGCAATATCAATGGTGTTGATTTCGATGCCGGCAATTATATTTGTGGCGTTAACGAAGATGCCGCTATCTAAGGTTTCAGAAAATGGAAAAGGAGCCGCACTAACTTGAGCGCCCGAAGAGATCAATTCGACCTGGGGTAATTGATTGTCCATTACTCAAATCCTCTAGTACTTCATTGCAATATCAACAGCATTTATAGGCTGCTTGATAATTGCTCTCTAGGTACAGCAAACGTCAAATATGTTAAAGATTATTAAATTAATCCTACCAATAAAAAATACTTATAGGCGCTGAAAATAAAAAGCGATGCAACAAACTAAGACAAACACCTATTCATTTAATATAAATTATTTTGTTTTTATTACTACCTATTTTTGAACTTTGTTGAATTTATTTAATATATTGTTGCTTATTAATACACCAACCAAAACACCTGTTAATCTTTTGTTAATAAATAAATTATTAATAAACCAGCTTTGCATTTGCTGATAATTTTTTCGTGGTTAAATAACATTCAAGCTATAAGTTGATACTAAAAAGCCTCATCGCTTTCACGTGAGGCTTTTTAAGTTTTGCAATTTACTTTTTGATAACTAGCCAATCATTGCAAGGGCTTGGTCTAAATCAGCAATGATATCTGCAGGGTTTTCAATACCTACAGAGATGCGGATCAAGTTATCGCTAATACCTATTTCTCCACGACGTACCGGATCAACCGATGAATGTGTCATTGAAGCTGGGTGCTGCACTAAAGTTTCAGTACCGCCTAAGCTCACAGCTAACATTGCCATTTGCATAGAATCTAATACTTTAAATGCTTCTGATTCACCGCCTTTTATAGTGAATGAGAAAGTAGATGCACAACCTGAACACTGCTTCTTGAAGATCTTGTACTGCGGGTCTTCCTCTGTAAGGAGACCTGGGTAGTAAATTTTTTCAACTAACGGGTGCTCAGCCAAATAATCAACGACCTCTTTAGCTCCTGCTGAACTTGCGTTCATACGGATCTTTAATGTCTCTAATGAGCGCATCACCAACCAGGCAGTATGAGAATCCATGTTAGTGCCGATAATATTTCTAAAGCCGCGAATCTTATTAATTAGCGCTTTACTCCCTGAGCAACTGCCTCCAAGGATATCGGAATGCCCACCCACATATTTAGTCAAAGAGTAAATACAAAGATCAGCACCTAGCTGTAATGGCTGCTGAAAGATTGGCCCATACATAGTGTTATCAACCACCAGCACTGGCTTATCGCCACCTTGATTGTCATGTGCTTCAAGCAAGGCTTTACACGCCGCAATATCAATCATTTGGTTAGTTGGGTTATCTGGGGTTTCCATCAATACAACCGAGATAGGCCCTAAAGATTTCGCTTTTTCGATCGCTTGCGCTAAACCTTTATCACCATCACTGCCATTAAAACCAACTGCTTGTAAGTTATATTGGCTGAGCACACCGTTGAGTAACGTATCAGTACCACCGTAAATAGGTTCAGCGAAAATAACCACATCACCGGGCTTAGATAAAGCCAGCACTGTAGTTGAGATAGCAGCCATACCACTACCGGTTACTAAGCAATCTTCAGCGCCATCCCAAAGAGCCATACGCCCTTCAAGAATTTCTAACACTGGGTTATTAAAGCGTGTGTAAATTAAACCAGGCTCAACACCTTCAGGCACGTCAACACGACCCGATGCATAATTAAAAAAATCTTTTCCGTGCTGCGCACTATCGAAAACAAAGGTTGATGTTTGAAATTGTGGGCACTTAACCGCGCCTTCTGAAAGTTTTGGGTCATAACCATGGTGAAGCATCATTGATTCAGCGGCTAGACGGTGCTCACCAATATGTGTTTTTTTGCTGCTCATATTTTTATTATCCACTTATATTTTTAATCATTAGGAAGTTATGAAAACTTTTCCAGATCACTATTCAGCTGCGCGACTGGAGTTTGATAATAAAAATATTAGCAAATACACAGCGCAATATGCTGGCATTTTAAAACCCAAAAAACTACACTTTTGGCAGATCCTGCTAATTTGGAGAGATAATGGACAATATTGATAAAAAAATTGTAAGAGAACTACAATTAAATGCGCGTATTACTAACGAAGAACTCGCTGAGAAAGTTAACCTATCGCCTTCTCCTTGTTTACGCAGAGTGAAGAAATTAGAGAGCAAGGGGATTCTCAAAGGCTATACTGCTGTCGTTGATCAAGTGCTATGCGGGCTGAGCATGAATGTGTTTCTCAGTGTTCGGCTAGAAAAGCCTGACAAACAGATTATGCAGAACTTTGAAAATGCAGTTTCACAACTTGATGAAGTATTAGAGTGCTATTTAATGACTGGCAACCGTGACTATTTATTAAAAGTGATTAGTAACGATTTAAAATCATACGAGGCATTTATTCGCGATAAGTTTTCCAATTTACCCGGCATCAGCTCTATAGAATCGAGCTTTGCATTTGGCCATGTAAAACAACAGCAATTTATTCCGCTATAAAGTCGTTAGCTCTTAGATTTTAGCTCGTAACTCGTAACTTTTAGCTTTTAGCTTTTAGCTTTTAGCTTTTAGCTTATAGCTTATAGCTCGTAACTCGTAACTCGTAACTCATCACTAAATCATTTTCTCGCTACGAATGGTATTAACGACCACCTTATCGCGCTCAGTCTTTGCTTGGTATAGCGCTTTATCTGCTGCTTTGTAAAACTTTTGCTCAGTGATATAACCCTGCTCAAGAATAACTGCACCTATAGAGACACTTAAATAATCGCCAACGCTACTATTCTTGTTAGCGATTTTAAGCTCTTTCACCGCTTCGCGCAGACTATTTAAATACTGTTCAACCTTTTCTTCATCCAACCCTGACACGATCAGCGCAAATTCTTCGCCGCCTATTCGAAAGACAAAGTCATTAGCTCTTTGCATATTTCGAGTCAGCAATTCACCTAACTTGCGCAGCGCTATATCTCCTTCAGGGTGACCATACAAATCATTAAAGCGCTTGAAGAAATCAATATCTAAGACCGCCAGCGTAATTGTGTATTTGTTACGTACCGCTAAATTAAGCTGGCTGGTTAATACTTCGTCATAGCTACGACGGTTTAATAACCCTGTTAACTTATCGAAATTGGCTAGTTTCTTATTGGTTAAATCGTGCAAGACATACGAGTACCCGACAATGTTTTGATCTTCATCGCAATCGGGTATAACAGAGCAATCAGCCCATAGTTCATTACTGTAAGCGTTTTTGAAAGCAACTTCGCCACGCCACTGTTTGCCCTGCCTTACAGTATTGAGAATATTTTTTTCTAACAATCTATCCTGTTTATTATCACTTAACAGAAAATGCGACGCGTTCATTAATAGCGCTTCTTTAGACATCGAAAAAAACTGGCTCAAGGCTTGACTAACATCAACTACCTCACCTTTTTCATTGAGTATTGCCATTAGCACATGCTCATCAATCAGTGACTGGCGACGTTCAGTATATTGATTATTCAGCGTTATTTGTTGCCAGCTCCAAAAAAGTAGATATCCAATAATCGATAACATAATAATGGATAGTAATACCGCATAAATATGTATGTGATTTGCATAAGAGTGAGCCGAGTTGTGCATTTTCTCATAAGCTTGCTCACTGCTGAGCCTAACAGCTTCGATGCTCTGTTCTATCTCCCAAAGAAAATCTGAAACGGTTCCTCTTAGGTAGCGTACAGCGCCAAGTTTATCATTCGTGACAATACGCTGATAAAACTCACTGCGAATATCTCTCCACTGGGAATACAGTTCTTGGCTATCATTCACTTGGCTATTTTTTCGCGCAGTGATTGTCACGAGCTGTTGATAAAGCTGAGCGACACTTTTTTCCTTTGCATACAAGCTTACTAACGCTGTATCTCTTTGTTCATCAGAAGTTGCGTTGGCAATATTTTGTAAATAGCTTGAATACGCTAATAGATGGGCTTTTGCTAACTGCGCTTTTTGAGAGACCAATAAAGGCTTTTCTAATGCATGAGGAGAAGCGCTGGCTTTAATTTTGATGTTCAAAGCGATGACGAATAACAAAACCAAGGCGCCAATCGCTATGAAGCTAGCCGTCAAACGACGACTATCCAGCTTATAACCTTGCACGCTTGGACGAATGTTTTTCAGCATTTAGCAACAGACCTTTCTTATTATTTTCGACTTATCGTTTTGGAAAACGCCTTTATAATTTTAAAAAACTGCTTTTGCAATTTAATAATAGACGTTTAAGAGTAGCTAACAACTAAAAAACAGACAGCTTCTTGCTCTCCAATATTTTTTATCGTATGCGCGATATCACCACGATAATGTGCAGAGTCGCCCTTAGATAAGGTACTAGTGTCTACCCCTGCAACTATTTCAATATCACCTTTTTCGACAGTAATAAATTCCCGAGCACCTTCAAAATGCGCCGCGCTACTCAATTGAGCATTAGCATTCAATGACAGTTCGTAGAACTCGATATTTTTCTCCATATTCAATGGGGAAAGGGTACGAATCTTACAGTCTTTATCATTACGATATAAGTAGTTAGGGTCATCTTTACGGATTACTTCAATCGCTGAGACTGTCCAGGGCTCATTCACTAGCTCCCCCACTGAGATAGAGAACGCTTGAGCGATCTTACAGGCAACTGCTAAAGTGGGGTTTGCCTGCCCGCGCTCTATTTGTGAGAGCATCGAACGACTAACGCCTGATATCGTTGCAAAGCTTTCCAGTGTCCAGCCTCTATCTTTACGCAAGCCTTTTACTTTCTCACACAATACTTGCGCGATCGGCTCTATCTCTTTTTCGTCAACTATTTTTTTACTCATTCTGCCTCTTTATTACGTATCTGAATCAATAACTTCAAGCTTCTTAAATGCAGCATTATTGATCAAAATACGCACTAATTCCCATATACGAGAAATAATTCTTTTAAATTAGATTTAATGTTTTATACTGGTTCCACTATACAGGAATTATATCCACTATAAATCACAAAAAACTCACTCATCATTCGTTTAATGCGAGAAAATACAATGAATACAATGCGCGCACTCGTTAAGAAACAAGCATCCACTGGCTTGTGGCTAGACACAGTACCTATACCTGATGTTGGTATCAATGATGTGAAAATTCGTGTTTTAAAAACAGCGATTTGCGGCACTGACTTACACATTTATAACTGGGATCAATGGGCTCAAGATACTATAAAAACCCCAATGACCATAGGTCATGAGTTCGTTGGTGAAATTGTCAGTGTTGGATCAAACGTCAATGCTTTTAAACCCGGAGAAATAGTCTCCGGTGAGGGCCACGTTGTTTGCGGCCGCTGTCGTAACTGCATGGCAGGCCGACGCCATTTATGTGCTTATACAAGCGGCATAGGTGTCAACCGCAGTGGTGCGTTCGCAGAGTATGTCGTACTACCGATGTCCAATGTTTGGGAGCATCGCCCAGGGATAGATTTAGACATTGCCTCGATGTTCGACCCCTTTGGTAATGCTGTGCACACCGCCCTTCAATTTGATCTGTTCAGTGAAGACGTGCTGATTACAGGTGCGGGTCCTATCGGCTGCATGGCAGCGGCAGTATGTAAGCAAGCAGGCGCGAGGCATATTGTTATCACCGATTTAAACCCTAAACGCTTAAAAATGGCTGAGACCCTCGGTGCCACTCGTACTGTCAATGTCGCCAAAGAATCACTTGATGCGGTACGCTCTGATTTAGGCATGACAGAAGGTTTTGATGTGGGTCTTGAGATGTCTGGCAGCCCAATTGCCTTTAACGATATGATTAAAAACATGTGCCACGGCGGAAAAATCTCCTTACTTGGTATTCCCAGTGAAGAAAAGCCCACAGACTGGAATACTGTCATTTTTAACATGCTGACAATTAAGGGTATTTATGGTCGTGAGATGTATGAAACTTGGTACAAGATGTCTGTGATGATTGAAAACGGTTTAGATATCAGTTCTATTATTACTCACCGCCTTGATTTCAAAGACTTCCAACAAGGCTTTGATGCAATGATCAGCGGCGACGCTGGCAAAGTAATTCTCGATTGGCAGAACGTTTAAAGGATTTTTTATGTATTCGAATTTTCAGCAACACCTACAAACACAACTCGATGAAATCCAAGATGCTGGATTATATAAAAACGAGCGTCAAATTCTCTCTGCCCAAGACACTCAAGTAAACGTTAAGCAGGGCAGCGTTTTAAACCTTTGCGCTAACAATTACCTTGGCCTTGCCCAGCACCCTGCTGTGCTTGAAGCCGCTCACAAAGGTTTGGATGAATGGGGCTATGGTATGGCCTCTGTGCGCTTTATCTGTGGCACACAACAGATACACAAAAACCTAGAAGATAAGCTATCTCAGTTTCTACAAACCGAAGATACTATTTTATACCCTTCCTGTTTTGATGCTAACGGTGGGCTTTATGAGACATTATTAGGCCCTGAAGATGCGGTAATATCCGATGCACTAAACCACGCCAGTATTATCGATGGTATTCGCTTGTGTAAAGCAAAACGCTATCGTTACAACAACAATGACATGGCAGATCTAGAAGCGCAGCTTATTACCGCTGATAAAGCAGGTGCACGCTTTAAATTGATCAGTACTGACGGTGTATTCTCAATGGATGGCTACATCGCACAGCTCGATAAGATTTGTGATTTAGCTGAAAAATACCAAGCGTTGGTACATTTTGACGATTCACACGCGGTAGGTTTTGTAGGAGAAACAGGCCGTGGCACTCACGAGCATTGCCAATGTATGGATAGAGTCGATATCACTACAGGTACTTTAGGTAAAGCCTTAGGCGGTGCGAGTGGCGGTTATACCAGCGGCAAAAAAGAAATCATTGAACTGCTTAGACAGCGCTCAAGACCTTATTTATTCTCCAACACTGTTGCACCGCCCGTGGTAGCTGGTGCACTAGCTGCAATTGATATGCTGAGCGAATCTACTGAACTTAGAGATAAAGTTGAAGCAAATGGTCGCTACTTCAGAGAAGGCATGCAAGCGATAGGTTATGACCTGCTAGAGGGTAACCACCCAATTATCCCTATCATGCTTTACGATGCCAAAAAAGCAGCGCTTTTAGCAGATTACATGTTGGATAAAGGCGTGTATGTCACCGCGTTTTCTTTCCCCGTTGTTCCCAAAGATCAAGCGCGTATTCGCACCCAGATATCGGCAGCGCACACTAAAGAAGATTTGGATTTTGCGATAGCTTGCTTTAAAGAGGCGAAAGCAGAACTCGAGTTGTAGGGCTTGTTCACAGCTGTAAGCTGGCCAAGTATTTTGGTCAGCTAAATTTTATCAAGCATCCACCAGCTTATTAAATTGCCTATAAAACGAACCTGAACATTCTCAACACTTCAAAGTAATCATCGCTGACAAACTTAATCGCTTAACAATTACAGAATTACGAGGACACCCACACAAATTTGATTGATTAGCCTTTCAGTAGTAGTGTATTGGTTACTTTTTGATAACTAATCAGAGAAAGTAGTCCTGAGCAGGAGGTTATATGACTCGTGCC
>CAKZOD010000070.1 GCA_937136055.1 uncultured Oceanospirillaceae bacterium | reverse complement strand
AGCGCTACGCCAAGTGTGCCTTACACACAAGCCAAGATAGATCAAATATTCAACGAAACTAAAAATAAGATTGAAGTAGGTAAGGTGGTTGTATTACACGACCCTATTGGGGTAAGTCAGGATTTAGGGGCGTTTCACGCTGAAATCTCAACTGCTCACGCTCATGATATCATGGAAAACCAATACGCCTATTTAACTTATCAAGCTATAGAGACACAACTGGAAAATGCTTTACCTCACATAGAAACTCCTTTTAGTAATAAGCTAAATGGAGCTAGGCAAAAATTAGTTGATTTCGATAATGATGTTCGAAAGAAACAGTCTCAATTGCAGTCTACACCGCTTTATAAGAGAAATCGCTTCGATTCTTCAGTAGCGCAAATCAAATCGAAGATGACAAACCAAGAACTAGAGGAACTCGCAGAAGCGGCGAAGCTGGTGAAATTGAATAGACCCTCAAAGGACCAGGAAGCAGCTGTTGACGCTTTGAATGAAAAACTCAAACCGACTCGAAAGACGATAGCAGAAAATGCAAGGGTCATTGAAAACGCGATTGCTAATGTTGTAAAGGCGGCCCAAGCTTGGAATTCCCAAAAGCAGGGGGAAGGGAGTGTTCACAATTTTTATGCATTGAGAGCTATTGAATCAGAAGCTACAAGCATGCTCGATCAATTGAGATTAGGGGTAAATACGCTATCGAGCTGCCACCAGATTACTAGCGGCTTAGAATCTTCCAAAGCAGGTAAGGAGTTAATTGATAAAGTTTTATATGCAGGGAAAACAGGGGATGCTGATTATCGATATGAAATAGCTGTAATATCTAAAGTCATCGCTAGTTTAATCCTCGATAAAACTTCCGTGCTTGATACATTATTGGGCGAGCAGTATATCAATATGGATAAGGCAAAAACAGCGATGTTGAAGTCAACAGATGATTTCCTTAAAACACTTGTTCATTCGCCGCAAAGCGCTCAAAATTTTGTTAAAGATGTTAGAGATTATGGTCTTTTAACACAAGGAGCCTCAAAGCACAAAGTAAGGCAATTTATAGTTGATACTGCTAAATTACATAATCGTAAAATTACTATCAAAAAAAATCCATTCAGTAAGTTTTTAAAAGCGCTGGCGAACAAAGGAGGTGCGCTCTCGGAATGGGATGAGAGCTATTTAGTAAAGACTTATGGAGATTTTTATAAAAAAGATATTAGTGTAATTCATATAGATGAGCGTCCCCATTTTGATTTACCTGAATCTACGAAAGGGGGGTTAGGTGCACTAGGTTTTTTAAGTGTGGTGTATGGCATATTCATATCTGACCCCGAACTTAAAAAACTGCAATCAGAAAATACTCGAGAAGCAGCTGATATCGCAGGGCTATCAGAACTTTATTTTACACTAGTTTTAGCGGAAGTCGGTGCCTTTGCATTAGGCACTAATGCTGATGAGATTGCAGCCAAAGCAACTGTTAAAGCGCTCAATAAAATTAAAGTGCCGACAAATCTAGGTATGAACGTTGCTGCAGGTGAAACTAGAATAGGAGGGAAAGCCCTTTCCGCAGTGAAGGGGGCGTTAAAGATTACGCCAATTGTCGGTGCCATAGATGCGATCACTAATTATTATCAATATGGCGCTTATGCAGAGCGAAGTGATAGCGATGCAGCGTTATTCGCAGGAGTGAGTATAGCTGGTGGTTCGTTATTGTTTGTATCAGGCTTTTTATCAGGGCTTGCAAGCATTAGTGTGACTGTAGTTGGTGCAGGTTATATAGCTATGGCAGGTGTTCTATTGGCTGTTATTGGGGTAGTGGGTAAAATTTTTGCCGAAGATGGAGAGTTAGAAAGGTGGGTTTCACAAGGGTTTTGGGGCTGGAATGCGAATTTGGTAGGTGTGCCTTCCAAATATTTGTATTGGGGAGAAGCGGATAGGACATTGATAGAGTTTAAGCCTAATAATGGTGAACGTGTTAAAAAAGGCATTGATTCTCAATTGGAAATTTCTCGTTTAATATCTGGCGTGACTGGCAAGGCAGTATCGCCTTCTTTAACTGCAGAGCAGGTACAAAGTTTCATGGCGCGTGAAATTGGCGATTATTACAAGTTAATTTATACGCCCAAATTTAAACGAAGTAAAACTGCCCTAGCTGTCAAACTCCCAGGGTTTACGGCAGGTAAGTCCGAGATCAAAATCAGCCTACGTGTTAAATCGGATATTTTCCAAGGCGAACGTTTGACCGATCATTTTTATTTTCTTCCTGACAATGATGAGAATCTCTGGTCAGTAACAGATCGTGAGGGAGAGCTTTCACTGCATGTACCTTTGCATATCCTCCAGTCAGTTGAACAAGTTTTCTTTGAGTATCACCCGCACGGCAAAGGAGAAGATATCGAAGTGAGTGGTAATTATGAATTCGGCTTTTTCGAATAAGTTTTATGAAGAGGTGAAAGGTGAGTGACTTTAAGGAAATCGCAGAAAAGCTGGCAATGAAAACTTATCGAGCAAATCAGGTACATCAATCTTACTCTTATAATGTTGATTACTGGTTAATTGGTAAAGGTAAAGGCTATATAGACGCAAAACGGATGGGGCCAGTGATGTTTCTAATTGTGTATATCTGGTTGGCTTATTTTACAGTCAATACTTTTCTTGAAATGGAAGGGTTTAGTTATTTATTTTTTTCAAACATTCCTTCCGACCAAACACGTTATGAATCAATAATTGACCGCATGAGTTATTTCTGGACGGAAAGGTATTATTATAAATTTATATTCGGAATTTTCCTTTCAACTTATCTATTCTTCTTAAGTGTTCACTTTATGTTCGGGTCATACCCAAGACCTGTACGTTTTAATCAAAACAATGGGTTGGTCTACACCCGCTGGTGGGGTCAAGTCTGGGTGGTTGACTGGAATCATGCTGCAATCAAAATCTGGCGCGGTAAAAACATGTTTTTACCTTGGCAGGCTAACTATCGCGGTATTTGTATTCGTCTTCACAGAATTAACCGAAAAGGTAAAGTGCAAGAGCGATATGTCGTGCTCTCAGCGCTTAATAGCAATCGAATAGATGATCTTAAAATTGGCGGAGATCCTGGGCTGCTTTACTGGCATTGGTTAGATGAGTATATGCGCGGAGCAAGTTTTGAGGGAGAAGCCCCTGCGGGCTCACGCAAAAAATGTATTCCCGAACCTAAGATTGGCCGATTTTGGTTACTGGAGAAACTGATGCGTTTTCGCCCGTATAAGTTTCCCCCAAAAATTGATGAGCAAGCAATTGAGTTAAACAGAAAATTGAAAAACAAAAAGGCTTATCGCGCTTTTAAAGGGGCTAAGCTACCCGAAAACCCATTTTTTACCTGGGCAGTCGATTTTCCTGAGCGAGTTACCCCTAATAAAGATGGGATAATTGATGACGCAGTAACAGGGAATAGCGTATTGATTCGCGAGTCTATCATCAATGATTTAAATGATAGCTCCGCCGATCGGGTGAAAGTACTAGAACCTATCGTTAAAGAGCAAGGCGTGACTAAGTCCTACAGAGATTATACAAAAACTAAATTAGAAAAGGCGCTCGCATCAGACATTCACAAAACCCCTGAAGAATTGGAGCTGATCAAGCTATATATTGAGTTGGGTGGTTATGAAGCTCAACGATAATGGCGCTCAAGCTACCTGATTATTAAGCTGGCCTGGGGCTAAAAATATAGATAGTAAGATAGATTACTGTAACTTTATTTCCGCCCGCATCCCCAACAACTTACCTACTGTGCGGTTCCAATTGGTGGCGCACTCTGGGCCGCAGCGGGCAGCCCAGCGCGGTAGAATGACTTCTAATGCTAAGCGATCGCGAATGGCTAAGTCATCACTTGATGGCTCAGAGAATTGCATTTTGCCGTTCTCGCCGATTGTGCAAGGGCCATTGGATAAACAGGCTAAGGCGATTGCATCTTCTTTGGCGGTCTCTTGCCACATCTGCTCTGTGAGGGTTTCCATTTCTTGGCTAAGAATTGTTTGCTGTTGCTTGCTGAGAATATTCCATTTATCTAAATTCATCGCGCCAAAAGCTAGCCCCCAGCCGACTCTTAACGTGAAACCGTAAGGGGCATCTCTGTAGAGCTCGCTAGTATAGGCTGACATAGTGCCAGTGATGGCGCAGTCTACTTTGCCACTTTGCAGCGCTTGAGGGACGTCTTTGTAAGGTGCGTTGACGGGAATAGCGCCAACACTTTCAACAAAGTCGCTGAGAGTTGTTAAGTAGACGCGAATTTTTTTATCTTTTAATTCATTGATATTTTTAACGGGCTTTTTGCACCAAATCATCTGGCTGGGAAAAGGATAGAGGGTCATTAACTTAGCGTTGTATTTCGCTTTAAAAGCTCGCGCTAAGGTAGGAAAGTAGGCATCAGCAACTTTTCTTTGAACCTTGATATCTTGTACTAATGACGAGATATCCGCACCTTCAAAGATTGCGCTTTCAGGTGATACATAAGCAGGTAGGCCGAAGGCAAAGTCAAACACGCCTTTTTTAACTAAGCGCATAATTTCACTACCGCCTAAACCCAATGTGGTTTGTGGGTTTATTTCGCCCACAATTTCTCCGTTGGTAGCTGCTGCAATGCGTTTATTCCAAAAGGGACCTTCGTGTTTTTGGTAATTTGTGAAGTAGCCCCAAGTGCCAACTGCCTTGATAATAACCGTGTCTTTCGCCTGCACGTTTCCCGTCAGCAATATGCTAAAACTGAGCGCTAGGTATAGCGATAAACGTAGGCAGTGTGAGAAGTTATTGAGCATGGATTTGAGCCACAGGTATTTATTGTTAGTTATAGTGCTCATCATACATCATAAGTATGAATAACAAGCTGAACTTTATAAATAAATCTTTTGGTTATGGCGGTGAATAGATTGAAAAAAGGAGAGCTTTAAATCTAGTGTTGTGTATGCGCTTGAGATAAGAGGTTGCTGCATAACGTAGCGAATGAAAATAAGACAAGGCAAAAACTGGCGAAATAGCGCAGTCAGTGTGCCCCTTCGGGCATTACTTTTGTAAATGAGCATATTGAGCCAGTTTTTAACGCCGTATTATTGAATGTAGTAGTTATGCAGTGATCTCAAGAAGTCATCAGAGTCGGCAGATATAGCACTATGTTCGGGAACATCGTAATAATCACTATTGCGATAGCAATCATGAAGAAGAATGGGAGTGCAGCTTTAGCGATGTACAAAATGTTCTTGCCAGTTAAAGCTTGAATAACAAATAAGTTAAAGCCGACGGGCGGTGTTATCTGTGACATTTCAACCACAAGTACCAAGAAAATACCAAACCAAATAAGATCGATATTAGCTTGAGTGACCATAGGTAATACAACCGAAGTTGTTAGTACAATCACTGAAATACCATCTAAGAAGCAGCCCATAATCACGAAGAAAATCGTCAAATAAATGATTAACTCAATTGGAGATAACCCGAGAGAAGCTATCCATTCAGCCAGTGCGTTTGGTATGCCGATAAAGCCCATCGCGAGTGTTAAAAAGTGAGCCCCCACTAATATAAGACCGAGCATGCAGGAGTTTTTAACAGCGCCGACAATACTGTCGATAAAGCCTGACCAGCTAAAGCTGCCAAGCACTGCGGATAATAGCAGTGATCCGGTAACCCCTAAAGCAGCGGCTTCAGTGGGTGTGGCAACCCCTTGGTAAATAGAGCCAAGTACTGCAGTAATAAGCAACACAATGGGGGTTAACTTCTTTAGTGCGACCAGTTTATCTTTGAAGGTATATGTGGGCTCTTGCTCAACAGGATCATTGTTTTGTTGTGCTGAGTTTTTGCCTTTCAATAATGTCCAGCCAATGGTGTAAGCCATGAAAAGTACGATTAGTACAAGGCCGGGCAGTGCGCCTGCTAAAAATAAGCGGGCAATAGATACTTCTGCTGAAACACCGTAAACAATAAGAATGATTGAGGGCGGGATAAGTAATCCCAATGTACCAGACCCTGCGAGCGTGCCTATCGACATCACATCGTCGTAACCGCGCTTGGCAAGCTCAGGCAAAGTCATACGTCCGATTGTTGCAGCTGTCGCCGCAGAGGAGCCTGAAACCGCAGCAAATATGCCGCAGCTTAGAATATTAACGTGTAGCAGCTTGCCCGGTAGTTTAGATAGCAATGGCGCTAAGCCTTCAAATAAGTCTCTGGATAAGCGGGTACGAAACAGGATTTCTCCCATCCAGATAAACAGTGGTAATGCAGTGAGTGACCAGCTCGTCATTGCACTCCAAGATGAGGTGCCCAGCAATAAACCAATGCTGGTGTTGCCTATAAGCTGTAAACCTATGATTGATGTACCTGTTAATGTCAGTGCCACCCAGATACCTGAGGTCAGCATTAACAGCATACAAAAGAATAAAATTGCACCGATGACGATGATATCCATAACTTACTCTGCGCCTCCAAGTTCGTTTTCGCTGGCTTGGTAAGCCGGAGTTTTACCGCGTATTGCATCAAACAAGTTATCGGCAATGGCAAGCATTAAAAACAGTGAGCCGATGGCCATTGGCGATTGCACTAACCACAGCGGCACCACTAAATAGGTGTCGGTGACTTCTTCGTAAATATAAGATTCGTAAACGGTATAAGCTGTGTAGAACATAAGATAAGCACTGATCGCCAAGCCGGTAGCTAAATTGATTAGCTCGATAGAGCGGTGCTTAAAGTGACCGAGTCTGGTGAGCAAAATAGTGACACGGATATGACCGCCGCTATTAAATGTGTAAGCCAATCCAAAAAATACAGTGGCAGAGAGTAACCAACCTGCAAAGTCTTCTGAAGAGGGGATGATTTGACCCATCATTCGCGCGCCTATTTGGGCCAAAATGAGCAGTGTCATCACGACTAAGCAGCTGCCGGATAGGAGCACGGACGTGAAGTAAAAATAGCGTTTTAATGTTTGCATAGGAATATCTCGAGCACTCGTTTAAAACAGTGCTCTAACATCAGCTATAAGCTTGCGCTTTTGGTAAAGAGACAGGCATAGAACAGTTGATGTTAGAGCAATGCTGGCGGTAATGCGCGCCAGCAAAGGATTAACAGCAATTATTGAGCGTTGTAAGCTTCGATAATTTTCTTGCCGTCATTTCCTGCTTCGTCTAACCATTCTGTCAGCATAGTGTCGCCGATAGTACGAAGCTCAGACTGTAGCTTTTCAGTAGGCTCAGCCACTTTCATGCCTTTTTCTTTAAGCATATCAGTGTGCTCAACTGCTAGCTTGCGTCCTAATGCCCAGCCTTTTTTCTCAGCATTGGCAGCAGCGGTTAAGATCACTTGCTGTAGATCTTTATCTAAACGCTTGAATACTTTGTTGTTAACAAACACCATGTTCTTTGGAATCCACGCGTGAACAGTAGTGAAGTGTGAGATGTAATCCCAGCTTTGACCGTTAACACCAGTACTTGGAGATGTGATCATCGCATCGATAGCGTTGGTAGTGAACGCCTGTGCTACATCGCTGAAAGGAATGTTAACAGGAGTTGTGCCCATCAAATCTGCAAGGCGTGAAGTGGTTGGGCTGTAAGAGCGCATTTTCAAACCTTTAAGGTCTGCTAGGCTATCAACCGTTTTGTTTGAGTAGAGATCTTGTGCTGGCCAAGGTGATGTATAAAGCAGTTTTAGGCTATCTTTGGCTAAGGCTTTTTCAAGGGCTGGCTTAGAGGCTTTGTAGAGTTTCTCAGCGCTATCAAAATCAGTGGCTAAAAAAGGTAGGTTGTCTAGCTTAAAGACAGGTGCATTGTTACCAAGACGACCAATGAATACTTCACCTAGCTGTACTTGTCTTGATTTAACGGCACGGTGAATCTCTGGGTGCTTAATTAAAGATCCCCCAGAGTGTACTTTGATGTTTAGTTTGCCCTTAGCGTTTGCATTTATCTCTTCAGCAAAGCTACGTGCTACTTGAGTTTGGTGAGTACCATCGCCGTAAGGTAGCGGCATGTCCCAACGTGTTTCAGCCTGTAGATTTGCAGTGCTGGTTAAAGTCGCTGCTGCGACAATTGAGGCACAAAGTGCTGATTTTGGCTTTAGTAAAGTGCTTAATAACTTCATTATTATTCTCCAAATATTATTTTAATCGAGGGTTACTAAGACACATAAAGCAACTGCCATACCAACTTTTATTAGTTAAGTAAGCTGTTGAAATATATCGATAAAAAATATTAAGAGAGAAGTTTGATACAAGGCTGTGTCAAAATTGACACGATTGGCATGAGATGAGGTGAGTCAAAATTAACTCATTGGCTCATTTTGACTCATGTATTTAGCAAATAATCTTCATTGGTAGTCGGTTTTTTCGAGATGGTACTTTTTCATTCGCAAGTAAAGTTTTTTGCGAGGCACACCCAATGCAGCGGCCGTGTTTTCAATGTGCCCTTTGTGCACCGCAAGTGCAGCGCTGATGATCTGCTTTTCGTGTTGTTCAAGTTGCTGATCTAAACTTTCAGTGTTCAGCGTTTGGCTAATCGAATCGTCGGCAGTTCCTTTTCGACTATCAACTATTGGTTGATCAGAAATATTCTCTTGGTGCTCAATATCTAGGGGAAGGTCTAGCGTCCAGCGCTCTGCCATATTACGCAGTTCTCGCACGTTACCTTGCCAGCTTTTGTTTTCCAGCTGGTGCAGTAAATGGTGGGGGAGTGCGCGGCTTTTGCGGTTAAAACGCTGCTTAGCCAGCTCGCTAAAGTGGCTGAATAATAACGGGACATCCGCTTTGCGCGCACTGAGTTTCGGTAGATCAATATGCGCGACATTTAAGCGATAGAATAAATCTTCGCGAAACAAGCCCTGATCAGCCAGCGCCAATAAGTCCGCCTTGCTAGCCCCTATGATGCGGATATCGATATTGATATCGGTATTACCACCTAAGCGTTGCAGAACACGTTCTTGGAGTACCCTGAGCAGTTTTATTTGCAAGGGCATTGGCATACTTTCTATTTCATCTAAAAACAGCGTGCCACCTTGGGCATACTCGATTTTGCCAATGCGTTTTTTGATCGCCCCCGTAAAGGCGCCTGCTTCATGGCCGAATAGCTCGCTTTCGATAATAGATTCAGATAGAGCACCGCAGTTGATCGCTACAAAAGGTTTGTCGGCACGGGGGCCAAACTGATGTAAGCATTGGGCCACTACTTCTTTACCTGTGCCTGTTTCACCGTTGATAATCAGATCTATATCGACTTGCGCTAGTTGCATTACAGATTCGCGCACGCGCTGCATGATAGGTGTTTGGCCCACGAGCTTGTGCTCTATTTTGTGCTGATCTTGCAGGCTATTGCGCAGGTTGCGGTTCTCAATTACTAGCTCGCGTTTTTTCCACGCTCTTTGTACTGTGTTGAGATGGTTTTCAGGATCGTCCGTCTTTTCAAGAAAGTCATAAGCGCCCATGCGGATCGCTTGAATGGCAATATTGATATCCGCGTGGGCGCTGAACATAATCACAGGGATGTCGCTATCAATCTCGATAACCTTTTTCAGCACTTCTAAGCCATCCATTAGATTCATACGCACATCGCAGATCACAACACCTTGCCATTGCTGATTGCAGTGGGCTAATGCCTCTATCGGATCTTCAAAGGCAATCGCGTTATAACCTTCTAGCTGCAGCGTTTGAGCCATAGAGAGCCTGACGGTTTCTTCGTCATCGATAATGATCACTTGGGCGGGGCTTTGTGCTAAGTTCAATGCTTTTTCCTGATGCTATTTTGGGTCATTGTATACAAAATGAAGTCTGAACGTAGAATTTGTGGTGTTTTTAATGGGTGACTTAGTGACTTGATTGCTGATTTTTGTATTTTTTCATTTCTAGTATGTAGTTTTAAAATGGAATGATTTAGCGAATTACTTTCCAATTTTGGCTTATCTTTGTCAGGTACTTCGCGTGTTTAAAGGCCAAGCTTATTTTGTCGCCATCACTGCGCAATTTTGTGAAGTACGTTTCTATAGCTTGAGCAATGTCAAAGCTGCTTTTATTAAAAGCGAACACTCTGTGATAATTATTAGCAATACGGTAGCCTTCAACTCGCTGTAAAATAGTGCCTCTATCAAGAGTTGGTTTATTCTTTGTCGAAAGTGTGAAATTGGCTTTTTGTGCTTCTAGTGTCTCAGAAATTTGTTCCGGGACAGTTACTTTTTTTATTAGCTTGAGGCCTGCTAGCTCCATTGCTTGGATGGCAGCTCGCCAAGATAGCATGCTGACTCCGACAAGCTGGGTAATGTTGTTTGCATCAAGTTGGGCTTTAACGGTATTTGTTTGATTACGTGAAGTGAATATCCAATAACTAATTTGATCTTTTTTAATAACAGGCTGACTGATAATAAAGTCTTCTCTTTTAAAAAAGCTACTCCCTGTAAAGCCAAATTCTGAAATTGAATGGCCCAGCATATCGCCTTTATTATTTGCAACATCAAGTCTTTGTCTATCCGTGTTGCCAGAGAGTATGTATTGAATTTTTGTGAAATTTCCTGATTCTTTGAGCGCATGGCAAATCAGAATGTTCTCCATTGTTTGTCGCCCAACGCCTTGTAACTCCTTTGAAAATATATCAGGGCAATCATTCACATCCAAGGTTAAGTCTTGTGGATTAATTGGGAGTTGTTTGAAAGTTTTAGATTCTACAAATTTTGAGTGCTGAAGTAGTCTAGCAGTGCCTGTTGCGAATGTAACCGAACTGTTGAATATTAAAGAGCAAGCAAAGAAAGTTGTTACAGTGCGCAGCATAGATGGTCTCAAAGATAGTAAGCGAGATGTTTATAGGGTGTTTTTTAGCAGTAAAGCATTTTAAATATGAACGTAGCCTTTCTTGAGCGACTAAATATACAGCAAGGTAGAATAAAAAGTTTACAGTCGAAACAATAGGTTACTTATAGTACAAAGTACCTCATAAATATATAGTCTTTGTATCTAGTTTCATGGTTGCTCTTAAGTATTATGAAAGAGAATTAGCGCTTTTTCCTTAGCGGTATTTTGGGCAACTGTATGCAAAATGAGGCGCCCATATGCAGGGCGCTATTTTCTTGAGTATTGTCAACGCTGAGCTTACCTGCAAAGCTGTTAATGATGTTGTAAGAAATTGACAAGCCAAGGCCTAGGTTTTGACCGCGCTTTTTAGTGCTAAAGAAAGGGTCGAATATCTTTTCTGACAGAGCCTTATCGATGCCGGGGCCGTTATCTTCTACATACAGAGCGATAAAATCATTGGTATGAGTACAGCGGATTTGTATCAGCGGCTGTGCTGTGTCTTTAATCGCATCAAAGGCGTTGGTGATTAAATTAATCACTACTTGCTCAAGTTGAATGGGATCTATCATGACAAGGTTTTCTGGGCGCTCAAATTGGCATTGAACGATATCCAAAGTCAATGTGCTGTCTTCGCGAAGTGTTTGTAGGGCATTATTGACCACGTTTTTAAGCTCGTAGTTTTGCAGCTGTTGTTGCTCATCACGGGCGAGAGAGCGCAGCCGGGTAATGATATTGATTGCCCGCTTGGTCAGGCTGGAAATCTGCTCTAAATTACTATCAACTTCATCCACTCGATTGGCCTGAAGCAGCTTAGTGCCATTGCGAGCGTACAGGCGAATAGCAGAGAGAGGCTGATTGATTTCGTGGGCAATACCTGCCGATAACTGGCCAAGTGCAGCAAGCTTACCTGCTTGTACTAGCTCTTCTTGCAAAGTGCTGAGCTGATCGCGAAAACTTTGCAGTGAGCGGGCCATAGTGCCAATTTCATCGCGCCCCTTTATGGCAATTTGCTGATTGAGATTACCATTGGCAATGGAGCGCATCGCACTGTCTAGATGGGTGATTCTCGCCACCATGTTGCGCCCGACATACAACCAGACAATTAATATCGAAAACAGCAGGCTGCCAGCAACCAGAGAAACCATCCACACTCGACCATTTTTGATCGTCTGTTGGGCGTTGCTGATGGCATCTTGTGAAGCTCTTTGGGCACTGTTGGAGAGTTTATCTAACTGCCCATTGAGTGCCTGAAGTTGGCGATTGGTCTGTGCTAAAAGTGTTGCTCCTTGTTCGGTAACTTGGCGCTCATCGCTACGCAGTGTAAAAATATTTCCCGGTGCTTGGGATAAGGTAATGATGTTGTTGACGTTCTTTTGCAGTTCATTGGCTTGGCGAATTTGGTTAAGGGCTTTGATGTCTTCTTGAATACGTTCAACCACTTCATCGCTGTGGATGTTGGTTGCGATCAGTGAGCTTAAATCTGGTAAGTATTGGGCTCTATCTATCAAGTTGATGAGCAGGTTAACATCCGCCTTTAAGCGATACATGCGCTGTAACTCATTGGCAATAATTGTTTTCACGCTGGAGGAGTCTTGATCAAAGCGCTGGTATAAGTGGCGCTCAATGGTTTGATTAAGATGATCGATATCACTGAGAAAAACAGAGGCAGCCCAGCGTAGCTGATTATTTAAGCGCTGTTTTTGATGCTTGAGAGCAAGAGTTTGATCGACATTGTCATTGAGCGCCACAATGGTCGTTTGTAGGTTGCTAATTTGTTTTTCAAAGCTCGATTGCTCAAGAATAGGTGATTGTTGATCTTGGCTGATGGAGCTGACTTGGGGCAGCAACTGAGTCATCGCATCGATGTTTTGAGTTAAAGTGTGATGAATTTTTTGCTGAGATATTTTATCCGTTGCTGCCAATAGTGTCGGTGCTAGCGTTGTTACCCTAACGCCGCGCTCTCTGATTTCAGTGACCAACTGTAAAGTGTGAATACTGCCCTTTACTAAAATGTCTAACTCTTTACCTAAGCGGTTGTGAGACACCCAGCCTACGATGCTGGCAAATAAAGTAAAAGCGCTGAGCACGCCAAAGGCAAGTAACAAGCGTGAGCGAATGCCCATCCAATGTGTTTTACTCATTATTTGCAGCCTGATGTAGAGAGGAAAGGATATTAAAAGATCGCTTTATTATTCGTGATAATTGGTTTGTTGGCTATAGGTAGAGCCGATAACAGGGCTAAAAAATATTTATTATCTATCCACATCTAGAGCCTCTATTATGCTAACTTCGTAAAATTTTTATCAAGGCGTGCTCTGTGCGCTGGTTTAATTTCGTAGACAATAATTAGAGACATCACTATGACGGCATTTTGGGCGAGTATTTTAAAAGAAGTTTGGCAAATCGATGCGCAACTGACGCAGCTAGACGGAGAGTATGACCTAAACTTTTTAGTACAAGGTGATCAGCCTGCGGTATTAAAAGTGATGCGCGCCGATTGTGAAACAAGTTTTATCGACTTACAGTGCCGTGCTTTTGCCCATCTTTCTGAAAATGCGTCGCATATTCCCGCGCCGAGCATTATTAAAACCCTTTCAGGAGAGCTGTATACCAATGTCACAGGCCCAGATGGCGAGTCGCGCATTGTCTGGCTGCTGGAAAAGATTGAAGGTAAAACCTACGCTAATTTTAAGCCGCAAAGTCTTTCGTTAATCCACAATGTTGGCCAAGTTGTTGGGGCTGTGGATAAGGCCTGGGTTGATTTCGTGCACCCTGAGCTGGTGCGCGATTTCAAATGGAATTTGTGCCAAGGAGATTGGATAGCAGAGCACCAAGAAGTGATAGAAGCAGCGCCTAGGCAAGCGATCATTAGCGATATTCTTGAGCAATTTAGCGCGATAAAGAGCGACTTGTACCAACTAGATCAGCAAGCCATTCACAATGATGTTAACGACTACAACTTGATTGTCGATGGCTCTTTAACCCAAGCGGCTAAGGTCACTGGAGTGATTGATCTTGGCGATATGTGCGCAGGGCCACGCATCTGTAATCTGGCGATTACTGCCGCTTACATGGTGTTAGATCAACAGCAGCCTGAAAAAGTACTGGAGGCGATAGTCACCGGTTATCACAGTGAAAATCCGCTGACGAGTAGCGAGATTGATATGCTGTGGCCGCTGCTCAGAATGCGCTTGGCTGTGAGTGTGATCAACTCGACATTAATGGCGCAAGAGAACCCTGATGATCCCTACATTGTCATTTCCCAAAAGCCTGCTTGGAGCTTCTTAGAAGAGAACCAAGTAGATGCAGAATTACTTAAAGTGCGCTTAAGAGTCGCCTGTGATTTACCTGTAACGGACGCTACTGAGCGCACTCAAAGCTGGCTCAATGCAAATCGCGGCAACTTTGCTCCTGTACTGGGAGTAGATCTTTCAAACGCACCGCTGCGCAGTTTATCTGTTGAGAACTGCACTAGCCCGCAAAACCCTTTTGATCTTGGCGCTAAAGAAGCCGCTGAAATTGGTGGGGATTATATTGAGAGTGAAGGCATTTGGTTGGGTTATTACAATGAGCCGCGCCTCGCTTACACCGACCCAGCATTTAGCAATGGGCCTTACAAAGCTAGTGATCGACGCACCGTGCACTTAGGAGTTGATGCCTTTGGTCCAGCGGGATTAGAAGTGCACAGCCCACTTGAAGGTAAAGTCGAATTTGCTGAATATCACAGCAGCTACCTCGATTATGGCGGGATGGTTATCCTCTCTCATAAAACGGATGACGGGGATGATTTTTATACCCTTTATGGGCATTTAGATCGCGATTCTATTGCGCCTTTGCAAGTTGGTCAAACCATTGAGAAAAACCAAGTATTTGCAGCCTTAGGTAACTTGAACAGCAACGGTGGTTGGAACCCGCATTTGCATTTCCAACTAGCGCTGACCACACAAGGTATTGGCAATAACTGGCCGGGCGCAGCTGATCCTGATGAGCTCGCACTTTACAATGCGATTTGTCCGAACCCCGCCGTGCTAATGAATCTAGCTGATGAAAAAACTGAGTATGTAGGCACACAGAAAGCGCAAGTGCTGGCCAAACGTAAAGCCAAGTTTGGTGAGAACTTAAAGCTTACTTATGCAGACCCTGTGATGTTTTTGCGTGGCTGGCGCCATCACTTGTTTGATGAAAGCGGCCGTCCTTATTTAGATAGCTACAATAACGTCCCACACGTTGGTCATGCACACCCTCGTATTCAAGCGGTAGCGGCGGACCAGCTATTGCGAATGAACTCCAACACCCGCTATTTACATCCAGCGCAAACTGCATTCGCCGATAAGATTTTATCTAAAATGCCTGAGTCATTAGAAGTCTGCTTCTTTGTTAACTCAGGCACAGAGGCTAACGAGCTGGCCCTGCGTTTAGCGCGAGCACATACCGGCGCTAAAGATATGGTTACCCCTGATCACGGCTATCACGGTAATACGACAGGCTGTATTGATATCTCAGCCTATAAGTTCAACGCTAAGGGCGGTATTGGTCAGGCGGATTGGGTGCAACTCGTTGAAGTTGCCGATGAGTATCGCGGTAGCTATCAAAGCGATGATCCGCAAAGAGCTCAAAAGTACGCCGCTTTGGTTGATCAAGCCATTGCGAATATTGATGCGCGCGGTGGCAAAGTAGCTGGTTTTATTGCAGAGACTTTCCCAAGTGTCGGTGGTCAAATCATTCCACCAAAGGGCTATTTACAAGATGTGTATAAAAAGATTCGCGCGGCGGGTGGTGTTTGTATTGCCGATGAGGTGCAAACTGCACTAGGGCGCTTAGGCGAATACTATTTTGCCTTTGAGCAACAGCAAGTCACGCCAGATATAGTAGTGATGGGTAAGCCGATTGGTAATGGTCATCCTATTGGTGTTCTAGTGACTACTAAAGCCATTGCAGAAAGCTTTGCTAAAGGTCCTGAATACTTCTCAACGTTCGGCGGATCCAATCTCTCTTGTCGAATTGGTAAAGAGGTATTAGATATCGTCGACGATGAAGGCTTAATGGAAAATGCTAAGGTCATGGGCAATAAATTGCTATCGGGTCTTAAACGTTTACAGGAAATACACCCGCTGATAGGTGACGTACGCGGTTGTGGTTTATTTATAGGTCTTGATCTTGTGGATGACCGCACTACGAAAGCGCCTTCAACTCAAGGGGCTGACTACGTGAAAAACCGCATGCGTGAGCATCGCATTTTGATGGGGACAGAGGGGCCTGCAGATAATATTTTAAAGATCAGACCGCCTATCACTATTGAGGCGCAAGATGTAGAGATGATATTGGAAGTTATGGATCAAGTACTTGGTGAAGCAGAAAGTTTGATGAGTTTGGGGGGGTAAAAAAGTTTTTAAACGAAAATATTAATGCGATTAATCGGTCAATAAAGTGAACTGCTTGTTGATCGGTTAATGGTAAAAATTCTGCAGACTTTTATCTACATCTAATTCGTTGCTAGTAGAGTCAATTTTGATTACGCCGTATAGCCCTGATAACCAACCTCCTAGCCAAGATTGAAAATTGGAGTAATCATCATGCATATCATATGGGTTATCAGATTCGCTTTTTCCAGAAGAGAATGCTTTTGCTCCTTTATCGTAAGGGGTCATATCCATGATTAAATACCTGCCGCCAAGATTTTGTTAAGTTTTGATTAAGTTTTTATTTAAGCATAATGACTAAATATTTCATTAGAATCTTGCAAACTAGCGTATGAAACTTAATGGGCAGAACTATAAAAGCTATTTTGCTAAAGCCATTCCAAGCAGACTAAAATAATCATTAAAAGCGAGGTTGATCAATTGGCGCTGCTGCCCATTTGGGTAAAGGCCGTATTTAGCTTCTTCTGAGTGTCGAGTGTTATTGACTAAGTGAGGATTGTTGGGAATAGAGTCTTCTATAAACGCTTCAAATGCGCGGGCGCACATTTCCTCTGGCTTTGCATAATAGTTACTCTTGAGAGAACGATCCATTTTTGCACTTGCTTTGAATAAATCACTAGGTTGTTTTGCATCATCAGAAAGCATAATGACTTTGAAGCAGTGATAGAGTTTGTCATTGAGTGAATGAGGGATAGGTGTCGCATCTTGTAACCATGCATTAGAGGCGAAAAGGCTCGTTGCTGTTACTTCGCTAATATCGCTAAATACTTTATTACCTAGGTAGTGGTCAAGTGCATGGAACCATTCATGGGCAATGCTACCAGGACCTGCATTTTTGGCTAGAGAAAAGCAGCATTGGCTAGGATCGTAATGAGCTGCTACTCCTGGCCTGCCACCTATGCCGTATTGAAAAGAAAGATTGCCACGTAGAGATATCACACTTTCAGGGCATTGCAGAGCTGTCATTAAGTCGCTCAGCGATTTATCGAAAGCGCTGGCTGCTCTTTCTTGCTCGGCTTGTGTAACCCAGCGACCTATTGCAATCCGCTTGAAGTTAAAGCGCTCGCGGATCTGGTTAAAAGTAATGGCAGGCTGAACTTCAACCGCTGAGGAAATATCAAAAGGTTTCATAAATACGAGCTTTGAAAATATATTAATAGCAACATATCTACTATGTTAACTTAGATTAAAGACCATCGAATTATTTTTTGTTATTTATTAATCACAATACAGAGATAATCAACAAAGTAGGGCGAAAGTTGGCTTTGCTCATGAGAGAGGGTAGAAGAGAATGGCATGTGAAATGAAGGTGGGGTTTAGTAAGGAGGCGTCTTTATGGATCGTTTGATTAGTTTGCTCGCTGCAATGCTGTTTGCATTACCGACTGCTGCTTTTTTATGGTTTTTTTTGAATAAGCAGCTTGCTGTGTATGATCAAGGTGATAGTTTTCTAGGTAGCGGGGTGCTTTGGGGTGTTATGATTTTATTTGCCTTGCTGGCGCTATTATACGAGGATCTTTTTCCTCGTTTAATAGGAAAAATATGGCAATTGTTAATTAAGCTCGCTTCTTGGTAATAGCTTCTACATAGCAACTGATAAATGTTTAATTCAGGTTAAGTGATGTAATTAGATATGCGAACCTGTGACTTTGGTTGTAAAGCACACCACAGCCAGTCTTGTACAATTAACTCATTATTTATCTTTATGCGCCTTCCTTAAAGTTCTGTATTAAAAGTGATTGCTTATCATTTATAGCTGGCCTAATATGCCAGCTAATTGACTAGAGGTGCCTGTTTTTTAGTATGTGATCGCAAGAGAAAGCATAGAGAAAACAGGATAATTGGGAAGTTGGTTCAAATCCAACACTGCCCCCGCAACGGTGAAAACAGTTTGTTATGCTTTTAGCAGCAAGTGTTTAGTCCGAAAATCAGCCTTTTGTTAACCCTAATTATTAATCGCGGAGGGCGATTATGGGTATGAAAAGTGCTGTATAAAATCTCTCTTTAGTACTGCAGTTTTTCTCCTATAGCCGCTGGCCTGAACTAAATTTTGTAAGGTTGTGGTGTGTCTCAGCAAGCCTCTTTTGTTATTCGTTTTTTAGCCAACTATTGGTCTGATACCTTTTCATCGTGTGTTTTTACAGGCTGTGTTAATGCTTAGTGTTGAGCATTTAACGGTGTGTGACGGGCAGGGTAAGAAATTGCTCGATGATGTCAGCTTCACCTTAGCTGAAGGTGAAGTAGTTGCTATTTTGGGACCTAATGGCGCGGGCAAAACAACATTGTTGCGTTGTTTATTTGGTGCAAACAAAAGCTATAGCGGTAACGTTGTTATCAATGAGCACGACATATCGCAAATGAGTGACAAACAACGCGCTTTACAAATTGGTGCAGTTAGCCAGGAAACCCCAGCTGACTTTCAGCTCAGTGTCAGGACAATCATAGAAACAGGGCGAACACCTCATCGCAGTATGTTTACCTATCGAGATCACCATGGCCAAGCTGTGATCGACAAAGCTGTGTCACAGTTGCAGCTTGAAGCTTATCTAGATCGGGATATCAAAACATTATCAGGAGGTGAGAAAAAGCGCGTGATGATTTGTCGTGCGCTGGTACAAGAGCCTCAGCTTCTGGTGTTAGACGAACCTTGTAATCACTTAGATATACAACATCAATTAGAGCTTATGCAACAGCTTAAAGCACTGTCATTGAGTTGTTTGGTTTCCCTACATGATTTTCCGTTAGCTGCTCGCTATTGTGACAGAGTGTTAGTGCTCAAAGATGGTCGTTTAGTGAGCCAAGGCGCTCCTCAAGATGTGCTAACGCCAGCATTATTTGCGGATGTTTTTTCCGTCAATGTCGAGTCCTATACCAACCCTTGGCAACAGTGGGCGTTCTGTGCTTCTCCGTTAGATTCAATAATTAGCCATGCTGAAGTTGATGACTCACCCATTCATTCAATAACCACAAGCAAGGTTACTTCAACAGTGCTTGCCAGTGATCTAATGAGTGCTGAGTTAATCAATCAGCCGGCGATTAATTCATCCAACGAAACTCCTTTTATAACAAAAGATACCCAAGGAAAAAAACATGCGTAAACTTCTTGCTAGCTCGGCGTTAATGCTCAGTGCTATTTCAGTTAATACTTTTGCCTCTAGCTTCCCAGTGACTGTTGATAGTTGTGGTCGTACAGTCACTTTTGATCAAGCGCCTACTAAAGCGGTAATTCACGATCAGAATATGAGCCAGATGGCATTTGCTTTAGGTATTCAAAAAAATATTGCAGCACTGACAGGTATTACCGGCTGGTATAAAACTAATGCTAAATTCGATGCAGATCGTGGAGACATTCCAGAGCTTGCACCAAAGAACCCTACTTTAGAAAATTTAATTGCAGCGGAACCTGATCTGTTTTTCGCCGGTTGGAATTATGGCATGCGCACCGATGGTGAGCTAACACCGCAAAGCTTAGGCAAGTTAGGTGTACCGGTTCTTGAGCTCAGTGAATCATGCGTGCACTTAACTAAATCGGGCCCAGATGCGTCAATGTCGTTGCTCTATGACGATATGCTGCGTTTAGGTGCTGTGTTTGGCGTTAAAGAGAAAGCACAGTCACTTGTGGATCAGTGGAAAGCACGTATCAGTGCGGTGAGTAAGCCTGCAGATAAGAAAGCTGTGAGAGTCTTCTTGTATGATTCAGGTGAAGATAAAATCTTTACATCAGGCCGCTTTGGTATGCCGACAGCGTTGATTCGCGCTGCGGGTGGTATCAATGTAATGGATAACATCGATACTAGCTGGGGCAAAGTGGGTATTGAGTCAGTTATGGACGCGCAACCTGAGTTCATTATCTTAGTTGATTATCAAAAAGGTGGTTGGAAATCTTCTTGGGAATTCTTGAAGAATCATCCAGTACTATCAACCTTAGATGCGGTTAAGAATGATCGCTTTCTTCCTTTAGAGTACGGCGAAATCACACCGGGCCCTCTGAATATTGAAGCGGTTGAGAAGCTAGCGGCTAAGTTTTACCCAGCAGAGTCTTAAATTTGCAACCTTCAGAGAAATTCACGCGCATTGCACTGCTTTTGCTGGTGGCCATTGTGCTACTGGCATTAGCGGGTATCAGTGTCGGTGTCAGTCAAATCAGCCCATTGCACGTGTTGAAAATAGTAGTGCATGCGCTTAACCCTGAATGGGTGGTGCAGGAGTGGCGCAATTCACAAGCGGTTATCATTCTTGAATTGCGCGCTCCTCGTACTGTGTTGGCTATGCTAACAGGTGCGGGCTTAGCGGTTTGCGGAGGTGCGTTACAAGCGGCCACTCGTAACCCACTGACTGATCCATTCCTATTAGGAGTGTCATCGGGTGCCTCTTTGGGAGCGGTGTTCGTTATCTCTCATTTAGGGTTAGCACTTGGCGCATACACCTTACCGCTGTTTAGTTTCTTTGGAGGGCTACTGTCCTTTATATTATTACTGTTGCTATTGAGAAACCCTGCTAATCAAAGGCCTGACCGATTAGTGTTGGCGGGTGTGGCTATCTCGTTTATTTTAATGGCAGCGACCAATTGGCTAATCTACTGGGGAGATCAAAGAGCTGCTCAGTCTATCGTCTTTTGGATGCTAGGGGGATTAGGCCGTGCGCGTTGGGATTTGCTCCCTATTCCTAGTGTTTTGATCATTGGCGGTATTATATTGCTGATATGCCATGCACGTAATTTAAATGCGTTGATGATGGGGCAAGAAAGCGCGGCAGCATTAGGTATACCCGTAAATAGAGTGCGCATAGAAATTTTGCTCTTAGCTACTTTGGTCAGCAGTTTAATTGTATCTCTAACAGGCACAATTGGCTTTGTTGGGCTGGTGGTGCCGCACATAGTGCGTTCAATTGTCGGCGGAGATAATCGTTTACTATTACCGCTGTCAGCACTATTTGGTGCAGCTTTTGTGCTGCTGATTGATATCATCGCTAGGGTGATGCTTGCCCCGCAAGAATTACCTATCGGTATTATTACAGGGGCAGTGGGCGGTAGCTATTTCTGCTATTTATTAGCAAAGCGAGAATAAAGCCTATTAAGTGTAAAGCTTTAAGGCAATAACCCCCAACAAGCTGATCCAAATGCCGATCCATTGAACGGTACGTAATTTCTCAGCGTAGAGAACTCGCCCGAATAGCGCACTTAGCACAACAGATAATGATGCAATGGCCATGAATATTGCCAGTGAACCATTTTGTAGTGCCAGCGCTGCTCCTGCTGTTCCTAATAAGGTGGGGCTGCTTGCTAGGGCGATACCGCGAAACTCTTTGTAACTCACAGCTTGTAGCCCTAAATTACCTGATAATTTGCGAATAATTAATATCACAGCACTGCCAAGTAATATGCTGAACTCCCAAAAGTAGCCAACCATAAATGGGTTTGCTTGTTTGGTAGCGGCGCTCAATATAAAGAAGCTTGTTGCGCCTAATAACCCTGCGATCAGTGAGATGAGAACGCCGCGGCGCATATCATTGTGCAAGTGCTGCATGGCATTTTTACTACTGGCTACAACCCCTCCACCAACTAATACAATGACTATTAGCATCACCTGTAAAGGTACCAGTGATTCATTCAGTAAAAAATAGCCTAAAGCAAAAGCGGCAACAGTTCTTACACTTTGATTGAGGCTAGTGGCGACCCCTAGCGGGATAAATTGCACTGCGTAAAACTGCGCCCAAATATAAGTACCCCCACAAATACCCGATAATAATAGTGAAGGCATCAGTGCGGGAAGTGCTTGGTAATCATCAGCATTAACGCCTAGCAACATAGGTGACAGTATGAAACTTAGCGATAACATACGATAGAAAGCGAGTGATAAACGATCCATAGAGCGCGCTTGCTTGACGAGCAAACTACTCTGAAGTGAGTAAGCGAAGGTTGAAATAAAGGCGAGCAGAAAAAACACGGGTACATCCTCTTAAGGACATGCGTCCTAAAATAATCATTGGAAATAGAGTTGATTTAAGCAGCGATTGGAGCGGCAAAATCAAGAGTTTTTTGGGTGTCAATTAGTGCACACTTTCCATAATCGCGAGGGTTGCGTAAAAAGTGCTAAATGAGAGGCAAGTATACGTGGTGTAGACCAAGAGTGGTAGAGGGTTTTTGGCTGTTGCTATTCAAAATAGTCAAAAGCCGAATTTTACATGAGTATTCGGCTGGTCTTGAAATAGGCCTATTTCTTCTCTTTTTCGATATTGGTTATTGCAGCAAGTAGGCTTGGGGCGACAGCGGTATTTTTGGTGTAGGCCAAGCCAACTACGCGCTCTAGTTGCAAATCGTCGATTTCACAAAAGCGTAGGTCACTGCGCCCATCGAGGGAGTGCAAGGGGACGATTGATACTCCAAGTCCCGCAGCCACAAGATCAAGTGCATACTCTTCGGTTTTAACTGTCGCTTTTACCTTTAAGTTTAAACCGCGTTTAGCGATGGCGAACTGCCAAGAATCAATAATGTCGCAAGGAGAGCGGCTGATAAAAGAGCAGTTGTTGAGCTGGGCTAAACTGACGTTGCTGTTCTGAGCAATCGGGTGATTACTGGGAGTTGCTAACACGTAGCGATCAACCCACAGCTTGTGGAAAACTTCGTCTTTGTTTAACACGGTTTGGGAAATAATGCGCGCATCGGCATCTTCGTTTATATCAACCAATGTTAAATCTAAGTTAGGCAGCGTTTGGATAAGCTGCTTGATCATCTTGGATACTCTGTTCCCAGAGAGGAAGGGCAGTAGGGCTAGTTTGAATGAAAACTGCTCTGGAGTGTCTTGAAACTGGAGTTTAATATTGGCAACATCTTCGAGGACTTGGCACGCTTTAGGGTACAGCGAAGTGCCCTCTGTCGTTGGGGTAATACCTTTTGAGTGGCGAACAAACAGCGCGCAATCGAGCTCAGATTCAAGCTGTTGAACCGCACCTGAAATTGAAGGCTGAGCAACGAAGCAGCGTTTAGCGGCAGCACTAAAGCTCTGTTCTTCAAAAACAGCGACAAAATAACGTAATGATCTAAAATCCAACTTAATGTTGCTCCAAAATAATCAATCTACAGCTGTGCTTCAGCGACTTGTTTATAGCTAAAACCGATATCTGCGTAAGGAAATATATTCTTTCACTACTCAGGCATTCAGTCTAGTATTAATCTGCTATTTAAAGTGTTGATAATGCAGCTTGAAAACAGTCTTGAAAGCGCTCTAGTAGCCAGAGATTACAATAATACATTCGCCCTTAATTTTTGTAGGCCATAAATGAAATACCCCAATACTTATTATGCTAGTACCGCCATTGAAGCCCCATCTCGCCCAGTTTTAGATCAAGATTTAAGTGTCGATGTATGTATTGTGGGAGCCGGTATTGCAGGATTGAGCTGTGCTTTAGAGCTATTAAAGCAAGGCAAGAAAGTCGCCATTATTGAGAAAGAATCAATTGCTTGGGGAGCGTCAGGAAGAAACGGAGGGTTAGTCTCTCCAGGTTGGGCGCAGGGGGCGGATGCTTTAGAAGCTAAACTCGGTCTTAAAAAAGCGCAGCATTTGTATGACCTCTCACGCCAAGGGGTAGAGATGGTTAAAAGCAACATTGAGCAATACGATTTAAAAAATTGCGATGTGAAGTTTGGTGGGCTGCAAGCTGGCCGCTATCCACAACGTGAACAGCTAGTTGCTAAACAGCGTACCATGAGCGAGAAATACGGCTATCATCTCGATCTATTAGAGGTTGAGCAAGTGCGTGAAGTCTGTCGCTCGAAGCGCTATTTTGAAGGGCTTTTTAGCAGTGAAGATTTTCATTTTCATCCCCTTAACTACTGCTTAGGCTTAGCGGCACAAATAGAAAAGCTAGGCGGTTTAATCTTTGAAAACAGTGCAGTGCTAAATGCTCAAAAAGATGCTGATAAACATCGCGTAGAAACTGCTCAAGCCACTGTCAGCTGTGAGCATGTGGTATTTTGTGGGGGCGGCTATACCGGTAGTGAAATGCCACAGTTAAAACGCTCTTTTCTGCCAATCGCCACCTACATGGTACTGACTGAGCCTTTAGGCGATTTGGCCAGTCAATTGATCACTAAAGAGTACAGCATTAAAGATGATAGACGCGCAGCAGATTACTATCGCTTAGTTGAAGGGGATAGATTGCTCTGGGGATCACGTATCACAACGGATAATCAGACAAATGAGCAGCGTTTAGCTGAGATTCTAAGAGAAGATCTTGTCTCTGTTTATCCAGAGCTAGGCGCGGTGAAAATCGATAAGTCTTGGTCTGGTTTGATGGCATATAGCGGTCACAAAATGCCAATAGTGCAGGAGCAGTCTAAAGGACAGTGGATTTGCGCATCGTTTGGAGGGCACGGCTTAAATACAGGAACAATATGCGGCACTTTAGTCGCGCAAGGTATTTGTGGCGTGAGCGATGAGTACCAAGCGTTTGCCCCGTTTGGTTGTGATTGGAACGGCGGTGTATTCGGGCCCATTGTGGCTAATTTAACCTATAAATACCTGCGCATGCGCGATCAGCAACAAGAGGCGAAAGCTCCCCTTTAGTAAGTAACTAGAGTAAATATCTAGAGTTTAGGCAATCGTCTATCCACAGGGGATTGTTTAATAATCGCAGTGCTGGTTTCAGCCAATTCGACAATTTTATCCAGCACTTCATCGAGTTCGGGTATCGAGCGCAAAGCAAGACGGGCAATGAAACAGTCATCACCGGTCACTTTGTCGCACTGGGTACAGTTAGGCATTTCTATCAAGCGCTGCTGAAGAATATGAATTTTACCGGGCAGAGGCTTAACGCGCACAATCGCACTAAACGGATAGCCTAGCAGTTCGTGATTGAGCTCAACGGTAAACTTACTTATGACACCGGATTCTTCGAGCCGCTTAATGCGCTCAGCGATGCTAGGTGCCGACATTCCAATGGCAGCTGCAATAGTCGAGGTCGCTTGCCTAGCATTTTCGCTGAGCATTTGAATGATGCGAATATCTATCTCATCAAGGTTTTTATATTCTGATGCCATATCTTGTTTATCCATTTTATTAAAAGGTACTTTTTAAATTTTACCTTTTATAAGCTGTTACGAAATTAATTCTATCTGGGATAATACTGTTATTCAAACGTATAGATTGCCGTGCTGCTAAATGTAAACTGATCAAAGTCAAAACTAGCAGGCGGTGAGTAACGATAGAAAAGGTTTTAATTTTATGCAGTTAACATCAAAGCAGGTCGGTATTTTAGAAATGAGCAGCGCCATGGTGCTGTCGGGCTTTATTGGTTTCTTTGTGGTTGAATCTGAGCAACCCATTTGGAATGTGATCTTTTTTCGTTGCTTATTTGGTGCATCGGGTTTAGCTCTTTACTGTCTTTGGCGCGGCTTTTTAAGGCCTTGGCCGTTTACTGGTAAGCAAATACTGATTGCCATGATGGCAGCTGTTGCACTGGTTTTTAACTGGGTTTTGCTGTTCAGTGCCTTTAGCTATGCATCGATTTCCCTTTCAACGGTGGTTTACAATACTCAGCCTTTCTTTTTATTGCTGCTTGGAGCGATCATTTTTGGTGAAAAGATAGAGTTTAAAAAGCTGCCTTGGTTTGTCAGTGCCTTTATCGGCATTGTCTTGATTATCGATGTCAATATGAGTGACCTTGGGGGAGAGCAGCAGTTAATAGGCTTCGCAATGGCTCTAGGTGCTGCAGTGCTTTACGCGCTGAATACATTGCTCACAAAGCGCTTAGCAGGAGTAAGACCTGAGGTTATTGCGTTGTTAAATACATTGGTCGGCATTGTGATTCTATTGCCGATGGCGAATTTCTCAATCTTGCCAGAGCATGCTTTGAATTGGAGCTATCTGTTAATACTAGGTTTAGTGCACACTTGCTTGATGTATATTTTGATGTACTCCTCTTATCAAAAACTACCGATTACGATTATTGCCATACTGGCTTTCCTATACCCTGCGGTGGCAATACTGGTGGATTATTTTGTCTATCAAGAGAACCTAACGCTTCTACAATGGCTGGGTATTGTTGCTGTATTGTTGAGTGTGACGGGGCTAAATTTAGGTTGGAGTTTATCTCGTATGAGTATTCAGCAGACAGCTGCAGGTGTTAGCCATAGCTCTAAAGGGCGCTAATAGCTTGTGAGCTCTGTAAGTTTAATAGACTGTGCTGAATATATTAATAGCACAGTCTAATCTTTTAAAATCTGTTTATCCCTCTCCTTTAAAATGTGCTTGTGCTAAAGCCAAGCATGCCTTGCGAAGAACAAAACTTGGTCGCCAGTTGTAACATTTCATCGAATTTCTTTGAAAAAGTTACAACTTGTTACAACTTGATGCGCCAGTGAAAAGAGTTTAACGCTGTAATTTTAGATACTAGTTTCAGATTAAGAGCACAGCAGCCAGTTCAGTGATGCAAGGGCTCTTTAAAATAACCGAAAGGAGAGAGTCATGAAACGTAGTCATAAAATTATTAGCGGTGTTGTTTTATCAATTGGTTTAGCCACTGCAGCTGGCGCTTATGCCACTTATAAGCACGGCTATGATGAAGCGAAAGCGTCATTTGTTGTTAGTTATGTGTCCGACAAACTAGCGCTCAATGAGACACAAGAGCAAAAGTTAGCGGTATTGGCTGATAAGGTGATAGCGCTTAAAAGTGACTTTAGACAAAATGCTGTACCACTGCACTCTGAAATTAAGGACTTGATTGCACAAGATAGCTTCAATCAGCAGCAAGCGCTTAGCTTGATTAATGAGAAAACCCAATTAGTTAATAACGCTGCACCGGAGGTAGTTTCGGCTTTTGCCAGCTTTCTCGATGGGCTCGACGATACGCAAAAATCTAAAGTTTTGGACTTTCTAGATAAAAAGGGTCACCACCGAGGTCATGGTTGGTCTGATGATAAATCTGACTAAAAGTTGAAGTTCAGAAAAAGCTAAATTAGGGAAATTGTTGGGCTAAGTAAATATGACTTGGCCTGATAAGGAGTTACAACAATGAACAGACAAAGCAGCGAGCATATCATTAGCCATAACCACCATGCAGATTATTTCTTAGAGCAAGCATCAATGGAGACGCGCTTTGACTTGATTGAATGGTTTAAGCAGTTAACGGGTAACCCAATGGCATTGCAGTTAGGGCATATGGTTAAAAACCTAGCCTGTCATGTCGGGTTATCTAGAAAGCAGCATTTACGCTTAAATCGACTGGCTTTTAGGCTGCAAAGTTCGTTGCAAAAATCACATTTAAATCTTGATGAGGATCAATTGGTTGCGGTTCTAAGAGGTGATGATACTGCTGTTGAAGCTATGATGAGCCGTTTTGGTATTCAAGGGGATCGCTTGCGCGGGGAAAGGCTTAAATTACTCGCGGCTCTTAAAAACTGGTATCTATCATTGTCACGGGCGCAACAGCAGATAATCGAATCTATGCAACAAAGGTCTTTTCGCTTATCGATGGGATAAGTTATGCTGATGGCTTTTAATAGCGGCTGGCTTTTATAGCTGAGTGCTCACAAACAAGGCAATGAACGTTAATGATGTATCAAGTGTTATTGATTGATGATGATAAAAAACTGGCACCTTTGCTCACTGAATACTGTGAGCGATATGGGATGCAAATCAGCGCACAAGAGCTACCTTCTAAAGGTTTAGAAGCACTTAAAAAAGACCAATTTGATGCTGTTATCCTTGATGTGATGCTACCTGAAATGGACGGGTTTGAAGTGTGCAGGCAGATTAGGCAGTTCAGTGAAATCCCAGTCATTATGCTGACAGCTAGAGGCGAGGTAACAGATAGAGTGGTCGGTTTAGAGATTGGCGCAGATGACTATTTACCAAAACCTTTTGACCCACGCGAACTAGTGGCAAGACTGAACACTATCATTAAACGCAAAACTGTCGCAGTTGAGAAAACCTCAGTGCTAAGCTTCGAACAGTTGGAAATCGACACTGCTGTGCGCAGTGTTAAAGTTGAGGGCAAAGCGGTTGAGCTGACGACTATGGAATATCAGTTACTAATGTTATTAGCCAGCAACCCGGGTAAAGATTTTTCGAGAGACGATATTCTCAATCAGCTAAAAGGCATTGATACAGAACTTTTTAGTCGATCAGTAGATATTTTAGTGAGCCGCTTAAGAACAAAGTTAAAACCGACAGCACCGATTAAAACCGTTTATGGATCGGGTTACGCATTTGTAGCACCGAGCATTTAGCCTTTTCTATTTGCTGAGAGCAATACTTTGAAGAAAATAATTCGCCTATTTCACAGCTCGCTACCAGCAAGACTGATGTTGGTCTTTAGTATCGCTGGGAGCGCCATTCTATGCTTGATTTTTATCATTATCGCCGAAGGGTTTGCCCTACAGTGGAAGCTCAATGTTAGGCCGCATTTGGAGCAGTATTTAGATTACATCAATCAAGATATTGGCAACCCGCCTAATGCTGCTAAAGCTGAGGCATTAGCTCAAAGGTTGCCGGTGAATATCTACATAATTGGCCCTAATATCAACTTTAGCTCAACTGGCAGCCCTCTTGATTTAGACGATGTGGAATTTGAAAGCCGTAAGAAATGGCGCAAGAAGCGGTCGCAAAATTACGCATCAGGTAGTGACAATTCTCCGCACTTGATGTTTGCTGATGCTGATGATCGAACCATTATGCGCAACCAAGTGGATGACTTTAAGGTGTATTTTGAGATCAGTCATTTAGGTAATGAAGCGCAGTCTAAACGAATCCGAGTTTGGTCTATGCTGTGTTTGCTGTTGATTCTTGTTTTGAGTTTTTATCAGCTGCGCCGTATGTTGCGCCCTGTGCAAGATATTAAGCAAGGGGTGAAAAAAATGGGAGCAGGTCAGTTAGATTTTCGGGTACCGATTAGAAAAGAAAATGATCTAGGAGAGCTTTCGGGTAGCATTAACCAGATGGCCCTTGATATTGAACAAATGCTAGATGCAAAACGTCAGTTGCTGCTGGCTGTCAGCCATGAACTGCGCTCGCCTTTAACCCGTGCCAAAATTGCCAGCCAGATGTTGGATGACTCTTTGAATAAAGAGCGATTGCAAGAAGACATACTGGAAATGGAATCACTGATCAGTGAGATTCTTGAAACTGAGCGCATGAATACGCCCCATGCGGTATTAAATAAAACACCCGTAGATTTGCAGGACTTAGTTGCCAGTGTCATTACTGAGTTGCCTGAAAATGATGTTCAGCTCTCGTGCGAAGCAAATTTGCCGAGTTTTATGTTGGATGAAAAACGTATCCGCTTGTTGATGCGCAACACAATTAATAATGCGATTTGCCATAGTGTCGAAGTTACCGCGGCGCCAGTTGTCAGCGTGAGCTATCAGCAACAGTGCCTGAGTATATCGATTAAAGATTTTGGCGTTGGAATAGCAGAAGACGATTTGCAGCATATCACTGAACCCTTCTATAGGGCAGATAGGTCGCGAACCCGTGATACGGGAGGGTTTGGAATTGGTCTTTATTTATGTAAGTTGATTGTTGAGGCACATAAAGGAGAGTTGAAAATCACAAGCGAGTTAGGCAAGGGTACATTTGTTGATATTAGATTACCGGTTGAATAGCGTTTGAGAAAAGCTGGGTGATTAGCTCACCCAGCGTGCATTTTACTATTTTACTGCTCTTTCTCGCGCATCGAATCACGTACTAGTGCTTTAATAAGTGCTACACACATCATGCACATGATAATGGCAAAAGGTAGTGCGGCAATAATCATGGCATTCTTCAATGCGCCCATACCGCCACCGCCAGCAATCAGTAATGTACCAATGACTAGCGTGAGTAATACACCCCAGATCACGCGGTGAAGGTTACCCGTCTCTTCTGCACCACCTGACATAATGGTGTTCATTACTAAGATGCCTGAGTCAGCTGAGGTGACTAAGAAAGTTACTACTAGTACCACTGACATAATAGTAATAGCTTGTAGTAAGCCACCGTCGATGATCAAAGCGAGTGTAGCGAATAACTTAGCAGACGCGGATGCACCGATAATGCTACCTTCTGCAACGCCAGATAGTTCAAGATCCATCGCGGTGCCACCTAAGATAGTCATCCAGGCAAAGCACACTAATGCAGGAGCGATAACCGCACCTAATACGAATTCTCTAATAGAACGACCTTTAGAAATACGCGCTAAGAACAAGCCGACGAAAGGTGAGAATGCAATCCACCAAGCCCAGTAGAAAGTTGTCCAAGCTGACTGCCAAGAGAACTGACGACCTGCTTCAGTTAGCTGCCAAAGTGAAGTGGCAGTTGCATCGAAATCAGCACTTGATTGCAGTGCTGCAGGTAATCCAGTTTTGAATCCTTCAAAACCACCCCAAGGACCTGTGTTGTAGATCGCTTGAATCTGATCGCTTGGTAACGCTTGCGCCGCTGCTGGCATCGCGCTGACAAAGCTCTCAAACTCCATTGGGAAATGCGGAGTGAAAGAAAGTGACATGAAATTAATCAGATAATCAGCCAGTGCAGAACCGTAAGTCGTCATTGCAAAGCCGAATGAGCCAAAAAAGACAAATGTCAGCAACAGGATTAATGACATCACCAGGTTGAGGTTAGATAAGTATTTAACCCCGCGGCCAACACCTGAAACAGCTGAGATGATCGACATGCCCATGATTGTGACAAGTGCGGCTAGCAGTCCGACAGTGCTCGGTGTCGGTTTAGTGGCGATGTCTTTCATGATCCACTCGATACCTGTGATCGCATAAACCCCATCAACAAGCTGGCTAATACCAAAGCCGATAGTCACAGATACACCAAGGATCGTCGCTAAAACACCTAAGATGTCCACTAAATGCCCAATAGGGCCATTAAGTAGTTTACCTAGTAAAGGTGTCAGTGCTGAGCGAATCGTCAACGGCATATCGCGGGTGTAAGCGTAATAGGCGAGAGTCAATCCTGTAACAACATAGATAGCCCAAGCGTGGAAGCCATAGTGTAGGAAAGTGTAACGCATACCGGATTCAACCGAAGAGGCTGTACTTGGGTCAGCGTTGCCTGCCAAAATTTCTGGGTTAGAGCCCCATAAGCCGATAGGTTCTGCTGTCGAGTAAACCATTAAGCCTACACCGAGACCAGCACCGAACATCATTGAGAACCAAGAGAAGTTAGAAAACTCAGGTTTTTGGCCGGGTTTACCTAAGATTCGCTTGCCCCAACTAGGAACAACAGCAATTACAAAGCAAAACACCGCAAAAAAGCCAACGGCGACAATGTAAAAAGAGTTAAAGGATTTAAGTAACGTGCCATTTAGTGATGACAACGCTGAGCCTGCATTATCTGGCCAAGCCAGTGCCCATAGCACTAATAGCGCTATAGCACCTTTACTGAACATGGCTATTGATAGGTTATAGCCTTTGTAAAAACCACTGGGTTCGGTTTTTACGTCTATGTCCGTAAAAGGAGGTGGAGTTTGATTTTGTGACATGATTTACCTCTATTTATTTTTTTTATAATGACGATAACAACAAGATTGTTCTGTCAGTATTCCGCTTTCACTCGGAGCGTTTCTTGCTTCTTCAGTCAGACTAAAGCTCATGGCCTCTGGTCTCTGGTAAGTGGCTGTTCTTGTAACTTCCTTATGTTTAGTTAATGGGTAGAGTTATTGAGCTAAGGTTTTTAGCTGTTCGATTAAATCGCTGTTAACTGCTCTTGGGCTGTTATCAGCGCGTAACTTATGGCGTCTGCTACCTGGTAAGCGAATGCCTTCCATTGCTTCTAGTTTGGCAAACAGTTTTTCAGCGTGATTTGCCCAGTCGCTGCCGCCCATAATTTCAGGAGAGATTGCTAAAATAAACTCGCCGCCTTGCGGTGGGCCGCCATCAGCGTTGTCGTTTTGCTTGGTTTCAAAACTTAAATTTTCACCGACCATAGGGCCTGCCATTAGCTCTACCATCATGGCAATCGCAGATCCTTTATAGGCACCAAACGGAAGCAGAACACCTTTTAATATTTCAGCAGGGTCATCGGTTAATTCACCATTGGGACCCAGGCCAGTACCCATAGGTACTTTGTGACCATCGCGCGCTGCAATTTTAACTTCACCTACCGCCATCGATGCTGTTGCCATATCAAACACTAGTGGCGTGTTATTAGGGCGTGGCCAAGCAAAGGCAATAGGGTTAGTGCCAAAGAGTGCTTCACTGCCACCGGCTGGTGCCACAGCTGGCATATAGGAGACGCAGGCAAAACCGACTAAATTGTGCTCAGCTAGGGCTTCAACTTCGTGCCACAGAGCAGCAAAATGATGAGAGTGAGTGATGTTGAGCGCCGCGATACCGCAAGTTTTAGCGGATTGTGCGAGCATTTCAATGCTGCGTGAAATAGCGAGAGGCGCATGGCCATTTTGACCGTGACAGCGCACGAGTGCAGGTGTTACTTGTTCAGGTTGTGGATTGGCTTTGCCGTTGACTTTGCCGCTATTTAAAGTGGCAATATATCCGGGAATACGAAACAGGCCGTGGGAAACAGAGCCGTCTCGCTCTGCACACATAACGGTGTTAGCCACAGCATCAGCATTGGCTTGATCAGCCCCTGCTTTAGTTAAACAGTCAAATGCTAGTTGATAGATATCTTCTAAAGATATGTTTGTTGTACTCATGTTTACCCCGATTTTAAAGTCCGTTTGCTCAATCTAGCTTTAGCTAAATTGAGCGTGTTCAGCAAAAGCGATTAACTCGGTTGTAAGCTGTGCTCAAAAAAGTCTAGCCAGTTTTGGCCCATAATCTGAGCGACTTCTTTATCGCTGAAGCCTCTAGCTTGTAAGCCTTTAGTTAAGTTAGGGAAGTCGCGGCTGTCTTTGAACCACTCCAGTGGTCTTGGCCAATCAGCGTTATCCTTGTTGCCTTCACCGTAATCCATTTGTTTTGACCAACGGCCGTTGCGCATCCACTCCAAAATTGAAAGCGGTTGGTTTTGGCACAAATCTGTACCTATACCTAAACGCTCTACGCCCATCAAATCTGCGGTTTTAGCGACCATGTCGCAAAACTCAGTCAAGGTGCAATCGGGCCCGTTCTTTAAGTGGAATGGGTATAAGCTAAAGCCTAATAAGCCCCCAGATTCCCCTAGCGCTTTTAAAACCTCGTCCGACTTATTGCGTTTTGCATTGTGAAACGAATTTGGGTTTGCGTGGGAGATCACAATAGGGCGCTGTGATATTTCAATGGCATCTAGCGTGCTTCTCTCACCTGAATGACTCATATCGATAATCATGCCGACACGGTTCATCTCTAAAATTGCTTGTTTACCAAAACGTGTAACACCGCTGTCCTCAGCTTCATAACAACCACAAGCGAGTAAGCTCTGGTTGTTATAAGTCAGTTGCATGATCATCAAGTTAAGCTCACGCATGACCTCAATCATGCCGATGTCATCTTCGATAGGAGAGCAGTTTTGCGCACCAAACATAATCCCGACTTTACCCAGCTGCTTAGCTGTTCGGATGTCTGCTGCGCTTTTAACAGGCATGATTAAATCGCTGTTTTGCTCAAATAATCGATTCCATTCACTAATACGTAATAAGGTCTCACGAATTTGCTCATGATAGACAATAGTGGCATGCACCATTGTCACACCGCCGTCCTTTAGTTGCTTAAAAATCGCTCGATTCCAGTTGGAATACTGCAATCCATCAATAACAATTAGTTGATCATGCATCTGAGTAGTCCCTTACGCTTTCATGTAAGCGGTTTTAACCACTGTGTAGAACTCTTTTGCGTAAGTGCCTTGCTCTCTCGGGCCGAAGCTAGATTCTTTACGGCCACCGAAAGGCACGTGGTAATCAGTACCTGCAGTCGGTAAGTTGATCATCACGCAGCCTGTTTTAGCGTTGCGCTTGAAATCGTTAGCGTATTTGAGCGACTGAGTCATAATGCCGCCAGTTAAGCCGTAGTTAGTATCGTTTAAGGTTGCTAGTGCTTCTTCATAATTAGCTACTTTGATAACACAGGCGATTGGGGCGAATGCTTCTTCGCGGTTAATGGTCATGTCATTTGTCGTATCGACAAACAGCGCAGGCTGTAAGTAGTGACCATCGGTTTCTTCAGCGACGATTTCACCGCCGTATGCCAGTGTTGCACCTTCTTTCTTGGCGATTTCTAGGTAATCTAAGTTTTGCTGCATCTGGCGAGCATCGGCAACAGCACCAATATGAACACCTTCTTTTAGCGGGTGACCAACAACTAGCTTTTTCATTCTCTCGATGACAGAGGCAACAAACTTATCGTGAATACCTTCTGTCACGATTAAACGCGATGAAGCAGTACACTTTTGACCAGAGCTAAAGAAAGCGCCGCCAACAGCACATTCAACCGCTGCATCAAGATCGGCATCATCTAGCACAACCAGTGCGTTTTTACTGCCCATTTCTAACTGACATTTAACTAAGTTAACCGCAGTAGCAGCAGCTACTTTACGACCTGTTTCTAGAGAACCTGTGAAACTAAGTGCGTTGATGTTGCGCGAATGGATTAAAGTCTCACCTACTTGTGAACCAGGGCCCATCACTAAGTTGAATGTGCCAGCAGGAAGATTTTGGCGTGAAATGATTTCAGTTAATGCCCATGCACTTGCTGGTACTTGGTTAGCAGGCTTAAAGACAACTGCGTTACCAAAGGCTAGTGCTGGAGCAATTTTCCAAGAACCTGTTGCTGTTGGGAAATTCCACGGAGTGATAATAGCGACTACGCCAACAGGCTCGCGGTAAGTTTCGATAGAGACACCAGGGCGAACAGAAGCGGCAGTTTCACCCATTTGGCGTAGTACTTCAGCGGCATAATAGTGGAAGAACTGACCTGATCTATAAACTTCACCGGTACCTTCTGCCAGCGTTTTACCTTCTTCTCTTGCTAGTAGTTTACCTAGCTCAGCGCTGCGCTCGATCAGCTCGTTACCGATAGCCATAAGTACTGAGTAGCGTTGTTCTAAACCGCTTTCTTGCCATTCAAGTTGGCCTTTTTGTGCAGCTTCGATGGCAGCTGTTGTCTGTGCTGCGTCTGCTTGTGCATATACACCGATGAGGTCTTTGCTATCAGCAGGGCTGATGTTTTCAACTGTGCCAGTGCCTTCAACCCACTCGCCTGCGATATAGTTTTTATAGATAGAATTCGTCATGGTGCTCTCCAAAATTAATTGGATCCATGATAAGTAATATGATTAAATAATAAAAATTAATAAATAATATCTTTCGATAAGGAATACTTATCATGATGGCCGAGTTTAAAATCGCCCAGCTACGCCACTTTATTTGGGTTGCAGAGCTTAAAGGGTTTCATCTGGCAGCTGAAAAAGCACACCGCACGCAACCGGCAATATCGCTTTCTATTCGCGACTTAGAGAATAAGCTCGGACAGGCACTGTTTGAAAAGCGCGAAGCTAAAAGCTCTAAGACAGAGCTCACGCCATTTGGCTTGTACTTTATGCCCAAGGCCAAAGAGTTTGTCGCTCATCACGACCGAGTGGCGCAGGATATGGAGTTGTTGGCTAAATATAAGTCAGGGCACTTACGCTTTGCATCTGTACCCTCTATCGCCAGTCGCATTTTACCGTCACTGCTGGGGCAGTTTGTGAAAGAGTCGCCGGAGCTAAAAATAAGCTTGTACGATGATAACTCTGAAGCGGTGATGCGAATGATCGAAAATCAGCAAGTGGATTTTGGTATCTCTCACCTTTTTGATGAGCAGGAGCACAGTGATAAAGAATTTATACCAATTTGGGAGGATCAAATTGGAGTGGTTTGTCCTGTTGATCATCCATTAACTAAGTACAGCCAATTGGATTGGAAAAAGCTCAGCCGCCATCGCCTAATTGCCAATGGCACTTCGCGTCTGCTAGACAGCAGTGAAGCGAAATCCGTGATTGAAAAATCACAGTTTTATGTCTCTAACATGATTTCTCTGATTGCTATGTTAGAAGCAGGTTTTGGAGTAACAACCTTGCCTTGGTATGCCTTCCCAAAAGATAACCCTAAGCTTGCGTTCGTCGCCTTAGCTAAGCCTGTCGTGAAACGAAAAATTGGTATCGTGATGTTAAAGAATAAATCTTTGTCACCTCCAGCGCGTGCAATGGTGGATTTTATTGTTGAGCAAAAAGATAAGCAGATAGCAGAGTAGAGAGAAGGGCAAATAGAAGAGTAGACAGAAGAGTAGGGAGTGATAAGCGGGGAGCGTTAACAGTTTAAGTAAAATATTAGAGTATTATAAGAGAAGGGCAATAAGGAAAGTTGCTCTATTTAAATGGCTATCAATGGGGAAGTATGCAGATTTTTTAATAGGAATTATTAATTTAAAAAGCTGCTTGATTAGTTTTGCTTATCAAACGATAGAGCTTTTTGGTTTGTTTCGTTGAAAAGTTTTATTGATAATCGCCCTACAAAAATCAAGGGTTTGATTTGTAGATGTGAGCTCAACCATCTGCTAATGAACTCGATAAATAATTAATAGCGCCATGCCAAAGGATTAATGCAATGATACTTCCCGCCGCAATTTCTAGCGCACTTAAAGGTGAGAAATCACTCCCTTTAAGGCCTGTACAGCAAGTGATGCAAATAGAGCGATTAGGGGCTATGCATCAAAGCCGCCTGAGTTTTATGCGCTCATTAGTGCGTCGCATAATGCGTGAACGCTGGCAGATCACTTTGCACAAATTTGAGTTAGATAACGACGGCTACGGTACGGTTATTTATCAAGTTCAGACAGCCAATCATTTATACAGCTTTGTGTTGTTTTCTAATTACCTCGCCCCAGAAGATCGAAACGATAGAGTAATCGCTAGCCAGTGGGATTTAACGATGGCGCTGGTTGATGGCGAAGTGAGTGACGAATATCTAGAAAGCCTTAGAAACAATGTGCCAAAGCAAGAAGCTGGGCGAGTTGATGCACGGGTGTTTGTGCTTTCTAGAGCGAATCGTAGTGCGCGAAATTTTGATTATATGGTGGATGCATTAGCCCGTGGTGAACAGCCAAGTGTTGAGAAGATATCGCAGGTCGGTTACTTGTATCGCACAACAGCAGTATACGGCAGCGGCAAGCTGGGAATGGCGGATTGGGAGAAAGTGAACACTCACTTTAAAGATTTCGATCGCCCTTTTTCGGCGGAGATGTTTGTCTGCTTAATGCTCAGAAACTTTAGCTTATTACAGGTTGAACATATCGCTAAGCATCGTGCAGAATTCAACGCTGGAGAAGGTGAAAAGAGCTGCTATCAGCCAATGGATTTGGCAATTAAACGCTTTATTGGCATTGGCAATTCAACAGGCTTAGGCATGGCTCCTTACTTAATAAACCATCCGCAGTTGATCAATCGCTGGGTTGAAATGCGCGAGCTGGCACTGGCGCGTATTAGAGTATTAGGTGAAGTGAATGGGGCTATCGTTGAGCAATTTTTGCTGCTTCTCAAACGAGCAGCTACTTACACTGAGCAAACCGTCACTGAAGATCAACAGCAAACTGAGAACAATCAGGCGATGCGCGAGGATTTGCAAAAACTAGCAAGTCACTATCAGCAAGGATTTAGCAGTTGGCAAGCAGTGCTTGAGTGGAGCGAACAGCATTGCTCGTTACAGGGGCAGGAAATGTTAGTGTCCATTTTGTTAGAGCTATACCCTGCATTGGTTGAGGATTTAGAAGATCATTTAGTGGTTGATGAAAGCATGGATATTGAGCCGCTAATGCCCCTTGCAGAGTTCTTAAAGCAGATAGAAAAGCACTATCAATGGGCGTTAGATGTGGACTTTGAAGAGCCGGATTCGCGCGCCTATTTTTGGTATCGCTCAGAGGAAAAAATGGAGCCTAGACTCGGTAAAACCAATGAAGAGCCTGGAGCCGAGCGGCAAATGCCCCTGGGAATCGCATTCGCAGTGCGCCAGTGTTATGACTTGGCAAAAGCACATCTTACAGAGCATACCACTCACAGCTGTGCACACTTTGTTCAACTGAATCCGCACTTACGCTCTAGTGTGCGCCGTATTCAGAATATGAGCCAGTGTTTATACGGTGAAATTCATGTCAATTTGTTGGATAAAGAGGTGCTACCTATGCACTTACTACGCTGTAAATTGGCCTTTTTTGGGGTCGGTAAATTCGATCCTAAATCTAAGCTTTGGGTGCGTAACACGATGTTTCAAGGGGCGCCATTACTTGAAGAAATTGGCCAGCCGTTTAGCGATGATTGGTTTATGCCATTAGCACCTAGTGTGCAGGCGGAGGGATAATTATGCATGTTTCAATGGTGGAATTAAAAGCGGCCCTGCGTCGCTGCTTTGAAGCAACGGGTTATTTTGTCGGGCACTATGAAGATGCTGCTGAGATGATTTTGTGGCTGGAAAAACACGGATTAGCAGGCTTGGCAGAATTTAATAATAGCTTGCCTTATATCAATCAAGATCAGGATAAGCAGCAGAGTACGATTGTCTATGAAGACAGCTCAGCCATTGTGATTGATAGCCATCATCGAAGCTCTCTCAATTGTATTGCTGCAGCCCTTGATATGGCTTATTACAAATCGGTGCAAAACGGTATAGCGACTGCCACTATTCGCAACTGCCACAACCGTATGTTTGTGTTAAAAGCACTGACAGATTGCGGGCGCCGCGGAGTGAGTGTGGTGGCCTACTGGCAAAATGGATCACAGGTGATCACCGAGCATACGGCGGCTATTAAAGCTGGGCATAGATACCCCAACTACCAGCAGTCTGTAATAGACACTGATAACTTTCAAGAAGACACCGATCAAGAACAGAGTTTGACTATTATTTGCAGTACCCGTGTCGATCTCACCTCGTCATTAAAAGCACGTACTGCTAGTGGTATCAAAAACATCCAAAAAGTAACTCATATTAGCAGTGAACAAATAGCTGAGAATAAGATGCAGACAGTAGAGTTTGGTATCGAGATACCTCAGCCCTTGTGGGACTCTATTAATCAAATCGGTGAAGGGGTGTTGGTGGAAAGCAGTGAGCAATCGCGCAAGGGAGCAGGGGCATAAAAGGCTATTGAATCTCAGAACCTAGGAGACAAGCCTTAATATTACTACTTGCGAAGAGGTGCTGGGCATTCAGTACCTCTAATACTCCTTGTTAGGTTTTTTAAATGCTAAAAACCGGCAATAAATTATCTAAATATTAGTTTACCTAATGATTTTTTTAAATCTTTCTTCTTGTTTATCAATTAGCTAATTATCGTTGCTTGATGGCTGTTATAATCTCGCCCGCTCGATTGTCTATATAAGATACACAAAACTCATACATAGAGATCTTAGATGCGCATTAAAAGCAGCCTTTTTATTGGTTTGTTTGCCATGCGATGCACTAGCAGATCTCGCTACAAATATAAGGTAACCCCATGACTCTTCAACAAGCTGCAGCTGAACAATTTATACTTAAGGTTAGTTGTGAAGCGAGTAGCGGCATTGTCGCTAAAATAACCTCATTCTTGTATCAACAAGGCTGTTATATCAGTGAGTTAAATCAATTTGATGATCCAGAGAGCGGCCGCTTTTTCATGCGAGCTTTGGGCTTCATTGAATCGGGTGAAGCGAATATTGAAGAGATCCGTCAGCGCTTTGTCGAGATTGCGCAAAGCTTTGAAATGGATTGGCAGCTGCACAACAGTCAAACACCGACTAAAACTATCATCATGGTGAGTAAGTTTGATCACTGCCTAGATGATTTGCTGTATCGCCTTCGCAAAGGTGAATTGAAAATGGATATCACGGCGATTGTCTCAAATCATAAAGATTTAAGACCAATGGTTGAGCGTGAAGGGATTCGCTTTATTCACTTGCCAATTAGTAAAGAGACAAAACGTGCCCAAGAGTTAGAGCTTCTGAATATCATTGAAGAAACTCAAACAGAGCTAGTGGTATTAGCGCGCTATATGCAAGTGTTGTCAGATAATTTGTGTACTGAGTTAGCGGGTCGCGCAATTAATATCCATCACTCATTTTTGCCGGGTTTTAAAGGTGCAAAACCTTATCATCAAGCCTATGCACGCGGTGTTAAACTGATAGGGGCGACTGCTCATTATGTGACTTCTGATCTTGATGAAGGACCTATCATTGAGCAATCTGTACAAGTTGCTAATCACGCTCATACCCCTGAGCAATTAGTTGCAATTGGCCGTGATACCGAGACACAAGCACTGGCGCAAGCGGTTAAATTGCACACTGAACACCGTGTCTTTGTCGATGGCAATAAAACAGTTGTCCTAAAATAAGGCTGAATAATGTAGCTTTAAAAGCGTGAGTTAAAAGTACTCACGTTATTGCTAAAGGCTGTCTATATACTTTACAGTATTGATGGCAGCTTGTAGCTTATCTACAACTTGTTGATCAGTATTGAGCGAAAAAGCGAAATACAATGGTGCTTGCGTTAGAGTGTAAACTTGTTCGTAATCTTGTGGGTTTAAATTGTTCTTGAGAAACACAAATTTAGCGCTTGTTTGATCGTACGCAAGAAGATCGATGCGCTCAGATGCCAGCATTTTAATCAGAGAGTCAGGGCTTGGGCTCAAAATAAACTCCCCGTTAAAATTTGGCATACGACGCATCAGTTGGTAGCCAATATCTTCTAATATCCCACCGATAATGTAATGCGATAAGTCATTGGGCTCTCTAATTGAAATAGCTCTACTTTTCTTGGCGTACAATACGATTTCGCTATGTACAATTGGCCCAGCCCATTTGAATAACTTTTCCCTGAAGGGGACGCGTGAAACCGAAAAAAGCATGAAGTTTTCTGCAGCTTGAGCTTGTCGATAGGATCTTGGCCAAGGTTGAACGCGAATTTTATTGAGATCAAGAGTCGCGTTAGCCATCTTGAATGCTTTTTTAAGTAATTCAACAGAGATACCAGAGAGCTCGCCTTGTTTACTGCGGTAATTGTAAGGAGGGTAGTCTTCTGTGAGTATCACAAGGTCTTCTAGGGAAGCTGCTCGGCTAGGGCTTAAAATACTTGTTATAAAAAACAGGAAATAAAGTAAAAACGGAATTTTTCGCTTTTTCATGATAGCTCCTTTACCCACGAAAAATACAAAAAGTGCATTATTATAAGCTACTTATACAAAACGCTATTGTTTGCAATTGATTGATTATGAAGAGGTTGTTTGTGATTAACAACCCTTTCAGATCAATCTTTGAACGATCTCAGTGATTGAGGTGAGGTATTTAAGGAGATTTTTGCTCCGCTTTGATAGCGTCTATTGCGTGTTGTAAGCGATCAATGATCTTTTGATCTGTTTTCAAGCTAAAAGCATAAAAAAGCTCCGCTTCGCTTAATGTATAAACAGATTCATAGAGCTCAGTGTCAAAGCCATGGCGTTTTAAGAACAGCTTTGCAGCGTTTTCTTCATAGGCCCATAAATCAATCCTGTCTAGATAAAGCATCCCCGTGAGTGATGGCGTAGTGGGGGCAGATACAATTTTACTTTTGTCAGCGAGCAGCGATTTAATTAATTGAAGGCCGATGTCTTCCAAAATGCCGCCAATCTTATATTGCTCTAGCTGTTTGGCTTCTTTAATGACAATGTTGCGACTTTTTTTAGCGATTAATGAAATTCTGGTCTTGCTAATGGGGCCTGCCCATTTAAATAAAGGTTCTCGCTGAGGGGTTCGCGTCATTGAGAACAGCATAGAGTTACTGGTTCGCTGTATTTGCCGATAAGATCTTGGCCATGGCTGAATTTTTATATCGCGCGTATCAAGAGTGAGTCCTGCTTTTGTATAGGCTTTAATCAAAAAGTCGACAGCAATGCCTTTTAAATGACCTTTTTCGTCAAGGTAATTATAGGGAGGATACTCTTCAGTGAGGATTGTAATGTCTTCTAAGGAAGCTGCATTAGAAAAGGAAATAAAAGGTGTGAACGATATTAGTAAGTAGCCTAAGGTTACATTAACTATTTTACTCAAGTGGCGCATAACAACCCTCCTGCGTTAAAAGTGAGTAGCTAAGAAAGCAGCTTTCAAAGCACGTTTTACAGTGAGAATTTTTCAAAACCCAAATTCCTTAACTTGAGCTTAGCAGAAATTGTTAGGCGCATAGGCTCTCTTGGGAAAGAAGTGATAAAGAGCTCTCTTAAGTTAAAATTAATTGTTAATATATTAGTGTATGAAACGCTTGTATCGAAATATAAGACTTTATAAAACAAGCAATTTAAACACGCTGCAATACCTGATCAAAATAAACTCTTTTTACCACCCTGTTTTTGTATACCTGAAAACACGACTATATCGAGGAAAGATGGACTCTCAAAGTTCGGCTGTGCCTAACACTGTGCACAAGCCCAAGCCGCATATTGCTATTTTGATTATCATGTCAGCGATAGGGCCGGTAGCGCTCAATATATTCTTGCCTTCCATGCCAAGTCTCACCGAGTCATTGAATACAACACATGATTTATCGCAGTTAACGCTGACGTTATATTTATTAGCAACCGCATTTTCTCAATTAATTCTTGGTCCGTTATCTGACAAATATGGGCGCAGGCCGGTGTTGCTAGTGGGCACTTTTATCTATGCCGTATCGAGTTTAGCTTGCGCCTTTGCCTTTAGTATCGAGCATTTGATTATAGGGCGGATCTTTCAAGCGGCAGGTGGTTGTGCGGGTATCGTTATTACCAGAGCGATAGTGAGAGATTTATACGATACGCGTAAAGCCACCAGTATTTTAGGCTACATGACGATGATGATGGCAGTAGCGCCAATGCTTTCACCTATTATTGGCGGTTATTTAGATCAGTGGTACAGCTGGCGAGCGAGTTTCTATTTAGTGTCATTTATTGGACTAAGCTTGTTGGTGCTTAGTGTGTTCAAATTGCATGAAACTAATCATCAGTTAGTTGATGATATGAAACTGAGTAATATTTTCTCGAAATATAAAATTTTGATCGTTGAACGCCAATACTTGGGTTATGTATTAGGTACATCTTTTGGCTCCAGTGTGTTCTTTGCGTTTATTGCCGGTGCTCCTTTCTTTGCCACTAAGGTACTTGGGTTACTACCGAGTGAGTACGGCTTTTATTTTATATTGGTCTCCTGCGGTTATATGTCAGGTAACTTTATATCAGGTCGCTATGCCACCCGCTTAAGTGGGCCATTTATGCTTAAGTTAAGCAGTGTTGTATTGATGTGTGGAATCAGTGTGTTGATATACTTTAGCTTCGTAGGATTTGATCATGCGAGTTATTTGTTTATGCCTATGTCACTGATTGCTTGCTCAAACGGTATTGCTATTCCCAATGGTATGTCGGGTGCATTAAGTGTTAAGCCAGAGCTTGCGGGGACGGCTTCTGGATTGGCAGGTTTTTTGCAAATATCGATGGGCGCGTTAGCCACATTTATAGTCGGCTTTTTTCATAACGGCAGTGCGATGCCAATGGTGTTTACTATGGTGGTGTGTGCGTTATTATCAGTTGTAGCGTTTTTGCTAATGGTGCGACGCGAAGAAGTGAAAGCATAAGTTAACCTAAGAAAGTAAAAAAACTCATAACAAGGATTGGTGATCATGAAAATGGTAAAGGCAGTTTCGTTTTGGATTTTATTGATTAGCAGCTTTTTAAGCTCGGCAGCACTTTGGGCAAATACTCAACCTAAAGTACTTGATATCAGTGTGCAGCGTATCGATGGAAGAATTGCTGCCGCCATCACTTTTTCAGCAGTAGTTAAAACGGATGTCTCCCTTGATCAATGGCTCTCAATCGAAAGTTTAGACGGTGAAACAATTGAGGGGAGCTGGATTGTTGGCGAAAAAGCGAAAACCTTGTATTTCACTAATGTCGAGCCTGAGCACGGATACCTAGTTAGCGTTAAAAAAGGTTTGCCCTTCGCAGGATGGCAGCTTCTAGCCCAAGGGGCGAAAGAACGTGTTGATTTTAAAGCCATTAAACCTATGTTAGGTTTTGCTGGTAATGGTAATTTACTGGCTGATACGTTGACAGATGGGTTGCCTGTCATCTCTGTTAATGCGCTTAACGTGGATGTCGACTTTTATCGCATTCCTAAGCAGCACCTTGTAGCATTTTTAACCTCTAACAGGCGCCGTGGCCAGCAAGACTTCTGGGAAATTCAATCTTTCATCGAGCGCTCAGAATTAGTTTATAGCGCGCGCTTTGATTTAAATTTAGCACCTAACCAAACCGCCACTAGTTATCTGCCTATTAAGGATGTTGAGGAGCTGCAGGCTCAAGGTGTGTATCTAGCGATTATGCGCCGTGCAGGGGAGTATAAATACTCCTATCCTGCGACGTGGTTTGCCAGTAGTGATTTAGGAATACATTTACGTTTGTATCAGCAGCGCACTGAAATCAATGTGGCGAGTTTAGCGACAGCGCAAGGCAGAGCAGGTGTTAAGTTATCGTTATTCAATAAAAGTGGCAAAGAGATAGCCGCTACAACGAGTGATGACGATGGCAATGCGGCATTTAGCCAGTCTCAAATAGAAAAAGCTAGATTATTGATTGCATCTAAAGGGGCTGAAACGTCAGTTGTTCGCTTGTTTGGTCCAACTTTAGATCTCTCTGAATTTCCTGTGACGGGTATCCAATCTCAAGCGCAGCAGCTGTTTTTCTATAGCGAGCGCGATTTATACAGACCGGCTGAAAGCGTGACCGTTAGTGCGCTGCTGCGCGATGCAGATGGTCAATTGATGCCTCCACAAGTGGTGACTTTTAAGCTCAAGCAACCTGATGGTCGAGTTGTTAGTGAGCAGCGCTTAAAACCAAATGCACTAGGATATTATGCAACGCAATGGCAGCTACCTAAAGATGCAGCGCGAGGCGAGTGGGCCGTTAATGCTCAAATACCGGGCCAAAAAACGACACGCTATGCAATTCAAGTTGAAGATTTTTTGCCTGAGCGAATGCAGCTTGAGTTGACCAATGCGCCAATCATTAAAACAACTGATGAGCTGAGGGTCGAGGTAGACGGCCAGTATTTATATGGTGCACCTGCATCAGGCAATACCTTACAAAGTGAGCTGGTCACACTGTTAGCTGAACACCCATTTAAAGCCTTTGAAGATTACTATTTTTCAAACCCTTTGTTAGGAGAGTTTAAAAATCGAGTCGAGCTTGATGATAAAGTACTGAACGATAAAGGCTTGCTCACTGTAACGCCCAAAAACAGTTGGCAGAAAGCGAAAACCCCGTTGCAGTTAAAACTTTACACCAGCCTGTTAGATAGCGGTGGGCGCCCTGTTAGCCGTATCGCCAATAGTTACGCTCTACCTGCACAGCAGTTAGTGGGTATCAAGCCGTTATTTAAAGATGATAGTGCACCTTACGATAGCAATGCGAGTTTCGAGATTATTTTAAGTGATGGTGCTAAGAAGCTGGCGGCTTCAGGTTTGGAGCTTAAGCTGATCAGGGAGAGGCGAAATTATCATTGGCTGTATACCGATAGCGAAGGGTGGACATCAGATTACACTGAGCGCCACTTTACTGTTTTTGATCAAAAGCTCACGCTAAAGGCGGATCAAGGGCTGCAAGTTTCAGTACCTGTTGAATGGGGACACTATCGCCTAGAAATCTATAACCCAGAGACACAGCTAGTGACAGGTTATAAGTTCAGAGCAGGTTGGAGCGCAGATGAAACTGTTATGGCAGGGCGGCCTGATCGTATCGGCTTAGCACTTGATAAACAGCAATATGCAGTGGGTGATAGGGTCTCTGTCGAGATAAAAGCGCCTGCGGCTGGGCGTGGCTTCTTGCTGGTTGAATCAGATCAAGTGCTACATCGCCAAAGTGTCGAGGTTGCTAAAGAGGGCACAACGGTAAGCTTTGTCGTTCAAGAGGGTTGGAATACTCATGATCTGTATGTTTCAGTTTTATTGATTCAGCCAGGTGAGTCACGTGAGGAAAAATTACCGCGACGCATGATGGGAGTAATGCCACTTAAGCTTGATAGAGAAGCACGCAAACTAGAAGTTGAAATCCAAGCGGCAAGTGAGATTAGACCCAACAGTGAGCTAACTATTCCTATCAAAGTGCAGCGCGATGGCAAAGTCGTTGAAGGGCCAGTGCAAGTGACAGTTGCAGCGGTTGATGTGGGAGTTTTAAATATCTCGCGCTTCGAGTCCCCTGATCCATTTGAAGGATTTTTCCAGCAGCGCGCTTATCAAGTAACTAGCCGAGACAGCTACAGTGATTTAATCATGGCTGATGAAGGCGTAATGGCGCAGCTAAAGTTCGGTGGAGACAGCGACTCGTTAACTTCTGGGGAGGCAGACCTAGATGTACAAATTGTTTCCCTCTACTCAGGTGTGGTTGATGTTGATGAGACTGGACAAGTAGTGGTGAGCTTATCGGTGCCAGATTTTAATGGCAGGCTTCGCTTAATGGCGGTCGCTTTTAGCGAGCAGAGTTTTGGGTCAGCCGAACAAGAAGTGCAAGTAGCTGCGCCTATTGTCTCGCAGCTAACTAAAGCGCGCTTTTTACGCCCTGGAGATCAATCGAACTTAGCGTTAGATCTCAGCAATTTAACGGCGCAGCCACAGCAACTGCAAGTAACACTGTCGTTAACTGAAGGTCTGAGTTTTGAAAATGGGCAAGCGAAGAGCAAGCAGCATAAAGTGCAGGTTGAGCTTGCTAAAGGTGAGAAAAAGATTCAGCTAATACCGATAGTTGCAGATGCAGGGCCCGGTAAAAGCCAGATATCATTAGTTGTTGATAATATTCTGTTGCCTAATCAGCCCGTCGAAAAAGTTACTCGTCAATGGCAGTTATCAGTATTGCCTGCTTGGGGAAAGAGCGAGCGACAGTGGCAGCGAGCATTAGCATCAAAAGACGAATTCTTACTCGAAAAAGGTCAGTTTGATGATTGGCTAGCACAAGGCATGGAGGCGCAGCTGAGCTTAGCGGCAAGGCCATCATTCCCAATCGCCAGTCACTTTAGTGCATTAAAAGCTTATCCTTATGGTTGCTTAGAGCAAACCACCAGTGGTGTGTTTCCACAGCTATACAGTGATGATGATTTATTAGCTGAGCTGGGTATTAAAGGCTCAGGTGCCCAAGCGCGCAGTGATGCTATCGATATTGCTATTCAGCGTTTGCAAAGTATGCAGCGTGGTAGCGGTGGCTTCGGTTTATGGTCAGAGCACAGCCCAGAAGAGTATTGGTTAAGTGTTTATGTGGTTGATTTCTTAATGCGCGCGCAGCAATCAGGTTATAGTGTGCCACGAGATAATCTTAACAAAGCATTGAAGCGTTTGGCTGTATATTTGCGTAGCCCGAATAAGATTAGCAGTTATGATAGAAAAACAGATCAGCGCACAAAATTTGCAGTACGCGCTTATGCGGCTCAAGTACTTGCACAGCATATGAATGTGCCACTATCTATTTTGCGCCGCATGTATGATGACATGTCTGTCGATGAAAGCCCGCTGGCAATGTTGCAATTGGGGTTGGCTTTGCAGATGGCAGGGGATCAAGTACGGGCAGATGAAGCAATATTAGATGCCGTATCGCGACCTCTTGATTTTGGGAATACAGCAAATATTTATTATGCGAGTGCAGTGAGAGATTTAGCACTTGCTAGCTATTGGATGATAGAAGCAAAACAGCCCGCTGATCGATGGTTGCCATTGCTGCTTGCATTGACCACAGAACTCAATAATCGCCAGTGGTTGAGTACCCAAGAGCGCAATGCGTTGTTTATGCTTGGACGAGTGCTACGCGATGTGGAATCTGGAGTTTTGGATTTTTCAATCGAACTGGGTGATCAAGTGACTCAAGGCTCTGAGAAAACACAGTTGCCGATTAGTGCAGAGCAGCTTCAGCAACGATTAATGGTGAGAAACAAAGCAGAAAAGGACTTGTATCTTAATTTAAGGGCTTCAGGTTATGCACAGCAGCAACCTGCAGCACTAGATAACCAAATGACCGTGAAGCGTCGCTACTATCATTTAAATGGCGAGCCTTTCACTGGAAATGTGCTAACTAGCGGCGATAAGCTGTTGGTGGAGTTGACCATGAGAAGTGAGCAGCGTTTACGTCATGCGCTGATTGTAGATTTACTGCCAGCAGGTTTAGAAATTGAGAATCAAAATTTAATGGATAGCTATGATCAGTCCGATATTGAGATAGACGGTGAGCCTATTTCAGAGATCATGTATAACTTGTCGATTAAGTATCAAGAATATCGAGACGATCAATTTGTCATGGCATTAGATTCTGCACGCAAGCGCAATCAGCGTATTTATTATATCGTGCGAGCAGTTTCTGCAGGAGACTACAAAATACCACCGACCTTTGCAGAGGACATGTATCGTCCACAAATTCGCCACCAGGGGGCTGATGCAGGGCGTTTAAAGGTGCTGCCTCGTTAACGATTATTAGTCGCTATGAAGAGAGTTATTCTAGGTGCTGTTGTTGGGTTTTTGCTTTGTGCAGTGAGCTTGTGGGTGTTGGATCGATTGTATCCGATGCCCAAACAAGCCTCTTTTAGCACTGTAGTACTTGCAGAAAACGGCGAAGTCTTGCGTGCCTTTAGTAATGCCGATCAGCAGTGGCGTTACCCGATTGAAAATGATCAAGTACCGCAGCGCTATCTTGAACTGTTGCTCGGTTATGAAGATCGCTGGTTTTACTCACACTTTGGCATAAACCCGCTCGCTATTCTGCGCGCCACTTGGCAAAACTTGAAAGCGGGCGAGGTGGTATCTGGCGGCTCAACATTAACCATGCAAGTAGCGCGTTTGCTCTCTCCGCATTCGCGTACTTTCGCAGGTAAATTTCAGCAAATGTTACGAGCCATGCAGCTTGAGTGGCACTTATCGAAAGCAGAAATACTCAATCTCTATTTAAATTTAGCTCCCTTTGGCGGTACTTTAATTGGTGTGCAAGCGGCCAGTATTAGCTATTTTGATAAATCATTAGATTATCTCAGTGATGCAGAAGCTGCACTACTGGCGGTTTTACCGCAGGCACCTAGTCGCTGGCGACCCGATAGACACCCTCAAAATGCTAAAAGCGCACGAGATAAAGTGCTGAAGCGCATGCAACAGTTAGCGATATGGCCTAAAAGCCGTGTGCAAGACGCCCTTGCCGAGCCTATTTTTTCCGTCCAACAAAGCTCCCCGATGCACGCTCCATTACTTGCAAGAAGGCTGAAAAAAGCCTGTGATAGCTGCGAGAAAATAAGCACCTTAATCGATATTGAGATGCAGCGACAGCTAGAGGCACTTGTCGCTGATTATATAGCGCAGCTCGGTGAAGGGTTATCTGTTGGTGTGTTAGTAATGGAGAACGAAAATGGAGCGGTGCGCAGCTATATAGGCTCTGCTGACATTTTTAACAACAGCCGTGCAGGCCATGTTGATATGGTGCAGGCAGTGCGCTCACCCGGATCAACATTAAAACCTTTCTTATACGGCTTGGCAATTGATCAAGGGCTCATACACTCGCAATCACTATTGCAAGATACACCGCGTTATCAAAAAGCATATCGGCCAAAGAATTTCAGTGGTGGCTTTAATGGCCCTGTAAGTGTTACTCAAGCGCTGCAGAGGTCTTTAAATATTCCTGCGGTGCAGGTTTTAGAGCAATTACAGCCTGAGTATTTTGCTGCTAAGTTGCGATCAGCCGGATTAAAACTTTATGGTGCAGGTGCGGCCAAACCTAATGTTTCACTGATTTTAGGGGGAGTAGGCACTCAATTAGAGCATTTGGTTGGTGTGTATTCCGCTTTGGCAAGATCAGGGAAGAGTATTAAACCTCGCATGACTGCTACAGAAGATAAAGTAGAGCGTTATCTATTAAGTGAAGGCGCAGCTTGGATTACTTGGAAAATGCTTGCACTAGACCCTTTACAAAAAGGTTATCAACCAGTGCTGGATAGCCGTTGGCAACTGGCTTGGAAAACAGGGACTAGCTATGGCTATCGAGAAGCTTGGGCAATGGGAGTTAATGCTAAATGGAGTATTGGCGTATGGGTTGGGCGACCTGATGGCAGCGCATCTCCAGGGCTTTCAGGTAGAAAAACTGCCGCGCCGTTATTGTTTAAAGTATCGCAAATGCTAGGCGCAGAAAAAGCACTGCTTCAACCAGAAAGTGTAAGTTCTGAAGCTATATGTTGGCCTTTAGGTAGTGCGGCATCTCTGAAAGTAAATAATCAAAAAAACTGCCATCGCACGCTAAAAGCATGGATTTTAGACGGAGCAGTGCCTAAGACGCTCTCTGAGCAGTCTCTGATTCAGAAAGTTTGGTATAACAGTTATGGGCAGCGCGTGACCCCACGATGTGATAAAGGAGCGTTGCAAAAACAGGATGTCGCGCTATGGCCTGTCGCTATAGAGCCATGGCTACCTAAGCGTCAACGCCGTGCAGAGCTGTTAGGGAAAATGAGCGGAGCATGCCAGTCATTGGTGCAAAGAGAAGAGATAAAAATTACATCGGTCGCTGATAAAAGCCTTTATCAATATGCCCCGCAAGGGCTAGCGTTACAATTATTAGCACAGGGTGGTGATGGGATAAGAGTGTGGTATTTGAATGGGAAATACATAGCGAGCAGCGCGGCTAATCAAGTGCAGGATATTCACATCAAAAAACGAGGAAAGTTTCAGCTTTCAGTTGTGGATGAACTCGGTAATAGCGATGTAATCAACTTTAGCTTGCAATAGCTATTGGTGGCTTTTTCAAAGACAAAGGGTGCTTTTATCGGCTAGAAAATAAAAAACTTAAGCTGAATTTGGTATTAATATTGGTTTTATTTGTATTAAATAGGCATACTTGTGAGTAGAGCTGTGTTTGAATTACCTACTTTTTATCAAGTTTGTCGTAAAAGTTTAAGGGTGCATTGCTTGTTTGTTGTGTTCTAAAGGAGTGTTCCTTAAAGGTGATATGCATTATGAAAAGGATTTCATTTCAGCTGTCTTTTAAAATTTTTCAATGGGTATTAGTGCTGATTATTATATTTAGTACTTACCTAGGTTACCGCTTTTACCAAGTTACCTATCAATCTAAGGCTATTGAAAACCAAAGGTTTTGGATAGTCACCGTGCTTAATAAATACCGCATGCGAAGTGATACTATGTCATTTCTTGCACGCCAGTATCTGCTTAATTTAAACCCGCGTAACCTCTCTGAATATCAAACATTGTTGAATAAAAAGAATCCGCTTATTTATGCAGGGTTTGAGAATGAAATTAAGGCAGCTAAAGTATCAAACTTAAGCGAAGAGACCGTTTATCGACCATTTTCTGAGTATGAACATATATTGATAAAGGAAATGATGGATGATGATAAGAAGCTGCGAGCTATTGAGAAAAGTGAGTTTGATAGAGTGTCAGGTTTGCGAGGTTCTAATTATCAAAACAAGAAAATCGCAGTAAAAGGGCTGCAAACTGAGTCTTATCTAAAGCTTAATTTAGCGCTGATGAATATGACGAATCAGTTATTAAATTCAGTCAATCAGCGTTTTCTGCTCAGAGCAAAAAAGAAAGATAGTGAGCGCGAGGCCTTGGTGTATACGATACCGCTAGTGTTATGTATGAATATTATTTTGCTTATTTTATCGCTGCTATTTATCAACAAACGTATGGGTAGATATCACTCTGATTTGGAAGGGCTAACCGTAAAGGACTTTTTAACGGGAGTGCATAATCGCAAGTACTTAATGGAAACTGGACCTATGTTGCTTGCGCTTAATCGTCGCGAGCAATCAAGAGTTGCGCTATTGATGTTAGATATCGACAACTTTAAAGGTGTTAATGATAAGTACGGTCATGACTCGGGTGATAAAGTGCTGCAGGCCTTTAGTAATAACATCATAAAGAGAATGCGCAAAGGCGACATATTCTCTCGCTTTGGTGGAGAAGAGTTTGTGTTAGTGCTTAATAGAATGACCGAGAGAGAAGCAGAAAAGTTTGCTAACGAGCTGCGGGTATTGCTATCTAGCCAATCAGTTTCTACAGCGCAAGGTGATGTAAGTTATACCGTAAGCATTGGCGTGATCATGAGTGATGAAACTTCGGAGTTAAAAAGCCTTATTGATAATGCTGATAAAGCACTTTATAAAGCCAAAAGAGAAGGGCGGGATAAAGTGGTTATGTTTCAGGAAAAGTGTATTGTGAGCCCTCTTGCAGTATAGACATTTGATTAAAACCTGAATGTGCTACACTACTTTTTTGTGTTAAATATTCAGGCGAAATATGCTTAAAAAAGAACGCGCTGCATACATAGATGAGAAACTACAGGCGCTTTATCCCAACCCTCCTATCCCCCTAGATCACACCGATGCTTATACATTGCTGGTGGCGGTATTATTGTCGGCGCAGTGCACGGATGCGCGTGTAAACACTGTGACACCTGCTCTATTTGAGCTCGCTGATAACCCCTTTGATATGGCGACCAAAGCGGTTGAAGATATTAAAGCGATTATCAAGCCTTGTGGGTTGTCACCACAAAAATCAAAAGCGATTAGTGTGTTATCTCAAATGTTGGTTGAGCAGCATAATGGTGTTGTTCCAGATAATTTTGCAGATCTGGAAAAACTGCCAGGGGTCGGTCATAAAACCGCTTCAGTTGTGATGAGCCAAGCATTTGGTCACCCAGCTTTTGCTGTCGATACGCATATTCATCGCCTTGCTCAACGCTGGGGTTTAACGAAGGGGAAAAACGTTCAGCAGACAGAAATGGATTTGAAAAAATTGTTTCCAAGGGAGCGTTGGAACGATATTCACCTGCAAATTATTTATTACGCCCGTGAGCATTGCCAGGCAAGAAGTTGTTTTGGTTTAGATTGTGAGATTTGTCGTACTTGTTACCCCAATCGTAAAAATAAAAAAGAGGTTTTGAAGCCTTGAGGTCAATCGGCACCTATATAAAAATAGGTGCGGATTTTTGCAGTGCTTTAAGAGGATTTAAGCGCGTTAGATCTATCTTGTAGCATTTGTTCAAACGCATCGAATAGCTTTTGCATTTGTACTTTTTTGTAAGGGAAGGTTTTTTCACAATCCATCGAGTGAACATTGAGAGAGGCGCAAGCCTCAAAAATGAGCAGCTCACCTTGTTGAGTTTGTGCACAATCGATGCCGAAATAATCAAGGCCAATATGCTCAGCTAAGGTGCTAAATGCCTGCTGGTGCTTAATCGCAAAACCTTGCTCAAACCTCCCCATTTCCTGCGCTTCGGCAAAGCGTTTCTCGGCATTTTCAATCATGCCTGCGTTTAAGTAGTGAATCATCCAGTGCTCTGATATTGCCATATGGGCGATATAAGGTTTTCCTTGGATAACCATAATACGATATTTTTTAAACATCCCTTCATCGTTACTGTAATCGACAAATGGTGCAATGAAATACGCATCGTTTGGATTGTGGCGTAAGTATTCATCGAGCTCTGCTTGGTTGTTCACTTTAGCAAGTTGTTTGCCGGCGTGTGAATCAATTGGGCGAATGATAATTGGGAAGGTTGTTTTAGCATTGAGTGCTTCTTGCAGCTGAGAAAACGGGTAATCAACAAGCTGCTGATAACTTGCTCTTACCGTTAATGGCATTTCAATGCCTGCTAATCCTTGTAAACGGCGACTTACGGTATCGCGTGAGAGCCGTGCAATGCTTGCAGGTTGGTTGAGTACAGGCACATTGAGGGTGTTAATAAACTGCTCTACTCGTGGCAAGCAATTTAGGTTTCGATCTAGCTCACTGATAGCAACCATCGCAATATCATGCTCAGGTAAGCTTGAGGGCAGTGGCAAGTGATCGGCAATGTACAGTATTTGCAATTCAAAGCCGCCACCTTGTGCTAAGAACTCAACGGGAGTGTTCGTCATTAGATCGCCGTGGGTATAAATCACCAACAGCTTTATTGTCGATGTTTTATTGTCAGGCTGAAGGCAGAATACTTGCTGTTGGCTAAGGGCCTCTTGCTGAATGGCTAATGCCGTTTCCTTATTGCCTTGTAGTTGCAGTACAACAGACAGATCGAGTAACGCATTGCTGTCGTCTAATTGGGCTTTTGCAAGTAGCTCACTAGCCGTTGGTGAAATATCTTCTCCTTTGAATACAGCAGTCATTAACCGAGCAAGGCCGAGCAAAGAGTTGCTTAGCGGTGCTTTAATTGTCAAATCAAGAGGGAGTAAAAGGCTCATTTAATACCTATTAAATTGGTTAGATATTAATTTCATAGCAACAACTAGGCCAGAAAGTGTATTTGAGTTAATGATACTCTGTCTTTTTATTATAAAAATATAAAATACTTAAAAAACAGTTTGTTATGTGTTTGTTTGCGGGTGGTTATTTTACTTGTTATTAGCTCGTCATAAGAATTATAGCTGTTATTTTTCCCCTAAGTTAAAGCCGTGCGATAAGCGGCAATTGACAACCTGTAAAAGCGGCAAAAAATAATTCATCAAATGTGTAAATAATCAGCGGTTTAAATCACGCGAATTAAGAGGAGTTTGTCTGCTATTTAAGTAAATGAGGATACTTCTTCAAATATGCACGGATTTGATGGTAGCTAATGCCTAATGATTTAGCGGTGTTCTTTTGATTGTAATGGTGCTCTGTTAAGTGTGCTTTTATTAAAGAGCATTCAAAATCTGCAATTTGCTGTTTTAGGTCTATTGGTTTATTGGCAGCTGTTGGTAGATTATTGTTAGCAGCAAGGTTTGCAGGTGGTGCTTCTTGCATAGTTGGCGGGGTAGGCTTTGGATTGCTCCATGGGGTTTGAAAGGGGTTTAGAATAATATCTTCGACAAGAGCTAGTGAGTCTTGTTGACGATAAACGCTACGCTGCACTACGTTTTTGAGTTCTCGAATATTACCTGGCCAATCGTGGTCAAGGAGTGTTTGGGTGGCTTTAGCGCTAAAGCCCATGAATATTTCTCTATCGAGTTCGCGGCTCATGGCGATGGCAAAGTGTTCTGCAATAATTAGGATGTCCTCACGACGATAGCGTAAAGGGGGCAGGTTGATAACATCAAATGCAAGGCGATCTAATAAGTCAGCTCTAAAGCTGTCGCTGTGAGACATATCAACAAGATCAGCATTAGTTGCGCCAATAATCCGCACATCACTTTGTATTGTGTGCTGCCCGCCTAATCGCTCGAACTCTCCGTATTCAATAACACGTAAAAGCTTTTCCTGTACGCGAGTTGAAATGGTGCCTAACTCATCGAGAAACAGTGTGCCTTCATTGGCTCGTTCAAAATAGCCTTTGTTTGCCTTTACAGCGCCTGTGAAAGCGCCTGCTTCATGGCCAAATAAAGTAGACTCAAGCAGGCTTTCACTTAGTGCAGCGCAGTTGATTTTTAAGAAGGGCTTTTCCCAGCGTTTAGAGAGGAAGTGCAAACGCTCTGCAATAAGCTCTTTGCCTGTGCCGCGCTCGCCTGCAATAAGTACTGGCTTGTTGAGAGGTGCGATAAAGCTTAAATGCTCTAGCGCTTGTGTGAGCAAAAGAGATTCACCTAAAATTATTTGTCTATCCATTGGTTTATTTAACCACTTGGTGAGAAAATTAACCACTAAATGATTAAAAAGTTTTATTGGGTTTGGCTGTTATGTTTTGAGATTTTTAATAAGTTGTTTATAAACAGGCAGTTATTGGTTTAGAAAAAAGTTGGCACACTAATCGCTATGTTCGTAGTAAGAAAAGCGAATACATTATTAAGTGTGTGAGCTTGAAGATTGTTTAAAAAGAGGAAGAAAAATCATGGGTATATTTTCACGTTTTCAAGATATCGTTAATGCAAACATTACTTCTATTCTAGATAGAGCCGAAGATCCTAAGAAAATGATCCGCTTGATGATTCAGGAAATGGAAGACACTTTGGTAGAAGTAAGAACGACTTCTGCAAAAATCATTGCTGATAAAAAAGAGCTACAGCGCAGAGTAAAAGCGTTGGAAGCAGAAGCTAAAAGCTGGTTGGATAAAACAGAGTTGGCGATTAGCAAAGGTAGAGAAGACCTTGCTAAAGGTGCGCTGATTGAAAAGCGTCGTGCTCAAGAAGCGGTAGATGCTGGGAATTCTGAACTCTCCTTCATTGATGAGCAAATCAATTTATTAAGTAATGAAATTGGTCAATTGCAATCAAAGCTTGATTCAGCCCGAGCGAAGCAAAAAGAATTGTTAGTGAGAGAGCAAACAGGACGTTCACGTCTTGAAGTGCGCAAGCGTACCAACCGAGAAACATTGAACAAGGCGTTTGATAAGTTCGAACAATATGAGCAGCGTTTAGAAGAAATTGAAGCAGAAGTGGAATCTTTTGATATGGGTTTGGGTAATCAGACTTTGTCTGACGAGATTGCGGATCTTGCAATAAATGATGAAATTGAACAAGAATTAGCCGAACTTAAATCAAAGATCCAAGATAAATAATTGGGGGAGCTATGTCGGCAACAGTATTTATTTTTGTTCCGCTGGTCGTCTTTTTAGTCATCGTTGCGCCCTTGTGGCTAATACTTCACTACTGGAGTAATAGCCGAGCGAAACAGGGGCTGTCAGAAGAAGATCTACAAGCGGTTGAAGAAATGACGCACAGTGTTGAAAAGTTAACAGACCGAATCAATAATTTAGAAGCCATATTGGATGAGCAGCATACAGGCTGGCGTAATCGCAATCACTAATGGCAAGGAGTATAAAGAGATGGGATGTAAATACAGAGAAAAGCACTCAGATCCAAATAGGCCGAACAAGCACAATGGCTACCAACGTAATTTATATCGCAACGCCCGTGAAGGTAAAATAGCAGGGGTATGCGCAGGGTTTGCAGATTACTTTGATGTGCCTTATTGGGTGGCGAGATTGGTTTTTATCAGCTTGGTGATCTTTACCTTTCAGTTGGCGCTGATAGGCTATGTGATAGCAATCTTCATGATGAAAAAGCGTGATGATCAGCAATATCGAAGTTATTCTGAAAAAAGCAATAGCAGTTATTCTGAAGCTAAGGCAAAAGTGTTTAACTATAGTAAGCCGGTGAGCAGTCGTTTACAGGATATTCGTGATAGGCTGCGCCGCTTAGATGAGCAAGTCGGTGCTATGGAGGGGTATGTAACCTCTAAGAGGTACCAAACAACTAATGACATTAATGATTTATAACGATTAATTTGAGAGAGAAACAGTGAGTAAAGAACAAGATTATCAGCTTTTAGTGAAGCAGGCGAAAGCGCTTATCGAAAGTGAAAGTGATTACATAGCCAACGCAGCTAATCTCAGCGCTCTTTTGTTTAATAGCTTGGAGAAGCTTAACTGGGCTGGTTTTTATTTTGTTAGAAATAACGAATTGGTGCTGGGGCCTTTTCAAGGACAGGTGGCTTGTGTACGCATAGCCATTGGTAAAGGTGTTTGCGGCACAGCAGTATCAACAGGTGAGATTCAAAGGGTTGCTGATGTGCACCAGTTTGAAGGGCATATTGCCTGCGATGCAGCGTCAAACTCAGAGATTGTATTGCCTGTTTTTAATCAAGGTAAAGTGGTAGCAGTGTTAGATATTGATAGCCCGATTACGTCAAGATTTGACGAGATCGATCAGCAGTACTTGGCAGAAATCGTCGAGCTATACGTAAACAGTACCGAGCTTAGTGAGCTATGCGGAGCTGATAGTGGAGTATAGCTTTAAACGCGATGATATTGATCAGCCAATTGCAGCTTTAAATATGGAGGCAGAAGCATTTGGGCATTGGCTGAGTATTGAAATGGGTGAGCGAAATGTCAGCCAGGTAGCTCAAGTTATTGAGGCTGTTTCGCAGCTTCTGGCAGGCAGTCGATGGCAATATCAATTGCAGGGGCGAGAGTTTAGTTTACAGCTGACGCGAGATCAGGCAGTTGTTCAGGCTAATGCGTTAATGCAAAAAGAAGAGCATTATGGTCACGCCAATGAATTGGCTGACTATTTAGACGATGAATTCAGTGCTGGCGGCGAATTTGATGACGATGATGAGCTTGCCGAGACTTCTGCTGGGTTAAGTGCTAGTAGCGGGTTGGAAGATTTCGGGCAATTGATGCGTGCGTGGTCTGATTTTATTAAACATTAACGCGCTCTTGCGGGTAGTTTGAGGGAACATGCGATCAAGTCCCCAAATCTTCTCTGTGGATAACTAAGGGGCCAGATCCGCGAAAAAATACGCAGTGAATGGCCAGTCCTTTACAAGTGTTTTGACAAAGGAGATGGCCCCTTAGTTGTCCACCCTACGGGGCGTACAGGATATTTCGTGATCTTTGTTAATGCTTTTCGCCGGGCAACCAGCCCGCCTGTAAGCATTGCCTCAATCACGAAAAATCCAGTACGCCAGTACCCGAGGGCATAAAAGGCGTTTGGGGTTTAATCGCATGTTCCTTCGTCAATAAATACGAATAGCGATTCAGGGATGGAGGTAAGTGATGCAAAAAACTCATGTGTTAAATGCAAAAAAAGTCTCATTGAAGCCGAAAAAACTTGTTTTTAAAGAACTGCTGAGCCAAACCATTTACACCATAGGCCCTGGTTTATTACTGCTATTTTTAATTTTTGGTAGTGTTTATGAGTGGCACTATTGGAAGCAGCTTTTGTGGGCTTTATTTTACTAAGGTGAAGACGTTGAAGACGTTGAAGAGGTGATGGCTGAATGAAGACTAGCCATGTAGTGCTGATAGTAGGTTTGTATCAGCACCAATTTAGTTTAAAGAGCTATTTATAGGATTTTTTTGGCAGTTGTTTCTCTATTATTTTGTGGTGCTAGGTGTTTGTGGATAAGGGTGGTAGCGAGGAGTAAAGCACTTGCGTCGAGTGTTTTCTGTCCGTATAATGCGCGCCTAGTTCGAATAGGGCTAAATAGTTTTTGAGTATATTGTGTGATTTGTTTGCTAGATCAAATACATTATTTTTGTTTTGGTTGGCGCAAATATTTGTACAGTGTGCTTGTTAATAAGTTAATTTCTGTGCGGTGCTTGGCGATAGATCAAGTGGCGGCGCAAAACCTAAAAGGTTTCTCCCATGAAAAATGATATCCATCCTAAGTACGACGCAATCGCTGTAAACTGCTCTTGCGGAAACAAAATGGAAACTCGCTCTACACTTTGTAAAGATTTACACGTTGATGTATGTAGCCAGTGCCACCCTTTCTACACTGGTAAGCAGAAAGATGCTACTTCTGGTGGCCGTATCGATCGCTTCAACAAGCGTTTTGCTACAATCCCTGGTCGCAAGTAATCGACTAGTGTTAGAAAAAGCGCTTTTTGTTTTGATGAAAAAAGCGCTTTTTTCGAGGATGTAAAAATAATTGTGTAACTGCTCATAATCTATAACCTATTCAACAGGTGTAATTATGAGCAAGATAATGG